>CAMFKP010000033.1 GCA_945957385.1 uncultured Aeromonadaceae bacterium
GTCTCGTGGGCTCGGAGATGTGTATAAGAGACAGACTCAGGCCAGTGCCTACAGCAACCTGATCCCGGTCTTTACGCTGTTTCTTGCCTACTGGTGGCTTGGTGAAACCATGACCAGCTTGCAATTGCTGGCCAGTGGCGTGGTATTGCTGGGCGTCATCATCAGCCAGCAGCCGGCACGACGCCGCACAATGGCGCCGGTTGTGGTCCACGAGATCTGATGCCGGCTGGATATTGCAAGGAGAACGCCATGGTGATTCGAGAAGCCTGTGTCGGCAGTTATCGTGAAGCGCTGCAGGCCGCCGCAGCCGGAGCCGACCGTATCGAACTGTGTGACAATCTGGCACAAGGGGGGACGACCCCCGGACCGGGCACGCTGAAGATGACGCGGTCCGCTCTCGCGCTGCCCATTCATGTCATCATCCGCCCGCGCGGCGGATCGTTTCACTACAGTGACGACGAGGTGGCCATCCAGTGTTACGACATTGCCTATTGCCGTGAACTGGGCTTTGACGGCGTGGTGCTCGGGGCGCTGGACGCCGATGGTCATCTGGATACGGCCGTGATGACGCAACTGCTGACACAGGCCGCGGGCATGGCGGTGACCTTCCATATGGCGTTCGATACGCTGCCGCGCGATGAACAATTTGCCGCTATCGACTGGCTGGCGGCGGCCGGCGTCTCGCGGATCCTGACGCGAGGGGGGCCTGGTTCTGCAGCGCAAAACCTTGAACATCTCCGCGCGTTGATCGCCTATGCGTCAGACCGGCTGAGCATCCTGCCTGGTGGCGGGATTAACCGTGATAATCTGCATGCCATAGCCCGTGCTACCGGTGCCAAGGAGTTACATGGCAGTCGGATTGTCAGCTAGGGCGATCGCTGCCTCGGCAGATTGTAATAAGGAGTGGTAAAGCGAGCATGCGGTTACAGGTCAGTTGTGAGGATCGGATTGGGTTGACGCGTGAACTGTTGACGCAACTGGAGGAGCAGGCCATCGATCTGCGCGGCATTGAACTCGACGAGGCGGGTGGGTTTATCTATCTGCATTTTCCCGAGATGGGATTCGAGCGGCTGCAGAATCTGATGCCGGGCATCCGCCGTATCCGCGGTATTTTGGATGTGCGTACCGTGCCGTTTATGCCTTCGGAACGTGAGCATCAGGAAGTACGAGCGCTGATGAAGGCGTTGCCAGATCTGATTTTCACCGTCGACAACCGCGGCCGGTTGCGCCAAGCCAACGAGGCGGTGCTGAATATTCTGCGCCTGCAGTGGCGCGATGTGCAGGGATTGCCCATCAGCTCTTTTCTCAAGGGGTTTGCGTTTTTGCCATGGCTGACCGAGGGGGCCCCGCAGGCCGAAACCTGTAAGTTGGCGTTCGCAGGAGAAGAGTATCTGGCCGATATTCTGCCAGTGCGGATCCCTGACGTGGAGGGCGTAGATGCCAGTGTCAGCCTGGCCGGTGCCCTGGTAGTGCTGAAATCGGCGCGCCGAGTAGGGCATCACTACAGTCTGTTGCAGGGAGCGGGTGAGGGGCGGTTTGAGGCGTTCAGCGCGCTCAGTAGCAGCATGCAGGCGCTATTGCACCAGGCTCGGCGCATGGCTGGACAAGATTTACCCTTGCTGATCCAAGGCGAGACCGGGAGTGGAAAAGAGATGCTGGCGCGGGCCTGCCATGCCAGCAGCCTGCGCAGCACAGGCCCCTTGGTGACACTCAACTGCGCGGCCTTGCCCGATGAGGTGGCGGAACACGAACTGTTTGGTTCGGCTCCCGGTGCGTTTGGCCCGGAGTGGCCGGGCAAGACTGGCTTGTTGGAGCAGGCCAGCGGCGGTTCGTTTTTGCTGGACGAAGTTGCCGAGATGTCACCGCTGCTGCAAAGCAAGTTGCTGCGCGTGTTGCAGGATGGCCGTTTTCACCGTGTCGGTCAGACTGACGAGGTGCGGGTGGATGTGCGGATCCTGTCGACTAGCCGCCAGTCATTGGAAGCCAGAGTGAGGGCGGGCGCGTTTCGCGAAGATCTGTTTTTTCGGCTCAGTGTGTTGCAGTTAACGATGCCGCCGCTACGTCAGCGACGGGAAGATATCTTGCCGCTAACCCAGCTATTTGTCGGTCGCATCTGTGACGAGCTGCAGCGCAGCCGGCCGCGTTTTTCCCGCCACTTCAATGAGTTTCTGCTGGCCTATGCCTGGGGCGGCAATGTTCGTCAGCTGCACAATGCCCTGTATCAGGCATTGACCCTGCTCGAGCGCGATCAGCTAGAGCCTGCGGATCTGCGTCTACCCCAGCTCGACGCAGGCATGACGGTAGAGGAGCAGTGGTTCGAAGGCAGTCTCAGCGAAGCGAGCAAGCGTTTTGAGCGGGCGATGCTGGAACGACTCTACCCGCTGTTTCCTTCCAGCCGACAACTCGCCAAGCGTTTGGGGATCAGCCACACCGCGGTAGCCAACAAGTTGCGCGAGTACGGCTTGGGGCGGCGCAGTGAGGACGAGACAGCGTAGCAGGCGTTGTCAGCGGCACGCCTGCATCAAGTCTGCGATCAGGCTACGCTGGGCGTGACGGGGTCGGTGAGCAGGCGGGCGTTGTCGCCCTCCACGCTCAGATAGGTGAAGACGTGCTCCCAATCACCCAGTACAAAGCGACAGGCGTTGTGCGTGCTGCCGGCCAGATCCGGCATCTGGAAGCCCAACGCATGGCGGGCTGGCTTATGGGTGTGGCCGTGAATCATCCAGACGGCACCATGCTGACGCATCAGCCGCTCCACCTCATGGTCAACGACATCCATCCAGGCTGCCGGCTTAGCTTGTTTACCCTGCTTGCTGCCTCGGCGGATTTTGGCGGCAATCTTCAGGCGCCGCGACAAGGGTAGGCGCAAAAACAGCCACTGGAGCCAGCGCCAGCTGGTAATGCGGCGGTAACGCTGATAGGCCTGATCCAACAGGCACAACTCATCGCCGTGCAGCAGCAGGCAGCGACGACCTGCCAGCGTTATCACCTGAATCGGCGGTAACAGTGTCAGTCCGGCGTGGCGGGCGAATGTCTTGCCGACCATGAAGTCACGGTTGCCATGCAGGTAGAACAGGGCGATCCCCTGTTGATGCAGTGCCTGCAGCGCCTGTTCAATCTGCCGTTGCAGGGGGGACGCCTCATCATCACCGATCCAGAACTCGAACAGATCGCCGAGGATGTACAGCGCGTCAGCCTGGGTGGCGGTGGTACGCAGGAAACGCAGGAAGGCACTCGTCAGTTCAGGCCGGTGTTCGCTTAGGTGCAGATCGGAGATAAACAGCGTGGTCATGGGCAGGATCAGGAGACAGAAGGGAAAAAGCCGGCCTTCCGGCCGGCATGATGTCGATCAGGCGACGGTGACGCGTTCGATGATCACATCTTCTTTAGGCACATCGCGATGCATGCCGGCACGGCCGGTTTTCACCAGCTTGATCTTGTTGACCACCTCCATGCCACCGCTGACGGCACCGAACACGCAGTAGCCCCAACCCTGCATCGACTCGTTCTTGTGATCCAGATAGTCGTTATCGGCCACGTTGATGAAGAACTGCGCCGTTGCGGAGTGCGGGTCGCTGGTGCGGGCCATCGCCAGGGTACCAACCTTGTTGGACAGGCCGTTGTTGGCTTCGTTCTTGATAGCCTCGCGGGTATCTTTTTCAACAAAGCCCGGCAGGTAGCCGCCGCCTTGAATCATGAAGTCGTTGATCACGCGATGGAACAGGGTGCCATTGTAGTGACCGTCGCGGCAGTATTGCTCGAAGTTGGCACAGGTGACCGGCGCCTTGTCATGAAACAGTTCGATTTGGATATCGCCGTGATTGGTATGCAGCGTAATCATCAGAGTGTCCTCGCGTTGCAGTAACCGCCCGAAGGGCGTTGAAGTGTGGCGATTCTGCGCAAAGCGACGCCGCTTGTCCACCCCGACGCGGCAAAACTGCCGTTGGACCGCGGTGGCGGCCTATACTTTAAGCAGACCGGTAACCACGGAGGTCATCATGATGTACGACGATCGCGACATTGGTCTGGCCTTGCCGATAGGCTATGTCCGTGAGCATTGCACCGCGTGGCAACGGCTGTGTGATGAACTGGATCTGGAGGCCGATGGTCTTGATAGCGGTGTCTATCTCAGTCAGGATCGGATCGAGATCGATCTGGCTACCGCCAAGCGCTATGGCCTCTGTCAGGAGTGGTGGCTGTAGTCCCAGTGCCAATGCTGGAGAGGTTGTCTGTGCAGCGGCCTTGACCACCGAGGCTGCCGCCGCCCCTCGTCAACCGCTTTTGAAATGGCTAGAATGACCGTCCGCATTGGTCAGACACAGGTTATTTCATGTTGAAGATTTACAACTCCCTCACCCGACAAAAAGAAGAATTCAAGCCCATTCATGCTGGCAAGGTTGGCATGTACGTGTGTGGAGTCACCATCTACGACCTGTGTCATATCGGCCACGGCCGCACCTTCGTCGGTTTTGATGTCGTGGTCCGTTACCTGCGTTATCTGGGCTATGACGTCACCTTCGTACGCAACATTACTGACGTGGATGACAAAATCATCAAGCGTGCCAGTGAAAATAATGAATCCTGCGAAGCGCTGACCGAGCGCCTGATTGGCCAGATGCATGCCGACTTCGATGCACTGAAGCTGCTGCGTCCGGATATTGAGCCACGGGCTACATTGCACATTGCCGAAATCATTGCGCTGGTCGAGCAATTGCTGGCCAATGGCCATGCCTATGTCGGTGATAATGGTGATGTGATGTTCGCCATTGACAGCTATCCACAATATGGCCGCCTCTCTGGCCAGGATCTGGATCAGTTGCAAGCCGGTGCCCGGGTCAGTGTCGAGGAGTCCAAGCGCAACCCGCTGGATTTCGTGCTGTGGAAGATGTCCAAACCCGGCGAGCCGACTTGGGATTCACCGTGGGGAGCCGGGCGCCCGGGCTGGCACATTGAGTGCTCGGCGATGAATTCCAAGCATTTGGGTAACCACTTTGACATCCATGGTGGTGGCTCCGATCTGATGTTCCCGCACCATGAGAACGAGATCGCCCAGAGCTGCTGCGCGCATCACACCCAGTACGTCAACACCTGGATGCATACCGGCATGGTGATGGTGGATCGCGAAAAAATGTCCAAATCCCTGGGCAACTTCTTCACGATTCGCGATGTGCTCAAAGTCTATGATGCTGAAACGGTGCGCTATTTCCTGATGTCCGGTCACTACCGTAGCCAGCTGAACTACTCTGACGAAAATCTCAATCAGGGGCGGGCGGCACTGGAGCGGTTGTATACCGCACTGCGTGGCCTCCCTGTGGTCTCCGCCGCTGGCGGTGAACAGTATGTCGAACGTTTCCGCGCGGCGATGGATGATGACTTCAATACTCCTGAAGCCTATTCGGTACTGTTTGATTTGGCCCGGGAAGTTAACCGTCTCAAAGGCGAGGGGGCGACCGATGCCGCCGCGCTGGCCGGGCGTCTGCGCGAGCTCGGTGGGGTTCTGGGACTGCTGCAACAGGATCCGGAAGCCTTTTTCAAGGGCGATGAGGCCGATGATGAGGTGGCCGAGATTGAATGCCTGATCAGGACGCGCAATGATGCTCGTGCGGCCAAAGATTGGCCGGCGGCCGACGCGGCACGCAATCGTCTGACCGAGATGGGCATAGTGCTTGAAGATGGTGCCGGCGGGACGACCTGGCGGCGCAAGTAACGCGGCTCTGCCTCAATGCGCAGATAGTTGAGAACAAACAAGCCACCCTGAGGGTGGCTTGTTTGTTCTGGCCGTGAACTGACCGGGCAAGGCCCGCTCAAGGTGCGAGTTGATAACGCTGTAGCAACGCCGGGTAGTGCGGGCTGGCGATCTCCTGCTGCAACGCCTGCTGGAAGGTGGCGATAAGATCAGGTGACGTCTGCGGGTTAAAGGCGTAGCAAATCTCTTGCGCACCCAGATCCCAGAGGGTTTGCAGATCCTGATCCTGTTCTCCCATCTCCTGCCAGGTTTGCCGAGCAACCCGCTCATTGAATGAGACCAGATCTATGCGTCCGGCCTTGAGTTGCCGTAATGCCAGGTTGATGGCGTGGGTGGTGTCGAGCCGCACCTCGGCATCGATCTGCGAGCGCAACACCTGTTCGCCGACATCCGAGCGTACCGCCATCACATGGTAGGCGCGCAGCTGCTGTAAATTCTCGAGGTGTAGATGTCGTAAACGCAGCCCTAACAGCACAGTCGGTGTCTTGGTAATGGGGCAGGCCCAGCGAAATTGCGGCTCCCGGGTACGGGTTCGTGCGGTTGAAAACAGCACGGTATTGGGTTGTTGCTGCAGCCGCAGATAACCCCGCGCCCAGGGCAGGAAGCGGATTGGCTGAGCCGGGGTGCCGGTGCGCAACCAGATGCGCTGCAAGAGCTCGACGGCAATACCGCTGGCTTGGCCTGAGGGCAGAGTGTAGTTGAATGGCTTGCATTCCTCTGTCAGGTACTGCAGCTGTTCCAGACCGGCACAGGCCGACCGGCTGAACGCCAGACCAAGACACAGAAGCGATACCCAGCCCGATAATTTCGTCATCGTGGAACCCACCGCGCACCAACCGCTTTAAGCATGACACTTTTTCCCTCCAACAAGATAAAAACCGCGCGTTAAGTCTGCCTTAACATTCATCCTCGATGCTTGTTTTAGTGTCAATCCAATCCGGAGAGTCGTATGCAAGCCGTATCCAATGTGGTGAGCCCGGGAATCAGGCTCCATCTGAGCCTGGTTCAGCATGATGAAATCTTCGATTTTGTCCGTCAGCGCTTCAGTGAGCAGCATGCCGCCATGATCCAGCAATTGATGCCGTGGCAGTGTTGTCTACGCGGTGCGTCAGGGCAAATCCTGGCCTCCGCCGGGATGAATCCGGCATTTGTCGGTCCGCTGTTTCTCGAACATTACTTAACGGTGCCGGTAGAGCAACAACTCGCGGCCCGTCTGCAGCAACCGGTGGCGCGTGATGAGATCCTCGAGATTGGCAACCTGGCCGCCAGCCCGGGACAGGGGCGCTGGCTGGTGTTGGCGTTGACCGCCTATCTGGCGACGCAAGGCTACCGTTATGTGGTGTTTACCGCCACCGATCAGGTTCGGGCCCTGTTTCATGCTTTGGCACTGCAGCCGCTCTGGCTACAGAGTGCTGAACGCACGGCCGTGCCGGAGCCGGAACGCTGGGGACGATATTATGAGCACGATCCCCAGGTGGTCGCCGGCGAGATCCGTCAAGGCTGGACACTGTTGCAGCAACAGCCACGCCTTCTAAGTCGCTTGCCGCAATTACCACATCAAGACCTGCCGCTTCCGGGTATGGAGGCGAGCCGATGAAAAGCTTACTGGACGTCATGGCGCGGCGCGCCGATGAAGTGCCCACGGCGCTGGCGGTCTGTCAGGGCGAGCGACAATGGGATCAGCGGACGTTGTGGCAGGCGGTGTGCCAGCAGGCGCAGTGGTTGCAGCATCAGCTGCGTGCGTCTTCGTCGGGGCGTCCCATTGCACTGGCGGCAGATAACAGTATCGAGTGGATCGTTGCGGATCTGGCTTGCCTGCTGGCAGGGGTGCCCTGTGTCCCGGTGCCTGGATTCTTCACCGATGCGCAGCGACAGCACCTGTTGCGCGACAGCGGTTGTCTGGCGCTGTGGCGGCCGGATCACACCGCACCTGATTGGCAGTGGCTTGATTACCCTGCGGTGAACCTGCCTGAGGGATGCTGCAAGGTGACGTATACCTCCGGCAGCACTGGCGAGCCCAAGGGTGTCTGTTTGGCGGCAGAAGCATTACAGCGCACTGTGTTGGCATTGGCCGAACGCCTGCAGGGGCTGACGGTCCGGCGGCACTTGTGCATCATGCCGCTGGCGGTTTTGCTGGAGAATCTGGCGGGAGTCTATCTGCCGTTGTGGTTGGGGACACCAATTGAGCTGGTGCCACTGGCCACATTGGGATTGGCCGATTTGCAACGTCCCGATCCGCGCCAGTTTCTTTCGTCGCTGGCCGGCTCGAATGCCGACAGCCTGATCTTGCTGCCGGTGACACTGGGCTGGCTACTGCAAGGGGTCTCGTCTGGGATGCTGTCCGCGCAGCGCTGGCAGCTGTTGGCCGTGGGTGGGGGCAAGACCAGCCAACAGATGCTGCACCAAGCGCAGCAGCTCGGCCTGCCGGTGTTTGAGGGGTATGGTCTCTCCGAAGTCGGCTCTGTGGCAGCACTCAATGGCCCTGGGCTGAACCGGATGGGCAGTGTCGGGAAACCCTTGTCGCATGTCGAAATCCGTCTGGCGGCTGATGGTGAAGTGCTGATCCGAGGCAATACCATGCTCGGTTATCTGGGGGAGAGCTCTCCTGGCTCTCCCTGGCTCGCCACCGGTGATCTGGGGGCCTGGGATAGCCAGGGTTACCTCACCATTCTCGGCCGCAAGAAGTCGACGCTGGTGACGGCCCTGGGGCGCAATGTCAACCCGGAATGGATAGAGGCCGAGCTCTTGGCGCGTCCTGGGGTGTTGCAGGCCTTTGTCTACGGCGATGAACAACAAGGTATTCGCGCCTTGCTGTTTGCCCCTGGCCTACAGAGCCCCGAGGCGTTGGCCGCGTTGCTAGCGCAGTGCAATGCCCAGTTGCCTGGTTATGCCCGTTTAGAAGGGGCCACCGTTATCGATACCCCATTTAGTCATCAACAGGGCGAGCTGACCAGCAATGGCCGGCTGCGTCGTCATGTCATTGCCCGGCAGCGTTTGCCGCAACAGGAGCAGGTATGAGTTTCTATCAACAACTGGTTATGGCCACTGAGGCTGAGCGTCACTATCTGTTGTCGGCACCGGCCATCGTGGCCTGCCAGCAAGGCCAGGTGACGCTGCCACGTTATCTGGCGTTTTTGACCCAGGCCTATTATCACGTGCGCAATACGGTGCCGTTGCTGATGGCCTGCGGCAGTCGGCTCGGTGAGGCGCATCGCTGGTTGCAGGATGCGGTTGCCGACTACATCGATGAGGAGAAGGGACATGATCTGTGGATCCTCAACGATATCGCAGCAGCCGGTGGCGATCGCCATGCCGTAGCCCAGGGGCAGCCCCACCTGTCGACTGAGCTGATGGTTAGCTACGCCTGGGACAGTATCACCCGCGGCAACCCGGTCTCCTTTTTTGGCATGGTGCTGGTGCTGGAGGGGACCAGCGTCAATCTGGCGACGCCAATGGCGGCGCTGATTCAGCAGCAGTTAGGGCTGCCTGACAGCGCCATGACCTATCTGACGTCTCATGGCAGCCTGGACCAGGACCACATCCGTTTCTTCGCCGCCTTGATGGACAAGGTGACGGATGCGGACGATCAGGCGGCGATAGTGCACATGGCGCGCGTCATGTTCCGGCTGTATGGCGATGTGTTTCGTTCCTTGCCGATGGAGGTGCAGTAAATGGCCTATGCCGTCATTACTGGCGCCTCGGGCGGCATCGGGCGCGCCATCGTCGAACGGCTGCTCGGGGAGGGCTGGTCGGTATTGCTGGTGGCGCGTAATGCCTCTCGGCTGATGCAGCTCCGGCAGCAATTGATGCAACAGCTGGCGATCCAGGATGAGCAACGGATTGGCTGGCTGGCGCTGGATCTGCAAACCTCTGAGGCCATCACCGAATTGCAGCATTTTTTGCAGGCCCGACAGCGGCCACTGGATCTGTTGGTGCATGCCGCCGGATGCCAGCAATTTGCCTGGCTGGAAACGCAAACTGATGCCCAGTTGCAGCAACAGGTGACGCTGAACCTGTTGGCTCCGCTGCGCTTGGCACAGATGGCGCTGCCGTTTCTGGGCCAGCACGGCACCCTGGTCAACATCGGCTCAAGTTTTGGCGAGATCGGTTATCCCGGATTCGTCCCTTACTGCGCCAGCAAGGCGGGGTTGGCCATGTTGACCGAGGCCTTGGCGCGGGAGGTGGGGCCGCAGGGGCCGCGCATCTGCCTGTTGGCGCCACGGGCGACCGATACCGAACTGAATTCGGCGGCTGTGGTGGCGATGAATCAGGCATTGGGCAACCGCAGTGATCCGCCGCAACGGGTCGCCGATGAACTGATGCAACTTCTGGCCGGGCGCCAAACGCGGCGCTTTATCGGTTGGCCAGAAAAACTGTTTGTACGCCTCAATCGGCTTCTTCCCGGCGTGGTCAGCCAGGCACTGGCACGCCAGCGGTCGGTGATTGCCCGCTTTGCAAACCGCTCCGCACCAGATTCGAGCCAGAGTCATGATCCACTCCATGCGCAACAGAAGGAAACGGCAAAATGAAAGCACTGATTCAAGGTTTGGTGTTGAGCACCGTAGCGTCAACCGTGGGGGTATCAGCCCAGGCCGATGCGCTGTATCAGCAGTATCAAGCACAATGGGCGGCGGCCCAGTATCAGCAACAGGGTGATGCCCGGGAGGCGGCACTGGCGAGTCTATCTGCCAAGGTACGGCAGGATGTGCAGCAGCATCCGGACGATCTGGCACTGCGCACCTGGGCGGGCATCATAGTCGGCAGTTATGCCGGTGCCAAAGGCGGGATCGGGGCGTTGTCGTTGGCTAAGGAGGCCAAGGCGGATTACGAGGCGGTGATCGCCCGTGATCCCTCGACGCTGCAGGGATCGGCACTGACCTCACTGGGCGTCTTGTATTACAAGGTGCCCGGTTGGCCGTTAGGATTTGGTGATGACAAACAAGCCGAGTTTATGCTCAAGCGGGGTCTGAATCTCAACCCGGAGGGCATCGACAGCAACTATTTCTATGCCGATTATCTGGCGAGCAAGGGCGACAACGACACGGCGCGACGTTATCTGCAAAAAGCCTTGGCCGCGCCAGACCGCCCAGGGCGTGCGTTGGCGGACAGTGGCCGGCGGGAGGAGATCCGCGCCTTACAGAAAAAGCTGGCGGAGTGATAGCATGGCGTATCTCAACCCGTTGGGCTCGATACGATGAAGATTTTGATAGTCGAAGATGACGCCTTGCTGCAGCACGGCCTGCAGCAGGCGATGAGTCGTGAAAATTACAGTTGTGATACCGCTGGCTCGGTCGCGGAGGCAGATAACCTGATCCGGGGTAGCGACTATGGTCTGGTGTTGTTGGATCTGGGGTTGCCGGACGGGAGTGGCCTGGCTTTGTTGCGACGCTGGCGGCAACGCGGATTGACGTTGCCCGTGCTGATCCTGACGGCGCGGGATGCGGTAGATGACAGAGTGCAGGGGCTGGATCATGGTGCCGATGATTATCTGGTCAAGCCGTTTGCGTTGGCCGAGTTGCAGGCGCGTGTCCGTGCGCTGTTACGCCGGCATCAGGGACTGGCAAGCAATACACTGCAGTGTGGCGAGCTGAGCGTCGATCTGGAAAGTCACAAGGTGCTGCTGTGCGGAGAGGTGTTGCAACTGACGCGGCGTGAATATGCCCTGTTGCGTCGCCTGATCATGCAGGCCGGCAAGGTCGTCAGCCGTGCCCGCCTGCAAGAGGATCTGTATGACTGGCAGGATGACATCGGCTCCAACGCCCTCGAGGTCCACATCCATCATCTGCGCCGCAAGCTGGGTACGGACTGGATCCGCACGGTTCGCGGTGAAGGCTATTGCCTGGAGCGGCAACCGGAAGGTAAATCGGTATGAGTCTGTGGCAACGCTGGTCGTTGCGGCGACGCTTGATGGTGCTGCTCGGTGTCGTCATGCTGCTGTGTCAGAGCGTCTCGGTGATCTGGGTCTGGCATGAGAGCCAGGAGCAGGTCGGTGAGCTGGTCAAATTGGCCCATAATCCGGCGCGATCGTTGCGCGAATTGGAAAAAGAGCAGCGCGAAACCGTCAGTGCGCTGCTGTTTCCCAATCTGTTAATGACACTGCTGGCGTTGGGGTTGGTTTCGCTCGCCGTTAGCTGGTTGACGGCACCGCTGGCCGAGCTGGTCCGCTTGCTGCACCAGCGCTCGGTCAGCAATCTCAAGCCATTACAGCTGCAGGGGTCGGGCAGCGAGATTGGCACCGTGGTGCAGGCGATCAACGACTTGTTAACCCGGCTGGAGATGGCGGTAACCCGTGAACGGCAATTCACCGCCGATGTGGCCCATGAGTTGCGAACCCCGTTAGCCGGCATCCGGTTGTCACTGGAGCTGATGCAGGATCCCGAGCGGGATAGTGTGGTCGGCCCACTGATCCAGCGCCTGGATGGGCTGCATCATACCGTCGAACAACTGCTGCAGATGGCGCGTCTGGAACGCAACCTGATCATGGGAGTCAGTGACGAGGTGTACTGGCGGCGTGATGTGTTTACGCCGTTGCTCCCGGAATTGACACAGATGCTGCAACATCGCCAGCAGCGCTTACGGCTGGACGCCCACGAACAGAAGATGACGGGTGAGGCCGCCTTGCTGCAGATGCTGATTCGCAATCTGGTGGAGAATGCCGGCCGCTATGCCGATGCCGGCAGCGAGGTGGTGATTACGTTGCTGGCGGAAGGGGAAGGAGCCCAAGCGTCGCTGGTGCTGAGTGTCAGTGATCTGGGGCCAGGCATCCCGCAACTGGATCCCGAGGTGTTGATGCGTCCCTTTACCCGTTTGGATAGCCGGGGCCCGGGGGTGGGGTTGGGACTGAGCATAGTGGCACGCATTTGCGAGATCCACCGGGCGAACATCAGTTTCGAGAGCCGCACAGACCCGAGTGGTTTGACGGTGATGGTGCGTTTTCCTCTGCATGGAATGCTCAATGCCCCGTTTCCGGGGCATTGATTAGAACCTTTAATCTAGCCGTCTGAGCTGATAGCATGAGATTGCGAGTAACATGCGGATGACTCAGTCGTCTGTCAGGACGGACGGTGGCTTTGGTCTGGTTCCGGTATTAGAAGTAGTACTTGAAGCGCACCTTGCCACCGTACCGTTCCTGGGTTTCATCGCCCAGCCCGCCAAAGCCATCTTGCGGCTTGATCTGTGACCAGTAAGCGCCCAGATAGACATCAAAGTTGTCCATATCCATCACATTGCTGAACTTGTAGGAGCTGTAGACGGTGTGAATGTCTGCAGAGCTGTCGGTCAGTGCCGTATCACCCTGGGAAATGTCGTTGTTGGCGAAGATGTAGGACAGGAAGAAGGCCTTGTACTGCATGCTTGGGCCAACGCTGTAATCCTTCTCGTCAACGGCATCCAGATACGCCCCACGAATGGTCAGCGCCAGATCCGGGGTGGCTTGCCAAATGGCGTTGGAGCCAAAACCGGTACGCTTGGAAACTGAAGTGTTGGTGCCGGTAATCACGTAGGCATCATCAATCAGGTTAGTTTCCGCACCGACTGCGACGGTGACAGTCGAGCTCTTCCATGACAACACCGGGCGGACGACAAAGTTGTCCTTCTTGCGTTCAACATCAACGTCATGATACTTGCCGGTATCGACGCTGTTGCCGAACAGGTTGTCGCTGTCGCCCACCAGGGAGGAAACTTCGGCATACCATTGTCCAGCTTGTTTGCTGAACATCGCTTGGCCACCCTTACCGGCACGGCCGCGGCCTTCTTTCATCTGATAGATATAACCGACATCATCGGTAAAGCCATTATTTTTACTGCTGTCGCCATAATCAACAAAGGTATCTTGGCCCAGCGGGAACATATCATAGGCTTCATAACGACCAACCTTGAATGCCCAATTATCTTTCTGGCCAAAACTAAACCAGGCGTCATCAGTATCCACGGTGCCGTTATTATGCATCAACGGTTGAATCTGGAATGACGCAAAGCGATTACCAGAAACAATGCGCTCGCCGGCCACGTTGAGCAAAATACGGCCACTGATATCCCAATTATCCTTGGTTTGGGCTGTGGTCGGATTTTTCGCCGCCAGCATATCCAGTTCGACGTCACCCCCCAGTGACAAGGTGCCTTGCGGCGTCTGGAAGCTGGTGCCTGCCATGGCTGCACTGGACACAAATACGGCAAGTGCCGTGGGAAGCATGAATTTCTTGTTGTTCATCTAACGCTCCTGTATTGGTTTGCAACAAAGTTCACCACGTCCGAAATTAAGGATGTGATGCAGAGTTTTTTAATAATTATTTCGACCTGTAATCGTTTTCAGGCGTCGCAAGATTAGCGAAAGCTACGAATTAATGACAATGCATGATTTTTATATTTGTGTGGTGTTTGTGATCTGGTGAGCAATATATTCGGCGTGATTGAAAATAAAAAAACACCTCAAGTTGGTCGTTATTTTATTCAACAATTTAATTGTAATTAATTGTAACTTTATATATTTAAATTATTTCTTCCGGTAAGTTGAGTTGAAATACAAAATATATGCGGCATCACAAAAATACAGTAACAACCAGGTCTGAAAAAAAAGCACCAAGCCGTTAGAGTTTGCTGTAGGGCGCATTCTGGGACAGGGGATTTTGTTAGTTTAGAGCGGTGTGCTGTTTATAAGTGGAGCATAGAATGCGTTTGAGCCAACTGAACCACCCTGCTTTCTGGCAGGATTTGCGTCTGCTGTCGCTGTTTGATCTGACCAATCTTGAACAAGGACTCAAGTTGCATCGCGATTCGGATGCCGAGCTGCAGGCGGCCGCGAATCGCCTGTTTCAAAATGGGGTGATTACGGCCGAAGATGGGGGGTATTTGACGCCGTTCGGCGTTAGTTTGCTGGAGCACCTGGACCATTTGTTGACGGCGCTGGTGCCGGCAGCGTCGCCGAATTGAGTTGTAGCAACTCGAGTTTTTCCAGGGCCCATCGCGCCTGCTGATAATCGAGATGGCAGACAAAATTGATCGGTCGTGCCTGCTGTTTGTCCTCTCCCACCACCAGCCACAATGTGGCCGGTGGCGTGGGGATCGCCACCTGCGTCACCGTTAACCCCATCATGTGTCCCAATCGGTAGCTGACGTATTCCAGGCAGACATCGGCTGCCGCTTTTTGCTGGGCGTTCAGGACGACCGGCTTGTGTGCCGCGGTGACCGGTGAGGCGCTAGCAACGCCAGTGATCAGGCTCAAGGCCAGCAACAGATGTGATTTCATAATTTTCGTTGTCGTGACAGGGGATGGCGCCAGTGGATCTGTGCTGGCAGGGTCTGTTCCAGGTTGCTGACCGGATGCTGTTCGATCAGCGCGGTAATCAGCGCAAAGCTGTGGGCGGCCAGGCGCTGGCTGTCTTGCGCTATGGTGTCCAGACGCAGCGGCAAACAATCAAACAGGTAGTGATCATCGAAACTGCACAGGTGGATATCCGCATCCATCAGCTGGTGTTGATTCAGGTAGCGTAACACCCCCTCCAGCAGACCACAGGCCGCGGTAAACAGTGCCTTGGGTGGCCGTCCGAGTTCGGCGCAGAGGCCGGCCATCATCTCGTAACCGGCGCTGGGGCTGAATTGGCCATGTAACACCCAGCCGGGTTTGGCGGTGACGCCGGCCCGTTGCAGCCCGAGTTCGTAACCGACCAGACGTTCACGGCTCGGCGCCAGGCGCAGCGGACCACCCAGGTAATAGATCTCATCGGGATGCAGTTCGGCGAGGTTTTCGATCAACTCCGCCGTCGATTCAATGGAATCGCTCACCACCGACGGTAGCGTTGAGTCCCCGATACGCCGATCGAGTAACACCACCGGCAGACGGGCATTGATCTTCTGGTATTCGGTATCCGAAGTCAGGCTGGAGGCGACGATCAAGCCATCGACCTGACGTTGCAGCAGGCTGTTGACGGCCATCATTTCCTGGCTTGGGTTCTCATCTGAGCATGCTATCAGCAGTTGCAGACCCGTTTCCCGGCACAGGGTTTCCAACTCGCGGCTGATGGAGGCAAAGCCATAGTTGGTCATCTCCGGCACGACCAGGCCCAGCGTGTGGGTGCGGTTGGTGCGCAGACTGCGTGCATGCAGGCTGGGCTGATAATGTTGTTCCGCTGCAATGGCGAGGATGCGGTCACGGGTCTCATCAGCCACCCGGTACTCCTTGCTGCGACCGTTCAACACCAGGCTGGCCGTCGCCTTGGAAACGCCGGCCAGTTGGGCTATGTCACTGATGGTGATACGCTTTTTATTCTTCACTACAGACGGCATCAATGAGTGGGAAAGGGCCTCATTCTAGCACGCCCCCTGCCAGCGGCCAGTGTTGCAATTGGATGAAGCTCTCACCCTGTAACTGCAGCTGTGCCGGCTGCCGTGGAAATATCCGGCTGCTCATTACGGCTTCGCCATCGTTGATAAAGATTTCGAGGCTGGAGCGATCAAGCAGTAGTGTCAGCTGTTGCAGCGAGCCGCGCCAGTAACGGTACTCGGGCTGACCATCGCGCAGCGACGGGCGTTGCAGCGTCAGGCGCTGGCCATCCCAATCCAGATGGACGCTATCAGCCAGCGTCAGGCTGAAGGGCCCATCGGCGACCAGCTGCAACTCGGCACTGTCGGCGGCCAAGGTCGGCGCCGTGACGGCCGGACCCTGCCACTGTGTCAGCTGCCCTCTGAGCTGCTGCAGTTCACGGGCCGGTCGTTGGCGCAAACGCCCGTCGGCGAGCGTCAGCTCCCGGGGACAGGTCATACAGTGGATCCAGCCATAGTCGCGGGTGGGATGGTACGCCTCGTCTTGTTCTGGTACGCCCATCCAGCCAAACAACAGCCGCCGGCCATCGTCGCTGAGCGTGGTTTGCGGAGCGTAGAACTCAAAGCCCAGATCCAGCTCATGAAACGCACCATGGTCAAATTTTGCGTGCTGCAGACTCAGATCGCCGAGGAAGTAGCCGGCCTGAAAGCGATTCAACCAGCTTTCGGCCTGCGGGGAGAGCCCTTGCGGGCAGCAAAGCAGTACGCCCTTGCCCTGCAGACGAAACAGATCCGGACACTCCCACATATAACCGAAGTCCTGCAGCCCATGACAGTGACTGCCTGCCAGCTCACCGACGGGTTGCCATTCGTGCAGATCCGCTGAGCGCAGCAGCAGGACTTTGCCATGGCGTTGCGGATCCTGCGCCGCCAGGACCATCCACCACATATCCTGCTCAAACCAGACCTTGGGATCACGAACATGGCCGGTATAGCCTGGCGGTAACGGCAGCACAGGCCCCAGCTTGCGAAACGTGCCATCGGCCTCTTCAACGGCCAGACACTGGAATGCGGTACGGCTGCCGTCAGGATATTTGACGTTGCCGGTGTAGATCAGCGTCAGTTCGCCGTCCTTGACGACGGCGGAGCCGGAGTAGCAGCCGTTGCGTTCATACTGCTCGGCGGGCACCAGGGCGACCGGCTCATGGCGCCAATGCAGCAAATCGGCTGAGCTCCAATGGCCCCAGAATTTGGCGCCGTGTTCACAGGCAAAGGGATTCCACTGGTAGCAGAGGTGATAACGTCCCTGGTGCTGGATGAAACCATTTGGATCGTTTAGCAACCCGACACTGGGAGCCAGGTGCCAGACCGGGCGATGCGGATCCTGGGCGGCACGGGCTTGCCCGGCCAACAAGGACCGGGCAAGCAGATTAAGTAAACGGGCTTCCGACATTATTCGCTGTCCGTCTTGTACTTCAGTACGAAGGAGATGATAAAGGCGGCACCGAACGCGATCACCATGCCGAGCAGGTAATTGACCACAGAATTGGCCTGCACAATCGCGATCCCCGGAATACCGGTCAGTCCGACGGCGGTCATGCCGACGTGATTGGCGACCACCCAGGCCCCGCCAAGCGCACCGCCTGCCAATGCGGCCAGGAACGGCTTCATGAAGCGCAGGTTAATCCCGAAGATGGCGGCTTCGGTGATCCCCAGCAAGGCTGAAAACGCAGACGGAATGGCAATGGCCTTGATCTTGACGTCACGGGTTTTGAAGTAGACCGCCAGACAAGCGCCACCTTGTGCCACGTTGGCCATCGCCCAAATCGGTAGCAGGAAGTTGACGCCAATGTGCGGGTTGCCCAGCAAGCCGGCTTCGATGGCATGGAAGCTATGATGGATGCCGGTAATGACGATGGCGGAGTAGGTGCCGCCAAACAGCAGGCCTGCTAACCAGCCGGCATGTTCGATCAAATTGCTCAGTACGAACGAGATGCCATCGCCCAGCGCCCGGCCCGCAGGACCGATGAACAGCAGCGCGACAAAGCCGGTGATGATCACGGTCAGGAACGGGGTCAGGATCAGATCCAGCGCGTTAGGGATGACTTTGCGCAGCCGTTTCTCGATATGACTCATGAACCAGACGGCCAGCAGCACAGGAAAGACGGTGCCCTGATAGCCGATCATGGCGACATCCAGACCGAAGAAATCCATGGTCTTGAAACCGCCGGCGACGCCCCAGGCATTGGTCAGCGCCGGGTGAGTCAGAATGCCGCCCAGTGTGGCGCCCAGGTAGGGGTTGCCACCAAACTCGCGGGCGGCGGTAAAACCAATCAGGATGGGGAGTATGATGAAGGCCGCTGAGCTGAACATATCGAGCATGACGAACAGCGCGCTGTCAGCATTGACCCAACCATAGGTTTTAACCATTCCCAGCAGCCCCATCAGCAGACCGGATGCGACAATTGCCGGAATGATGGGCACAAAGATATTCGACAGCAGGCGGGCCACGCGTTGCAGCGGATTGAGCTTCTGGGCGGCCAGATCAGTCAGTTCGCTCTTGCTGCTTTCGCTAATGCCGGCGACAGCAATAAAGTCGGCATAGACCTTGTTGACGAGGCCGGTGCCGAAAATGATCTGGATTTGACCGGCATTGCTGAAGCAGCCCTTGACGCCGTCAAGCTTCTCGATGGCGCTCTTGTCGACGAGCTGGTCATCGACAAGCACCAGACGTAATCGCGTCGCACAGTGCGCTGCACTGGCGATGTTCTGTTTGCCACCGAGTAACGGCAGCAGGGCGGTGGCGGTAGCGTGTGTATTCATCGTGTACCTCTTCATCTGCGGGGGCACCCGCTCATATATCAGATTAGCGTTTTAGTAACGGGCCGCAGTGGCGGCCCATCACAATCAGAACCAGGTTTCCATCTGTACACCGAAGTTCCATTGCCCGCCGCCGGTGAAGCCTTCCTTGCCGAAGCTGTCACTGGTTGCGTACTTGTCCAGTTGTTTGTCCCAATTGAGGTAGGTAGCAAAAACCCGCAGTTCGGGGCGGCTGAAGAAGTTGGCAATGTCGCCAGCCTTGAACGTCGGGGCAAAGGTCAGCTTGTAGACGTTGCCATCCACGGCGCTGAGGCCCTTGTAGCCTTGCGGATCCAGGTCCATGTACTGGTAGCTGGCTTCATAGGCGAGGGCGAAGTTCTGGTTAATCTCTTGCAACAGGCGGCCATTGAGGGTCACCCAGCGGTAGTCATCGCCTTTGACGTAACGATCTTCACTGCGTTGTGCCAGCACAGCGGGAGCCAGACTCCAGCGTTGTGACAACGCCGTGGTGCCGTAAGTGGCCAGGCGCAGGGTGCGCGCCGATTCAGCGAGATTACCATCCGAGCCCAGCCCCTTCACTTCGGCACCGAGGCCTTGTCCATAAAGCAGCGCCGCCTTGAAGGTGCCTTCGCGCAGGCCATAGAAGCTGCTGCCGTGATAGGCGAGCAGGCTATGGATCCCCTTGCCGGCGACCCGGGTGTTTCCGCCGTTGCCGGTATTGAACTTGGCATCATTATCGCGGGCACGTAAGCCACTGATCATCCACTGCCAGTTACCGGCGTAGTTGTTGGCGGTGTAGATGTAGTTCTGGATGTCGCTATTGACGTTATCCAATGCACCGAAGCTGCGGCCGTAGAGCGAGAAGTTGCTGTGGGTGTTGTCACCCCATTTCACGTCATAGATACCGGCACCGGTACCGGCGAGGAAGATGACATCGGAGTCCAGCCAGTGGATATCAAAATTATCGCGGTCAAAGCGTTTCCCGGCCCACAGTGTGCTGCCTTTGACGGCGCCGCCAAAGGTTGGCAACTGGCCAAGTTCGGCGAACGCCTGACGGATGTTCAGCGAGGAGTTGCCGCCGGTCCAGTCGTTATAGCTGCGTTGCCCGTCGGCCAGCATTACCTTGTAGCGGGTGGTGGCACCGTTATCGAGCTGGCTCTTCTTCTCCAGATTGACCTCGACATAGGTATCCGGCTCGTTACCCAGACGCCCAATCGCGCCGCCCGTGGCGCCGGCCGGGGTGACATAGGGGCCCCCTTCGGTGCCACTGCCGTTATCGCCAATCAGCAGGCCGGAACGGGCATAACCGTGGAACTCGACGCCCTGACTCGGCAGCGTCTGCTGTTCCAGGCGTGCCGTTTGCTCCGCGGTGCGCTGGGTTTGCTGTTCCGCAGCGGCCGCTTTGGCTTCAGCGGTCTGAGCCCGTTGTTCGGCAGCGGCCAACCTGGCCTCAAGTGCATTCAGACGTTGTTCGAGTCCGCTGTCGGTGGCGGCCTGTAAGGGCGAGATACAGGCCACGGCAACGGCGCAAGCGACATGGTGCATTTTCATTGTTTCGTCCTCTGATGATTATTTAGCTAAATGCTAAACCGGTTTTGCTTGGTGTTAGCCTAGCTAGCGCCTGCAGCGATCGCAAACAGGTTTGTGCATCACCTTTCGGCTTTGTGATCGCTTTGGCAAATCCATCGAGCGGCTCGCAACAACCGACTGAAATGGTTTTCAGTTGGCACTTAACTGCGCGTCAATAGAGCAAAAAAAAGCCGAAACCATTCGGTTTCGGCGCGATGTCTGGGGGAGTGACATCGTGACGAAAGTCGTCATTCAAACGACGGACGCCGTCAGGAAATGGTTCAGCTGCTGGCGGTCGGGGAGGGCGGTCATGGCGCCCAGCGCCGTCGTCGCCAGCGCACCGCAGGCCTGGGCTTGAGTGAGGGCCGGCAGCAAGTCGTCCAGCGCGGGCAAGGTGTCCAGGGTAGCGAGGGCTGCCAACAGGCCGGCAACAAACGCATCGCCGGCGCCTGTGGTATCCAGTGGCGAAACTGCGCGGCAGGGGACGTGACATTGGCTGCTGGCGGTGCTGACGCGCACCCCATCCTTCCCTTGGGTCACAAACAGATAACGTAGCGGGAAGCGGGCCATCAGCTGGGCCATGGCGCTGTCGAGCTCAGTGCTGTCAGTCAGCCAGAACAGCTCTTCTTCCGACAGCTTGGCAATGTCCGCCAGGCGCAGGGCGGCTTCAACGCAGGGACGGATCTGCATTGGGTCTTCCCAGACATCAGGTCTGAGATTCGGGTCAAAGCTGACGTAACCGCCGGCGCTGCGCATTGCCTGCATGGCTTGTAGCGCCGTGTCACGGCTGGGCTGACGCGACAGCGCGATCGAGCACAGATGTAACCACTGCTGCGAATGGAATGTCGGCAGATCTGCGGGGGTGAGGAACAGATCGGCGCTGGGACGCACCAGAAAGGTAAAGCTGCGCTCGCCGTCGGCATCGAGATCGACGACGACGGTGGATGTGGCGTGATGCGCATCCAGTCGCATATGCGATGTATCTACTCCCTCGGTGGTCAGCACCTGATGCAAAAAACGACCGAAAGGATCGGCGCCAACACGGCCGATAAATGCACTGTTGCCGGCAAGCCTGGCGACGCCGACGGCGACATTGGCGGGAGCGCCGCCGGGGCACTTCAGATAACGTCCCTCGCTGTCTGGCACCAGATCAACGACGGCATCGCCTAAAACCCATACTCGATTAGTCATTTCGCGTTCCTCATTACTGCGTCTTGCTGGAGATTAGCTAAACCGGTTTAGTTAAGCAAGCATGTCAGGGGCTGCCGTACTATTTTGCTGGGGTGTCGCAGATCGTGGCCAGGTTAATTGGCAAGCCAGAGTATCTGGCTTACTGTAAGTCACATCGTCTCGACCATAGCGTCTTTTCAGGGAGTACAGTGATGATTCGTCCGGCTGAAGCGGCCGATGCGGCCGCGATTTGCGACATTTACAACCATTATGTCGAAGGGACCAACATCTCGTTCGAAGAGGTCGCCGTGACACCAGAACAGATGCAGCAGCGCATCGCTGAGATCCAGCACAGCTACCCATGGCTGGTGTGCATCGAGGAGGGATCGTTGCTCGGTTATGCCTACGCGAGTCCATGGAAGTTGCGCAGTGCCTATCGTTACAGTGTCGAGTGCTCGGTCTACCTGGCGCCTGAAGCACGCGGCCGCAACCTGGGTACTCGCTTGTATCAACAACTGTTGCCGCAACTACGTGAAGCAGGGATGCACATGGCGATGGCCTGTATTGCGTTGCCCAATGCAGCCAGCATCCACCTGCACGAGAAGATGGGGTTCACTAAAGTGGCCCATTTTCGTGAACTGGGTTTCAAGCGTGATCGCTGGGTTGATGTCGGCTATTGGCAGTTGGTGCTCTCGCGGGTGAGACCTCCCCAGGACGGGGGGTGAGTGTCGTCTGGCGCAATCGTTTTTCATGCGGGTAAAAGCCCTTGGTGCCCCGCCTGGCCTGCTATACCATATAGCCCTTTTTTCGTGAACCTCGCCGCGATCGCGGTGGCAACCAGGGAAGTCAGGAAGCCATGATCCCGAGACTCAATCTACAGGATGGAATCACCCCTCAGTACCACGTTTTTCTTCAGGCGCTGAGTGCTGCCGGGTTTACCGGTGATATTGAAAGCAGCTATGCCAGCCGTCTGGCGGTCGCCACGGATAACAGCGTGTATCAGTGGGTACCGCAAGCAGTGGTGTTTCCACGCAGCACGGATGATGTGATGGCGTTGACCACGCTGGCGCGCGAGCCGCGTTTTGCGCAGGTTCATTTTTCGGCCCGCGGCGGCGGTACAGGAACCAATGGCCAGGCGCTGAATGATGGTCTGATTGTCGATTTGTCACGCCACATGCACGGCATCCTGGAATTCAATGCCGATGAGCGTTGGGTGCGGGTGCAGGCCGGTCTGGTCAAAGACAAACTCAACGAGTACCTCAAACCCCATGGTCTGTTTTTCTCGCCGGAGCTCTCTACCAGCAACCGAGCCACCATTGGCGGCATGATCAATACCGATGCCTCGGGGCAGGGCTCGCTGGTCTATGGCAAGACCTCGGCACACGTGCTGGAAGTCACTGCTGTACTCGAGGATGGTACCCAGATCGTGGCCGGACCTCTCTATGGCGAGGCGCTCGAGGCCAAGCTGGCCCAGCAGGACAGGGAAGGCGAGTTGTACCGCGCTGTGCTGGCGGTGGCGCGCGACAAGCGCGAGCTGGTTGAGGCGACGTTTCCGAAACTCAACCGCTTTTTGACGGGTTATGATCTCAAGCATGTCTATGATCCGCAAACCGGAGCCGTCGATCTGAGCCGGCTGTTGTGCGGCTCTGAAGGTACCTTGGCCTATATCACCGAGGCGCGCCTGGATCTGACTCCCATCCCGACTTACCGCACACTGATCAATATCAAGTACGACAGTTTTGAGTCCGCGTTGCGCAGCGCGCCTGTGATGGTGGCGGCCCAGGCATTGTCGGTGGAAACCGTCGACTCCCGCGTGCTGGATCTGGCACGCGGCGATATTATCTGGCATTCGGTACGCGAGCTGATCACCGATGTACCCGGCAAGGAGATGCAGGGCATCAACATCGTCGAATTTGCTGGTGATGATGTGACTGAACAGCAACGTCGGGTTTCGGCGTTGGCGAGCCGCCTAGAGGCCATGTTGGCTGCCGGCGAGGGCGGGATCATCGGCTTCCAGATCTGTGACGACCTGGCCAGCATCGAGAATGTCTATGCAATGCGCAAGAAGGCGGTCGGGCTGCTGGGCAATGCCAAAGGGCGTCGCAAGCCGGTGCCATTCACCGAAGATACCGCGGTACCGCCGGAAAAACTGGCTGATTTCATCATGGAATTCCGCGCGTTACTCGATGCGCACCAACTGACCTATGGCATGTTTGGCCACGTCGATTGTGGCGTGTTGCACGTCCGGCCGGCGCTGGATATGTGTGATCCGCAGCAGGAAGTGGTATTGCGAACTATCTCCGACCAGGTGGTGGCGCTGACGGCCAAGTACGGTGGCCTGATGTGGGGCGAACATGGCCGGGGCTTCCGTTCCGAATACGGACCGGCCTATTTTGGTGATCTGTTTGACGATCTGCGCCGCATTAAAGCGGTGTTTGATCCGAAGAACCGCATGAACCCGGGCAAGATCTGCACGCCGCTGGGCGTAGAGTCGCCGCTGGTGTCGGTCGATGCCACCAAGCGGGGGGCTTATGACCGTCAGATCCCGGTCGCAGTACGCGATAGCTTTGCCGATGCGGTCTCCTGTAATGGCAACGGTCTGTGCTTCACGTTCGAGCTGAATTCGCCGATGTGTCCTTCGTTTAAATTGACGGGGGATCGCCGTCATTCGCCGAAGGGGCGCGCCACGCTGATGCGTGAGTGGTTGCGCCAGCTCGAGGCCCAGGGTTTCAATCCGCTGACCGAAGAGCTCGAGATCCACCATGGCGGCATTCGCTGGCGTGAGCTGGTCGGCCGGGTGCGCAATACCCTGGCCAAGTTCCGTGGCCAATATGACTTCTCGCATGAAGTGATGGAGGCGATGCAGGGCTGCCTAGCCTGTAAGGCCTGTACTAGCCAGTGTCCGATCAAGGTCGATGTACCGGCGTTCCGCTCGCGTTTCATCGAGCTCTATCATCAACGCTATTTGCGCCCGGCCAAGGACTATTTTGTTGCCACCGTCGAATCCTATGCCCCCTTGATGGCGAAGGCTCCGGGGTTAGTGAACTACTTCCTGAAGCAAAAGTGGGTGCAGCAGGCGACGGAGAAGAGCATCGGCATGGTCGATGTGCCGTTGCTGAGCCAACCGACGTTGAAGCAGGAGCTGGCTGGCCATCCGGCCGCGCTGTTCGATCTTGAACAGCTCGAGCGCATGTCGCCCCAGGCGCGGCAGAAGGTGGTGCTGGTGGTGCAGGATCCCTTTACCAGCTATTACGATGCTCCTGTGGTGCGCGATCTGATCCGGCTGATCGAAAAGCTGGGCTATGCACCGTTGCTGGTGCCGTTCAAACCGAACGGCAAGCCGCAACATATCAAGGGCTTCCTGCGCAGCTTCGCCCGTACCGCCGCCAATGCCGCCCAGTTCTTCAACCGGCTGCATCACCTCGGTATCCCGATGGTGGGGCCAGATCCGGCCATGGTGCTGTGCTACCGTGATGAATACGCCAAGGCGTTGGGTGACGCGCGGGGTGACTTCAAGGTGCTGCTGCCGCAGGAGTGGCTGCTGACCGCGCTGACTGAGACAACACCGCGCACCGGTAGTCAGGGCGAGTACTTCCTGTTTGGCCACTGCACCGAGAAGACGGCGTTGCCGGCCAGCAATGCCGACTGGGGGAAACTCTTCTCTTACCTCGGTGCCGTGCTCAAGCCGGTGGCGCTGGGATGCTGCGGTATGGCTGGCACCTATGGTCACGATGCGGCGCACCTGCAGGATTCACGGGATATCTACCAGCAGAGCTGGGGCCCGGCGTTGGCCAGGCTGCCCAAAGAGCGTTGCCTGGTCAGCGGTTACTCGTGCCGAAGCCAGGTGAAACGGATGGAAGGCGAGAAGTTGCGCCATCCGCTGCAGGCGCTGCTGGAGTTGCTGTAAACGGATCATCCACAGGGGCGCTTCGGCGCTCCTGTGCTAGCCGCGGAGTTACTATGGCGATCTGGAAACGCGATTTTACCCTCGACAGTCTGAACCAGCTGTCAGCAAACACCCTGGTGGCCCACCTGGGCATCCGTTATTGCACCGTCGGTGAGGATTTTTTGCAGGCCAGCATGCCGGTGGCCAGTCATACCCATCAGCCGATGGGCTTGCTGCATGGCGGGGCGTCCGTAGTCCTGGCCGAGACCCTTGGCTCGGTGGCGGGCAACATGTGCGTCAGCCGTGATCACTGTTGTGTCGGCCTCGACATCAATGCCAATCATGTGCGCGCCAAGCGCGATGGGATGGTGATTGGCACGACACGGCCGGTGCATCTGGGGGCGACGACTCAGATCTGGCAAATTGAGATCCACGACGAGGCCCAACGGCTGATCTGTACCAGCCGATTGACGCTGGCCGTACTACGGCAAAAAAAGCGACACTGAGATAAATATCACATTTTTAGCGACAAGCTCGCTAAGCTATGTATATAATCACCGCCCTTTTGCAACACCCGGGCCAGCAGCGACGTAGGGACGTAAGAGACTTGCCGCCGAGAGCCCGTATCCTTTCCTCACAATCGGAAGATCTTATGTCTGAAAACGAAACCTTGCCGAGCTTTTCTGAGCTGGGCCTTGCTGCTCCTATCCTCAAAGCGCTGAATGATGTCGGCTATGAGACCCCATCCCCGATCCAGGCTGCAGCCATTCCGCCGCTGCTGGAAGGCCGTGACCTGCTGGGCCAGGCCCAGACCGGTACCGGCAAGACGGCGGCGTTTGCGCTGCCGCTGATCTCGCGCCTCAACGCCAGCGATACCTCGACCCAGATCCTGATTCTGGCACCGACGCGCGAACTGGCGATCCAGGTTGCCGAAGCGTGCCAGAGCTACGCCAAGCACATGCCGGAATTCCATGTACTGCCGATCTATGGCGGTTCTTCTTATGAGACCCAGATCCGCTCGCTGCGCCGTGGCGCCCAAGTGGTCGTGGGTACGCCGGGCCGGGTCATGGACCTGATGCGCAAGGGTAAGCTGGACCTGTCCGCACTGCGCGCTCTGGTACTGGACGAAGCCGATGAAATGTTGCGCATGGGCTTCATCGATGATGTCGAATGGATCATCGAGCAGTGCCCGCATGATCGTCAGATCGCCCTGTTCTCTGCCACCATGCCGGATGTGATCCGTCGTGTGGCGCACCGTCACCTGCAAGAGCCGGTGGAAGTGAAAATTGCCGCCAAGACCAGCACGGCGTCCACCGTACGCCAGCGTTACTGGCTGGTTTCCGGCCTGCACAAGCTGGACGCCATGACCCGTCTGCTGGAAGTCGAGCCGTATGATGCGCTGCTGGCATTCGTGCGTACCAAGACGGCAGCCGAAGAGCTGGCCAGCAAGCTGGCGGCACGCGGCCATGCCTGTGAAGCGCTGCACGGTGATATCCCGCAGAAGCTGCGTGAACGCACCGTTGACAAGCTCAAGCAGGGTCAGCTGGACATTCTGGTGGCGACCGATGTCGTGGCCCGTGGTCTGGACGTCGAGCGCATCACCCACGTGGTCAACTATGACATTCCGTACGACACCGAGTCTTACGTGCACCGTATCGGCCGTACCGGCCGTGCCGGTCGTACCGGCGATGCGATCCTGTTCGTGGCGCCGCGTGAACGCCGCATGCTGCGTGCCATCGAGCACACCACGCGTCAGCCGATTGAGCCGATGCACATGCCGACCGCACAAGATATCAACAAGCACCGTCTGGAGCTGTTCAAGCAACAGATCCGTGACACCCTGATGGCGGACGATCTCGAACCGTTCCAGGAAGTGGTGAACGAGTTCCTGCAGGACGACAGCGTCGATCCGCTGGATCTGTGTGCCGCGCTGGCCAAGATGGTCAAGGGCGACGAGCCGCTGTTCATGGACGAAAACCAGCCGGAGCCGTCACAGCGCATGCTGGATCGCAACGACCGTGGTGATCGCGCTGATCGTGGCGACCGCAACGATCGCTTCGGCGACGAGCGTCGTGAACGCCGTGAGCGCAAGGCGCCGTCTGCCGGTCCGCGTCCGCTGAAGGACCATCCGGAGATCGTCACCGAGCGTTATCGTGTTGAAGTCGGCTATGAGCATGGTGTCAAGCCAGGCCAGATCGTCGGCGCCATCGCGAACGAAGCCGACATCGAAAGCAGCTTCATCGGTCACATCGAGATCTTTGACACCTTTACCACCGTCGATCTGCCGGAAGGCATGCCGACCGAAACCATGGACGTCCTGCGTCGGGCCCGCGTCTGCGGCCGTCAGCTGGAGATCGCCCGTTTCACCGGCGAGCTGCCGGTGCGCAACGAGCGCCGTGGTCGTCCGTTTGGTGACCGTGGTAACGACCGCGGCGGTGAGCGTCGTGGCGGGCGTGGTGAAGGCCGTGATCGTCCGTTTGGTGGCGACCGCGGTGACTTCAAGCGCAATGGCCCGCGTAAGCCGGCCACTGGCAAGTTCGACAAGGGTGGTCGTCGCGACCGCTAAGCGTTAACACGCTGACATTCTGTCTACGGACGCCCCGGACCTTGCGGTTCGGGGCGTTTTTGTTTCTGCGGTGTGCGCTCGGTAAGGATTACCCGTCAAAAGGACTGCTTTTTTGCAGTTATTATTAAATAAAACTTAATAATCGTGTTGGCACTTGGCTGCGGGGCGTCGGCGCATACCATGGCTCCACGCGTAAACAGGAAGACGACGGATGGGTAAACAACAGGAGACGACACGGCGCCTGGGTGGTAGCCGCCTGTGCCAGCTTGGTTATGGCCTGCTGCTGGTGGCCACGGCGAGCAGCGGTGCGGTTCAGCCGTTGAGTGGTCTGTATCGCGCTGGCGCCGACGTCAACAGTCTGCAGCGTTGTGACAGCAATCTGGTGTATTGGGTCAGTGGTGACAATACGGTGGCGTTGGCGCTGCGCGAGTATGTGCTCAAGCATGGACGACGGCCGTTCCAGCCGTTTTATGTCGAGCTCAGCGGCGAATTGACCGGGCGGGTACGGGATGGCAATGGCGCCGGTTATGACGATGTGTTGCGGGTGGCGTCGGTCGAGGTACTGAGCGAGCAGCTGCCCGCCCAGTGTCAGGACCTGCCGCCGGAGGGGTAGCCGGCGGCAGGCGATGCGGCTTATGCCTCGTCTGCCTCGTCGCGGCGACGGACCAGTCTGGCCATGTAGAAACCATCGAAACCGGTGGCGGCCGGGCTGATCACCTGCTCGGCCTCGAGCCGGAACTCGTCGCCACGTTGTTCCAGGAACCGTGCGACCTGATCCTGGTTTTCACAGGGCAGTATGCTGCAGGTGGCATACACCAGCTTGCCGCCGGGTTTGACCATCTGACAGTAGCGGTTCAGGATATCGGCCTGCAGCGCCATCAGCACCGGCAGCCGGCTTTCGGTATCGCGCCATTTGGCGTCCGGGTTGCGCTTGAGCACGCCCAGGCCGGAGCAGGGGACGTCCAGCAGCAGGCGATCGGCGGTCTCTTTCAGACGCTTGACAGTCTTGCTGGAGGTAATCACCCGCGCCTCGACGTTATGGGCCCCGGCGCGGCGCGCGCGCTGGCGCAGATTTTCCAGTTTCCACTCTTCGACATCCATCGCCAGCAGACGGCCCTTGCCGTTCATCGCGGCCGCCAGCTGCAGCGTCTTGCCACCGGCACCGGCACAGGCGTCAATCACCCGCATGCCCGGTTCGACATTCAAGAAGGCGGCAATGTGTTGCGAGCCGGCATCCTGTTGCTCGAACCACCCCTCCTGGAAAGCGGCGGTGCGGAACAGTGCGGCGTCGTTGAGGACCTGAACGGCGTGGGCGACGCCGGCGACCGGGCGGGTTTCCACCCCTTCACTGGCCAGGCGTTGCATCAGTTGTTCAACCGATCCCTTCAGGGTGTTGGCGCGCAAGTAGCGCAGCGGCGTCATGCCCAGGGCCCGGCGCTCCGCCGGCCACTGTTCACCGAGTTGTTCCTCGCCAAGCGCATCCAGCCAGGCCGGACAGCCATCCCACACCATCGGAGCGCTGCGCGCCTGCTGTTTGCGCGCTTCATAGCCACTCTTGTCAAACTGGCGCGCGGCGGCACACTCCGGCATCGGCAAGTTATAAAAGTGGTGCCAGACACACAACAGGCTCCAGGCGGCAATGCCGGCATGCTCAACCTCGACACCGGCCAGCAGCGCATACAGGTTCAGGCGGCGCAGCAGATCCCCGGTCACCAGCGCGATGGCGGCCTGTTCGGACGGCGCCAGGCGCAGTTCGGAAAATTGGCGGGCATAGGCGCGATCCAGGGTCGCGCCATCGCGCAGGACATCGGCCAGAACGGCCGCAACCAGTTCGCACTGGCGCAGGGTCAGGGGTTTTTTCAGCATCGGGGATCACCGGCGGGGGAAAAATGGGCTGCGATCATAGGCTTTCACCGCCGCCGACGCAACGACTACGCCGGCTTACTCGGCGCCGCTGACGTTCGAGCGACGCGGGCGTGTTGGCATCCGCAGCAGATGCCAGCTGACCAGCAGCGCGATCAGCAACAAACCGGCCTGTGCGGCCTGGTGTTCCAACAGCCAGATAGAGTAACCGATCCCACCCCACAACAGGCCGAGCATGATGATTTTCTGCCGCCGTGCCAGGCCGCCACCATCGTGATAGTGCTCTAGATAGGGGCCAAACCAGCGGTGATGCAGCAACCAGTGATGAAAACGCGGTGAGCTGCGGGCAAAGCACCAGGCTGCCAATAACAAAAAAGGGGTCGTCGGCAGCAGCGGCAGCACTATGCCGGCCACGGCCAGGGCAACCGATAGAAAACCGAGAAGTTGCAGCAAGAACATGGAGAAGGCCCATCTAAATGAGATCTACTATCACTATGCCTGAAAATGCCAGGCAGATCACCTCAGCGGCCATTTCTAGCTTGGCAGCACGGGCGGTATCCAATATATTGGATTCAATTCTCAAATACCGCGCTTGGGGTTTGCTGTGGAAACAACGGATTTTCAACAACTGCTGGCTGCACGCCTGCGCCAGCTGCGTGAGCAGCAGGGCTGGTCGCTGGAGGCGCTTGCCGAGTTGGCCGGTGTCAGCCGCTCGAACATCTCGAGCATAGAGCGAGGTCAAAGCAGCCCGACTGCCACGGTGCTTGACCGCCTCGCCACGGCGCTGGGGATCCCGTTGGCGTCGCTGTTTGCCGGGTTGCAATCTACACCGAGCGAGTCTCCCTGTTATCGCCATGATGAGCAGGCCGTGTGGGTCGATCCGGCGTCCGGTTATCAACGTCGGCGGCTGACGGCACTGCAGGGGGCACCGTTGCAGATGGTCGAAGTGACCTTTCCTGCCGGGCAACGTGTGCGATACGAACCCTTGCCGCTGGCCGCTCACTGGCATCAGCAGATCTGGATGCTGGCAGGAGAGATGCAGATTGCAACCGCCGAAGCCAACTGGCACCTGCTGACTGGCGATTGTCTGTGTATGGGCATCGACGGCGGTACCGAATTTTTCAACCCCGGCGCAGTTCCTGCGCGCTATCTGGTGGCGCTGGTACGTGGCTGTGGCCATTAAACCGATGACAGGAGCAAGGACATGGACATACGACGCGACGCTGTGACCGATCCGCGGGTGATCGCCCTGCTGGAGGAGCACTTACGTGACATGCGGGCCGACTCGCCGCCGGAGAGCACCCATGCGCTGGACTGCAGTGCGTTGCAGGCGGCGGATGTCAGTTTCTGGACGTTATGGATCCAGGAGCAGGTCGCCGGCTGCATCGCGCTCAAAACTTTGAGCCCTGAACATGGCGAGATCAAGTCGATGCGCGTCAGCGCGGCGTTTCGGCGTCAGGGGCTGGCGCGTGCGCTGTTGACCCATCTGATCGCCGAGGCACGCCGTCGTGGCCTGCGCCGGTTAAGTCTGGAGACCGGGACACCGCCGTCGTTTCAGCCTTCACACCGTTTGTATGAGGCATGTGGATTCAGTGATTGTGCCCCGTTTGCCGATTACCGTGAGGATCCCTACAGTCGCTACATGACGTTGCTGCTGGATTAAGCCGTGACTGCGACGCATAAAAAAAGACCGGTTCATAGGGTATGAACCGGTTGAGCGAAACATGAAGGTTAACAATTACAGCGGATTGACAGTGGGGTGAAACTACTAACTCAAACTACTAACTCAGAACAACTTACTCAGAACAGGGTAACCAGTGAATGACTGGCTAACTGCAGTGCCAGCTCGGCACCGCTGCCGATGACTATGCCGATGACCCAGGCATAACCCAGACTCCAGGTGTTATCGAAATCGTGCATGGTGTGCTCTCCTCAGCGGATTATTCTTTGTGCTTGGGCTTTACTATCCCAAGCCTCTATGACGGCATGATGACGCGCTCTGCCAGCAACGCAAAATCAATGTTCAGACATGGTTTTGCGTTTTGTTGCTAATGACTATTCAAGTGTCATGCCAATCTGTTTAGCCGCCATCTGACGCCGTCAGAGTGGCGTTTTTATGCCGTTTTTACCGCTTTCGACTGGCGCAGATGATAACTGTTTGCACAATTGCGCCAATTTGGTGCGTAATGCTGGCGCAAGCAGGCTGATCCAGGAACCTTGTTGTGGCGTATTGATATTACCGGTGACATGGGTTGAGCTAACATAATGACAAGCAAGCTAATTTTATGAGGCGATCATGGTTGACACTGTTGTTTCTCCGCTAGCCGAGTCCGGTATTGTGGTCGGTATCAGCGCCTGTTTACTGGGCCATAAGGTGCGTTATGACGGTGGCCATAAGCGGGCCGATTTCTGTGAGCAGATTTTGAGTCATTACTTCCGTTTTGAACCACTCTGTCCTGAGGTCGCGATTGGACTTGGGGTGCCACGGCCGACAATTCGTCTGGTGCAGCGTCATGGGGAGACACGAGCGGAAGCCGGCGATGGCAGCTTTGATGTGACGCAACCGCTGACCGATTACGCGCTGGCGATGAGCCAGAAGTTGGGGCACTTGAGCGGTTATGTGTTCTGCGCCAAGTCCCCCAGTTGCGGCATGGAACGGGTTCGGTTGTACGGCGAGGCCGCTGGCGCCAAGATCGGCATCGGCATCTATGCGCGCACCCTGATGCAACAGCTGCCGTTGCTGCCGGTGGAGGAAGATGGCCGGCTAAACGATCCCGAACTACGGGAGAATTTTGTCATGCGGGTGTTTGCCTACCACGACTGGCAGCAGTTGTGCCGACAGGGGGTGACGCGCGGGCGGCTGATCGCCTTCCATTCGCGCTACAAGTATCAGCTGCTGGCCCATCACCCCGGAGCCTATCGTGAATTGGGCCGCTATCTGGCAAACATGACCGAGTTGCCGTTACAGCACATCGCCGAGCGCTACAGCACAGGCTTGATGCAGGCGTTGCGCTGCCGGGCGACACGGCGCAATCACACCAATGTCCTGCAGCATCTGCAGGGTTATTTCAAAAAACAGCTGACCACGGCGCAGAAAGCGGAGTTGCAGGGCACGATCGACAAGTACCGGCGCGGGATCATGCCGCTGATGGCGCCGATGACCCTGCTGCAACACTATCTGCGTGAGTACCCGAATGCGTATTTGCAGCAGCAGGTCTATCTCAATCCTTATCCGGAAGAGCTGGCGCTGCGTTACGGGCTGTGAGCATTAGCATCAAGGAGTCGATGTGCGTACGGTTTTCTGGTTTCGTAATGACTTGAGAGTGCATGATAACCCTGGCCTCGCGGCCGCCAGTGTCGCGGCGCAACAGGCCGGCGTCCCGCTCGAGGCTGTGTATGTTGCGACGCCGCAGACCTGGCAGCGTCATGATCTTGGGCCGCGGCGTGCCGATCTTCTGCTGCGGCGGGTCAATGCGCTCGGCGGCGAGCTGGCTGCTCGGGGCATAGTGCTGCACTGCCTGACGGTGCCCCGATTTTGCGATCTCGCTTCGGCGTTAGTGCAGTGGCTGGGGCAAGCACCTGTCGCCTTGTACGCCAACCGTGAACTGCCGCTGGATGAAGTGCGGCGCGACGAGGCGGTCTGTGCTCGACTAGGTGCACAGGGGATCGCTTGTCATTGGTATGATGAACGCTGTGTCTTGCCTCCGGGGCAGGTTCTGACTGGCGCTGGCGACATGTTCAAGGTGTTTACGCCGTTTAGCCGAGCCTGGCTCAAGCAGGTACTGGCGAATGGGGTTCGAGTGGCGCCGTTACCCGCCGCTCAGGGTACGCCGCTGGTGTGGTCGGATTGGGCGTGTGACTATCCGCGCTTGCCCAGCGATGCATGGCCAGTCGCGGAACAGGCGGTACGGCAGCAACTGTGGGACTTTGCCCGCTATCAGGCGGTCGCGTATGCCGAAAACCGGGATCTGCCGGCTGTCGCGGCGACCAGCCGGCTCTCGCCCTATTTGGCACTGGGTGTCATCAGTGTACGGCAATGTCTGTTGGCTCTGATCGAGGCGCTGGGGCAGTTGCCGGTGGATAAGGCGTCACCGGGCTTTGCTTGGCTCAATGAGCTGATCTGGCGCGAGTTTTATCAGCATCTGCTGGCACTGGAACCCAGGCTTAGCCGGGGGGAACCGTTCAAACCCGAGATGGCCGCACTCGGATGGCGTCACGATGACACGCAGTTTGCGCTCTGGTGCCAGGGCCGGACCGGTTATCCCATCGTCGATGCGGCGATGCGTTGCCTCAACCAGACGGGCTGGATGCACAATCGGCTCCGGATGATAGTCGCGTCCTTTTTGACCAAGGATCTGCAACTGCCGTGGTGGTGGGGGGAGCGCTACTTTATGCAGCAGTTGATCGATGGCGAGCTGGCAGCCAATAACGGTGGTTGGCAGTGGTCGGCAGGCACCGGTGCTGATGCGGCTCCCTGGTTTCGGATCTTCAATCCCACGACGCAGAGCCAGAAGTTTGATCCACATGGACATTTTATCCGCCGCTACTTGCCGGAGCTGGCGGATGTCCCCGACAGCGATATTCATGCCCCGCAACGCTGGTTGCAGCAACGAGGACGTCAGAGTGACTATCCGGCGCCGATGGTCGAGCACGCTGTCGCCCGCGAGTTGACACTGGCCATGTTCCGCGCCTTGGCGGATTGAGCGTTCAGCTCGCAGGTGTGGCGCGTTTCCCGGCCGCCAGCGCGGCATGACATAATCGCTGCAGGTAGTTGGGCAACGCCAATGCGCCGACATGGGTGCCACCGTTGTAGTACTGCAGATTATCGATGCCGCGCATCGCCAGCTGTAACTCCACCTGTTCGGCTGTGAGTGCGGCGATGTCGGTCATCTGGCTGGCACACGCCAGCGTCCAGCTGCCGCCATAGAGCGTGACCGGGATCTGATACGGGCGCACTATCGCAAACACCTTGCCCAGTTCAACGAGCAGCGCGGTGATGCGTTCAGGATGCAGCATTGGTGAGGCCAGGTGCAGGCACAGACATCCGTGTTGTCCCAACAGACGGGCACACGCAGTAAAAAAATCCGCGCTATACAGTGCTGCCGCCAAGCCTTGAGGATCGGTCAGATCGAGAACTATCAGATCAAATGGCGCCGACGCTGTGGTGACATACTCGGCACCGTCGGCGATGACGATCTGCACGTGCGGATCGTCCAGCGCGCCCTGATGTACCGTAAACAGGTAGTCTCGAGCCATGGCGATGACGGCTGCATCAATTTCGCATAACACAATCTCGCGCAGTGTCGGATGTTTGAGTAGTTGCCGCGCCGATCCCCCATCCCCACCACCGACAATGAGGGCGCGCTGGGGGTGGGGTAGGGCTATCGCGGCTGGGTGGCACAGGTTCTCGTGATAAACCCATTCGTCGGCTTCGGTCGTCATCACGCAGCCATCGAGCCGAAACAGGCGCCCGAAACTGGCACTTTCCAGCACATCCAGTTGTTGTAAGCCGGTGTGTCCGGATTGCAAACAGACGGTGGGATGCAGGCGCAGTGCCAGATCCGGTGTCAGCATTTCAAGTAACGGTGGTTGTGCTGCCGGCTCGTGAGCGTGTTGTCGTGATGGGGTCCGCCGTGCCATGAGGCCTCTGAGCTGTGGTGGGCTGATATATCTATCGTGCGATGTCACTATCAGGCTGGCAAGTCGCCAAGATGGGCAACTTAGTATTCGATCACTCTGTATCGGCAATAACGCACCTGGTGAGAGGTTGCTGGCTAGAGGATCGCGGCATACTAACGTGAATTGAGCAACAAGATGGAAGAAGTATGACACCTCACCTTGAAACGGAACGCTTGTGTTTGACGGTGCTGACGGCTCGCGATGCGCCGCTACTGTGGCGCTACGTCAACGACAATCGCCAGCACCTGGCACAGTGGGAACCTCGGCGCGATGAGCATTACTACACGCTTGAGGCCTGTCAGGATCGGTTGTTTACCAGTTACCAGCACTGGTTACGCGGCGAGGCGTTACCACTGGTCGCGCTGGATCGACAGCGTGGGCAGATGGTGGCCAGCTGTAATGCCAGTCAAATCGTGCGTGGGGTATTCCAGGCCTGCTACCTGGGCTATTCGGTGGATGCTGCCCATCAGGGGCAAGGTTTGATGCGTGAAGCCGTCGGTGCTTGCGTCGACTATTTGTTCATCCAGATGCGGTTGCATCGCATCATGGCCAACTATTTGCCCCATAACCAGCGCAGCGCCCACTTGCTCGCTGCGCTGGGTTTTCAACAGGAGGGGGTTGCCAAAAGTTACCTGAAGATCGATGGCCGTTGGCAGGACCATGTGCTCACGGCCCTGACCAATCCTGAGCCGGTCTAGGCGACGGGCCAGGCTTCTTGCGTGGTCAGCAGGGGGATGCGATCAGCGAGCGCGCGCAACGCGATCAGATGGATCATCTGGCTGACACTGCTGCAGGCATCGCTGAGAACAGCCACCTGATAGTTGGCGGCTTGCGGTGAGAGGGCGGTATGGGTAATGCAATTTTGCGTCATCATGCCGCAGATCAGCAGCTGGTCGCAGCCCAGCGTCTGTAAGTGGCTTGTCAGCGTCGTGTCAAGAAAGCTGTCGGCATGCTGTTTAACGACGATGGGCGCGTTAACCGCCGCCGCCAGCAGTTGTGGGTGCAGGGCGACACCTTGGGTTTGTGGATTGAAAAACGGTGCAGGCCCAGACCGGGTATCGGCGATGTGTTGAACCAGGATGATGGCATCGCCTGCGGCCTGGGCTTGTGCCATGGCCAGCAATGTCTGGTTTAGCACCTGCTCGGCGTGCCATTGCTCAAAGGCACCGCCAGGAAAATAGTCATTCTGGATATCGATGACGATCAGGGCTCGGCGGCTTGGAATGGATGAAGTGGACATAGGGTGACTCCTTGGCTGGGTGAGAGACGCCATTGTCCCGTTAAGTCAGCAAGACGCCTAGGCCGTGGTGGGTCAATGTCCGGTAGGATTGGGCCACCCTGAGGCGTCAGTCTTCTACCCGCTGGCGGGTATGTTTCGCCAGCTGGGCCATTTCAACGCGTTTGTGGATTAACGCCGCGGTTCGGTATCCACCGGCTAACGGTTGGCATTACCAGTGAATGGCATAGCCATTGGCCGAGATTTTGCCGTTGACCATGCGTAGCCGACTGTTAAGTCTGCCGTTGTGATCATCGATGTAACCGGCGTCACGCATCGTCAACAAGGTCTTTTCATCGGTGATGACCGGTGCTAACTCACGGTTAGCTTCGATTTCGATGGCTGCCTGCAGCAGCGAGCGGAACGATGCCAGACCATTGAGCTCGGCCATGTCGAAGGGGCGTGAGGTGACATCGCCACTGGCCGTAAATTGGCCGCGGTCCAGGCGCAACACAAACGGGTCCAGATGCATACGAAAACCGGATCGCGTAACCCGGTTCAGGGCCGCAAGCCAGACTTGGCGATCGTTGAAGTCGGTGAGCGTGGCGAGCAACAGTGCCTGGTATCCTTGAATATCGATGCCAGACAGCGCGATACCCGCATTAAGCTGTTCGAGTTGATAGTTGCGGTCGGCCTGTTGCCATTCTCCCTTGCCCAGTTGGCTGTGACCATGCAGATCGACTAACGAGAGCAACCCCTGTTTATTGGCGGTGACTTGTAGCGCCAGATTGGCATCAGAAAGTGCCAATCTCTGTTCTCCCTGCTCGTACAGCAGACGGGATAGACGGCTATTGAAGGCTGGTACCAGCCAGTCGCTGCTGGTGTGGATCAGCGCGGTTTCGCCTTGCCATTGCGTCATACCCAGGTGTGCTCCGGATGTAGTGAGCTCCAGGCTCTCCAGATGCCAGTTGATGCGATGCTCGCGTGAGTCGGCATTGGAGGTCCAATCTAGCTGCAGAGGACCACATTGCAGGTTCAGATCTCCTTTGAGCAGGCTCCAGGCGCCGCTGTCGATGGTTACACGGCCATCACTCCACAAGCCTGATTGCCACTGGATATGATGTTCACTGGCCTGCAACATTCCGGCTTGTTGCCATTCCCCCAGCGTGCCACGAGAGAGCAACAGACGCGCATCGTGCCGCAACCAGCCAGGCAATACCTGGGTTTGCACGCTTAGATAGAGGTCGGTACCGGAGAGCAACGCCAACCGGTCAACCGGACGTCCGGGTTGCCAATATTGCAGCAGGCGGCTGGCATCCAGTACGCTGAGGTGCAATTCACCGCGCTGACTGAAAAGACCATCTTCCAGCGATAGCCAGGTGGCGCCAAGGCCTGGTACCGTCTTGAGCTCATCTAGCCAGCGTTGTCGCTCACTTGCCGCCCGGGCTCCGGTCCATAGGGTCAATAACAGGCTGATCAGGATCAGCATCAGTAAGCCGCTCAATGGCCATCGGTATTGGGTCAGCAGTTTTCTCATCGCATCCATGCCAGAGTAGAGTTTCGATGCGCATAGGTTCGACAGGTGAACGGCGCGCTAAGTGATGGCAAGGATGGGGCAATAAGATGACACTTTTATTAAAGTCGACTCATTCGGAGCAAACTGTGTTATGCGGATCCCGGCAGCGGTGTCGCCGGTCTGGGCTTGCTAAGGTTAGGAACAACAGTGTCATCAGGCTGGCTAGTGAGCGCGCTAACGCCGCTTGAGTATCTGGAATAACAAGGTGGTGACCATGGAAGGGATGAAAGCGGGGCTCTGGGTGATGTCTGCCTGGTTGGCTGCCAGCCTGTCATGGCCAGCCCAGGCGGCGTTGCCGGCGTTAAAGCCTCAGTGGCCAGTGCGCACGATTCGACTATGTATGGATCCGGATTGGTACCCTTTTGAGGCGATATCACCAGGCGGGCAGGCTATCGGCATTGCACCTGAGCTATGGCAACGCATTGAACAGGCTAGCGGGCTGCATTTTGCTGTCGTGCCGAGTCAAAGTTGGGATGCCAGCCTCAAGCTGGCCAAGGGGGGGCAATGTGATGTCATCTCTTTACTGAATGCCACTCCAGAACGGCAAAAATGGCTGCATTTTACCGATGCCTACCTGGTGGACCCTAATGTGTTTATTACTCGGGATGAACATCCGTATATCGCTACGCCGCAAGAGCTGGATGGCCAGTTGCTGGCATTACCGGTGGGGACCAGTATCGAAGAGCGTCTACGCCATGACTATCCGAACATTCGCATCCTGCGGGTAGCGGATGAGCAGGCTGCGCTGGCCGCTGTCGAGCATCGTCAAGCCCAGGCTACATTGCGATCGCGGATCATGGCGGCGTATATCATCAACAGCCACGGTTGGTTCAATCTGAAGATTGCCGGTGAGATCCCGGCCTATGCCAACGCGTTGCGTATGGGGGTCGTGCACGATGATCCCGTATTGCTGCAACGCTTGAATCAGGGCATAGCGGCATTGAATCAGGATGATCGTAACCGGGCCTTGAATCGGCATATTCCGTTGGTGGTGGCCGCAACCGATTACACGCTGGCCCTGCTGGCGTTGGCGTGTCTAGGCATGGTGATGCTGGCGTTTGCCTATTGGTCGCGCAAAATCCGGCGTATCAATGGTGAGCTGAGGCGGTCTGAGCAGCATATCGCACTCCAGCTGGATCAGCTCTCGCGGGTGGAGCGTGAACTTCGCCTGTCTCGTGAGCGTTACAAGCTGCTGGTCGAGCAACTACAGGAGTCGATTGTCGTGGTGCGAGGACGGCGTTTGCTGTTTTTCAATCCCGCTTTTTGTGTGCTGACGGGATACGACGCTCAGTCGCTGGCACACCTGGATACGGCAACGCTGTTTTTTGCTGAGGAGCGCGAGGCGATCTACCAGCGGGCTCAAGAACAATTATCAGGCGTTGCGCCTGAGCAACGTCACGTGTTCCGGTTGCGCAACCGGCTTGGATTGGCGGTGTGGGTGGAAGCTCAGATCAGAGCGATCGAGTGGGAAGGGGAAATGGCGATCCTCAATACCCTCAGCGATGTGACGCAACGTGTTGAACACGAAGCCGAAATGCGGCATCTGGCGACGCATGATCCGCTGACCGGGTTACCCAACCGTGACATGTTGAAACAGCGTTTACGCGATGCCATTGGTTTTGCGCGCGACACTCAGCAGAAGCTGGCGTTGTTGTTTGTCGATCTGGATCGTTTCAAACCGGTGAATGATAACCACGGTCATGAGGCCGGTGATCAGGTGCTAAGAACCATAGCCCAGCGTTTGCAGGGGGCATTGCGGGAGTCTGATTTGGTTGCGCGCTGGGGTGGGGATGAGTTCATCGTGGTGCTGGAGAATGTCAATACCAGCGCCACGATAGAGCGTATTGCCCGTAAGCTGCTGGCCGCCATTTCGTTGCCGATTGCGTTGCATGATGCGCAGCAGGTCACCCTGTCATGCAGCATCGGGATTGCGGTCTATCCGGATCACGGTGAGCAGGGTGATGAGCTGATTAGTAAGAGCGATGCCATGATGTACAAGGCCAAGAAACAGGGCTCGGGTTGCATCCTGTTCTTCGCCCCGGTCGTGCCGCAAAGTGGCAGTTCGCTTTTCCGACTAATATGGAGCCGTGAACTGGAGTGTGGTAATGCCGACATCGATCGCGAACATGAGCAATTGTTCGAACTGGCCAACCGTCTGCTGGGCAGTGTGGTCGGCGGACGGTTCAGCTCTGAAACAGAGCCCTGTTTGTTACAACTGCTGGCGCATACCAAGGGCCATTTCAAACATGAAATGACCCTGCTGATGCGCTTACGCTATCCAGATTCATTTGGGCATGATGCTATTCACAAGCAGCTGTTGCAGAAGGCCAGCGAGTTACATGCCCGTTATCTGCGCGGCGAGTTGGATCCGCTGGTACTGATCCATTTCATCGTTTATGAAATCATTGATCAGCACATGATGGTGGAGGATCGGAAATGGTTCGGCTTTCTCCATGCCTCAAGCCAGGTTTAATCGAGCCGAATTTATTCCGCTGGTTCAACTTCTGTTCATGCTGGCGGTTTTCGCGCCGCGCTATGATGCTCCTTGTCGGCTCATCGAGCCTTGAGAGGTGTCATCATGCGTCACTATTGCGTTTGGCTGCTCGCAGTCTGCGGCTTGGGGTTAACCGGTTGTGCTTCCACGTTGCCGTCTATCGCTACGCCACTTGCTATGTTCAAAGCCAGTCCGGTCAATCCGAATCAGAAGTTGTATAAAGCGCCGGAGGTGAATTTAGGACACTATCATGCCGTCAAGCTGGATCCGCTGATGTTCATGCAGCAACAGCAGGATGGCAAGCTGGTGGTGTTGCAGGCCGGTGCACAAAATGACATCGGGAACTACTACCTGCAGAGCTTGCGCAAGGCGTTGCTGGTTAAGGGCGTGCCCGTGAGTGAGCAGGCGGCTCCCGGCGTAGCGACACTGCAGGCGGCGGTGACGGGTATGGATTTGAGTCAGCCAGATCTGAAACTGCGTGACCTGCTACCGGTCAAGGTGGCAATCAATGTGACGAAAGATGTTGTGGGTAAGGAGCCTTATCTGCTGAATATTTCCAGTATGAGCCGACTGGTGGATTCGCAAAGTGGGCAGCTGCTGGTCAGTGCCATCAATGTGCGTCAGGACAAGGAGACCATCACCCGGGATCATCCGGTAACGTTACAAGATATCCAGCCATTGATTGATGACTGGTGTCTGGTCACCGCAAGTCAATTGGCCGCCCATTTGGGCAAGTCATAGCCGTTTCGAGATTGCAACTTATCAAACGTCGGGTCAGCCAAGCCGGGGTGCGGGTCAAGCCCGGCGTTGACGTGTCACCCGGGCTGACCATATCAAGCAGCGAACCCGATCCCGATCCCGATCTTGACGGTTAACGCCAGCGGGCCGGCACGGACACAGGTTAGAGGCCGTGCTCCTGTTCGCTACTCATCTCATCAAGGCTGAGCGTGAAGCTGGGGATGAAGGTGTCGAGGAAATAACGCACCGCAGGTGTCATGCGTTGGGTGAGCATCGCCTCCAGGCGACGTTTGGCAACGGCAAACTCCTGGTTCCCGGCGGCGATCTCCTCCAGACATTTGCTGTAGGCGCACAGGGTGTCGGCAGCCTTGACGACAGCGGCATGGGCGGCATCTTGGGCGCTGGAATCGAGCAGTGGGCGGAAATCATCGATAAACTCGTGCGGCAGCATCGCCAGCAACCGCTGTTCAGCCAGCTTCTCAATCTTCTTGTATTCGGCGGCCAGTGCGGCATTTTGGTATTTGACTGGCGTCGGCAGATCGCCGGTCAGAATCTCACTGGCATCGTGATATAACGCCATCAAAGAAGCCCGCTCCGGATTGAGTTTCCCGCCATAGAAACGGTTTTCGATCAGCGCCAGCATGTGGGCCACCATGGCCACTTGCAGACTGTGTTCACTGATATTTTCGCTTTGTACATTCCGCATCAGCGGCCAACGGTAGATCAGCTTCATGCGTGACAGCTGGGCAAAAAAATGACTGCTCATATCCACTCCGTTACTTGACCAGTACCCAGCCCTGTTCACCCTTGGCGAGCTTGAGCTGATGCGTCTTGCGCTGTGTTCCAATCACCGGCAGCTTGGTCTCAACTTCCACCGTGCATTGCCAGCTACCAGACTGTTCTGCACAGCCGAGTTTATGAACCTCGACGACCTCGATGCGGCCATTGTCGCCCAACACCAGCGTAGAGAGGGAATTGGCTTGTTCCAGATCCTGCTGCAGTGCAGTTTTGATATCGCCTTCGCCAGGTTCACCACAACCGGTGAGCAGTAGCGGCAGCAGCAAGCAGGACAACAGTGGGATTTTTTGCATCACGGGACTCCTGATGGACAACGGCGCACACAGTAGCACTGCGGGCTGGTAGTACCAAGGTGCGAATCAAGGTCAAATGAATCGGGGGCCTGCTGGCCCCCGATTGGGTGTGGCAATTACTGGTGATAGTTTTTCAGGAAGCGGGCCAGACGACCGATGGCATCCTGCAGGATCTCTTCTTGCGGCAGAAAAACCAGGCGGAAGTGGTCCGGTGATGGCCAGTTGAAGCCAGTTCCCTGTACCACTAGCAGCTTTTCCTGTTGTAACAGATCAAATACCAGCTTTTGGTCATCCTTGATCGGATAGACCTTGGGGTCGAGGCGCGGGAACATATACAAGGCGCCCTTGGGCTTGACACAGGAGACGCCGGGGATCTGATTGACCAGCTCCCACGCCAGATCCCGTTGCTTGCGCAGCCGGCCACCGGGCAGGATCAGCTCGTTGATACTCTGATAGCCGCCCAGAGCTGTCTGGATGGCAAATTGCATCGGGACGTTGGCGCACAACCGCATCGAAGAGAGCATCTCCAAACCGTCGATGTAACCGCGGGCCGTCTGCTTGGGACCACTGACCATCATCCAGCCTTGACGGAACCCGCAGGCGCGGTAGGCCTTGGAGAGGCCGTTGAAGGTCACCACCAGCACATCGTCACACAGGGTACAGAC
>CAMFKP010000034.1 GCA_945957385.1 uncultured Aeromonadaceae bacterium
GGGATCAGGAGGGAAGCGATCTATCCGCAATAGCTTTCCCAGCTGACAGCATTAGACGCCATGGTACTACCCTCGTCGCCAAACACGGCAGACCGCCAATCCCAGAAGTACCAGCCAGGAGAGGCTGCCGCCACCGCTGCTATCGTCTACCGCATCTGAAGGGGCGGACTCACTCTTGGACTGATAGCTGCAATTAGGCTCGCTGCTGGCCGTCGCATTTTCCTGCACCGCCACATCACTCAAATGTGTTGCGAACAAGCCATCCGGGCGGCTGAACTCTTCCTGACGCCACTCAACGCGGTGTTCGCCAGTTGGTATGGCGACTTGATATGACTGTGCTGGACAATGTCCGGAGAGGCGCATTTGCAAGGCGTCATCCAGATAGAGGCTGACACTACCGCCGTTACTCAAACTGTCTACTGCGAGTTTGAAGGTCATATAGCGCGGTCCGGTGACCGTCATTGCCAGTGGCTGGTCATCAAACACCCCATTGTGATAGTCAGCGGTCGCTGAAGCAGCCTCGCTGCTCCAGGCGGTGGTGGTTTCAGAATAGATAGCCGGTACGCCCGCTTGCGCGGGTAACACCTCGTGGCTGAGTGCCTTGACGCTTAGAGTCTGTAACTTGACATCATCCAGCAGCAGATCAGCCGTCAGCTTGGCATTATCGCTGCCATCAAGCGGGGTGAAGGTTACCTGTGTCTGGCAGCTGCCGAGCGGGGCAATCGTTTCGCAACCAGGACTCAGTCTGAATTGACCACTGCTGTCGTTCAACGCAAGATGCAGTGTGCGCGGGGTGTTGGTCAGGTTTTGCACGCGGAGCAGACGCGTACTGGCGGCGTGATCCGGCAACAGCGCAAAAGCAGGCACAGGGTCAAGCTGTACTGGGTTGGCAAACCAGCGCTGCAACTGGGTGGCAATCCAATCAAAATAGAGATCATAGCGCTGATAGGAAACGACATAGTTGTTGCCATCACTGACCAGCGCAATGGCTTTCCAGAGTCCGTCGCGCTGGAAGAATAGCGGCGAGCCACTGTCACCCGGGGCGGCGCCGAGGGTTGAACTGCGCTCGGTGCAGATCATGCCATCGCTGTCGGAGTGGGACGTCATGTTCGTACAATTGGCAGCACTCATAAGGCGGCTGGTGTACTCCAACAGGCGTTGCGACGGCTGGTATGTACTGCCATAAGCCGTGGAACCGTAGCCATAGCCGGTGACGGGCTCCTGGTCCAATAGACCGCTCATCTCTTCGATGCTGGCAAACGGCATGCTGGGCCAACCCGACGGAACCTTGGCTTTTAGCAAACCAATGTCGCCAATACCCTGGGTGCCGTCGTAGATCACGCCCTGCTGAATGGCGTAGCAGTTGTTGCGATTGGCACTAGAGCTATTGCCGACACAGACCCACAACTTACTCAGGTCATTGCCGCGAATACAGTGTGCGGCCGTGACAAAAACGCCATTGCCGATATGTGCGCCACCACAGTAGTGGTTGTCTGCCGACGCCGGGACGCCTTGGCTGACCATGTGCATCACATAGGGCCATTGCTGTATGTTGGCGTCGTGTCCACCAACCACGCGTGGTGTTGCAGCTTGGGTAAAACAGGGCAGTAAACAGAGTGTCAAGAGTGCGAGGGAACGGGCCATACCGAAAGTCCTTTTGGGTTACGGAGAATTCGGGATTCTATTGACACTTTAGTGATTGTCGAGTGACCACAGAATAAAGTGTGATATCAGGTCCGATTGAAACGTTAACGGCATCAGTAGGTTGCACCCAGGCTCAGATAATGGCGCCACTCCAGATCATTTTTCGGGCGTAAGGCCTGGCCGGCATAATCAATCTGCAAATCTTCCCAATCCAGTTCGCTACGCCAACTGATGCGCAAATGGTTGGTCAGGTAATAGCGCATCCCCAGATTGAGTTCCGCACTCTGGGCATAATTGACATAGGCGCTTGGCTGATGCAGGTAACGGAAATAGGTGCCGGTCGAGAATGCCTCAACGCTCTTGTCGAAGAGGGGTTGTTTGTAGTCCCAGCCGAGGGAGACAAACGGATAGTTCGCCCGGCCGTTATCAAACAGCAGGTCCAGATTACTGCTGCCAACTTCCCAGTAGGACTTACTGAGCCCCGCTTGCAATATCCACTCCAGCCGGCGCTGGCGGTCATTCCAGAAGCGATAGCCCGGACCCGAGCCATATTCGATCGACAGGTAGTTCGACGACAGCAGGTCATAGTTGTAATCCATCGCCGTGCGCCAGAACCATTGCTGATTGAGAAAGTAGTCGACCTTGGGGTTGAGCTTGTAATCGTGGCTCTGGGTTTCGCCATCCGAGGTTTCGTAGTTGTAATCACCGTGCAGCGTATAACGCCAGTTATGATTGGCCAGTTCACCGTCGGCGACCAGATTGATATCGTCGCGGCGGCTGCCGTTGCGTTTGAGTTTGGCGCTCAGATCGCCAGACGCTGTGTGATGCCAGAACGACTCCTCCTTGGCGGCCGTCGTGTCCGGTGCCGGCAAGCGTTGCAGTTTGCGATTGTCCATGCCATCGATGCGCCAGCGTGCAACCTGATCACGCTGTATCGTGAGGGTTGGGGCATACGCAACCCGGATCTTGATGCTGTCATCGGCCACGGCTTCAATCTTGCCGCTGAGCCGATCGCCGTTTTTCATCCACAGCACATCGGCACCGGCCAGATTTGGTATTGCGCCCGCCAGCAGCAGTAGGCAGCACACTGGAGTGGGGTAATAACTGGATTGGATTGGCACGGCGCCCCCTTACGACAGAAGGCCCCATTCTAGCGGTCTGCTCGTCACTTGGCGACGGGGTGGGTACGCTTCAGCCGAGCTTAACGGCCGTAAGCGGCCAGAAATACCCGCAGCGCGCGTTCAACCACGAGACGGATTTCGGCCGGCTCTGGAATGGCACGCACCCCCAGCGCACAGGGCTCTTCCAGTTCAGCATCGAGCAAGCCTTTGAGGTGCAACGCGGCGACCCAGGGATCGTCGCAGCAGGCCTTGCCGCGGGCAACCTGGCCGGCCAGATACTGACTGATCTGCGTCCAGCCTTTGACCGGGCCGCGCTGGTAGTATTCGCGGCCGACATTCGAGCGGCCGGCTTCATGGAATACCACGGTGCGCAGCGCCAGCGCCTCCGGGCTCAGCACGAAACCCAGATAGTGTTCACCGAAGCGGCGCAATTCGCTCTCCAGTGGCGCGTCCGGATTGAGCGAGGTGAAGGCATCGGCAATTTTCTGGCGTCCGAACTCCTCAATCACGGCGGCAAACAGCTCCTCTTTGGAACTGAAATAGTTATACAGCGTGGCTTTGGAGCCTCCGAGCCGGTTGGCAATCTCGGACATCGAGGTATTTTCAAACCCCAGCTCGGTAAAGGCTTGGCGCGCTACCTCCACCATGGCCTGACGCCGCTCCTCGCTTTTTACCCGCATCACACTCTCCGTTAAGTAAACCAGCTCGTACAGTTTTGCTTGACGGGCGTCGCCTGTCAAATTATAACTGTACCGTACAGTTCAGTTATGGTGTTATCCGATGCGAGAGGTGAGCGTGTTCCCATCCCGTCCTACTACTGTCAGTCACGCCTGGGTCCGGAATTTGGCGGCAGGGGTGCCGTTGGCCTTGACCTTGTTGTCGGGCTGTAGTCATTCGCCGACGTTACCGGCCGATCCGTTGTTGCAGGCAGCGCAGTTGCACAGTGAGCAGAGCCTGCTGGCGCAGCGGCATGACAGTTGGCCGAGCCAGGCCTGGTGGCAGCGTTATCAGGATCCGCAGCTCAATGCGCTGATGCAGGAGCTGCAGGCTGACTCGCCGACACTGGCAGCCGCCCGGGCGCGCCTGCTGCAGGCGCAGGGCCAGGCCCGCCAGGTCGGTGCGGTGCAAGGGCCGGAGATTGGCGCCAACTTCGGTGTAAATGAGCAGAAGCTCAGTTACCACAATGGCAATGATTTTGTGCCCCGCGACTGGAACACCTATGGCTCAGCAACGCTTAATTTCAGTTATGAATTTGATTTTTGGGGAAAAAACCGCGCTCAGGTCGCGGCCGCGCAGTCGAGTCTGGCGGCCAGTGAGGCTGAACAGGCCGATGCCAGACGCGTGATCACCACGGCACTGTTGCAGGCCTATACCGAACTGGCGCGGCTCTATGCGCAGCAGGATACCGCCAGCGAGGCGCTGCATATTCGCGAGCAGACAGTCCAGCTGTTCCGCCAGCGGCATGCCAATGGGCTGGAAACCCTCGGTTCGGTGCGTCAGGTGGAGTCGCTGCAGGCCGTTGCCGCCGGTGAGTTACTGGCGGTCGAGGAGGCCATCGTCCGGCAACGGCATGCCCTGGCGGCCCTGCTGGGCAAGGGGCCGGATCGCGGTTTGGCGTTAACGCGGCCGACACTGGCACTGCACGGGCGGTTTGGTTTGCCGGCCCACGCGGGTATCGATCTGCTCGGCCGGCGGCCGGATGTCACGGCGGCACGCTGGCAGGTCGAAGCGGCGGCGCAGCAAGTGGGGGTAGCCGAGACGCTGTTCTACCCGAATGTCTCCCTGTCCGGATTTATCGGAACCCAGTCGCTGGGGCTGGATAACCTGAGCCGTTCCGGCTCCGATGCCGGTAGCCTGGGCCCGGCGATCTACCTGCCACTGTTTACCGCCGGCCGGCTGGAAGGGCAGTTGGACACGGCGCGCGGCCGCTATCAGGAGGCTGTCGCCCACTACAACAACACGATCACCACGGCGCTACAGCAAGTTGCCGATGCCCATAGCGGACAGCAGGCGCTGCAGGCGCGACTGACCCAGGCCGAGGCAGCCGTGCAGGCCGCGGAAGAGGCGTTCAACATCACGAACAACCGTTATCGCGGCGGGCTGGCGACCTATCTGGATGTGCTCAGTGCCGAAGGCAGCTTGCTGCAGAGCCGCCAGGCGCTGGTCAATCTGCAGGCGCGGGCATTGACGCTGGATGTTGAACTGGTGCACGCCCTGGGCGGCGAAACCCTCCCTACCACCGCTTTACTTTGATACCGCAACAGGACTACGAGATGAGCTCTTCTTCCCAACTGCATGTAGAACATGCCGATGATTCGCTGTTTGATGCCCGTCAGGCCCGGGCGCGTCGCCGCCGGAGTTTTGTGCTGCTCGGCGCGGCCGTGGTGCTGGCGGCGGGGGCTTACACCAGCTGGTGGCTGCTGGTCGGCTCCCGCTATGTCAGCACCGATAATGCCTATACCGCCGCCGAGCTGGCCGAGGTGACCCCGGCGGTGGGTGGCATCATCGCCGCGGTGCACGTGGTGGACACCCAGCAGGTCAAGCGCGGCGATCTGCTGGTGGAGATTGACGACACCGATGCCCGCCTCGCGGTGGCTCAGGCCGAGGCGGATCTGGCCCTGGCTGAACGCCGGGTGCGCAGTTATCTGGCCAATGATGAGGGGCTGGCGGCGCAGGTAAAAGCCCGTGAAGCCGATGAACAGCGCTCCGACGCCCAGCTGGCGGCGGCACAGGCGGATCTGGAGCGCGCCAAGGTGGATTGGCAGCGGCGGCAGGCGTTGCAAGCCTCGGGGTCGGTCTCCGGCGAGGAGCTGACAAATGCGCGCAATGCCCTGGTCCAGGCCGAGGCCAATCTGGCGGCTGCCCGGGCGGCGCGGGCGCAGAGCATCTCCAACCGCCTGTCGACCATTGGATCGAAGAAGGCCAATGCGGCGCTGATCCTCGATACCACGGTTGAGAATAACCCCGAGGTGCTGCTGGCGCGGGCCCGATTGCAGCAGGCCCAGATCGATCTGCAGCGCACCCGGATCCACGCACCGATGGATGGCGTCATCGCCAAGCGGCAGGTGCAGTTGGGCCAACGGGTGCAGGTCGGTGCCCCCTTGATGAGTGTGGTGCCGCTACATAACGTGCATGTTGATGCCAATTTCAAGGAGGGCGAGCTGCGCCACGTCAAAGTCGGGCAACCGGTGGCGATCACCACGGATCTGTATGGCGACAAGGTGGTGTATCACGGTGTGGTCAAGGGTTTTTCGGGGGGAACAGGCTCGGCGTTTTCGATGATCCCGGCGCAGAACGCCACCGGTAACTGGATCAAGGTGGTTCAGCGCTTGCCGGTGCGCATCGAGCTGGATGCACGGGAACTGGCGGCGCGGCCGCTGCAGGTTGGCTTGTCGATGAATGCCAGCGTCGATACGTCGGTCGAGGTCGAAGGGCAGGCGCTGGCCCAGCAGGCTGGCTCAACCCCGCAGCAGCAGGGTTAAGGAGTCAGCATGCAGCAGCAGGCTTCGCACGCGCCATTACGGGGTGGCCAGCTGGCGCTGGGCGCCACCATGCTGGCGATGGCCAACTTTCTGGCCATCCTTGATACCACGATCGCCAACGTCTCGGTGTCGAACATTGCCGGGAGTCTGGGTACCTCGACCAGCCAGGGCACCTATGTCATCACCTCTTATGCGGTGGCCGAGGCAATTTCGGTGCCGCTGACCGGCTGGCTGGCCGGGCGGTTTGGTGCCATCCGGGTGTTTGTTACCTGCTTCATCCTGTTCGGTCTGTTCTCGCTGCTGTGCGGCATGGCGACCAGCATGAACATGCTGGTGCTGTTCCGGGTGTTTCTGGGATTCTGCGGTGGCCCGCTGATGCCGCTGTCCCAGACCCTGATGTTGCGCATCTTCCCCAAGGAGAAGAGCCATGCGGCGATTGGCCTGTGGAGCATGACGACGCTGGTGGCGCCGATCATGGGGCCGATCCTGGGGGGCATACTGTGTGATCAATACAGCTGGCCCTATATCTTCTACGTCAAGGCACCGTTTGCGCTGCTGGCCGGCGTGATGTGCTGGCAACTGTTGCGCCGCTTCGAGATGCCGACGCTGAAGCTGCCGATCGACAAGATTGGCCTGGGGTTGCTGATCATCTGGGTGGCGGCATTGCAGATCATGCTCGATGAGGGCAAGGATCATGACTGGTTTGCGTCGCCGCGGATTGTCACGTTGGCGATCATCGCCGCCATCGGCTTTGTCAGTTTTCTGATCTGGGAGTTGACCGAGCGCAACCCGGTAGTGGATTTACGGGTGTTTCGCCATACCGGCTTTCGTTTCAGCATGCTGACGTTGTCGCTGGGCTTTGGCGCCTTTTTCGGCATCACGGTGCTGACGCCATTGTGGCTGCAGATCTACATGGGTTACACGGCGACCATCGCCGGCTATTCCACCGCGATGATGGGGGTGTTGGCGGTGTTTCTGGCGCCGTTGATTGCCAATCTGGCGTCCCGCATCGATCCGCGACCGCTGGTGTTTATCGGTGTGCTGTGGCTGGGGTGCTGGACCCTCTATCGCAGCCACGCCAACATGGAGATGACGTTCTGGCAGATCAGCTTGCCGATGTTGTTTCAGGGCATTGGCATGCCTCTGTTCTTCGTGCCGCTGACGGCGATTGCGCTGGGCTGTGTGTTGCCGCGCGAAATGGATTCGGCCGCCGGTTTGATGAACTTCATCCGTACCCTCTCCGGCGCGTTTGCGACCTCCATGGTCAACACCGGCTGGGAGCGTGAAACCCGCTATGTCCGTGCCGAGCTGGCCGGGCTGACTGACCGGGCCGGCGAGGCAAGTGCCGCGATGCAGCAGGCCGGCGCCGGTGGGGGCCAGGTGCGGGGCACCCTCGACTGGCTGTTACAAGGACAGAGTGTGATGGTGGCGACCAATAAACTGTTCCTGCTGATTGGCGGCCTGTTCATCGTCGCGGCGTTTGTCATCTGGTTGGCCCCGCGTCCCACCCGCCAGGTGGATCCCGGGGCCGCTCACTGAGTTTCTCCTGTTATTCAAGCGTTGTTCTCTCGCTTTTTACCCGCCTCCCGGCGGGTTTTTTTATGCCGCCGTCAGCTGTTGCAGACGCTGAAGCAACACGTCAGCTTGCTGTTCGGCGCGCGCCTGCACCTGTTCGAGCGTGTTGTAGATGCCGGGGATGTAGACCATGCCGTGTTGGTAGACAGGCTCCTGCCACGCCATCCCGGCCAGATAGGCGGTCTGTTGCAGCGGCTGCAGCAACTGGGCGATGGGGAAGTGGTTGTAGCCCAGCGGGGTGTAGGCCTCGGCCGGTCCGCCGACGGTAAACGACAGCTGCAGCGCCTTGCCGCGCAGTTTGTCGCCCTCCGGGCCGTAGGCGAAGTTAAAGGTGAAGACATCGTCGATCCACTTTTTCAGCAGCGCCGGCACCGAGTACCAGTACAGCGGAAACTGCAGCACGATCACCTTGGCCGCCCGCAACGCGGCCTGTTCGCTGGCAACATCGATGTGGTAATCCGGATACAGCTGGTCCAGCGCGCGGATCTGCAGGTCGGGCAGGGCCTGTTGCAAGCGGTCGAGGATCAGGCGATTGGTGTGGGACTGGCTGAGGTCCGGGTGACCGGAGATAACGAGAATATCGGCCATAAAGGGCTCCTGGAATGGGTGATGAGGGTGGAGAGCTGCCACTTTATGCCACTTGATTACCTCAAAATAGCAGGCTAAATCTGAAAGGATTATTAAGTCTGATTTAATAATGGAGAGGCCATGCTCAGTGGAGTGACCGTTCAGCAACTACAGATTTTCCTGATGATAGCGCGCGCCGGCAGCCTGAGTGCCGCGGCCCGGCGCCTGCAGATGACACCGGCGGCCGTCAGCCTGGCGCTGCGGCAGCTGGAGCAGCAACTGGGGTTGCCGCTGCTGCAACGTACTACCCGGCGTCAGGCGCTGACACCGGCCGGCGAGCGGCTGCTGGCGCAGGGGCAACCGGCGCTCGGCGCGCTACAGCAGGCGTTCGACGAAGTACAGGCGCTGGGCGACACGCCGTGCGGCCGGGTCAGCATCACGCTGCCGCGCTTTGTCTATCGCTGGCTGCTGCAGCCCTGTTATGCCGAATTTTGTGCCCGCTATCCGCAGATCGTGCTGGAGATCCACGTTCACGACGGCACCGTGGATCTGCTCAGCGAAGGCATCGATGTTGGCATTCGTTTCGAGGATCTGCTGGATGAGGAGGTGGTCGCCCGGCCCTTGACCGAGCCGCTGCTTGAGGCGCTGTTTGCGTCGCCGGCCTATCTGGCGCGTTACGGTGAGCCGACGACGCCGGACGAGCTGGCGCAGCACCGCCAGGTGCAGTACCGCTTCCAGACCTCACGCCAGCTGGCACCACTGTTACTGCAGTGGCAGGGCCGGCTGCAAGGCCAGGCATTGACGCCGGCGCTGATCGTCAACGATACCGATGCGCTGATCGATGCGGTCAAACAGGATCTGGGGGTCGGCCACCTGTTGCTGTTGGCGGTCGAAGCCGAGTTGGCCAGCGGCACCCTGCAACCGGTGATGGTGGCGAACTGGCGACAGGTGTCACCTTTGTATCTCTATTACCTCAAGGAGAGTCAAAAGGCGTGCCGGGTGCGGGTGCTGGTGGAGTTCTTGCTGGAGAAGGCCCGCGAACGCGGGGCCTGATCCCTACTCGGGTTGCCACAGCATCTCCAACGTGCGCGGTGTCTGGCTGTCGATCTTGAAGCCATGACGCCGGTACAAGCGCACCGCAGGGTTGCGTTTGAATACACTCAACCGCACACTGCGGCCGGCGTGTCTGGCTTCGTCCTGCGTCCAGTGCAGCAGCTGGGAGCCGAGCCCCAGCCCCTGGCATTCCGGGCTGATCTGCAGCTGGATCAGTTCCCAGATCGGCGTGTCGGTGACCAGTTTGAACAGGCCGACCGGCACGCCGTCATGCAATACAATGCGGGCACAATCCAGGCGCAGGCGGATGCGCGCCAGGTGCTCCTCCTGACTCGGAGCCAGTCCCTGGGCGGCAAAGTGGTCGCCCATGCAGCGCAGGCGCAGTGCCAGCAGCCAGTCGATGTCCTGCTCGGTGGCCAGACGATAGGGTAGCGGAAAAGGGGTATGGGGCATGCAAGGCTCCGTCAACAGCGTAAAGGGGCGGGGCGGCAAACAGGCCCCGCGCCGGTATCAGGGTGAGTCGGTATCGGTTCTGGATGACGCCAGCACCTTATCGATGCGCTTGTCATCCATATCGACAATTTCAAACCGCCACTGCTGCCACTCCACATGGTCACCGGTATGGGGGATGCGGCCAAATAACAGCAGCAGCATGCCGCTGAGGGTATGGTAACGCCCCTTGTCCTCTTCCGGTGTCTGGCGCAGATGCAGGCAATCCTTGAGCTCCATGATCGGGATGGCACCATCCAGCAACCAGGAGCCATCCTCGCGTTGCAGCGCACTGGCATCGGCCGCATCGTGTGGCGTGAATTCGCCAGTGACCGCCTCCAGCACATCCTGCAGCGTCACCAGGCCTTCAATCTCGCCATATTCGTCGATGACAAATGCCATCTGCATCTGGTTGCCGCGGAACTGCTCCAGTAATTCCAGACCGGTGAGGGTCTCGGGCACATAGAGGCAGGGTTGCAGGTTGGACTGCAGATCAATCTCCTCGCCGCGCACCAGGGCCGCCAGCGCCTGACGGGCATGCATCACGCCGATCACCCGCTCCAGAGTGCCATCGCACACCGGCACCCGGCTGTGTTCGCACTCGATCAGACGTTGCAGGTTCTCAGCCGTGGGCGCCTGCACATCCAGATAGACCACCTCGGAGCGGGGGATCATCAAGGAGCCGAGCTGGCGATCATCCAGACGGAAGACGTTGCGCACCATGTCGTGCTGCTGCGGCTCTATGCTGCCGGACTCCGAGCCCTCTTCCAGCAGCGCGTGGATCTCCTCTTCGGCATAGTTGGCCTGCTGGACGGTGCGGATCCCCAGCACACGGATCAAGCCATGGGTCGACAGTGCCAGCAGCATGACAAATGGCCGGGTTAGCCGTGCCAGCCACTGCATCGGCCGCGCCACCAGGCGCGCTATGGTTTCCGGACTCAACTGGCCGATGCGCTTGGGCACCAGCTCGCCGACGACGATGGAGACATAGGTGACGATGACGACCACGAGCGCGGTGGCGGTGATGCCGGCGGTGGCACTGGCCAATCCCAGCGCGGTCAGCCAGTCGGCCAACGGTTTGGCGAGCACGGATTCGCCGACGATGCCATTGAGCAGCCCGATCGAGGTGATGCCGATCTGGATGGCCGACAGAAAACGGGTCGGATCTTCACCGAGCTTCAAGGCCACAGCGGCGCCCTGATCGCCCTCGGCCGCCAGCTTCGACAGGCGCCCCTTGCGCGCGGTCACCAGGGCGATTTCCGACATGGCGAACAGGCCATTGAGCAGAATCAGGCCAAATAACATCAAATATTCCATGACGAGGCTCCGTGCGGCGTGATCGCAAAAACTGAGTGTGACAGATCAGCATGACCGGCCGCGCATGCCACTGGGTATGACGCGTGGCGAAGGTGCGGTACCGGATGCGTCGGGAAGACGGAAACAGATTGCAAGGGCTGGTGGAAATCGCTGGCGAGCGGGATATCGCCGGGTCGAGGCTCGGAATGGGCCATAGTGCCGGATTGACCGGAAACTCCTGTGTGATGGATGAGCCGACATGCTACAAATGCCGGTCTATTCCTGTCAATAAACTTGATAATTATCAAGTTTATCCTGACAAGCAGGGCTCAGCGGCGGCCCAGCCATGTGGGCCACAGCAGGAGCAGCAGGGCACCGGCACTGTAGGCCAACAGATCCCTGACATCGAAGGTGGTGCCAATCAGGATCCGCGCCCAGCGCTGATCGGCCAGCCCGAGGTGGCTTACCAGATCGGCGCCCTGGGCCAGTTCGACGCCCAGCGCAAACAGCCAGATGCCGATCACCGCTGTGCGATGTCGGACGACGAACAGGCTGCGAAGCAGCGCGTATAACAGCCAGATCACCAGCAGATCACCGATGAAGGGGCGGATCAGGCGATCGTGCACCCAGAGGGCGATGCCGGTTTCCACCAGCAGTAACAGCAGTGCCCACAGCGCGTAGTAACGGTTAGGACGTATCGACATGCAGCGCTCCGGTTACGGGGTGAGCAGGCCATCCGGCCGCGGCTGTAACGCGCAGGCCAGCTGGTTGTAGAGTTCGGCGGCCCACTGGCGTGCCGCGGCCAGATCGGCAGGATAACGGCCATCGGCATGGTTGAGGCAGGTTTCCAGCGCCCGATTGTCCCAGCCCAGTTGCAGGCACGCCAACGCCTGCATCAACCGTGATGCCAGGCCATCATCCAGATGTTGCCCGCCGGCCAGCGCGCTCAGCGAGGAGGCCTGCTCGAGCCACGGCAGGCCCTGTTGTTCCAGCAACGTCAGCACAACAGCGTGATCGGCGCCGGGATCCAGCGGCCAATCCAGCATGCGTGACGGTCCCTGCAGATCGGCGGCACTCCGGCGCAGCGCACAGGACTGGATATTGGGTTTATCAACATGGCGTGCCAGATGGCTGAACGCCTGCATGCGTGCCAGTGCCGCCAGCAACGAGGGAAAACAGACCCCAAACTCCAGGGTAAAGCGTGGTGCCTCGGGGGGCGCGTCGCGTAAGAGCCGGGCTTCGACTAAATGAATCACCCCTTGACTGGCACGGCGAAACAGCCGCCCTTGTGGCGAGAAACCTTGCATCTGTAAAAACGGGGCAAGGGTATGCTCCAGATAACGGATCAAGCGTCCGCTCTGTGAGGTCGACATCATCATCCCTGAGTTCCTTACTACGACTACTGCTTCCTGGGGGCATCATAGTCATGCTGCCCCCAGGTTCGACAAGCCTGTTACTGCAGCAAGATCGCAGAACCGGAGCTGGATAACGCCTGTACCGTTTTCAAGGACGCCACCGGCGCAACAGTAACGCATTGGCTACCACGCTGACGCTGGAGAAGGCCATGGCGCCACCGGCCAACATCGGGCTGAGCCAGCCAAGGGCTGCCAGCGGGATCCCGATCGCATTGAAGATCAGCGCCCAGAACAGGTTCTGGCGGATCTTGCGCCAGGTGGCCCGCGACAGCGAGATCGCCTGGGCGACCATGGCCGGATCGCTGCGCATCAGCGTGATGGCGGCGGCCTGCATCGCGACATCGGTGCCTTGTCCCATGGCGATACCGACATCGGCGGCAGCCAGAGCCGGCGCATCGTTGATGCCATCACCGACCATCGCCACCCGTTCACCCTGTTGACGCAGTTGTTGCACGGCGGCGGCTTTTTGCTCGGGCAACACCTCGGCCAGCACCTGATCCAGGCCCAGCTGGTGGCCGATGTGCTCGGCCGCCGCCCGATTGTCACCACTGATCATCACGCTGCGTACTCTCAGGCGGTGCAGCGCGTCAATGGCGGCAGCAGATTGTGGGCGGGAGGCATCGCCGAAGCTCAGCATGGCCATCGGGGCGCTGTCGCCATCGCGTGCGAGCCAGGCGACGCTAAAGCCCTGCTGTTGAGCCTGGGTTTCAGCGGCCTGCAGCCGATCACAGTCGATGGCCGCGTCCGCCATCAGACGGCGACTTCCCAGCAGATAACCTTGCCCGGCAATCCGGCCTGTGATGCCAAGTCCCGGTCGGGTCAGCAGATCCGTTGCCGGTGGTGCGGCCACGGGGGCGGCCTGCAAGATGGCCTTGGCCAGCGGATGCTGGCTGCCACGCTGCAGCGCGGCGGCCAGGGCCAGTACGGTACTGGCGTCGGCACCGTCGGTCTCAACCTGTTGCAGCGTTGGCTGCCCTAGCGTCAACGTCCCTGTCTTGTCGAATGCGACCAGCGTGATGCCTTGCGCCAACTCCAGCGCTTCGGCGTCTTTGATCAGCATGCCATGGCGGGCCGCCAGCCCGGTTCCCACCATGATGGCCGCCGGCGTCGCCAATCCCAGCGCGCAGGGGCAGGCGATTACCAGTACCGCTACGGCGTGCAGTACGGCACGCGGCCAGTCGCCTGTCGTCAGACCCCAGCCGAGTAAGGTCAGCGTCGCAATGATCACCACCACTGGCACAAACCAGGCGCTGACCCGATCCGCCAGGCGTTGCACCGGGGCCTTGGCGCCTTGCGCCGCCTCGACCAGGCGCACAATTCGCGCCAGACGACTCTCGGCCCCCAATGCGCTAACTGTGATGATCAGCTGACCCTGCTGATTGATGGCGCCACCGGTCACGCTATCACCTGGGTGTTTGCTGACGGGCAGGCTCTCGCCGGTCAGCAGCGTCTCATCGACGTCGCTTGCGCCTTCAAGCACGATGCCATCCACTGGAATGCGCTCGCCGGCTCGAACCCGAACCTGATCGCCCAGGCGCAGAGCGGCCAGCGGCAGCGTGACCTCCTGGCCGTCGCGCAGGACGCAGGCCGACTCGGGTTGCAGTGCCTGCAACGCGCGGATGGCACTGCTGGTCTGTTGGCGGGCGCGGGCTTCGAGCCACTTGCCGAGCCGTACCAGCGTGATGACCACGGCCGAGGTTTCAAAATAGAGATGTGGCTGGTCATGGTGCAGATCCGTACTCACGCCGAGGTAGAGCGACAGGCCATAGGCTGCCGATGTGCCGATGGCAACCAGCAGATCCATGTTGCCGCCACCGGCGCGCAGGGCCAGCCAACCGGCTCGGTAGAAACGGGCGCCGAGCCAGAACTGCACCGGCGTCGCCAGCAAAAACTGCACCGCGACCGGCAAGTTCCAGTGGATGCCGAGCGGCGCCAGCAGCATGGGGAGCACCAGCGGCAGGGTCAACAGTGCCGAAATCAGCAGGGGCCAGAGGGCGGGGGCCGCCGGCGCTGTCTGTGGCGCCGTCTGGTCATGCAGGCGGGCCGTGAAACCGGCGCGTTCAATCACCCCGATCAGCGTCGCAGCCGGCAGCGAGGCGAGTGTCTGGATATGTGCCTGTTCGCTGGCCAGATTGACCTCGGCACTGAGCACGCCGTCTTGTTTGGCCAGCAGACGTTCGATGCGGCTGGCGCAACCGGCACAGGTCATGCCGCCAATCTCCAGCTGCAACGCCTGCGTCGGTACCGAGAAACCGGCCTGCTCAACGGCGCGGATCAGGGCAGCGATGGAGGTACCGGCGGTCAGTTGCAGCTGGGCCTGCTCTGTGGCCAGATTGACCGAGACCTGCTCAACGCCCTCCTGGCGGGCCAATATCCGTTCCAGGCGACTGACACAGCTGGCACAACTCATGCCACGAATCGGCAGGCGCAATGCAATCGGGTTGGCCATGGCTATACCTCGGCCTGACTGATCACATCGAATCCCAGGTCGTTGATCAAGGTGCAAATCTGGGCCAGGGGCAACTGACTGCGGATCGTCACGCTTTCACTGGCCAAGTCGATTTTGACCTGTGCCATGGCATCCAGACGTGTGATGGCGCGTGTAATCGCGCTGACACAGTGGCCACAACGCATACCGGAAACCTGCAATTGATACATGATGTTCTCCCAAGCTGGATAGGTATCTGCAACCAGTGTGAACCTTGACACGATGGCAAGGTCAAGCGGGATCATCATTTGTCTGGCGGGCTGGATAAAAAAATCCCCGCGGTGGCGGGGAAGGCAAATGAAGTTTCAGGGTTTAACCACCGCTATCTTGCGTACCGTGTGTGTCACTGGCATGACAAGCCAGGCATCAGGGGACAAAACGGTAGCCGATCCCGGCTTCGGTCAGCAGGTGGCGTGGCCGCGCCGGATCGACTTCAAGTTTTTGGCGCAGGTGGCCCATATAAATACGCAGATAGTGATTGTGCTCAACGGCATTGGGGCCCCACACCGCAAGCAGCAGGTGGCGTTGGGTCAACACCTTGTCGGGATTGGCCAGTAATTCACTGAGCAAACGGTACTCGATCGGCGTCAGGTGCAACTCTTCGTCGCAGCGCCAGACCCGGCGCAGGCTGCGGTCAACACGAATTTCGCCAAATAGCAGTGTCGCCGAGCCGGCGGCCTGCCCCGCAACGTGAGTCCGGCGCAGGGCCGCACGGATCCGTGCCAGCAATTCGCCGATGCCGAAGGGCTTGATCAGGTAATCATCGGCACCGGCATCCAGCGCGGCGATCTTGTCGGTCTCATCGCTGCGTGCCGAGAGCACCAGGATCGGCATCGCCGACCACTGGCGCAGTTCGCGGATCAGCGTCAGGCCATCACCATCCGGCAGCCCCAGATCCAGCACCAGCATGTCCGGTTTGCGCGTTGCTGCCTCAAGCAGGCCGCGTTGCTGGCCCTCCGCTTCGTGTACGCGAAACCCCTCGGCTTCCAGCGCGGTGCGCACGTAACGCCGGATGGCGTCTTCATCCTCAACAATCAACAAGGTGGCTGTTGTCACATCTCCTCCACAACGTCATCCCACAGTGGCGGCGGGGCCTGATAAGGCAGGGTACAGCAGAAGCAGGCGCCGCCTTCCGGGCGATTGCTGCCGCTGATCTGGCCGCCATGGGCCTCCATGATAGCCCGACAGATGGCCAGCCCCAAGCCGACGCCTGGGATCACCGATTCGCGGTTGCCGCGGGAGAATTTGTCGAAGATGGCCTGCTCCTGGCCTGGCGGCAGACCCGGCCCATTGTCCAGCACACAGATTTCAAGCTGCTCGCCGTTATGGCGGGCCTTGAGCGTGATCTGCGCATCGGGACCGGCATATTTGGCGGCATTTTCCAGCAGATTGACCAGTACGCGTTCGAACATGGCGCCATCCGCCAGCAACAGTGGAAACTCCGCCGGAATATCATGACGCAGCGTGCAGTGCTGTAACGGCACCTCCAGCTCCCGCAGCGCACTGCCCAGCAGTTCAGGCAGGGACTGCCATTCGCGGCGTAGCGCCAGCCCCCCGGACTGCAGTCGGGCCATGTCCAGCAGGTTATTCACCAGCCGGGTGGTGTTAAGCACCTGCTGGCGTATTGCATTCGCCTGCTCGGCATGGGGCGAGTGGTCAAGCCCCAGGGCCAGCGTCAGGATTTCGGCCTGACCAAACAGCACGGTCAGCGGGGTGCGCAAATCATGAGACAGCGCCGAAAGCAGCGAGTTACGCAACCGTTCCGACTCCATCTGCAACTGGTGTTGTTCGGCCTCCTGGGCCAGCTGATCGCGCTCCAGCGCAATGGCGATCAAGACGGTGTAGAGATCCAGCAGCCGCAGTTGTTCAGGGATCATCAGCAAGCGCTGATGGCGAGGCTCAATCGCCAGCACGCCAAACAACCGTGTCGAGGCGGTCAACGGCATCAGTCGTTGCTGCAAGGCGGGCAGGGTATCGGTGCCCAGTCCGGCGGCGCTGGCGTGATCCAGACACCACTGGCCGACGTCACGATCGACATCACAGGCGTCATCATGCTGGCAAACCGGCTGTAGCGTGCCGTCGGCGGCAGGCAACAGCAGCTGGCTACGGGCATGGAAACTGCGGCTGATGAATTCACCGCTGATGCGGGCAATTTCGTCGCGGCTGACGGCGCCACTCAACGCCTTGGCCAGCTCGAACAACTGGCGCGTGCGCTGCTCGCGATAGTGGGCAATCCGGGCCTGATAGCGCACGCCGGCCGTCAGCTGGCCGATCAGCAGGCCGACCGCCAGCATCACCGAGAACGTCAGCAGGTACTGCATGTCACTGACGGCAAATGACAAATGGGGATCGATGAAGAAGAAGTCGAACAGACCGACATAGCAGATAGCCGCCAGGATCGCCGGCCCGCGTCCATAGCGCAGCGCGATCAGCACAACCCCGAGCAGGAAGATCATCACCAGGTTGACCGGGTCCAGATAGGGCATCAGCAGGCTGGCACAGAAGGTCAGTACCGAACCGAGTCCCAACGTGGCCAGGCAGCCGCGGATCTGGACCCGCCAACGTTCAGCGAAACTGCGCAGATCCGGTGGCAGCGTGCGGTCCTGGGGCGATGTGGCCGGGCTGTCCACTGCGACCACCATCAGATCCAGATCCGGTCCCAGCTCCCCGAGCCGGTCGACAAAACGGCGTCCACGCCAGCTGAAGCGATCGCGTTGGCGCCGCCCTATGATGATCTTGCCTAAGTTGTGTTCTCGGGCGTAATCGAGAATGGCCTGGGCTTCATCCTGGGCGGCCAGCGTCGCCGTGGCGGCGCCGAGATCTTCGGCCAGCTTCAGGGTTTGCAAGATGTTGCGCCGTTGCTGCTCCGGCAGGCGGTGCAGGCGCGGCGTCTCGACATAGACTGCGTGCCACGGGCTGCCGAGTCGCGCCGCCAGCCGGGCGGCGGTACGCACCACTTTGTCGCTCCCATCTTGTGGCCCCAGACACACCAGCAGCGCGTCATGGGTATGCCAGACGCGTTCGATATCGGCGCTGTTGCGGTAGGCGCGCATCTGATCATCGACCCGCTCGGCGGTGCGGCGCAGCGCCAGCTCGCGCAGCGCCATCAGATTGCCCTTGCGGAAGAAGTGCTCGATGGCGCGTTCAGCCTGGCCTGGCAGATAGACCTTGCCCTCTTTGAGACGCTGGCGCAGATCATCCGGCGGCAGGTCGACGAGAATGATCTCGTCGGCGGCATCAAATAACCGGTCGGGCACCGTCTCCCGCACCCGGATGCCGGTGATGCCGCCAACGATGTCATTCAAGCTCTCCAGGTGCTGCACATTGATGGTCGAGAAGACATCTATCCCGGCATCCAGCAACTCCTCGACATCCTGCCAGCGTTTGGGATGGCGTGCGCCGGCGACATTGCTGTGCGCCAGCTCATCCACCAGTACCACGGCAGGTCGGCGCGCCAGCACGCCATCGAGATCGAATTCCGCCAGCCGGCGGCCACGGTAGAAATGATGGCGCATCGGCTGCACCGTCAAACCGTCGAGCAATGCGGCGGTCTCGGTGCGGCCGTGGGTCTCGACGATACCGACCAGGACATCCAGCCCCTGTGCCCGCAGACGCTGGGCTTCCTGCAGCATGGCGTAGGTCTTGCCGACACCGGCATTGGCGCCGAAGAAGATCTTCAGCTTGCCGCGGTGTCGGGTCTGGGCCAGCAGGCTATCCGGGTCGGGTCGGCGAACCTCATCAGTGATCATGTTTACTCCGTAGTGGCCTGGGCGCGGGCGCTCAGGCGATCCAGCATCAGATTCAGGCGCAGCACATTGACGACCGGGCTGCCGAGGAGCGGACGCTCAACCAGCGCATCGACCAGGGCAGTCAGCACCGAATTCGGCAACTGGCGTGCGGCGGCGACGCGTGGCACCTGGTAGTAGACGGCGGCCGGGCTAAGATGAGGATCGAGTCCGCTGGCGGAGCGGGTCACCAGATCCACCGGTACCGGCACTGTAACATCCCGCTGCGGCCAATGTGGTAACTGCTGCTGAATGGTGTGCGTCAACTGGGGGTTCAATGGCCCCAGGTTGCTGCCACCGGAGCCGTCCGCATGATACTCCACCGCCGAAGGGCGGCTCCAGAAGTAACCGGGTGAAGTGAAGGGCTGGCCGATCAGCGCCGAACCGACCAACTGGCCATCGCGCTGCAGCAGGCTGCCGTTGGCCTGTTGCGGGAACAGGGTTTGTGCCAGCCAGGTGGTCAACAGCGGGTAGACGAGCCCGGTCAGGATACTCAGCAACAGCGTCAGACGCAGGGCGTTCGTTAACATGATGATCATGATCTCTCCTTACACCAGACCCAGTGCCGTCAGCAGAAGGTCGATCAGTTTGATGCCAATGAACGGCAGCAGCAGGCCGCCCACGCCATAGATCAGCAGATTGCGCGCCAGCAGTTTGTCGGCCCGCAGCGGCCGGTAGTGCACGCCGCGCAGCGCCAGTGGAATCAGCGCAATGATGATCAGCGCATTGAAGATCACCGCTGACAAGATGGCCGACTGCGGGCTGGCCAGGTGCATCAGGTTCAATGCATTGAGCGAGGGATAGGTTGCGGCAAAGGCCGCGGGTATGATGGCGAAATATTTAGCGACATCGTTGGCGATGCTGAAGGTGGTCAGCGAACCACGGGTCATCAGCATCTGTTTGCCGATGTGCACCACCTCGATCAGCTTGGTCGGATTGGAGTCCAGATCCACCATGTTGCCGGCCTCCTTGGCCGCCTGGGTACCGCTGTTCATCGCCACCGCGACATCGGCCTGGGCCAGGGCCGGAGCATCATTGGTGCCATCACCGGTCATCGCCACCAGTCGGCCTTCGCTCTGGTACTGGCGGATCAGCGCCAGTTTCGCCTCCGGTGTCGCTTCGGCCAGGAAGTCATCCACCCCGGCCTCGGCGGCAATGGCCGCGGCGGTCAGACGGTTATCGCCGGTGACCATCACCGTCTTGATCCCCATGCGCCGCAGCTCCATGAAGCGCTCCTTGATGCCGCCCTTGACGATGTCCGACAGCGCGATCACCCCGAGCACCCGGCTGCCTTCGCTGACGACCAGCGGCGTGCCCCCTTCGCGGGCGACCTGTTCTACCAGCGTCTGTGCGCGGCGCGGATACTCACCACCGTTGGCTTCGACGTGGCGGCGAATCGCATCGGCAGCCCCTTTGCGGATCAGGCGGCCATCCAGATTGACCCCACTCATGCGGCTTTGTGCCGAGAAGGGGACAAAGGTCGCGCCAAGGGCGTGAATATCCCGTTCGCGCAGGTTGAAACGCAGCTTGGCCAGCACCACTATGCTGCGCCCTTCCGGGGTTTCATCGGCCAGCGAGGCCAGTTGGGCGGCATCGGCGAGCTGTTGTTCGCTGACGCCGGCCACCGGCAGGAAACGGCTGGCCTGGCGATTGCCAAGGGTGATGGTCCCGGTTTTGTCCAGCAGCAGCACATCGACATCGCCGGCGGCCTCCACGGCGCGCCCCGAGGTGGCAATCACATTGGCTGCCAGCATGCGGCTCATGCCAGCGACGCCGATGGCGGACAGCAGGCCGCCGATCGTGGTCGGGATCAGGCACACCAGCAGCGCGACCAGCACGGTCAGCGAGACCACGGTCCCGGCCTGATTGCTCAGCACGGCAAAGAAAGAGAACGGCAACAGCGTCGCGGTGGCCAGCACGAAGATCAGCGTCAACGCGATCAGCAGGATCGTCAGTGCGATTTCGTTCGGTGTCTTGCGCCGTTGGGCGCCTTCCACCATGGCGATCATGCGATCGAGAAAGGTCTCGCCCGGGTTGACGCTGGCGCGGATCACCAGCCAGTCGGAGAGAACGCGCGTGCCGCCGGTCACCGAGCTGAAATCACCGCCGGCTTCGCGGATCACCGGAGCCGACTCGCCGGTAATGGCACTCTCGTCGACCGAGGCCACCCCTTCGATCACCTCTCCATCACAGGGAATCGTTTCCCCGGCGTCAACTTGGACCAGATCGCCTTTACGCAGCTGCTCGGCGTTGATGCGCTGCGCCGGAGCGCCATATTTGCCGAGCGTCAGCTTGCGGGCCCACACCGTCTGTTGCAGGCCGCGCAGACTGGCGGCCTGGGCCTTGCTGTGCCCCTCGGCCATGGCTTCGGCAAAGTTGGCAAACAGCACGGTAAACCACAGCCAGAGTGTGATGCTGGCGGTGAACCACAGCGGCTCCCGGGCGACATCCGGGTTGAGCGCCTGCTGCAGGCAGACCAGGGTGGTCAGCAGGCTGCCCAGCCAGACGACGAACATCACTGGGTTACGCCATTGGGTACGGGGATCCAGCTTGATAACCGCCTGACGCACGGCCTGGCGGAACAGTACGGGATCAAACAGCGAAAATTGCTTGCGACGCATGATTACACTCCTCAGTGACCCAGCATCATCAGGTGTTCGACGATCGGGCCCAGCGCCAGCGCCGGAATGAACGTCAGGGCGCCAACCAGCAACACAGTGCCGGTCAGCAGCAGGATAAACAGCGCACCGTGCGTTGGCAGGGCGCCGTCGCCGCCGAGTTGGCGTTTTTTACCGGCCAGTGCGCCTGCCAGTGCCAACACCGGCAGGATGACGCCAAAGCGACCGGCCAGCATGCCGATACCCAGCAGCAGGTTGTAAAACAGGCTGTTAGCGCTGAGGCCGGCAAAGGCACTGCCGTTGTTATTGACCGCTGAACTCAGGGCATACAGCAGCTCGCTAAAGCCGTGGGGGCCGGGATTGAAGAGCCCGGCGCGTCCGGCGGGCAACAGCACCGCCAACGCGGTGCCGATCAACACCAGTGCCGATGGGATCAGCAGCGCCAGCGCCACCAGCTTCATGTCGCGGCTGTCGATCTTTTTGCCCAGATACTCAGGGGTGCGGCCGATCATCAGGCCGGCAATGAATACCGTCAGTACGACAAACAGCATGATGCCGTAGAAGCCGGCGCCAACCCCGCCGAACACCACTTCACCCAGTTGCATCAGCAACATGGGGACCATGCCGCCAAGCGGTGTCAGTGAATCGTGCATGGCGTTGACGGCGCCACAGGAGGCGGCTGTGGTGATCACGGTAAACAGGCTGGAGGCCGCGATGCCAAAACGGCTCTCCTTGCCCTCCATGTTGCCGCCGGCTTGCAGATCGGACGGTGCCAGATCCAGCCCGAGGTGTTGCAGCTGTGGCGTGCCGAGCTGCTCGACGTGGGTCACCACCACCACGGCCAGCACCAGCAGCAACGTCATGGCCAGCAGGATGGCCCAGCCCTGGCGCTTGTCGCCACTGAGCCGGCCAAATGCCAGTACCAAGGCGGCAGGCAACAGGAAGATCGCCAGCATCTGCAAGAAGTTGGTCAATGCCGTCGGGTTTTCGAAGGGATGGGCCGAGTTGGCGTTAAAGAAGCCGCCACCATTGGTGCCGAGCATCTTGATCGCCTCTTGCGAGGCCACCGGCCCCATCGCCAGCGTCTGGGCATGGCCTTCCAGCGTGGTCAGCGACAGATAGGGCAGCAGGTTTTGCAGTGTGCCCTGCTGCACCAGCACGAGCGCCAGCGGCAGACTCAACGGCAGCAGCACATACACAGTCAGACGGAACAGATCCCGCCAGGCATTGCCCAGCTGAGCACTATTGTGCTGGATCAGCGCACGGATCAGCGCCCAGGCCACGGCGCCGCCGGTGGCGGCAGAGAGGAAATTCTGCACCGTCAAGCCGGCCATCTGGCTGAAGTAGCTCAGCGTATTTTCGCCGGCATAGGCCTGCCAGTTGGTATTGGTCATGAAGCTGACGGCGGTGTTGAAGGCCAGATCGACTGGCAACCCCGGCAGCTGCTGGGGATTCCATGGCAGTGCGCCCTGGGCCAGCAGCAGGCCAAACAGCAGCAGGCCGCCGAGCAGGTTAAACAGCACTATGGCCAGCGTATACGCTGGCCAGCCCATCTGGGTTTGGGCGCTGCGGCCCAGAGCCAGTGATTCCAGTTGCAGTAAAGGCCGTGGCAGCCGGCCATCGATCAGATTGGCGAGCCACAGGCTCAGGGGGTGGGCACACAGCAGCAGGATCAGCAGGTAACCCAGTAACAACAGGGTAGCGGAGAAGGTCATCTTGGTTGCTCCATTAACCAAACAGGCACGCGCGCAGCGGGGCGCGCCTTGGGCATGCACAGCCGCAGGGGACGGGGTCGTATCATCAGAAGTGCTCCGCGTGCGTCAGCGCATACAGCAAGTAGCCCAGCAGTGCGATCACGCCGCCGAGCCCCAGTAGCCACCAGATAGTCATAGTGTGTTCCTCAGGTTGTCGGAGTTGAGTCCGGTTTCACTGTGCTCAGCGTAAGAAATGGCAGGCAAAGGCGGGGTAAAAAGGCGGCTGGCTCGGATAAAAAAAACGTAAAAACCGTTGCGGAGTCGTGGACGCATTGCCCGAAGGTGAGCCGGTTGGCATCATGAACCCTTCTGAACCGAGGCAGGACGTGGTGATGTTGTGGATTGATCCCGCCATTTTGGCGCTGTTTATACCGACCTTTTTCTTTGTATCTGTGACTCCGGGCATGTGCATGACACTGGCGATGACGTTGGGAATGAGCCTGGGGGTGCGTCGCACCCTGCACATGATGTGGGGTGAATTGTTGGGGGTGGGGTTGGTTTCGGTGCTCTCTGTCGTCGGGGTGGCCGCGGTGATGTTGCACACCCCGTTGCTGTTTAGCCTGTTTAAATATGTCGGCGGTGGCTATCTGTTGTGGCTGGGGCTACAGATGTGGCGTTCGCGCGGCAAGCTGGCGTTATCGGCGACCGCGGAGCAGCGCCGAGACAGTGGCGCCCTGGCGCTGGCGTTGCAGGGGTTCATCACGGCGATCGCCAATCCCAAGGGCTGGGCCTTCATGGTCTCGCTCTTGCCACCGTTTATCCAGGCCAGCCGGCCGCTGACGCCGCAAATCATCACGCTGGTGGCGCTGATCCTCAGCATTGAGTTTGCTTGTCTGCTGCTCTATGCCTGCGGCGGGCGCACGTTAAGCCGTTTTCTGGCCGGTGAGGGCAATCTGCAGCGACTCAACCGTGTGGCCGGCGGCTTGATGGCGGCGGTCGGCCTCTGGCTGGCGCTGGGCTAAACCAGCCGGTTACGGTTTTGGGTTAGCGGAACTCAAAGTGCTCAAAATGCAGCTGCGACCGTGGTAGCCAACGCGCCAGCATGGCGCGCATGCCCTGGGGCCCACAAAACCAGCAGGCTGCAGGATGGCGGCTGAACAGCTGGCTGGCATCAAGCAGGCCGTCCTGATCGCGCTGCATGATCTGCAGCTGTACGCCCGTTCGCTGGCTCAATGCTCGTAGACGGGGTTCAAACAGTCGGTCCTGTTGCCGTTCGACGCAGTAGATCAGCCGGGTCTGGGGGCGCTGTTCGCCACGTTGTGCCAGCGCCTCCAGCCAGGCGATAAACGGCGTGATGCCGATGCCGCCGGCAATCCAGTACTGATCGCCCTCACTGGCCTGCGGCAGCGTGAAGGCGCCATACGGACCTTCCACCTGGCACGCCATGCCGACGCTCAGCCGTTGCGCCAGGCTGCGGGTGTAATCGCCTAACGGCTTGATGGCAAACTGCAGCTGCCCACGCTCGGCATCGTAGTGGACAATCGTGAACGGGTGAGCCCCTTCAGCCGGATGCAGTGTTAATAGCGCAAACTGGCCGGGACGGTAGAGACGGCCAAAACGGGTGTCCACGTGCACCGTCAGGCCCAGGGTGCCATTGTCGTGCCGCGTCAGCGTCACCACTTCACCAGCAAAACGCTGCCGGCGGCCAATCTGGCCACTGAGGCTATACAGGGTGGCGATGAAACCCAGCAGGATCAACGCCTGGGCCAGCCAGCCAAACAGCGTCCAGCGCAGTTCGGGGGCGAGCAGGTACAGGCTGTGCACCTGGGCCATCAGTGCCAGCACGGCGCCGAGTTTGTGGATCAGGCGAAAGCGGCCATAGGGCAGGGCGCGGATCAGGCTGATGACGATGAGCAGCAGCATGCCATAAAACGCCCACTCGCCCAGATCCCGGCTCAGTCCCGCCCACGGATTGGCCCCGTGCGGCCGCCGCCCGGTGGCCTGTAACCAGCCCAGATCGATCAGCCAGCGCGGCGCCTTGGTCAGTACCCAGTGCAGCGTCACCACCAGGCCACAGCTGATGCCGCTCCATTTGTGCAACTGGTAGAGGTGGTCGAGGCCACCGAGATGCTGCTCCAGCCAACGTGGCCGGCTGGCGAGCCACAGCAGGGCAGAGAGCAGGACGATCGCCAGTACGCCGCTGAGCTGAACGCCCTGATTACGCCAGAACAGAAAGCCTTGTGACATGGCATCGCCCGGCAGGCTCAACCACCAACTCACGCACATCAGTGCGCACATGCCAAGAAGGTAACGCATGACTCTGTCTCCAACCGTACGGTTGTGGTCAGCATAACGCCGCCGTGTGGTCAGCCTGTGTTGGAAGTGTGAGCAAATGTGTCACGGCTCACTGGATTGTCAGTTGCATCCCCATCTCGATGACGCGGCCTGGCGGGATCTGGATCACATCACAGGGGGAGAGCGCATTCTTGCGCAACCAGATGAACAACTGGGCGCGAAGCCGGGAAAACAGCCGCTGCGGGCCCAGGTTCAGCGTTTCGCGCGAGAAGAAAAAGGTGGCTCGCTGCAAATCCACCGCCAGCGCCTGGAATGCTGGCAGTTGGCTCAGGGCATCGAGCTCCGGTGTCTGATTAAAACCGTAGTGCACCAGCAGCCGATCGATGCCCGGCATCAGGCTTCGCACCTCGAGCTGCTTCTCCGCCGGGATATAGGGGAGATCATGGGTACAAATCTGCAGACACAGGATGCGGGCATGCAATACGTGATTGTGACGGACATTGTGTACCAGGGCATGGGGCACTCCCTGATCACTGCGGGTCAGGTAGATCGCCGTGCCGGCGATGACCAGCGGCTTTTCATGTTTAAGCAGCGAATTAAACTGACTGACCGATAAACTCAAGCGGCTTATTTGCCGTAACAGTTGAAAGTTTTCCCATTTCCAATTCGCCATGATCGTAAAGCTGAGAATACCAATCCCCAACGGTAGCCAGCCGCCATCGAATACTTTAGTGAGGTTGGAACTAAAGAACGGAATATCGATGGCCAGCAACAGAGCGCCAATTATTTTTACCAACCACAATGGCCAATGCCAATTATAGTAAGCGACGTAACAGGCTAATACAGTGGTAATCGCCATGGTGCCGGTGACGGCAATACCGTAAGCGGAGGCGAGAGCACTGGATTCGCGGAATAACAAAATAACCAGGCTGATAAATATAAATAACATCCAGTTAATGAATGGAATATATATCTGTCCGGCTTCGTCGGCGGAGGTATGCCGAATGGTCATCTGGGGTAAATAACCCAGTCTAACGGCCTGGCGCGTCATCGAAAACGCACCGGATATCACCGCTTGCGAGGCGATAATCGTCGCCAGCGTGGCCAGTAGCACTAACGGCGCCATGGCCCAGCTGGGGGCAAGATAAAAAAACGGGTTGGCCAGCGCCGCCGGATTGGTCAGGATCAGTGCGCCCTGGCCGAAGTAATTCAATGTCAGCGCCGGGGCAACCAGTGCAAACCAGGCGACCTGAATTGGGCGGCGGCCAAAATGGCCCATGTCGGCATACAGCGCCTCGCCTCCGGTAATGGCCAGCACCACGGCACCGAGGGCCAGGAACGCGGCACTGTGGTAATGCAGCATAAACTGCCAGGCCCAACCGGGGTGCAGCGCCCGTAATATTGTCGGAGTATGAATAATCTGTATTACCCCCAGCAGCGCCAGGACTAAAAACCAGACAACCATCAGCGGGCCAAAATATTTGCCGATAAAGGCTGTGCCCTGTTGCTGAATAATAAACAGCGTCAACAATACGCACAGGGCGATGGGGACGATATAATTTCCCATCGCCGGGGCGATCACATTCATGCCTTCGAGGGCAGATAATACCGACATCGCCGGCGTAATAATGCTATCGCCATAAAATAGCCCGCAACCGATTAAGCCGAGAATCAGCAATAGGGTCGTTGTGTAATAAGGCGTATTGCGGCCGGATAATGACATTAATGCCAGAATCCCCCCTTCGCCTTGATTATCTGCCCGCATCACAAAACAGATATATTTTAATGACACCACCAACATCTGCGCCCAAAAAATAAGCGATAAAAAACCGAAGATCACATCGCTGCGAGCGGGCAGCCCAATATGTTCGGAAAAACACTCATGCAGGGTATACAAGGGGCTGGTGCCAATATCGCCATACACCACGCCGATGGCGCCAATCGCCATCTGACGCAGGTTGCTGCGGCCGGATTCGGTTGTCATGGTGGCGGTTCACTTGCGCGGCAAACGGTTGGCCTGCCGCAATGATGACTACAGGAGCGAGGATCCTAGGCGTCAGCAGCAAAAAAACGGATAAAAAGCCGGTAAGTAAATATAAAAAAAACGTAAAAATGGCACAGATTGAGTCTGTGTTACCGCGCGAGGCGGCCGAGTCAGCCCCCGACGGGGCTGACCCTGTGCACTGGTTAGGCGATGCCCGCCTGGTGCAGCTCTGACACGTACTGCTTGTCGACGCGGAAGATATGGTCGATTAACCAGTTTTTGAGGAACATGCTGAGCTCTTCGGCAATGGCCTCGGCCCCCTGTTCCTGCTCGTAACGGCGTAACAGCTGATCCAGCTCAGCGCGCAGGCGGTCATGCACCTGCTTATGACGCGCCAGATCGGAGTAACCGGCACGCTGCATCAGTGCCTCCTCATCCAGCAGGTTGGTTTTGGCGGTGCGGTCTGTGGTTTTGAGAAGATAGCCGATGAGGCCATCGGCTGGTGACTGCGTCGATCACTGGGCATGGTCTCAGTTATTATCGTTACGACGCAAATTGATAATGAATACACAAGGCGCGTTGCACTCCAATATGATGCCTCTTAATCGAAGAGATAGTCTGGTTTTTAATTAAGGATAATAATCATAAATAGATAACAAGTTAGCTTTGCTGGAGGCACTGCCTTTGTTTACATTTTGTAATGACTCATCATAATGCAGGCTGGTTCCACCATCGACGGCGACATTTTTCCCACGAACAGCCCCAGAGAATTGACCACCTGCTGTCAAATATACATTTGTCAGCGGCGCATAAATAGCCGCGTAACCGCCTTGCATGGCACCACTTATTTTTACCCCATTTTGACTATCGGTATTTGCTGAATAGATGGTCAGTGGTGATTTGTTATTATTGTTGGCTGCACCGGCATCACCAACAATAACTTGCCCACTGCTTGATAGTTCGGTTTTTCCGGCGACGATAATATTCAAGCTGCTGCCAGCATCAACTTGAATCGTTGGTGCACCGCCTTGCATGATAAAATCACCTTTTACGACTAAAGTCACATCGCCGCCGCTAATGTGTAATGTTGTTCCTTCCATGTTTAAACTATCTAATACATAGCCTGAACTGTTGGTGCCCAGGGCATTAATTGTTTGTGGAGAAATGCCACTGGTTTTATTCAGACCACTGCCGGTATAAAGTTCCGCTGCCGAAGGGGTGATGACCAGTGAACCGGAGCCGGTTGGGTAATAGTGTCCTCCCGAAATCGTGCCATTGGTCGTCAGTGCCGAAAAATCTGGCGAGGAATGGGCGATATCCAATGGATCACAAGGGGGTGACGTGACCGTTGGGGCCGGAGTAGGCTGATGGACAATATTGGAAAAGTTCCCGTCGTTTAACTGGGAGTTAATGTCGCCGTTGGCATGGGTGAACGTGCCGCCGTAACTCATGCTGCCCACAGTCGCATGTGGAAAATCCCTCACATTACCGCTGACATTGGCGTGACCACTGATCTGTGCGTTATTGGTAAAGGTCAGATTGCCACCGACATCTACTGAGCTAATGCGATCATTGGAGTTATTACTGTTCAGTGTCAGGTCGCCTGTGGTCGTAATATTTCCGGTCACGGTGGCCGAACCGCGTAAAGTGGCACTGCCATTGACTCTCAGATCGCCATATAACGGCGCTCCACCGTCGATCGTCGCGGAACCATTAATGGTCTGCACGGATGCTTTCTTATTATTATTATTGCTTGAATAAGCCCCTTTGCTGGGATCGTAACTATTGATGACCCCGCCTGCCGATAATGTCATATTTTCACACGATATAATCCCTGCGCTAAAAGGGTAACTTCCCGTGATGACACTGAACCTGGCTTTTAAATAAACAGTGGCGTCCTGATATTGACCCTGGCTGGTAAATGTTAAATTTGGTTTGTTGTAGTTGGCTGCGCTGATGATATAGACGCCAGTTAGCTCCCGATTTAACGCGGACACTATATCTTCTATTTTATTACCCGCGGTAATGCGTTGCTGGATTAATGATTGGGTGTCATATATGCCTTTTTCAGCGGCGAGACGTGCATTAATCATTTTTTTCTGATTTCCGCTCATTCGCTCCTGCATCATATTTTCCTTGATGGAGACAAATACCACCATGCTGGCGACGAAAGTCAGAATTAATACTGTTAATAACGCAAAACCGCGTTGACGATGACCGGCAATTAGCAGGGGAGCTTCATGGTCAGAGGATCTGCTGGCGCAGCGGAGAGCGACCTGAGCTGCGCTATTGCGTCGCGACGGCGTTAACATCCGCCCCGTCTGAAGAGGGGACACAGATGGCCACTGCGGTATCATGCTGTATGCGATTACATCATCCATGGGCGACACGGGCAGCGGAGCAGGGAAGGCCGACCTGCAATGGCGTTGCGAGCATGCAGGCAAGAGACGGGGTTCCATATAAATCCTTTTATTCGATCGCTGGGCAGCATAATGATCGGTCCGTTATGGTTCCGAACGAGTTTATATCTGACACCGATTTCAGGCAATGGAAAACTGGAGTCTATACTCAGGTGTAACTGTGTGTAACATTGCGATACAAAACATAAGGCCGCAGGGTGGGCTGGCAGGGTACGGGCCATACAAGGTATCGAGCATCGCAGGAAAGAATGAGAGAAAACAGTGTGATGGCACGGGAGGGAACACTGGGGCTACATTTCGGAATTCGCCGTCACAGGCGAGGATTGTAAGCGTATACAGCGTTGTGCGACCGCCTGATACGCTCATCGTTCAGGCGGTCGCATGTGGACACGGTCGAGGCTAAGCGCGCAATGACTCAGGGTTTTCTGGCCAGCGCAGCAGCGGGCGCACCTGACCGTTGGCCTCTTCCTGCTCCAGGATCACGGCAAAGCCCCACAAGCGTTGCAGGTGCTTGAGGACGGCCAGGGCGGAATCGGCCAGCGGGATGCGTTCGTGGGGGACGTAGCGCAGGATCAGCGCGCGATCGCCTTTGAGGGCGACATCGTAGATCTGGATGTTCGGCTCATGCTGGCTGAGGTTGTATTGGGCCGCCAGCTTGTGCCGCAGCTGGCGATAGCCCTCTTCATTGTGGATCGCGCTGATATGCAGCTGGCTGTGCTGATCGTTGTCATCAATGGCAAACAGTCGCAGATCGCGCATCACGGTCGGGCTGAGGAACTGGCTGATGAAGCTCTCGTCTTTAAAGTTCTCCATCGCAAAGTGCAGCGTATCGAGCCAGTTGCTGCCGGCGTAGTCCGGAAACCAGCGCTTGTCCTCGTCAGTGGGGTGTTCGCATACGCGGCGCAGATCCCGGAACATTGCAAACCCCAGCGCATAGGGATTGATGCCCGAGTAGTAGGGGCTGTTATAGGCGGGCTGGAACACCACATTGGTATGGCTGTGTAAAAACTCCATCATGAAGCGATCGGTCAGCCGCCCTTCGTCATACAGATGGTTGAGCAGGGTGTAGTGCCAGAAGGTCGCCCACCCCTCGTTCATGACCTGCGTCTGCTTTTGCGGATAAAAGTACTGGCTGATCTTGCGCACGATGCGGATGATTTCGCGCTGCCAGGGCTCCAGCAACGGGGCATGTTTTTCGATGAAATAGAGGATGTTCTCCTGGGGCTCACTGGGGAAGCGCCGTTGATGGGCATCCTGGCGCTGATGTTGTTTGGGCAGGGTGCGCCACAACTCGTTGACCTGGGATTGCAGATACTCTTCTCGCCGTTTCTGGCGCCGTTTCTCTTCGGCAAGGGAGATCTTCTGCGGCCGCTTGTAGCGGTCGACGCCGTAGTTCATCAGCGCGTGGCAGGCGTCGAGAATGCTCTCTACCGCCTCGACGCCGTGGCGCTCCTCGCACTCGCTGATGTAATGGCGGGCGAACAGCAGGTAGTCGATGATGGAGCCGGCGTCGGTCCAGGTTTTAAACAGATAGTTATTGTGAAAAAACGAGTTATGGCCATAGCAGGCATGGGCCATCACCAGGGCTTGCATCGGCAGGGTGTTCTCTTCCATCAGGTAGGCGATGCAGGGATCGGAGTTGATGACAATCTCGTAAGCCAGCCCCATCTGGCCGCGGCGGTAGGTCTGTTCGGTACTGATGAAACGCTTGCCGAAAGACCAGTGATGGTAGCCAATCGGCATGCCGACACTGGAGTAGGCATCCATCATCTGTTCGCTGCTGATCACCTCGATCTGGTTGGGATAGGTCTGCAAGCGGTAATGGGCCGCTACGCGCGCAATCTCGACGTGATAGCGTTCGAGTAACTCGAAGCTCCAGTCCGGGCCATCGGGCAGGGGAGCGGGGCGGGAGGAATCAGCTGTCATAGGTGCGCTCCCTGGGGTCGTTGTTTGCGAAACAGTTCGCGGAACACCGGATAGATATCCTCGACGCGGCGGATATTCTCCATGGCAAAGTGCGGCCAGCGCTGGGCCAGCTGCTCGTACTGATACCAGAGACTCTGGTGGGCGCGGCTGGTAATTTCGATATAGGCGTAATAGCGGACAAACGGCAGTATCTGCTCGGCGAGCAGTTTACTGCACTGCGGCGAGTCATCGGCCCAGTTGTCGCCGTCCGACGCTTGCGCGGCGTAGATGTTCCATTGTGCAGCGGGGTAACGCGCCTGCTGGATCTCGGCCATCAGCTGCAACGCACTGGAGACAATGGTGCCGCCGGTCTCCTGAGAGTAAAAGAAGTCGTGTTCATTGACCTCCTTGGCCTGGGTATGGTGGCGAATAAACACCACCTCGACGTTACGATAGCTGCGGGTGAGGAATAAATAGAGCAGGATGTAGAAGCGCTTGGCCATCTCCTTGGTGGCCTGATCCATCGAGCCGGAGACATCCATCAGGCAAAACATCACCGCCTGCGAGCTGGGTTCGGGGCGTTTGACAAAATGGTTGTAGCGCAGATCGAAGGTGTCGATGAACGGCACCGCAGCGATGCGCTGGCGCAACGTGGCGATCTGCTGCTGCAGTTGGTGCAGGTGTTCTGCGTCGGCACCGCGTGCCAGCGCAGCGTGATAGTCCGCTTCGAGCGCTTTGAGTTGACGCTTCTTGCCGGCTTGTAGCGCAATGCGGCGCGCCAGCGAATTTTGCAGTGAACGCACGATATTGATGTTGGCCGGCACACCATGGGCGGTGAAGCCGGCGCGGTGGGTTTTCATCTCCACCAGCTGACTGACATCATTTGGTTGCAAATTGGGCAACTCGAGATCATCGAACAACAGATCCAGATACTCGTCTTTGGAGATGTCGAACACGAAGTCATCTTCGCCATCCCCCTGGTTACTGGCGTCGCCCTGGCCAGCGCCTTGCCCGGCACCGCCTTGCGGGCGATCGAGGCTGTCGCCGGTGACAAAACGGTCGTTGCCAGGGTGAACCAGTTCGCGATGCCCCCCCTTGCCCTGGTGGAAGACGGGCTCGGAGATGTCCCGCGACGGGATCGACACACTCTCACCCTGTTCGATGTCCTGAATACTGCGTCGCGTCACGGCATCGGAGACCGCTTTTTTGATCTGCTCCTTGTAGCGACGGATGAACCGTTGCCGGTTCACCGCGCTTTTGTTCTTGCCGTTTAGCCTGCGGTCGATGAAGTGCGCCATACAACAGCCTCCCGGAACGCCAACAGATCAACTGGACTTGCGGACGCGCAGATACCATTCCGATAACAGGCGGACCTGCTTGCGGGTATAGCCTTTTTCCATCATGCGCTCGACAAAATTCTCGTGCTTGCGCATCTCCTCGGCCGAGGTCTTGGCATTGAACGAGATCACCGGTAACAGCTCCTCGGTGTTGGAGAACATCTTCTTCTCGATGACGGCACGCAATTTTTCGTAGCTGGTCCAACTTGGGTTACGACCGGTATTGTTGGCGCGGGCGCGCAGCACGAAGTTGACGATCTCGTTGCGGAAGTCCTTGGGGTTGCTGATGCCGGCCGGCTTCTCGATCTTTTCCAGTTCATTATTCAGCGCGCCGCGATCAAATAGCTGTCCGGTTTCCGGATCCCGGTACTCCTGATCCTGGATCCAGAAGTCGGCATAGGTGACGTAACGGTCGAAAATGTTTTGGCCGTACTCGGAGTAGGACTCCAGATACGCGGTCTGGATCTCTTTGCCGATAAATTCCACATAGCGCGGCACCAGATACCCCTTGATGAACTCCAGATAGCGGTCCTGCAGCTCTTGAGGGAATTGTTCCCGTTCGATCTGTTGCTCGAGGACATAGAACAGGTGTACCGGGTTGGCGGCGACCTCGGTATGGTCAAAATTAAACACCCGGGACAGGATCTTGAAGGCAAAACGGGTCGATAGCCCCTGCATGCCTTCGTCAACACCGGCGTAGTCACGGTACTCCTGATAGGACTTGGCCTTGGGATCGGTATCCTTGAGGCTTTCACCGTCATAGACCCGCATCTTGGAGTAGAGGCTGGAGTTTTCCGGCTCCTTCAAGCGCGACAGAACACTGAATTGTGCCAGGTACTCCAGGGTGCCGGGGGCGCATTTGGCCTGGGTCAGCTCACTGTGTTGCAACAATTTCTCGTAGATGTGGATCTCTTCGGAGAAGCGCAGGCAGTAGGGCACCTTGACGATATAAACCCGGTCGAGAAACGCCTCGTTGTTCTTGTTGTTGCGGAACTGCTGCCACTCGGATTCATTGGAGTGGGCCAGAATAATGCCGTCGAAGGGCAGCGCAGAGAGCCCCTCGGTGCCGTTATAGTTGCCCTCTTGGGTCGCGGTGAGCAGCGGATGCAGCACCTTGATCGGCGCCTTGAACATCTCGACGAACTCCATCAGCCCCTGATTGGCGCGGCACAGCGAGCCGGAGTAGGCGTAGGCATCGGCATCGTGTTGGGCAAAGTGTTCCAGTTGGCGGATGTCGACCTTGCCGACCAGTGACGAGATGTCCTGGTTGTTCTCGTCGCCCGGCTCCGTCTTGGCGATGGCGATCTGATCGAGAATCGACGGATAGACTTTCTCGACCCGGAATTGGCTGATATCGCCACCATACTCGTGCAAGCGCTTGGCCACCCAAGGCGACATGATGGTTTTTAAGTAACGTTTGGGGATCCCGTACTCTTGCTCGAGGATCTGGCCATCCTCCTGGGCATCAAACAGGCAGAAGGGATGGTCGTTAACGGGCGAGCCCTTGATGCGGTAGATGGGTACGCGTTGCATCAGTGACTTGAGTTTCTCGGCCAGCGATGACTTGCCACCACCGACCGGACCGAGCAGATAGAGGATCTGTTTGCGCTCTTCCAGCCCCTGAGCGGCATGCCGCAGATAGGCCACTATCTGTTCGATGGCCTCTTCCATGCCATAGAAGTCACGGAAGGCTGGATAGCGGGGAATCACGCGGTTGGAGAAGATGCGACTCAGTCGCGGGATTTGCGAGGTATCGACCATTTCGGGCTCGCCGATGGCCAACAACAGGCGCTCTGCTGCCGAGGCGTAACAGGTCCTGTCTTCCTTGCACAGCTCAAGGAACTGTTGCAGTGAATACTCTTCCTCGCGTGCCGCCTCGTAGCGGCGTTGATAGTGATCGAAGATACCCATATTCGTTCCCCCAAATCGCCAGTGACTGCCAGTCAGCGTTTCAAGGACCGGCAATAGACATTACGTACCCTGCCTGTTTAAAGATTAGTGAAGGACGCGCCATCCGGTAGTTCGCATCTGCTTCTGAACAAGCAGTTTTTGGGCCAGTTGCTAAAACGTGTATCCTGCAGACCACTATGCGACCGTTTTGTGACGGCTGGCAAGCACAACGCAGCAGACTCAATGGGGTTAACCTGATGTGATGTGTTGACGTGGGGCCTTGAAATGGACCATGCAGTGCCAATGGCGGCACTGCCTCACCATTTTGGCGCGCGATGGACATGGCCTATGCAGTACAGTTTCTGTAAGGGAAGGAGACGATGAACTACCTTGCACATTTTTGGTTGGCAGGCCCGCGAGTGACGGATCGTGTCGGCGGTTTGCTCGGCGACTTCGTCAAAGGCGCCTTGCCCTGCGGGCTGCCACAAGACCTTGCTGCCGGCGTGGCACTGCATCGCAAAATAGATGTTTACGCGGATGAACATCCAGCCTTCATCGCCAGTCGAGGTCGTTTTTCACCGCTGCGCCGTCGTTATGCCGGCATCATCGTCGATCTGTTTTACGACCATATCCTGGCGCGGGATTGGCCTCGTTATCAGGGCGGGCCGTTGGCAGATGCTACCGCGGTCTATTATGCCGAGGTGCGACAGTACCAGACTTGGTTGCCCGAACGCTTGCAACGTCTGTTACCCCGCATGCAGACCGAAGATTGGTTGACCAGCTATGCCCGGTTGGACGCAGTCGGCATGGCGCTGGATAACCTCAGTCGTTATCGATTACGCCCTGGTAACCCGCTGTTGGGGGCGATGGAGGAGCTGGTTCAGCATTATGAGGCGCTGAGTCAGGATGCGGCGGAGTTTTTACCTGCAGCGCGCACCTATGTTGCGCAATCACTGGCCGAGCGCGACATCATGGCTTGGCAACAGCAGCCGGATCGCTAATCATATGCGCCCAACACTTTGACCCCGTATTCATGCACGCAGACCCACTCTCTTCGTCCACCGCAAAACGTCTCAGTCAACGGTATCGTCACCGGGGCTGGGGAGCGGCGTTGCTGTGTCATCTGCTCGGGGTGGGGGTCTTTATCTGGCTGGCCAGCCATCCGGGGACGGTCTTACAGGTCGAACATTCCGGTGGGCGTTCCTCTCTGCTGCACGGACGTTTGCTCAACCGCCATGACCTGGCGGCGATGGCGATGATCTCGTCTGCAACGCGTGAGCCGACTCCGTCAACGCCAGCCGCGCAGCCTGGTGAGACCTTGCTCTCTACACCCGATGTGGCCGCTCGGCAGGCGCCGCCACCACGGCCGCACCCACCGAAGAAGGCCTCTGCCGCTCGCACGCACAGTGCGGCGGCGGTTGCGATTGCCGATACGCCGCCTGTGCCCCCTCAGCCCTCCCGAGCTGCCCGCACGGCGGCTACAGCACCTGTGGCGAGTACGCAGCGGGCGACGCCACAACGCCCGGCGGCCAAACGCTCAGCTGTGCCAGCTGAAACGTCAGCTGGTACATCCCAACCCGCGACGGCCAGCATCAGCGCGACAGTCCCTTCAGCGGCGCAGGCAACCGCAAACAGCGCGGTCGCAGCGTCATCCCGGCCTGCCGATCTGGATGCCGACGGTGGGCCTGTCATTCACACTGCTCGCTATCTGGGCACACCGCCGCATAAGGAGTACCCGCCGCTGGCCAGACGTCGTGGCTGGCAAGGCACTGTGCTGGTCGAGATCTGGCTCGATGCGCAGGGGGAGCAGCAAAAGCGCGAGGTGATCCGCAGCTCAGGTTATGCCGAGCTGGATCGGGCCGCCCTCAGGCTGGTTGCTGCCAGTGCGTTTGCGCCCTACAAATTCAATGGCGTGGGGCATGCCGCTCGTCTGCATCTGCCGGTCGCGTTTAGTCTCAACGACCCGAGCTGATACACGCATCAGGTGTGTGTTCTGTGCCATAAGGCGCAAATGCGGCCGCTGGTGGCTGTTACCCTTGCTCTTAGGCGGGATAAACCGTCTCTTTGCGGAGGGGCGTCCATGAGCGATGTCGCCATTTCTACCTCGTTGTTAGCGCTGGTTGCCGTGCTGGGACTCTGGATCGGCCACTGGCGTTTTTATGGTGTCAGCCTGGGGATCGGCGGTGTGCTGTTTGGCGGCATTGCCGTTGGCCATTTTGTCGGGGCGTTTGAACTGCGACTTGACATGCACACCCTGCAATTTATTCAAGAGTTTGGGCTGATCCTGTTTGTGTACACCATAGGCATTCAGGTCGGACCCGGCTTTTTTGCCTCATTACGTACTTCCGGTTTGCGACTCAATGCATTTGCCGCCTTATTGGTGCTGTTGGGCTTTGTCATCGCGTTCTTGATCCACAAGCTGTTTGCCGTACCGCTACCGGTCATTCTCGGGACCTATTCCGGGGCTGTCACCAATACCCCTTCGCTGGGGGCCGGACAGCAGATCCTCAACGAACTGGGCGCGCATCCTGGTGAGGTGGGCGTGATGGGGATGGGCTATGCCGTGGCCTATCCGTTCGGTATCTGTGGCATCTTGCTGACCATGTGGCTCGTGCGCCTGCTATTTCGTATCCGGGTGGAGCAGGAGGCCAAGCAGTTTGAGCTGCAAGTGGGGTCCCTGCGGCAGAATTTGCAAACAATCAATGTCGCCGTTCGTAATCCCAATCTGGATGGCCTGATGCTGCAAGAGATCCCCAGTTTGGAAGATGGACAGGTGGTCTGTTCACGGTTGAAGCGTGGTGAAGTGCTGATGGTGCCACATGTCACCACACGGATTCAGATGAATGATCTTCTGCATCTGGTAGGCGCTCCTGAGGCCATTAAACGGGTGCGATTGGTGGTGGGTGAGGAGGTGGCCACCTCGTTGTCAACCCAGGGCACTGAATTGCGTGTCGTTCGTGTGGTCGTGACCAATGAACAGGTGTTGAGCAAGAGCCTGCAGGAACTCGATCTGAAGGCCAAATATGATGTGGTGGTGTCGCGTCTGAATCGGGCAGGTATTGAATTGGTGCCGGGCAACCACTCTACGCTGCAATTTGGTGACATTCTGAACCTGGTCGGTCGCCAGGAGGCCATTGAAGCGGTCGCCAATCTGGTTGGCAATGCGCAACAAAAACTGCAGCAAGTCCAGATGTTACCTGTGTTCATTGGTATCGGGTTGGGGGTGTTGCTAGGTTCTTTGCCGCTCTACATCCCTGGATTTCCGGCCGCGCTTAAATTAGGGCTGGCAGGCGGGCCATTGGTCGTGGCGCTGATTTTGTCGCGGATAGGCAGTATTGGAACCTTGTACTGGTTTATGCCACCCAGTGCGAATCTGGCGTTACGCGAATTGGGCATTGTGCTGTTCTTGTCGGTGGTTGGGCTCAAGGCCGGGGGGGATTTTATTCATACTCTGGTGGCCGGCGATGGTTTGTTGTGGATGTTGTTTGGAATCACCATCACCTTTGTCCCCTTGCTTGTCGTCAGCATCATCGCGCGCGTGTTTGGCAACATGAACTACCTGACGCTCTGCGGTATGTTGTCTGGTTCGATGACAGATCCACCGGCCCTGGCCTTCGCCAATAACCTCTATCCACAGAGCGAGGCGCCGGCCCTGGCGTATGCAACCGTCTACCCACTGGTGATGTTCCTGCGGATTTTGTCGCCGCAGTTGCTCGCCATCCTGCTTTGGGTCGGGGGTTAATCTAACCATCTCGATCCGATGTCAATAACGCCAGAGCTGATTCTGGCTTTATTGATGAGATGCGTTGTGACTATCTAAGTTGATCCACCTTCAGCCAGACCTGTTGTTGCTGGTTGGCCTGGGATGAGGATTGATTTAGTAATTGTTGTGATGCGCCATTTTGCTGTTGTGTTGACCCGCCTAACGCTATCCAGCTCCCTAGCGGACCGCGAATTTCCGTCGACAGCGTGCTACCCAGGATCTGGGAGTCATTTCTAATTTGCTGCACAGGCTCAATGGTCACGACAACATCCTGCCCTGAAATACGCGGTGTGGCGGTAAAACCACTGCCGACATCCACATACTGGATCAGCTGTTGCGAGGCGTGATGATCTGGGGCGTGCCAAATCATGGCCAATGGGAAGCTTTCTCCTAGATAGATGGTGGCAGGTGATCCATCTATCGTCTGAACTTGCTGGCTTATCTGATCGGAGAGTGTTGTCGAGCTTTTGCTAAGTGATCCCTTGAGTCGTACGCCAGGGTTTGACTGGGTATCTATCTCCAATCTGTCTATGCCGGCTCGTTGCTGTTGTTGTTGGTTATCCAGGGATTGTTTTACCGAGATCAGCAGCCGCTGCAAAGGTGTGTCCAATGCGGCAAGCACCTGCTGGATTTGAGCCAGATTGTCTGGGGTGGTACGGACAAATAATTGATTATTGGCCCCAACAATACTGCCTCCTGGCGCGATCAGCGGCCGTAACGTAGGGATAACTTGCTCAGGCAGACGATGTTGTAATGGCAGAATCGTAATCTCATCTGCGGTAACGGATGTTGCCAGAAATAACATCAAAACAAGCAGGACACGCATCATGGTTGCTCCTTGAAAATGCGGTTAGTCGTAGCATGTTGCGGACGAAAAGTGTGATCGACTGTTCGTCCCGACCGTGGAGAGATCCTATAGTTAGTTGCAGGTAGTGACCAGTGAGGGGGTTAATCCTATGGATCTGAGTTCATATTTGCGAATGGATGCCAATATTCTTTTAGGCATAGTCAACGAGAAACTGAGGCTGGAGTGCGATTCGCTGGATGAATTGTTGGCGTTGTTTAATTTTGACCGCGGACAGCTGGCAAGCAAACTCGATACCATCGGATATCACTATGATCCAGTCTGTAATCAGTTCCGTGCCAATTAATTAGTTATTCATTCACTAATAGAGGGCGTGCCATGGCACGCCTTTTTATTCTTCGAAATTTCTGTCAAAAATCACGATTGACGAAACAATAGCCTGTCAATACTACTGGGTTTATGCAGAAATGATTGCACCTGAAGCCAAAGCTCACTAAAACGAAAGCAAGAGTTCCGCGATCGACAGGAGGTGCGGATGAAACCGTCTGATGTTGTTATTTCCTTCTGGCAGTGTATGGATAGCAACGATTTTTTTGCTGCTGCCAATTGGTTAGCCCCTGATTTTGAGTGTGCCTGGCCACAATCTGTCTCTTATACACATCTGACGCTGCCGACGACTAGTCGAGTGTAGA
>CAMFKP010000035.1 GCA_945957385.1 uncultured Aeromonadaceae bacterium
GATGCCCATCCCATCAGTAACCTCCCATTGGATCCGGTAATGAGCCCTTAATCATTCCGCCAGGTGTTTTAGCCCATTGGTTAGGGTCAATTTTAGGCAATGACGCTGACGCATCACGAAGACCATACTTGCGCGTCGCCATACCTGCCGCAGTACCAACAACACCGAGCAACGATTGCTTATCATTCCACTTGCGCTGCGCATCACTGGCCGCTTTGCTTAGGCTATTTGCGGCCAAATCACTGTAGCCCTGCAGCGCCTCCGCTTTTTGGCCACTGCCCATGGCAACCACATCTTTCAGCCCAGCGATGTATTTATCCTGCTGACTTGATTGCGCCCGATTAGTTGTATCGGTCTGGCTCAATGCCTGTTCGGTTTCCAAATCCCGCATGGCGTCTTGATAACGACCGCTAGTTGGATCGATACCCGCCGAAGCCATACTATCCGCCATATTTTGGCGCACCTCGCCAAAGGCTTGAGCTGTACCGAGCGCCGATGTGCCAGCTAGCTTGTCGTATTCCTGTGTGCTGTTCATGTCATCGACTTTATTCATGAACAGGTTTTCAAAATGGCTCAGTTCATTTTTGTAGAGGTCCCATTGCTGACTCGCAATTTCTGCTGCAGCCTTTTGAGCCTCTGTCTCTTTGATTTCGTTGGAGCCGCCGCCTTTACCCATCGCTCACCTCACAGCGTTATCTGGAAAACATAAAAACCATCAGCATCATCCGCCTGACGAGCCCAGCCCATTCGTGGAGCCACACGCAACCAGCCTTTACGCGCAGAATGAAACCGGATCCAACGCGCACCAATCTTTCTGGCCAATGACTTCACCTCATTAAGATGCCGCCTAGGCGCATGATTATCCCCCCATGCCGCCCAAACAATGACGCCGGTGGCGCCATCTTCAACGACAGGCTTCAGTACAAAACCGTCATCACCGCGCACAAACAAAAACGCCACCCGATTACGGATGGCGTCTCTGATTTTATCGATAAGCGTTAGGTCGCCCGAATCTGTGGCGATACGTAGTAGTTTGGAATTCATCATCAAATCTGAAATGCCATCACCACCGCCCCCATAGTATCCACGCCAGCATAGGAGCCACCGCCATTAGTCTCTAATGCATACTGCACGCGCACCGTAATGGGCACCCCTGCACCAACAACCACTTTATGCCCCATAGCACGAGAAGCGCGACTATCCTGCCCACTGGCAGAGATATCACCTGAATGAAGGTCTCCATTAATCCAAATATTGCAAGTAGCCCTACCAGCAGTGTCCCGATATCCACTCCCTCCCTGTCCACCTGTTGACATTCTTCCGCCATTCGCAACTAGCGATATCCCCGTGACAACAACATATCTATTTCGTCTATATTCAGGGATCGTAATCGTCTGATCTGATTCCGGCATAATCGCCACAACCTTTACAACATCACCGACAATTTTATCGGCATACAAGGTACCGCGCACATCGCAATCCTCATCAATGACACAATTGCCCAAGCGCATGTTGCGAACATTACCCCCTTCAGCATTTAGACGATTGGTATAAATGCTGCCATCACTATAGATAATGGTATTCCAACCTCTATCCCATCCACTATAAGGCCCATCAAGACCAAAGCCAGCAGCCCCACCGGACATATAGGCATTGCCCATATCAAATGAACCACCGGAGATAAGTGGTGCCGAGATGCTGACGCCGGCCTTGATGTAATCTGCGGTGATCTTCTCTGAATGGATAATTTGGATAGTGGCCTTCTTGATAACAGCCTCACGAATCGCAACCTTGCCATCGTCAGTTACGCCAAAGATGATTTCTTTTTCTGTCGGTTTGGCGGGGTTGTAGATGGCAAAATTCGTTGCCGATGCGATGATTTCATCGACATCCGCACGGGTCTCAGCCAATAGTCCAAGTGCTCTCTGATACGGTCCGTTGTAGCCATTTTTGTTGACGAACCGAACCCAATAAAATGCCTTGAAGCCTTTGCCTACCGCATCGGCATACACATTGGCTAACGTTGTACCAACGCGTACAGCCTTAGCGAGGTTATTGCCTTTATCAGCAACAGCATCATCAAACTCAGCACGCCACACTTCAGCAAACGCATGCCCTTTGTAAGTAGGAATATCCCACGTCAGCGTTACCGTATGGAAAGCACCATCAGCGGTTACATTCACTGGCGCATGCGGTTTTTCAACGCCTTGCCACACAGGGTCCCGTTCAGGAGGCGTTGGATTTTCCGGAATGATTACGCCACTACCACTACGACGTAATTTCAGTATTCCAATCGCTGCAGCCTCGCGATAAGTCAGAGCCTTATCGAGTTTGTCACCCTTTTGGCCGGTAAGAATCTGCATGTTCTCGGCAACGGCTTTACTGTCAGCGCTGGCGCGAAACGTCGCTTTACTCATCGCGAACACACCTCACTCATACTGCCTCCTAGCGTGATACGTTCAACCGGCGCAGCTCCGCCCACCTCTACTTGCCAAATACGACCACGTAACGCAGGTAAACGAAATGCCCCATTAGGTACACCGCCCGCCGGCACAGATGCAGCCAGTTGGCCATCGACGTACAGGGAAAAACTTACCTTGCTCACGTCTGGACTCATAATTCGTGCGCTCTGTAGCATGGCATTAGGAGGAAGTACGAATTCCTTCGAGCGCCAACGCATAGCCATTGGCTGTGATGAGCCGCGCCACTTAAATAGCTGTGATCCCTTAGCGATAATCAGTGCATCGGATTGCATGTCTGTATATGCCGCATTCCAGCGCCCAGATAACCAGCGAAAATCGCCAGATTTGGGGTCAAAGATAAAGCCATGCGTATCAGTTAAAGCAACATAACGACCTTCGAGATACCACGCCCGCAATGTGTCAGGCTTCATCTGCTGCCACTGCTCTCGAGTAATCAGCTGCTCTGTCACCAGGTGACCACCATCAGCACCAACTCCCACCAAGCCATCCGGCGCGGCATAAAGCACGAGACCATCCAAGGCCACCATCGAACTTGCACTGATGCAGGCTTGCTGCACAGCAGAGAGCTTTTGCCCTGTCATTGAAGCTGGCGATGCGCCTTGAAACAGATACGGATAACCTCTTGTGCCCACCACCAGCGCCGTATCAATTGCGGCAATTGCGACAATGTCATGCTCTGTGGTCAATTTGTATTTATCCGGCCACGCATATGGCAAGAACGGCTCAGAAAAAAGGACGGTGTTTCCCGCAAATCCCGCACAGATACCATTCGCCATCTGACAAATACCCCTCATCTCTGCTGGCGGCATGGTGTAGCTGTAGGTCTCCAGTACTGGCCCCAACTCAGCTTCTTTCTTGGCATCGACATAAGAGGTTGTTGATAAAGGCAGGTCTGCCACTAACAGGTAATCAGCGAGACCTCCACCAGACACTGAGCGGTAAAGTCGGCGTCTCGTGATATTGCTATCGTTTGTTGGCGCTGGCGATAACGCCACGGTAACCGTTGAATTAGGGATAGGTATTGTGACCTTACCGCTAGCAGGTCCCGGCGGGCCCTCTTCACCTAAGCCCGTCACATAGGTCTCTACGTAAAACCGAGTCTCGTCATCTGTGATATCATCATCTTTGCTGCCCAATGGCGGTGTGATGCTTTGCGCATTGGGTGGCGTAGCCGGCGCAGGAACACCAAGTTGATACCATGCGGTCGGTTTGTTGTTTCCTCCCGACGCAATGGCATCATAGGTCAGTTTCGGATACTCACCGTCGGTGTAATAAACCCTGTGATACGGATCCTGAGCTATGGGTGATCGCATAACCTCAACCGGTTTATCCCATGCAAACCAGTGAGTATCACGATAATGAAACAGCGTCTTAGGCTCCATGGGCAACGATGTTCCCATAGGCTCATCAGCCGTTAATGGCGCAATAATGCCACGATCAAACTGACAATCCTGAGCCAATGTCGCCACTTCATCGGGCAATAAATGCTCCTCCACGCGAGGTGTCATACCGCGCATGGTAAAGATATCAATTAATAGCATGCGATATTTACCTCACATACAGACATTAAACGCGGGATAAACCTCGATTACACTTTGAGCAAAAACAGAGTTAACATCAGCCAATATTGGCCATCTAGGTATGATGTGGGTGTGAATAATCGGTTATCGCTACCTGGGGAGATTCGTTCCAAATAGTGAACGACGGCATTGCTGGCAAAATAAGGAATGTATGAACAACTCACATTTCGATTAAAAACACCCAACTCGCCAGAAGGCGCACCACTTGGATGCCGAAATATCAGCTGAAACACATAGTGGGTCGGAAACTCAATACCAATACTTTCTACGTCATCCACGTACCATCCGTTATAGCATGTAAAAATTGAGTTAAAACTAATGTTCACTGACGGTGGATTTGACGGACTGTATTTACTATCAAGAACATCTTGTAGTTCAGCAATGCCATTGATTGAGTGCGCGCGCTCCGCCACAGCATGAGACTGAATCATCTGTGATGCTGTACCTATCGTTTCTTTTTCGGAAAGAGCCTCAACTAAGCCAACAATCTGGTCTGCATTATGTGCGGATATTTTTGTCTCATGCTCGGCGATGCCGGCAGCTACCGCACCTTTGGTCTCAACTTCATCTCTTTGTGCGTATTGACTATGGGGGTCTGAACTCAAAAGATGTTGTTGCAATTGAGCCGCTGAAGTCCCAACCGGCTCTGCACCTATTTTTTCCGGCGTTAAGGTTACTGCACCCTTTTCACCCTGAACGCTAGTGACAGACTCGGTGTTATCAATTTTGTAGTAGCTACCATTCCCCGCTACCGTGTAGATAAGCGTGTCACCTACACCATAATCAACGCCACCGACTGTGCCACCTTTCGTAACCTTCCAGAAGGTTGGTCGAGCCGTGCCACTTACTTGCACCGGTTGCGGATATACACCAGTAGATAAGTCAGCGGCGCCCCCATCAATCAATGCACCTGCGGTTGCTTTCGCCGCTTCTTGCGCTTGGCGAGCATATTCCGCAGCAGCTGCATCATGTTCAGCGGCTGATGCGGCTTTCTGTGTCGCGGTATCTGCTGCAGCCTGCACCATGCTGGTTTTAGCCACAACCTCATCGCGCATAAGGCTAACGGCCTGTGTATTGGCTGCAACGCTCTGCGTGTTTTCTGAAACTTGCTGAGCCTTGGTGCTGACAGTTTGCGTATTCTGCGCCACCTGTTCGGCCTTACGCTGAACAAGTGTCGTATTGCTGGCTACAGATGCAACATTGGCTGCAACCTGCTGAGTGTTGAGCCTCACCTCATTTGCATCCTGAACGATGCTATCGCGCGCAGCCTTTGCTTCATCAGCCGAAGTCGCAGACTCTTGTGCTTTGGTTTCCGCCACCTGCTTATTTTGGCCTGTCACAATGACATCTTTGCCTGTCTGTATTCGATCGCTCTTGGCTGATGTAGCGGCCTTCTCAGCTCGTAGCGCAAACTCCATTGCCGTATCCAACATTGGCGGGGTGATATTGATGCCACCATCTACGAGGATGTGGTGTAAATCACCATCATTAGTATCAGCAGTCACCACTGCAATGCCGATATAATCCATGTCACCACAAATATCGTTTTGCGCATAAGCATCATAGGCACCAATAGCCAACGGAAACTCATAGTGACCTGACGCATCACACTTATACGTGAACACTGAGCCATACAGTACCTCGGTGCTGCTTTTCAGTGCACGTAGCTCAATCATCGCTCCAGCTACACCCTTACCGGAGGCATCTGTAATCTGACCGAATACGCGGATCATCTGTTACCCCTGATTGGTTTGAAACTTCTGCTGCCGGCGCTGGGATAATGCGCGATCGGCCTCCAACTTAATCCCCAGATACTGCGCGAATGCTTGTAAGTGCAGCTGGCCACGCGCCGAGTTAGCTGTGTCATCGGCATCACGCATATAGGCGCGATAAATAATCCAATCCATACAAGACGTGAAAAACGCCGCATCAAATGGCAATGGCTGAGTAATCTGAGAGACAGTAACCGGCTCTGGCATCACACTGGCAACAACATCAACTTGCACGCCATCAGCTACCCCAGGATAAAGCCAGAATACGGTTGGATTGCTTTCGTCATAGGCATAGGCTTCTGCCTCAGTAGAGCCTGTCGAGCACATCCAATCTGGCTCCATGTCATCCAATACCCCGCGCTCACAGAAGCGCAGCTTGCGCCCATTGGTATTGCGCTCAACCTCAATCAAGCGGCGCGCGCCGGTCGGCAGTGTTTGCCGTGTGCCCGCTACACAAGTCACCGTCTTGGTTGTGGCAAAGATATCGGGCCGATACGTTGCTAGTGCGGCCACGGCACTGTTGTAGTACTTAACCAGATCGTCTTGTGTCCAACGGCGCAATGGGCCTTCATCCGTCAGCTCGCGGGATACTGTATTCAGCAGTTCTTGAATGGTTTGCATTCAGACTCCTTAGAAGAATCTGTGCCGACGAACAAGATTGATAATGCGTGCATTTGGCGTGGCCTCTACCCGAAAGCGATAGCCGTCGCGTATAGCTTCATTGAACCGACTTTGGTACATCATGCCCATCTCAGGGTTACTCCACGGCTTACCGGGTTGCAGCTGTAAGTCTGCCGTTGCGCCATCAGCAATGGCGTCGGCGTAGTCCTCCGTCAATGCAGCAGGAATCAAGCGCGCAGTCGGTAACGGCTCAATTGCGCCAGCTATACACACATCCGTAAGTGCGCGTAGAAATCGGACCGAATCAGCTGACTGCAAGTGGTAGTCGCTCCCCGAGCTTAAGAGATCCCCCTTAGCCGTAATGCAGTGAATAACGGATGCAGTAACCTGTGGCTCACGGACATCCTGACGCGCCTGACGGTTGATGCTACTCGTGGATGCAAACGCAATAGTCTGTCCTTCGAGTACCTCGGAAAAACGGCGTTCCAGATGCACCAATCGACTCTCGCGGCAAAAGCGGATTGCTGCACAAATGATGGCTTGCCGAATGAAGCTATCGAGAGGACCAGATACCCGCTGACGAACCAGCGGGATAAGAACATCAGGCGTAACCAGTCGGCTGTCCAGTACCGGTATCATTAGGCGTTACCTAATTTGGCACGTAATGCATCGCGTACACGACGGCGGAACTCATCCACTTTTTCTTGTGGGGCTTGGCTAATGCCCAGATCTTCGCTCTCTACCAGAGTACGCAATTGCACGGATGTCATTTTGCCAAGGTCAATGTCGCCCGCTCGCATATCAGCTTCAGCGCGTCGCGCCGCCTCTTCCGCAGCCTGCTGTTCAGCCGCGCGTCGAGCAGCGTCTTCTGCATACTTACGCGCTTGCAAAATGGCAGGCAAATCCTCGGCGCGCCGCCAGACTGTTGGGTACTCAAGCAACTGCAATGCAATCGCCTTTTCAACCGGTACGGCTTCATGCTGAGGGAATAACAAACGGCTGTTAGTAACCGTATCCCGTTTAACCGGCTTATCGCCGATGTAGACAATATCGATAGTGTTGGTCATGGTAGCTCTCCACTAAAAATGAAAAGGCCCGCTCACTGGCAGGCCCTTTAAACTCATCGACAATCAGATGTTGCCGATCACTTCATAGTGCAGTTTGACTTTCACTGTGCCGGTCGCAGCGCCGCCACCAACAGCGATAGCAACCTCTTGCCCTTCTTGCGTCAGCAGATCATCAACAGGAATGTACTTTTTCACTGCGGCATCTGTCGCCTCGGCATCGGTGATAGCAGTCTTGCCGATTTTCACCGTCACGGTGGTGCTTGAACCCAGCGCTGCGCTGATCAACGTAACACCGATAATTTTGATGTTCGGCTCGACTTTGTCTCCGAACACAATCTCATCACCAGAAGCTGTCGCGTTTAACTTGGCCACAAAGGTTGGAGAGACGGAGAGATTACCGAAGGCCCCGTTAAACCAACGACGCCCAGTCGCGACTAAAGTGGTTTTCGCCATAATCAGGCTCCTTTGTTTCAACAGGGAAAATCAACGGCTGCCAAGGCTGACCGCTGTGTCCAGCACCATACAGCCATGGTCTTGCAGGTTACCGTTCTTCTGCTTGAAGCGGATTTTCTGCAGACCGGACATCCAACTGATAGAGAGTTCAGTGGAGTTACCGTGGTCGGTTTTCTCCTCATGCTGATTGAACGCACCGCCTTCTTGGCCAGAGCCGAATGCATTGGCTAGCGCCTGAGCACCCAGCAAGACCGCGCGATCAATCGTGGTGCCGGCCGTCTTCTCAGTCTCTACGCCATTGACCGAGTTCTCCGCGCAGACTTTGACTGTGCTGCCTTGGTTAAACCGGATCGGCATCCCCTTATATGGCTTGACCAAAATGCCGCGCCACATCGCAGATTCACCACGGAACAGCTTGTGATTGAAGCCCTTGGAGCGCTCCAGCGCCGCGGCCAACATCGCCTGCCAGTCTTTACCGGAGCTGGATGTGTAGAAGTCATTCCACTGACGGGATGTGACGTAGAGCACAAAAAGCGGGTCACCTTCGGATGGATCGCCACTAAAGCGAATCGGTTGGATGGGGTTGACCATCTCTGACAAGAACAGAGAGATGTTATCGACACAGGCCAAATTGAATTTGTCAGCAGCATCAATTTGCTCAAAGGATGTCGCATCGCCACCGAAGAAATGGCGCTCATAGGTTGGCGCTGTTACGGGGTTAATCATCATCTCGGCAAATTCGGGGTCATCTGCCGTCGGAATGATGATGTCAGTAGCCATATAGTCACCACGCGCACCGGCCAGCTGCACCAAGCCACGCTGGTCAGTCAATCGGCCATAGTAACCATCCGCCAAAAGTGTACGCGCCACGACTTTCAGTTCATGCTTGGTGCGTTTCTGGCTCATCTTACCGCCAGCATCCACACCATGACGTGTCTGATTAATCTTCAGACCAAAATCAGCTTGAGACAGGTTTTCCAAGCGACCGGCAATCTTGCGATCACCCATGGTTGGGCGGCCTGATAATTGATGGAAGATCTGCATGCTGACTTCATCACCGGCAGACTTGGTCAAATCCGTTACCCGCACGACAGGTGCACCGTAAGAGGTTTGCTTACCGCCATTAACCTTCACCCCTTTCGGCGCTTCTTCAGTCAGCAGGTTAATCATGGAGTTGGAGCGCAAAGCCTCGGTAAATAGCGCTACTTGCAGCAACTTATTGGCTTGGGCTGAAGTAACCTGAGTCATGTTACTCTCCTTCAAAAAGCAAAAATCCGGCACTAAGGCCGGATTCATTGATAGGGTTCACGTTGTCTTACAGGTCGTACTGCGCCAGCAGCGCCTCAATCTGAGCAGGATTCATGCTGCTCATTTCGGCCATCAACTGCTCCTGCGTCATGCTTTGGTACTTTTCAATACCCGTTGCCGAATGCTGAACTGACTGGCCGATATCAGATGGACTTTCTGGGATCCGGTCACGCTTAACCACTTCCGGCTCCTTCGCTGTCTCTGTCGGTTTCTTCTCATCGGTAGCCGGCTTTTCAGCCGGCTCCGCAGATTGCTCATCATTAAAGGCAATGCGTGTACGGCGCGCCGCCTCAGCAAAGCGCTCCTGTAAGGGTTTATCTTTCCAAGCGGGATCATGTTGCAATCGCTCATCCACACTGATGGCAAATGCCATGCGATCAGGGTCTTCGTTGTTCCACTTAACCAGCTCAGGAACAGCCTGCAGTGCTGCCTGCAACGGGTCAGGCGTATCAACGACGGTTTGCTTAGCGGCTTCGGCTTGCTCGAACTTATTCAGTTTATTGACAATACCGGTCAGGGCTTTTCCGATCTCCGGATAGTCCTGCGCCAGTTGTTCAATCTCTTCGATGCTGATGCTGTCCGGATCTGCATCTGCCGGAATGCCGTGCTTCTCCAGTAAGCGCTGAAGCTTTTCACGCTCAGCGACAGCCTGTTGAAGCTGCTCTTGTAACGCCTGCTTCTCTCGACGCTCTTGCTGCTTCTCGCGCCGTTCATGATCCAGCACGTCATACGGAATAATGTGTTTGCCATCCTTCGACGCAATCACCTTCTCCGCACTTTCAGCTGCGTTCTGTGCAGGCTCCTGATGTGCCGCTTCCTCGCTGTCTGCTTGCTGCGCTTCCGCCGTGGACGACTCGGTATTTACGTCCGTTTCGGTTTGCACTGCATTGTCGGTTTGCTTACCGGCTTCGCCGTCTTGGATTTCAGGCGCATCGCTGCCCTCATCCTTTTCCAGCGCTTCCAGAGCCGCCTCCAGTTCATCCAACGATTCCGCGCCAGTGAGATTATTCAGGTCGATTGTGCTCATGATGTCCTCGCTCTATATCGGGTGGTATCGCTGCCCAAGCGGGAGAAGGCTCTCGAAAAAGCCCTCTCCGGCTCAGGCATAAAAAAGCCCGCACAGAGGCGGGCACAAAATATGGGCGCAAAAAAACCGGAGACGTTTTTAGGCGTACTCCGGCATCATGGGTGAAAATTTAGCGCGAAATAAAACGCTTGTCGCGCGATTCGCCAATTAAAGCTCAATGGCATCAATCTGCGCCTGAATGGTCTGTAGCAGTTCGGTTTGCAGCGCTTGCTGCTCAGTGGCCATGCGTTCGCCCTCTTGCTGCAGACGTACCATTTCTTGCAAGGTTTTCCCTGTTTGCGCCTGCTTCAGAGCATCATCAAACCGCACTGACTCGGCCAGCTTCTGAACTCGTGCCGCCTCGGCCTGCCATTTCGCCGCCTTACCTTCTAGCTCGGAGACTTTAGCTACCAGCTCACGCATGGCTAACTCTTGCTGTTGTTGCTGCATCTGCGCTTCGGCCTGTGCGGCAGCCTGCTCTTCCGGCGTCATTTCATCCGGTGATTTGGCAATCCCTAATGCAGAGCGGATCCGCTCAGTAAACTCATGCTTATTGGGCACATCCATCAGCTCGACCAACAAATCAAAGCAACTGGCTGCAGCCTGCGGAGGCAGTTTTGCCATCGCTTGCTCCATACGTTCAGCCAACTGTTGTTTGAAGATAGGCGTTTGCTGTATTGGTGCTAGCGCGATATGGGCATTGAGACGACTGATGTCATTACTGAGTTTCCCATCCTCCTGCTCCACGTTGATCATCAGAGTCTTGCGCCGACGCTTATCATCGCGGTTGATGGTGATTTTGTAATTTCGCCGGCGACTCAGGTCTTCAATCAGGTAAGACAGCGCCAACTCACCGACTTTCTGGCAGGCAAAACGATAATTGTCATTAATCTCTGAGAGCGTTGTCGCGCCTTGCTCAACCAGATTCGCAATGGCTACACCGGACTGCCCAATCTCGCCTTGCCCCAAGTAAGCAGCATATACCCCCATGGTGTCCTGAATCAGTTTCACGCTATCTTGCATCACTTGGAATTGCTGCGCGGCGACTTGGAAATCCTGCTCAACTTTGAACACATCCGAGATGGACTGCTTATTGCGCCGGTCAGGATTCAGCTCAATATAGCCATCAGGACGCTCAACCTCTTCCATCACCTGCTCGCGGCTCATGTTGGTGGCGTCTTTATCAGCAATAACGCGTTTCGCTTGCAACAGCCACGTCAGCTTGATTCGACGTAGATTCACCTCATCTTGCGCCGGCATTGCACGAACAATTAGCCCATAGGGCTCTCGTGAAGCATCTTTGATGTAGCCCCAAAACGGCACTAGCGGGTACATGTTGTGGGGAGCAGAACACGGCCTATCTACCAAGAAATGAGGACCAGCAAACCATGCTTCTCGAATCGTTGCGACCGGACACTCCTCAAGCCACGCTTTACCCAATGCTAGCGCGGCGCGATGCAGCTCATTCTTGGCGTCATATTCAATCGCACGGCCTGATTCCAACATCAGAACCTTACGCATGTTGTATGTGCGATAGTAGACAACCTGCAGCAGTACCCGTTTGCGGTCTTGGCTGCACCACTCCACCTGATTGGCATCAAATTGCTGCCATTCCCAAAACGCATTGGCGGTATCTGGACTCATGCCTTCTATAGCGCTGACATCCACAAATCCTTGCCACGTATTGCCCACACTCATCCGAATAATATCGGCCTTGTTAGGCATCAAAGTGCAGCATTCATCAACATCCAGCCATCGACGGCGCAGTAGCCAGCGACAATCCGATAAATCGGCTTCACGTCGATGCCAGTCCCAAAACACTTCATCGCGATGGACGGAGCCGAACTTGAAGCGCGGACCAAATGGGTCAGCACTACGGCGCACCTCAACCCAACCAATACCAGCTTTGATTTGACTTGCGTATGCCTCACCCCGGGCGCGGCTTTCACCGCCGAGCCGGCACATATCTGCAAACTCAGCATTCAAGGCTTCCGCCAGCAATTCCATCTCTTCATCAGCATCATCTGCTACGACCATCAAATCGGTGCGACTTTTAGCTTCCATACCCAACACGCCATCAATAGTTGGCGCAATCAAGTTGTGGATCGTCAACGGCTGGCCACGCTCTTGCAGCACCTTAATCACATCACCAGGCAACTGGTCACCGTCATAATATGCACACGCCTTACGCGCCATCGTGCGCCAATCAGGTTGCCCGTTGATATCACTCATCAGCTCCAACAGGCGTGACGAATCGAGCTGCCCTTTTTGAGCAGCTTGTTTAGCATTGTCATTCATCAGTGGGTCATCCAGTGTTTTGTTTTACGTGGAGAGTGATCGCGTACAACGCGTGCCGGCATGCGTACCCGCATCTCTTGGGCAATCATGTAGCTCATGAGCTGGTCATCAAAGCAGTCTGTTTGGGCATTCATCGAACCATTCTTGTCGTACACGAAACTGGCGGCTTCATGCACAGTGCCAATCCAGCGGATCCCCGATTGGCGCTCACGCAGCAACGTTTTCAGCCCATCAACCAGTACCGGCTTACTCTGACGTGTCGTCAGCCAGCCAAGGCGCACCGTCTGGTCATCATCTTCACGGTCGATATATTCCTCGGTATAAATCCGCCGAGTCGGATAAAGGTCGCGAAAAGCCAGCAAGAAGGCATGACCATGGTTATTACGCTCGGGTCCCACATAAGCCGGACCGTACTCCTCGGAGCCATACCACTTACCAATATGCGCAGTTAGTTGCGCCAGCAAGCCCGGATCGAGATGACCGAACCAATGCGCCACTTGCTCTCCATTGCTGCGTTTGACCACATCGATGCTTGAGCGGTCGCCATGCTCTAACCCTTCGGCGATATCAACACCAATCGCATAATCCTCATCCAGATCGGGCAACTCCCACACCAAAAGCATATTGGCCAGCGCACGTTGCACTTGGTCATCCACCTTCTCCGGACGATGCATCTTCTCGCGTCGCCCCGTCACCGGCTCCATATCGTAGACCAAGCGTGGTGGTATGCAGTCAGCCTCAGCCAGCATAGTGACTGCCGGTGCAAACACGCGACGACCGGAGGTAAGAAACGCCTCCAACGGCGTACTCGGAAACTCCTGCTTCATCTCCTCTTTGAGCATGGCTTCCTTAAGTACGTACCACTGCCGCTGCTCATCATCTAACTGGCATCCCATGGACGCTTCGACAGCAGAGAAATACTCGCGCTGCGCCTTACTGGCCATCAGGCCACCGGCAGCAACGGGCGTGCGGTATTTAGGGTCTTGCCACCACGCAAAGAAGTGGAATTTCCAATCGAGCTTGCTTAGCGCCATGCCCGAGCGATTCAACTCAATGGCATCCATGCACAAACTATGAAAATCACCGCCTACGCCCTCGGCGGTGGACTCGATAAATGCGATCGCGCCTGGGTGAATGGCTTGCAGCGTACCGGTTTTCACCTCTTTGGCCTTCTCTGGATACTTCGCGCAGATTTTGCCGTGTTCAGAGACATGCAAACGCTGAAGCGTACCGGAGCGGAAGGATGTGGCCACCTGAATAGAGCTACCGTGTTTGAAGAAAATCGCCCCGCCATTAGCACCAGAACGGCGCGATACAATGCGAAAGCTTGGCTTTAGCCACTCAGGCAGATTGTCGAAAGGGATTTCAATTTTGGTACGAAAGATTTCACCCGCCGCCTGCAAATCTTGCGCGACGATGCCGCACTTGAGATTGTTATTGAACAGCGCTTCATCCAGCAGATAGATATCAATGGCCGTCGAAAATCCCAGCTGTCGCGCCTTCAAAATGATGTTCAGAAACCACATGGTACGGAACAGCAGCTCTTGTGCCGGCCGCAGCCTAAAACGCACCAGTTCGCCAAGCTCGTTCTCAATCATGTAGAGGTTATTCATTCGCCACCACTTGTCTGAAAGACGTGAGCGAATGAACTCCACCTTCTCTGCCTCACTCAGCGCATCGATATCATCAACGACTACGGACATGGCATTAGCCCTCCGCTATCGCTGTTTCGAATCCCCTCGACGATTTCATCAACCGGTGTATCTGTTGTACCGGCATTACGCTCGATGTTGTCAGCCTCTGCGCGCAACTTCCGCTTGGCCTCACGGATACGTTCAACATCCTCTGCATAGCGCTGCTCTTGAATGTTGTTCACCCGTATTCCGCTCATGGTGCGATGCAGTGACTCAATACGGGCAATGTTGCGCTCGAGTGCCTGCTCCGCTTTCAAATACAGGCCGTACAGCTCAGTACGTGTCGCAACATCCTGCTCATTGGCCATATCTTGATAAATGCGCGTAAGGCTTTGAGTCAGCACCAACGAGCGAGCCCGCGTGAACTCCAATTCATCCTCAAGCCCCATCGCGGAAGCATCCGCAAAGAGACCATCGGCATTCTCTGCGGTCAGGTATTTGGCGTATCCACCGTGTTTGCGTGCGGTTTGGTTGCCTCGGGTAAATTGGTTTGGCGGATTGGGGTTACCGGATGCACCCACGGAAATGGTATTGCCTGGCGCGAAATGCCCTTTGGCATTGCGGCCCGGCTTTGGCGTTGAAGTTTCGGATTTCGGTTCCGACCTATCGGGGAGTTGCGGCACCGAAGATGCAGAGTCAGACAACCCTCCCTCATCTTCATCACCGCTTCCCATTCGACCGGTCTTAGGTTGTTTTTGCGCAGACACGGCAGAATGCGCAGTCGAAGTGAATTGCGCAGTTCTGTTTTGCGCACTTTGCGCACTTTTACGTGATTGCGCAGTAGCTGATTGCGCAGTCTCCACATTGCGCACTTTGATGTAACGACGAGCACTCTGATAATTGATCCCACGCTGACTGCACCACTCTTGTGCTGTGATGCCGCTTTCTCGGTGCTCTTCGAGAAACTCAGCTTGCAGCACTGTCCAGTCATGCTTAGCCATCCCACATGCCGTTCATATATATCACTGTCCTTTGCCACCAAACTCTCGGTATTTCGCTAACAACGAAGCTTCATTGTGCGTTTTCTGACCATAGCCATTATGAGGTAACGACGCCCAGATATTGGAGCACTTGCGAATAGCCTGTGAAATACGGCCTTCGCAGATATCGTTGTAAGCGTGCTGCTCCATAATTTGTCGTACAGCTATGCGGTCTTGGCTGATAGGCGAGAAATCGGATAAACGCAGCAGTCGGGCATACGGACCATAATAGCGATTAAGCAATTGGTAACGGCCTGCCGCAGTGGATTTCAGATTGGCATTCACCTTAACCAGTACATTTGGATGGCCAGCATAGTTGGTCATAATATTCGGCCGAGGATCCCCATCATCGCCATTCACGATGACATCGTATCCATCATCGTGGGTATGAGGATGTGTACTGGTGCCTTCAGACCAAGCCAGCATATCTAAAAAAGCTAAAATATTAGGATGTTCATTAATACGGGCCATTATTATCTCCTCGCTTATCAACAACGGCAGAAATCACGGGTTTAATAAAATTATTGATGAGTGTCCTAACCTCCTGAGCCCCTAAGCATCCCACCGTACCGCCAATGAAAATGGCCGCAGATTCATGCTGCAGGCCAAACATGCGAAAACCGTGATAAACCGTAACCGTCAGCAATCCACACAATACAGCTTCAGTAATTTTCTCTACGCGAGAGCGCTGGGTATCTTCACGCAAGCGTAATAGTGCGACGCTGACACTCATGATGAAGCCACTGATGACGGACTTATGCTGTGAAAGCCATGTCACGGCAATCGTCCAGATATCGGGGTTTGATGCCGACATGATGCCTCCCAATAAAAAGCCCGCAGGACGAACCATGCGGGCACAAAAAAACCGGAGACCAACCGGTTACAGGACTGAGAGATGCAAAAAGCCCCGCTTTTTAGGGCGAGGCTTTACATCATGGGCAGATAATTACATAACAAATTTAACTATTCAATTCATTCACATTTTTCCGACCTAAATAGGTACAGCTAAAACAAAAAAAGCCTTTATTCAGTAGTCAAAATAAAGGCCAAAGGTAGATGGATAACCATTTTATAGTACTTGAGTTAGAAGCTCAGGTGTAACTGAGCATAAACACTGTATAGTAATCACTCTGGTATGATGTTAGATATTGATCACTAATACCTTTCACTGTATGTGCTGTTTTATCGTGTTATTACTCTATTTAATGACTAGAAAAAATTAACAAACGTCCCCAAACCAAATTAAATGACAGGTAGACTCATTACTTCAAAATAAAAACCCCCTTTAGAAAATAAACACTAAAGGGGGAAAGTGCGGGTTAAACGGATTTAGCGTTAAAGCAATTGATAAATAAGACTTACCAATCAACGCTGAAAATAAAATAACCCAAATAAACTTGTGTGATGTTAGATGCTGATCACTAAATGATTAACAAACACAAAAAAATCAAAATGGAGTATTAACACTACGAACATTCATTTCCTATGACATCATAAAATATATGTTGGCACTCACCCATTTCAGCCAAAAGCCAAGTAATACATTGACAAATAAGGGGCCAATGTACAGATGTAAATTCACGTTGTCCTGAAACAAGACCGAGTTTACGCAATGATTTATATACATCATTAGTCGTGGCAATTGCTATACCAACACCTTGGCATGATTGACAAGAAGTAGAACCCAAAACTCCGGTACCTTGACAATGCGGACATAAATTAGACTCCGTAGCTGCTTGCATGGCCCAAATGTCGAGAGCACGTTTCTCACGCTTGATAGCATCATCCAGGCTATGAATATACGCTTTCAATTGTTCATACTTATGTTGAGTGGCAGTCAGCATCGCTCTATCAGCACGTCGTATTAAGGCCTGATATTTACGTACATTAGATGAACAACGCTTACCTCTAGACGAATACCGCTTAAGTAATGATTTTAATTTTGGAACCTGCGAGATGATCGGCTTACCTGTAGCTATCTGCACAGCGATAAAACATACAGTTAAAGCATTTTCAGGAAGTGAAAGTTGGCGAGTGTTAAGCCATCCAGGAATGGCTGCGACTAAACGGTCAAGAGCATTACGATCGTTACGCATTTTCACCATCAGAGCATCAAGACCTTGTGGGGCATTTTGACCTGCAATAGCTATAGCATTAATGATCTGCTCACGATTGATATGACCTAAGCAGGAGTGACTACCCATCGACTCAAAAGAAATGGATTTTGGATCGAAAATTTTGGTCATCAGTTCGGCCATTAGTCAGTCCTCTCATGAAATAAACCACAGTATATAACCTCATTAAAAAATTATCTTCCGTTTCACCTATCAAGCACTATGCAATTGAAAATATATGTTATTCATAACCTATATGCATCTACAGTTTAAGAGAAAGACTAAAGTCAAACTAAAAAAAAGCCCCATTACTGGGGCAAAAGGTCACACCAACACAACAGAAACACCTAGGTGTTATTAGCTAAAGCACACTGAAAATCTTGAATCTCACCGGCTGAACCGAGATTTAATTCTAATAAATTAACTTTATTTGCTAGCAAGATAAAACCTCCTTTTCCATTCGATGTTAAAGCCAATCCATAATCACCAGGTTTATCTCCCTTCGTAATTATGTACTCATTCAATAACTTGATAGGATCATTCGTAATCAAGTCACTACTATCCAACCGCCGCGCTATATAAGTATGATCTTTTAACTTTGAATTTAATGGAGCCCAAGACAATCCAATACTGTCAGACTCCGATCTTAGTATTTTATAAACATCACTAGATAAGCAAGCCATATGAATATGCAGCTGATCCTGTGAGCGGCCATAAAACGAATTCACAGCTAAAGAAAGATATGAATCTGAAATTTCCTTCTCCAAGTCTTTCCATAAATACTTTCGTTCATTCCAAGCATAAGAAAAGAAAGGGGAAGAGTAAAATTTATCCAAATCACTAGATTCAATGCCTGAAATATTATGAGTAGGCATCAATAAGTCATGTATAGGACCTTTAGCATCCTTGAACAAAACATAGCCTTTTGATAAATCCACTTTAAAACAAGGGTTAGGATTGCTATTTACAGATTGATTTGGAACACATTGCTCATTGACAATCTTCCATAGCGCATCACCATTAGGTCGAGAGAGCAAAAAATAAAACACTATACCCAATAAAATAAATAAGCCAGCTATAATTTTAGCAAGCAAACTATATCTAAAACTATGAGCATTCATCCTAAAGCCTCATGACATTAATTAAAATAGAACAATATAAATCATTAACCTCGGATGATGCAATTAGGAGAGAAAGTTGTTCCCCATGCATCATAATTAATGATTCCCGTATCTTCTCGAATCACCGAGCTAGGGCAGGACTTATGAGCACCAGCCACAATACGAAGCTGGGGAGTAAATACATCACCTGGTTTAGCATCCTCACAAACTGTACTACCTACTCCATAAGGCCCTATATAGTGACCATCTCCTTTAATATCAACATTAGCTAAAAAAGCAGTCCCAGAAATTAAAGAAAGACATACCTTAGGCTTATCTCTTTCCTTTATAATTTTCTCAAGGCCAGTAACAGCATCCTCATCTATATTTCTAGAGTTATAAAACCAGCGTCTATCATTAACTTTAATGAAAGCTGTATAAGATGAAACACCATCACAACGAGAGTCCCCTAAGTTATTATCCCTCACATTAACTAAACTTTCTAGTAACTTATCAACGAAAAAACTTTGTTCCTTCATATATCCTTCGTACATAACCTGTATAGTATTTGGATGTAATGTATTCCCTGCTACAACGAGGTTATCTCTAATAATAGATCCTTTATCTGAAGGAACCTCATTACCTGTGAATGAGAATCCATCAACTGGACCTGATGAAGGGTTACTTAAAACAAGGTATTGCCTAGACTCACGTCCACTAACGCCATCTTGGTCATGGTCATATAGCCACTCAATAATTTGATTACCACGCACATTGCGTAAAATCATTTCCTTGCCATTATCCAAGTTGATATTTTTAAAGTTAACTGTTGCCTGTGTAGTCATTGTTCCTATTGGTGTAAGAGCATTTACCTTATTAGTAATATCAATTTCCGGCGGTAAAAAAACACAACTTGCAAATGCAACACCATACAGCCCACTATTAGAATCATAAGCAACAAGTGAGAAAGTCGCATGAGTATTAAACACAATGAAATTAGCCAAAAACATCAATAATTTAACTCGCTTCATAATACATCTCCATCATTGAAAGAAAACACACCAACATTAAGACATAATTAAATAAAAAAGAGGACGAAACGAGTAATAAATTAAGCTAATTAATTATGTCAAATACCACCTGATACATTGCATATTACCCAGTAAGGAAAATATCTTCTAAATTAAGAAGTTTCCAACGAAAACCTTGGCTATGATTTGCAGAAGATTTGATAGATAAATCAAATAGAAAATCATCTTCTACACCTTCAATAATTACACTATTCACAATACTTTTGCAGAATTCAACCTTAGCTGACAAACGAGCCTGTGAAGATTGCCAAAATAGACTCTTATCAATCTTAACTCCATCCCAAGGTAATACAGACAAAAGTGACGCTGTTGCATTATTTACAGAATAGTCATCAAGCCATATTTCATGACCTAACAACTTAACAATACGAAAAGCCCTGCGCAAATCAGTTAACAATTGTTCATCGTACTCAAAACCATTAACCTCTAATATTAACTTGGTATTCGGCATATGAGATATCAGTGAAATGAATGCATCATCAAACAATGAATAATGACTAATATTCAGGTTAATAGGTAATGTAGATCGCCCGGCGATTATACCTTTAAGCATTGTAATCTGTATCGATGCTATCCATGTAACATCATGCTCAGTCAACTTTTTAAAATAACTTTCTATATTTATTCTCTCTCCAAAAGACACTGCCCTAGAAAGTATTTCAAATGAAAACGGCTTTTTAGTTACATTATCAACAATAGGCTGACCAACCACGATAAAATTAATATCATTAATTAAATACCGAAACAATTCCATTTTAAATCAAACCACCATCATTCGTTAAAATAATTAAACTTCAGATATCCAACGCTACCATTATCGTCAAGCGGTCTGAATAATCACCAGTTACAATATCATTAGAACTGATGCTAAAGTTAAAGTTAAACTTACCATTCAATATATTTTCGCTTGAGTTTGATATTAACTTTGTTTCATTTTGAGTAGCAAACAGAATTGGACGACCAACTTTTAAATCTACCAACTCAATATTATATGGTATAAACTTATCATCAGTAGAGTGCTTTAGGTTAAACCGTCCTCGCCTGCTATTTGCTGAGCTAAATGTAAAACGCAACTTATCAGATGCATTAAAAACACCGTCAACATTAAAAAGCAAATGGGATGTCCCTACATATTGACTGCCATATTTACCAACAGTGAAATTAGTTACGGTGCCGTTTGGAAAATTAAAACCAGTTAATTGTTTTTTTTTCGTGATAACAAAATTAAAGGTATAAGACTCAGACATTTTACCGCCTACACGAGAAAACACACTATCCCCTGTATACGTAACACTTCCAATATAATCACCTGCTTTATAATTTGGCTGACTTAACTTAGTCCTTATTTCATCAAAAAGGTCAAAACCATAAAACATCAATGAATTGCTAATCCGCTCATTTAAATCAATAACATTATAATCAAATGTTTTACCATTACAGCCAGAGCCATTAACAGCTTGAATACGCAACATCCGAATGTTACTCTGAATAGCCTTGCAGTTATTGTTGATTGCTGTAGGAAACCAACTATCAAAGCCGTAATACACTTCAGATGTATTCAAAAATCCTCGTATAGGTATAGTTAACCCACTTTCAACACGATGACTTAGATTAAAATTAAAATCAGTATACGTCCTTTGTAATGCGATTTGTTGGTTTCCTCCACCTGCTTCACGTGAATTTAAACCGGTAACACCGTCTTTCTGAGTTCTAATTTCAATCGCCCAATAACCAGATGTAGTCACTTGAATAGTAGGGCTTCCTGTCGCACGAATATTTTCAAATTGATTGGTAACGCTATTATAATCCATAGCTATATTATAAGTCACAGGTCTAGCGTCAGCTAAAACACTTATATGAAAAAGAATAAAGAAAACAATCAAAGCCTTATTGAACACATTATTCACCACAACCCCCAATCACTCAAACATCTATGGATGAAATCAAAACAATATAACCAACACAATACATAGATTCATTCCGTAATTGAGAGATTTTTGGAAATGATACTTTTAAATTCAAGTCAGCAATATATTTACTGCTTCCATTATACTCCACAACACTCCAATAACCCCGTCCATCCAGATTTATTTTGCTATTTATTTCCTGTATACCACCAGGTTCAACACTTAACTCAGGAAATACGATAATAGTTTTGTTTGTTAGTGATGTTGAACAAGACATATCCTTAAAATGTATATTAAGACTAAACTGTTCCACTGATTTATTCGCAGTAGAAACCATTCTGAAAAATAAAGGGTCGAATGTATTTGTTATTTCATTATATATAATGGGTTGAAAAGATGGACCGATTATTTCCGTTGATAATCGGTCTGATATATTTGAATTATCTTCAACCCTAGCATTTAAAGTTATGGTTTGCTCCAACGATGTCACTGCTAACAAGGAAGGGGAACATGCAATCAATAATAATAATAAAATAATAATCATGATTTAATCCCCACAAAGTGCAACAGCATTTTTTTCTTGCACTAATACTCCCGACCAACAAAGTTCGCCACCAACATAAACTTTAGTATTTACATCAGGTTTAACTATAACTTTAAATATCCCTTTTTGTATCTCCTCAACAGACAAACACCCATTACCATCACAACTAATATTATCAACATTCAACTTTGGCGTTATCACTAACACTTGACTTGATTTCACAACATCAATATCAATGATCTTTACTCGGCCAGGTGACAGGTCAATTACACTGTTATTATTAAATGATGCATCAACAAAAAAGTAACCATCTGCATTAAATTGATATTTAATCCGCTGTTGTTTATAACCATCAAGATAAATCATTGTTTCATCATCTATACTATACTGGTTGTACTTTTTCTGCCCCTTGTCAAAGAGTTGAATATCACCTATTGAATCACCCGTTTTTTCTTTATTCTTTATTAGTATTGATGATTTAACATTATTCTTACTGGTAAAATAAACGCCTTCAGAATTAAATATGGGGGTTGAACTAAAGGTGAACCCATAATTAGCATTGTAATTATTCTTACCAGCTCTAACAGAAGCACTATAATAATCATTATATTGAGACAAAGTTCCAGAGATAGAACTATAGCTATCGGACGTTCCATCTCGATCTTTATTGTAATTATAACCCGCCATCAAACTTACTGATGTAGTATCAGAAAGACGTTTGCTGTAATTCAAGAAGTTATTAATTTGTTTATTTTTAGATAAGGACAATGATGATGAATAACTCAATTCATCCCACAAAGGAATGATTACATTAACCCCTATTTTATTATCTTTATTTTGAATAGTGTAATCCATGCTAATATTTATATTTTTACTTGACCTATAAGACCCGCCCAATGAATAGCTATAGCTTGATAGTTTATCTTGCCTATCCTTAAAGTAAAAACCATTACCATAAATAGAATAGTTATTTGTTACAGGGATGTTTGTAGACAAGCTAGCCTGCAACCTTGAATAAGATGGAATGTAATAATCATGATTACGGAAAGAGATAAACTCATTAATATTCTTAAATTCGCTTACTGACTTAACATTATAACTACCATCAGTAAGTTGAAAGTTGAAATAGCTGTAGCCTATACTCAATTTTGCCTGATAAAAACCATCACTCTTAGTATATTTAATGTTTGAATACAGTCGTTCCCCTTGATAATCAAAACCAATAGTATAAAACGCATTACTATCAACAAAATATCCATTTACAACTGCATTCAAACCACCAACCAACGGATAGCTAGCGCCTATTTCAAACAACCCTTTATTTACGTAATCGGCAGGTGTACCATTCCTTAACCTCAACATCCCGGCACGAAAATAGGGCATAAATTCATAATTTGTTGTTCTATTAAAATTAGAAACAAGCCCCTTTCCATTAAAAACAATATTCCCATTATTTTTTACAGTTATATCAACATCATAATTACCTAACGGTAAAGATGTGTATGGGATACTTTGATATCCTGACCCAATATAACCTTGATAAATAATTCCATTATTTCTATAAATTTCTACCGTTCCCGAAGAAGGACTAAAAAAAGATAGAGACCGACTACTTCCATCATTAACTAGTAAGTTATTAGTCTTACCAAAAGTCACCCCTACAAAGTCATCATCAAGAAATACACTATTCCCCTTTGCTGGGTAAAAGCCATTGTCTTGCCCAGTAAAGCCCAAAGAAAAAGTATATTTATTAAAGTCAGAAATATACTCAAGAGAATTAAGAAATTCAGAATTAGAGCTAAGTATTCCGTTAAGATTGACATATCCAACCCCAAGACCAAGGTAATTATCCGCGGTAAGGAAGAAATTATCTTGAGCACTCGTATTACCATCATAGTTAGCATAGATATTAGACACTAACTGATTCGCACTGGCATTAGGGTCAATAAAAGCCGGTTCAGATTTTTCAATAGATAAATAGTTACTAGGTAAAAAAACGCGTAAATTACCACCATAATAATCATTAACAAATTTTAATGTATCATTCATTACAATACATGTACTTCGCTCTCCCTCACAATCCTTATTGTGAATTGCCCCTGTGGAAATCACATCAATTATTTCTTGAATATATTTTTTATTAACACCTATACTTAAAAGATAATTAAAGACTAATTGCCTATCTTCAACGATCACCGAATAATATGATACTTTTGCATTAACATCAATTGGTGGATATTCACTCTCGGTTCCAACCACCGTGAACTTTATTTTCTTCACACTATACGATAACATTCCATTTAGTTTTCTTGTTGCTATATTATTTAGTGCCTTCATGTTATTGAATGCAATATCATAACCATTCTCCAGTGGTACGCCACTTATATCAGATGAATAGACCGCATCACAGATGGCAAATGAAAAGATAAAAAAAAACAAATTTCGCATAGCAATAAAACCTGGTGTTAAATGTTTATTTTAAAGTCTTTTTTAAATCTATTTCTGAAGTCTTCAACAGATATGGAAATTGGGCCTCTAAACTTTGAGTCAAAGGTTACATCTTTCTGTCTACCAGATAGAACTAGTACAGAATCACTGCATTCCGATTGATTTAAAATAGAACCTTTACAACTATCAATATAGAATTGCATCGCTGTATCCGTTTTATTGACCAGCGTGATTTTGTTATTCATTTTTTTAACATCCACAAGACCTGTCACTCGGCCCTTATTATTAGGAATTATGTACCAAATCTTGAATCCTGTTAAAACACTGAGTGAGCTTTTCTTCCCACCATTGTCTTGATATGTCTGAGGAATAAAGCTAATTCCAATCACTCTATCTTCGTCAATATGAGTACCTAAAGCATGAAGTAAATTATTCACAATAATTTTCATCCGTGATCTTGGATCAACAATCCACTCTGTTTTATCTAGATAAACTGGCCAACTTTTAAAGTCTTCCTCATTAAAAGCGACCTCCTTTCCATCCTTAAACATTTCAGTTAGCTCTGCACTTACTAAAACAGGAAAGTCATCTGAATTAATAACAACGACCTGAGATTTTTTTTCATCGTCACCAGTAGCAACGACAAACATTTTATCAACATTGATTGCCTGTACTGATGCTGATAGCATTAGCAATAGATATGTAAGTATTTTCTTCATAAATTCAAATATTACAGCGCCAAATTGACGCTGTAATTATCCAATAAAAAAGTAGTGATAAAATTTTCGAATCAGAAAAATTTACGGTACTGCAGGAGCACTTGCAACGTCAGCTGAAAAAATAACCGCGCTGGTCATAGACACATTACCACCAGTGTTCTTAACTGAAACTTTTGGCAAGTCAACTTGTGCGGACAAACTTAATGTGGCTCTATTACCTGTCACAGTGGAAACAACATCTTGAGGCGAATCAGTTAAAGTGACGCCATTAATAGAAATTGACGGTGTTGCATTTACGGAGCCAGCTGAATCTACATTCAATGCACTACCATTAATAATGGTCGAAGCAACACTTGCTTTGATCTTAGAGCCTGTAGTGAAATTTGTATTTGGTGTAGCTACCTCAATCGCAAAGACTTCAGGGTTTACCATACTAAGAAAATAGGAGCCATCACTATTGCGTGTAGTTGAGAAAGCAAGTGTTGATGGACTATAATCAACGCCAGATAGATCAACAAACTTCCATGAACCAGGACTAACAGCCGCTGGAGGGATCACCCCCTGAAAAGAAAAGTTCAAGTTACCGTCAGTTGGCGCAGAGATGGCAGAGAATGAAGTTGCGATTATACCAGCACTGAGCAGTCCTACTATTTTTTTCATAATTGCTACTTTTCCTAATCTATTTAAAAGTAAAAAACACGTAGTCACCGTGTACTTATAAATTTATAGGCTAAAAGAATACTTAGATAAGACTTAAATTCTTATATAAAGTTATGTGCTAGGATGTTTCTATTCGTCACCTAACAAATAACCTTACTTACTGCATGGTTATTTGTTAGTGGAATATTTGCACTTAATTATTTTATATCTAGAAAATGGCAGGAAAATCAGTGGCTTTTTATTGAAGTGAATCTATTAACACTCTCAATATAGAGCTAATACTCTAAATCACACCCTCGAAACTATCAATACATTTTAATGTAATGCTCTCTTTTAAAGCTTATAATATGAGAAAGATCACACAATGAAGTGTAACTTACTATTTCAATTAAGATTATTATTTGATTAACATAGTATGAGTATCCAGCCCTCAAGTTTCCCTGAATAAATTGTTGTTTTTGATAGAGTTAGAGGCTTTGTTGAGTAGGTCAGGAAAATAGCCATCTTTGGCCCTTTGATATCTAATCGTGTTATCCTATACAAATACTGTGTGGCATTCCTAAAAGCGTCATTCGGTTTATGGACTTTAAATCTAGACAACTCGGGCGTAATAGTCCCTCAAGCCTAAGTCCCCCCAAAATGTTCAAACAGGCACATCCCAGTTTCTGTCACTGACCGTGGTGATAACCGATTTTTTCATCTACGCACATTACTATCTGTTAATCGTTGATTTGCTACCGAGTGGTTACGTTGAAAGTACTTGTCTACCCAATATAGTGCTTCCTTTCATGAAAGAATCAATAGCCTGATTTCCGGTGAGTTTTGGTTATCAGCCGAGGTAGCACCTATGCAATGTTGTGCCACTGAGTGATAGATCAGTAGAAATATGTACTATCTACTGTCAGATAGAGTTTGCGCGACACTCTGCATCATTCAGCCCCATGTTTTTAACTTTCTATTCCCCGTAATCAAAGACTTTTGTGCTGTTCCATCAATGACGAGATGCCTGATTTCTCCGAACGTTGGTGTCTTAATGTTGATATTGTCCGTCTGCACTCGTCGTCTAACGATAGAGTAATCAGAGCAGCATAACTAGAACTTCATCAGCGTAAAAAAAGAGTAAATGAAGCCCTCTGTGTATCTAGTGACAGATTAAACACACTTTTAATCATCATAACCGTATTAGTGTGTAGTGAAGTGGCCGACCGCAATGTTCAGGAGCTGTGATCAGTACATACGGTGATGGCTGACTCATCAAGTTATACGGTTAGAGAGCAGCGTTGTCTGAGGGAGTTGTTGTAGATGGGGAGTTTGTGATTTTGAATTTTGGCTTTTCCATAGAGACTTTATCCTCAACGAGTGTAACGATCGGATCCGATAACTCATTAAAAAACTTTATTTACTCAAAAAAGTTAGTGGAAGATTGCCATGAATATATTGTGATGACCCATCATAATTAAGCCATCACAATTAAATTCACTTAATTATTCTTAAGCAGACATTACACCCTCATAAAAAAATAAAAAAAGACAAAAGAGACGAAAGCGTAACAGTAGATACCGCAGATACTGTCATACTTTCGGTAATATTCATACCATTAATTAAAGTAGCTAGCGATGTATTAGCCAATTCAACTGTTGATGCTTCTATCTCATCGGTTTGTTCAAATATATTTAATTGCCTTACCACCTCACTTGGCGAGTCAGTTTCAAAATATGAGGATGTATCCAACCACCATTCTCTGAATTCAGCAGGCGCATCCCATTGTCCATTAGCCCAATGTTCCATTATTTCTACATCACTAGGTTGATATCCATCATTAATATCAACAAGATGGTCATAAAACTCTTCAGTCCAGTCATTCCATTTAGTCAATCGCTCGGCAATCCATCCATATTGGTTGTGCAACTGTGTAGTTATTGAAGGGTCAATACTTGTAAATGCTTGATGTTTATGCATATGATGAGAACTATCAAAGAAAAGCTCCAATCGACCATTCAATGTATTACGTACCAACTTATTCAAATCCATTGGTTCTAATGAATTTGACACACTCAGCATTAGCTGTTGAAGCTGGTTATTATATTGATTAATACTAAACTTGATGAAATGGAAAAAACTCTCAGATGGTTGTTCTTCATCTCCTAGATAAACCCAATATGTATTTGACTCAGGAGATGTAGGATAATAAAAATTAGCATCACTTGCCTTACCTATAAACCTAGGTGAAAAATACATTCCACGATAATAATGTAAATCACCCGGAAATGTGAACCCATCCCATTCAGAGAATCTAGTTACCTTTGCCAGGAACTCTTTATAATTCTCTTTTGTTGTGAAAACACCCAAATACTTCCATTTATTATTTGATTCATGGCTTGTTGGGAAATACCAATTATAATCACTAGCATTTCCATCAAACTTAGATTCAAACAACCTAATCTCACCATCCCTATAATAGGGTACAACATCACCAACATTGACAGGCATATTCCAAAGTCGTTCACTCAAACCAATTTCGTTAATCATATAGGTTAGAAAATCATCTGAGTTCACTATGCTCAATACATCTGAAATACCAGCACCATTGAGAATGCTTTCCATCAACCGCCTATATATATCACCGGATGGTAAATTTAAAAACCATTGATTACGCTTAATCTCATCAACAATATTCTTTACGCTTTCAACATAATCTTTATCTTCGTAATTAATAGACAATTGATAAATTAATATATTAGTATTTAACAGTGCACTTTTCTTACCTCTATACAATTCATTTCTTAATACATTATTCCTTTTATTAAACATTTCAGACTTGTTAACATTTAAAATTTGCAAGGCAAAATCACCCTCAAAATTCATAGACAACAAAGCCATTAGTTCAAAATCAAAATTTATAACCTTATTATAATAATCCGATTCTGATAAAGTTAGATTTGAATCTGACGAGTTTAAAATTTTATTTTTTACTTCGCTAACATTTTTATTGATAAACTCTTCGCTCGGAGAGAGAGATACATAAGAAGTATTGGTTTTGACAGTTGGTGATGTGTTAGCATTGTTCCATAAATCACTATATGTATTTTCGATAATATCTGCACCATCCTTATTTGTTTTTGATACTGTGTAATAATCATTTCCATTGTGTGGATTATACTCATCATAGTATTTCCACTCGGACTCAAAACCCCATTTCCCTGAGATAAATGGCGCATAAGCCTTGGCCCAATAATGAAAATGGATACTATTCACTGTAACGCTATTTAGCTGAGTAAATCGTTCAATACTTCGAGAGACAGCTCCATTTATAAGGCTACGAATTTTTATATCGCGATCACTAAGCTCATTATTAATTACTGTACCAATGTCAATACCACCATAAAATCGATGAAAACTGTCCGGGTATTTTTCAGCCCATCCCCTCAGGATAGATAGATGCTTATCAAATAATTTTGAAATGTCGTCAATTTCCTTTTCCAATAAAACCCTAATATCACCAGACAGCTTAACATGCTCTTCTTTATACCGATTAAATGGCTCAATAATATTTTGCTTAAATTCCTTTTTTCTTTTATTTGAATATGTTCCTTGATCTGTTCCGCTAGGTGGTTTTGGCCTATCGTCTATACAATTTTGCCAATCATTCCAAGGTCCACATATAGCAGCAGCATTCGTTAACTTACTGAAAAACAAAAGACCTAATATCGATATAAGTAAACTTACTAGTTTAATCATAAAATAACCCTTTAATTAAAAAGCCAGTTCAAGCTAATATAACTTAGCTTTGAGATATTTTCTTGTAGACATATACATTATTAATGCACACCAACAAAGCATTACTTGAATGTCCGTTTAATTATTTCAATGAAAACATAAAAAGTGTTATACAATTAATTACCACGTAAGTTATATTAGATTGCCATTTTTTAGATGATGGTTTACTTAAACGGAAATACCATTCAATTTCAATTAGTTACCTTCATTAAGCACCATTTAAAAAATGTACACCGAACTTCATCCATAGTAATGGCTTTCTAATTTTATTAATTTAGGTGTTATTATGATTAAAACCTTAAAATACCTTTTTTTACCTCTTCTTTTACTCATTTCATTTACCATTTACTCTTCCCCAACACCTATACCTCCAGAAAAAACTTACCGAAAAGATAGCCGCCCCCCTTCGGCTATATTCAGAGAAGGTTTTTTTCCTCGGGGTCACAATGTTAATCTACTAAGCCATTTAAGAGGTATTTCTGTATGGGCACAAAGTGGAATTCAAGCTAGTGGATTTATATCAACTACCGCCGATATCGATGTCGCAAGAAATTTTCAACCAGATATTGACGGTTTTGTTTACGAAATTGTACCCCCATCTTCAAGTTATGATGCTCTACTCTCTCTTCAACACGGCATCGAACAACTACCTGAAGGAAGTGAAGAGAGAACGTCTTGGCAAGAGACATTAGAGTTTACGCAAAGATTAAATCAGCAACAATGGGTGACAACGGATAGAATAAGACCTGGTCGAATTATCGGAGCTTATCCAATAATTCAAAATCCAGAATCACCTTTGGAGCCTCTCTTAGGGGAATTTATTTCCAATCCTAATTTTGACCAATACGCTATTCCATCTGCATCGCCTACCTTCTATCCAGTAAATAGTGAGTTACCATCATATTTTGCGTATGTTCGTTCTGAAATGAGAAATTCCCTGCGTTCATTGGCATTCTCTTGTTTAGGTGTCAGAGGCTCAAACAATAGAAGTAACTCAGATGACACTTGCAGAGAACCAGAACTATATATTAATTACATTAATAAATATTCATTAGGGATTGATTTCAATTTGGCCAAGGTTATAGATACCAGTAACTTTGATTTTGGTAAATCCAATAAAACTTGGAACGATTTTAATGGTGATGGACTCATGGACTATTGTTCAATCAGCGGTAAACAAATCGTCTGTATGATACAGAATGAGAACAATAGTTTTGAACGATTAACACAGCATGTTGGTGATGTTGGCTGGAGCGATAGTAGATATTGGATTGATTTCAATGGTGATGGTATCACCGATTACTGCAGAATTACTGACACATGGACAAGATTACAATGCAATGAAGGTACAGAGTCAGGATATTTCAAAAATGTCATAATCTCTGACTACATAGATGCCGGCTGGGTCAGCACAAGGCGGTGGGCATCTATTGATGGTGACGGAACTAAATCTTTTTGTCGCCAAGTTCAACAGTATGGTTCAGAAATGGCAATAAGATGCATAAACCCAACCAAAAGCTTCCATGACACATACATGAGAGACTTTACCTCTGGACGAGCTAGGTATGATTATGGGTATGCTAAGAGTCAGATCTGGGGAGACATAGATGGTGATCGGAAAGATGATTTTTGCTTTATTACTGGCTCAAGTCGTTATGAGCTAAACTGTTTACTCACTGTTGGTAAAGACTTTAGTCAATCTCAAATTTTCCATGCTAATTTAGACCAATGGCCAGATACTTTCGCCATTATTGATATCAACAATGATCTAAAATCAGATTATTGCTTCACTGTAGGTGGGAAGATGTCATGCAGACTTAGCGAAAATTTAACCTTACTCTCTCCTTCCCCTCTTATCGGTAATAAATTAAACGCTAGTCTAGGTACTTGGGGTGATATAAATAATGACGGTTTCATCGACTTGTGTCATAGACCAAGCGATAACACAATATCTTGTTTTATTAATGGAGGAACTAGCCCACACCTATCTGTCAATCAATCTTTTTCTGAATTAAATAATGCTTCATCAGGACAATTTTATTATCCTATCATTGGTACAAATGCATACTGCTCAAAAAATGGTTCTATAAATACATGTTACTCACTTAACACGCCAAGAGTTGACAGCTATTGCGAAGTCCTTATCTATCAAGATAACAATTGGGTTTGGCGTCCAGACTCGCAATTCTTAAATAAAGTATCTTGCGAGAACAATAATTATTGTTCTGAACCAGGAGGCACCTGTAGACAATGGCAATATTTCAGATAAAAACATAAGCGGTGACTATGAATGCTGAAATATTTAATTTTAGTCACTGACCTTATTCCTTATCGAGCATTATTTAAAATCAATATTCACGACGCCGAGTATCTACTAGATTAAAAGAGATCAGGTTCTAAAATAGAGCCTGATCTCTTTTAATCTAGTAGATACTCGGCGTTAGATTTATCTTAATAATAAATTTGCCGCATATTCATTATTAATGAAAACATCACACTCATGCAATGGTGATGAAAAACCATTGCTTTTTCTGCTGCAGCGGACCATTACCTTTTTGTTTTTATACATTCTATTATAGACATTTGTATACTCCTCACTCAAGATCCCGCCCAAGCTCTGATCTTGATTTATGAATGGTTCATCAATCAATAGTTGATCATTAATCCATAATTTTATATTTCCCGTAGGCATATTTGCATTAATAATCATATATTCGCCGTCCTCGGTTCTATAAGGAGCTTTTGCTGATAAGTTAGAACATCCATTAAGTAAAATAGCTGTTAAAAACAGCAAAATAAGTCGAAACATCACCCATACCAATACATCATACAAATGATAGGTATTGTAATGGTTTCTCTCGTATTCGCAATAAAAATCCCCCGAAATCTACAGTTATTACTTAACATAAGTATTCGATACTCAATATTGTTAGTTTTGTCTTGCTTGTTTCGGCTAAGTTTTCAATAATTTTTCATAGCGTGAAATACAAGATCCGTCTGTATTTCACGCAATAAACATGTTACTTATTCCAAATATCTTCCTCATGTGGCCCTGGCACTAATGAGTGCATTCCCCACCCTCTAGCCCCTGCTGCACGTAGCATAGCTAACACGACTTTTGCTTGCTCATGCGTGTATCCCCGCTTACAGATTGTTTGCCATGCAGTACCTCGCATGGCGATATTTAACGAATCTATTAGTGTTTCTCTAATCATTAGCTCAGCATCATGCAAATGCACCCTACAGTGATGTGAAATAGCTCGAATACTCGCTGATACAGCCATTCCAGCGAGGCTTTGCTGGTCATCCAACACAGCGGCGCTCTTGGTCTTTTTGGTCGTGGTCATTGGTTAGCCCTTACTTTGTTCAATTTCTCTTGAATCGCTTTTCGAAACGCCAGCCCGGTCATTTGGCTTGTCTGTGTTTCGAATCGCCTTACTGGAGCCGGTGGCCGCCGGTTATCGGTAATTCTGGCTACAGGTGCGGGTATCTTCTCCCCTAGCCCTACGCGCTCACTCCATGTTTTCAGTTGCCGCTTGGCGAGTTGAATCAACTCACTCTCTGACAAATTTCGATTTTTCATCGCCGTGCGCATATCCAACACAATCCAGTACATCACCGGATGAGGCCACGGATAACACTCAGGTGAGTCATACAGCAGTCGGTCTGCGCTGTACCGATGAAAACATGCCATCACCGACTCCACATCCGGTAACCCGTTTGCCTGCTGCTCTAGGCATAACTCCAGCCAATCGCGCGGCACAGGATACGGGTAATACTTCCGCAAAGGCGCTTGGATGAGCGCATGCTCAATCTGCTTGGTCGTCACCTTCCCATAGGTCAAAATCCGCGTAATCTCCCTCGTAAATGCGTCCAGCATCTCCTTGCTGCTCAAACGCGCTTGCATCGCTGGCCAGTGAATGGCGTACAGAGGCATAACCTGCGTCATAACCATCTGACGAACCGCCGAGTGCTGCCGCTTCGTCGAGATATCCCTGCTCTGCGAGTAACTCGCGCATTGCGTCCAACCCACGGTGCCATGCTGAGTTACCCGTTGAAGCTGGGCGGTTGCCAGTTCGTGAACTGGAATTGTTGTTGCGTTGGTCATTGGTCAGTCCTCGAGCTAAATCGGATTTCAGGCGCTGCACGAATTTTTGAATCCACTGGGTGTGGTGGAAGCAACGACCAGTTGGCTCCCAGTACATCCGGAACTCGTTCAGCTGCGCCTCGCTGTATGCAGGGTTGGTCAATCCCAGCATGCGGGCGTATTTCTCAAACTCAGGCCCCGGATTCCACGTCAAACTCATCGGGAATGCGCTAGGCAACGAGCAGCTAACTTGTGGAACTCGCTGAGTCAGAATGGCGTTTTGAACCTCAGACAAAATCACCGTAGGCTCACGCGCGCGCGGAGAGAGATTCTCTGTAGTAATCTCTGTTGTATTCTCTGTAAGATCGGGTCGTTTTGACCCGTTCAGAACGGATCTTTTTGGTCTGTTTGAACGGTCAATTTTAGTCTTGTCGATGGGGTCATTTTGACCTGCTCCACCGTCCACATCCTCGCTCGTTTTTGAACAATCTGTAGCCGCCTCATGCAGTAATTCACTGTCGTAATTGATGGCGTAATAGTTAGTCATGTCGTGGTTTGATTTATTAATCTGCTCAACGCTCAACACACCAAGCTTTCTCAGATTACCAAGTGCACGTTTGATGGTTGATTCAGAATAAAACGGTAGCTGTTTTTGCCAACTTTCGAGCGTGTTGTATATCCAGCGACGCCCCGCATGCTCAACCCCCGAAGTGGTTTCTGTTACCCAGTACTGAATCTGCTGCAGCAAAATGGCCTCGGCTAACCCGAGGCGTACAGCTAATTCAGGGATCACGACTACAGGACGAGAAGATAATAAAAGAGCCACGTTATCCCCCCTCACTACCGGTATTTTGCTTTAGATGAAGTTGATAAACGGTTGGCTTACCAGAATGGCCAACTTTAGCTACAGACAAGTAACCGGTTTTTTTTAAGCGAGAGATAATCGAGCGGATGGTTTTCTCACTCAGTCCTGTTACCTCAGATAGGCTCACTTGAGATACTGAGCAAAAACCTACATCATCAGCACAATATGCCATCATAATCAGAACTAATTTGTCGTTACCGGCCAACGGCACTTTGACAGCCTCGGCCATTGCCTGAAAAGACATTTACATAATCTCCTGTGCTGGGCTGCGTAACTTCTCCGGATGGCGCGAATAGAAGTCTCGCACTTGGTGAATCAAAGTCCCTTGCATTGCACTTTGCATCACCCTGCCCGCAGGCAGATCAAGATTCTGGCCAATTACACAAGCCAACGCATCGAGCACCGAATCCTGCAGAACGGTTGTATTCATGATTTCTGCTGTTGTATTACGCATCGTCATTCTCCTAATTCACTCAGCCAATCCGGCACAGGTAAACCACGCGCTTTGATTTCCTCACGTGCCTGTGCAGCAAGCTCTGGAAACTCACGCATTACCTGCTTCATACCTTCGATAATCAGGATCTTCCCTTCAACGGCTTTGGCCGAACCGAAAGCCGCAGACATAGCGCTAATAGCGATATCCTCTGCCGGCAGCAGTCGTACTCGCACATCAGCACAGCTGGTTTCTTGATATAGCAGGCCTTGACGGCCCACTTTAGAGCGGGAGGAGAACAAGTCTCCTGTTGCTTGAAACGGAAGGTCAGTCCGATTCAGGCTTTTGGTGACAGTGGTCATTGGTCAGTCCTCTATTTTTTAGTTACCCTCTTCCATTGCATTAAAATCAGAGCTAACTATATGTTAGATCTAACTTACATCGGATATATGAAACACTCCTTTTGATATATGTAGACAAATTCATCAAGTACACTTGATAGCTAGCTAGTGTTTTCATCTATGTTCAGTCGACTCTCTGGTTGTTAAAGAGCTACTTGATTAAACTCACTCGGACGGAAAAATGTTATTCAATGTCACACCTTTAACTAGATACTTGAATCCATTGATAATCTTTCTACAGCTATCTAGGCTTGGAGTTCTAGCATTTAACTCGTAATTAGCTAGTCGTGATAACCCCCAAACCAATAGCTCTAGCAAGAGATGATTGCGACACTCCCATAGCATTATGTTGTAGCGCAATATTATTCATAACCTCTCTGTGCAGGCGTTTGATCATTATTCACACATTGTGATTGGCAGTCAATTACAATGCGTGTAGTTACTTATTTCACACTGCGTGATAAAATCACAAGATGAAAACTATGTATGAAGTCATTGGTGAAAGAATAAAATCTCTCAGGGAAGCGGCGGGATTAAGTCAAGCTCAATTGGCCAAATTGTGCGGCTGGAGCACTCCATCGCGAGTTGGAAACTATGAGCTAGGAACTCGCAGAATTAGTGCTGATGATGCGGTGATTATCGCACATGTCCTTAGAGTCACTCCGGCACTATTGCTATTTGGTGATGATGGTGGGGTTACCTATAAAATGTACAGTTACCCTCTCCTTGCTACAGTACGCGCTGGCATGTTCACAATAGAGATGGACTCTTATACTGAGCAGGATGCCGTAAAATGGATCTCCACTACCAAAAGAGCTAGCGCTCGGGCGTTTTGGCTTGAAGTTAAAGGAGACTCAATGACAACACCGACAGGAAATCGACCTAGCTTTCCTGAAGGAATGCTAATTCTTATTGATCCTGACAGCGATGTAAAACCAGACGATTTCTGCGTAGCAAGTACAAATGGAAATGATTTCACTTTCAAAAAATTAATCCAGGATGGAGGTCTTTGTTTTTTAAAGCCTCTGAACCCACAATATCCACTCATCCCCTGCAGTGACTCCTGCCGCATAATTGGTAAAGTGATCATGTCACAATGGCCAGAGGAGATGTTTGGATAAGCTAAATCATTCTCTATTAAATTGTTTTAAATCAAGCAAATAAGTTGACATTCATTTGCTTCTAGTTGTCACCAACTCACCTGAATCAATTACAAAAGTAAACGGTTATAGTAAATGTAAACACCTCCTTTAGTTTAGTGGCATTCTTTCAAGAGTGAGATAAAATGAACGATACTGATGTTTTTGTGTACATAGGAAATGTACATCGCTCCGGTCATTACGACATTACCAATGCGATCAAAAAGAGAAAACAACTAGATGGTTTACAAAAAAATGTCCTCTTTTGCGTCGCAACCTATGGTGGTGACCCTAGCGCAGGGTATAGAATTGGACGAGCATTGCAGCATAACTACGAACATATCACCGTTTTGGTTGTTGGCCCTTGCAAGAGTGCGGGAACTTTAATGGCCGTTGCAGGTCACAAACTTATGATAGGTGATATGGGTGAGCTTGGCCCATTAGACATTCAGCTAAAGAAAAACGATGAAATTGGTGAGTTAAGTTCAGGTCTTGTGATTGCTACTGCAATTGAAGAGATAAAAAGTTGTGCAATTTCAACGTTTAGATCGTATGTTCTTGACATAAAATACAGAAATCAAATTAGTACGAAAATGTCTGCTGACATTGCTGCTAAACTTACAGAAGCTCTAATTGCTCCGATGGCATCACAGATTGATCCTATAAAGCTAGGTGAACATCAACGTGCGATGAACATAGCTCTTTCTTATGGCGAGCGACTGAATAGTCACTCTAAAAACCTTAAGGAAAGCTCATTAAATAAACTGATTGCTAGCTACCCTGCTCATGGTTTTGTAATCGACCGCAAGGAAGCTAGAGAGTTATTTAACCATGTCGAGAGTCCTACAGGATATGCAAGTGACCTGTATGACATCCTAGGTGAGATGATTTCTTCTGGGGATATATTAATAAACGACAAACCTGTTGTAAAAGATTTTACCCCTAATAAACAAGATGATACAACTGATACTAAGGAACCCACTCATGACAGTATTCGAACTTCGGAAGGAGATGGCATCGATAGCCAAACTTCAGGAGGCACAAAATCGTCAGGGAATGAGCCTGTCCAGGGAAGCGATGGAGAGTATGCAGAAGCTGAAAGAGCGGCTGGCGCCGTACCAGCAGAACAACCAAGTGAATGAACCAGCTAAATTATATGGCTATTGATTCAAATTGAGCATTGTGCTGTAACGTATGATTTTATCTTAACCCCAAAAAACCAGCTGAGCGCTGGTTTTTTTTTACTCTAGCCCCGGAATTGTTACAAAAAACAACCTACTTTTTTCAACACAAAACTATCCCTCTTTTCATTTAACACAATTTGTGTTTGACATTAAATCACAATACGTGAATGATGAATGTATCTAAACCTAAATCCGTCATCGTTCTTTAACAAAACAGAGACCGCGATCAAGTAACTACCCGCATCCCGAGCAACAAATAGCTGCCGCCACGTAAGAGACCTCGTGCCGAGCATACCGATAAGGGAAAGGCGCAATGCGATAGTGGACTGATCCCGCCGGTGGCGGCAGAGACGACCGGCGTTAAGACCTGTGTGCCAGCCGAAGAGTTGGCCGCAGTAACAAGCCCATTTGCGAGTGTGTTTGTTACTGCGAAAACGCAGTGGACTAACCTGATGACCATTGACCAAAGCTTGGTGCTGGTTTGCCTAGCGCCAAAAAGCAAAAACCCCGCCGAAGCGGGGTTCTCACCTGCTGTAACCGACCAAAGTTACAGCAAAAAGGACTAACCAATGACCACCGAAAAGATGGGCATTGATTCGCTGGTAACCGACCAAAGTCACCAACGTGGAGATCATATCATGAGAACAGACTCGATCAACCGCATCATGTTCAAATACACGCTAAGTGGTTCTGATTTCAACACCAAACGCGGGCACTGGACGCTGAAAGCCATCCTGCTGTTCGTCGTCCTTTCTCTGATGTACCTCTCTTATCCGGCTTAACAGCGTGAGGAGGCCACATGTCCAACATGATGGAGCGAGGCCCCGTCGTTGACTCCCCTGACCTCGCTGAAGTACGTGCTTTACTGGAAAAAAGAAAACTGGAGTTTTACGCACGCCTAATGGGACCACCCGTGCCCATCACTATTCGAGAGCAACAAAGAGCGCGAGAACGGCAAGAGATTGAACTGCGCGCCAAGATGAACCGCCAAAAGGCTTTCGACCACGCCATGGCGCAAATCATGAAACTGCAACAGCAAAGGACTCACCAATGACCAATGAAATGATGTCGGCACCAGACCGCGCCGATAACGCTGAAATCACACGCTTTGAACCTGCCGAATCAGGCTTTTACCGGAACATTCCAGCGGCGGCTTATCACGGAGGTCCCGGGCTTTCCAAAAGCGCACTGGATTGGGCGCTGGTTTCCGGCCAACACTATCACTACTACCAAATTGAAGGACACGACCAGAAAGATACCGCGGCACTGCGCGAAGGCCGCATCCTGCACAAGATAGTGCTTGAGCTGGACGATTTTGAACGGGAATTTGTGGTTGAACCTGAATGGCCGGAGGAGGCAATCAGCAGTGCCGACCAGATGAAAGCCATCATTCAGGAATACAATGATTCACTGGAAGCCAAACCTTCCATCGAAGAGTTGATTGCGGCTATCGATGCACACAATGCTCGATTGCCCAAACCACTAGATGCCGGCAAAAATGTCTCCGCTCACGAAGTGGCCTACGATGCCCTACCGGCTGCGTACCAAACGTTAG
>CAMFKP010000036.1 GCA_945957385.1 uncultured Aeromonadaceae bacterium
GATTAATGGATTAATGGATTAATGGATTAATGGATTAATGGATTAATGGATTAATGGATTAATCGGTGTGGTGGTGCGCGTTATCCGGGCCTGGTGCGCTGAGGATTACGCGTGTAGCCTGTGGATTCAATTGAGGTTTTTCTACGGGAGCACAGAGATGAGTCGGCACGCACCGCAATGGGCGTTACAGCGCGCGCAGCATAGCGCGCAACAACAACAGGCACGGGCGCAGCTCGCCTTGCCCCGACCGCTGCTGAACCGGCTGTTGCCGGTGTTGATGGCTCCGGCGTTGATGGGCATCTTGTTGCTCGCTACGCCGATAGACAGCCTGCTGGCGGCGCTGACGGCGGGCTGGGTGACGCTGGCGCTGGGGGTGATGCTGGAGTTGCAGTGGATGCGGCGCCAGATCCGGGCCCTGACGCTGCTGGTCAGCGCCGCGGATGAAGCGCAGCCCGCCGGGCCCGCGGCCACCCATCAGCCCGCTGCGTCTGACCGCGTCGCCGATGCCACTCCGGACGGGCGCCGCGCGTAGCGGCTGACCAGCAGCCCCAGCTCGAACAGCAGCCACATCGGGATCGCCAGCAGCGTCTGCGAGAAGACATCCGGTGGCGTCAGCAGCATGCCGATCACGAACACGCCGATCAGCACATAGGGGCGCTGGCGCGCCAACCCCTGGGGCGTACACAGGCCGCTCCAGCACAGCAGCACGGTCGCCACCGGGATCTCGAACGCCAGACCGAACGCCAGAAACAGCGTCAGCACGAAGTCCAGGTAGCTGGCGATATCGGTTGCCATCTGCACCCCCTCCGGCACCGTGGCGGTGATGAAGCCAAACAGCAGCGGCATCACCAGCTGGTAGGCAAAGGCCATCCCCAGGTAGAACAGCAGGGCACTGGAGGCGACCAGCGGTAACACCAGCCGCCGTTCATGGCGGTAGAGGCCGGGCGCGACAAAGCGCCACAGCTGATGCAGCAGGTAGGGGATCGCCAGCACGATGGCCAGCATCAGCGTCAGCTTCATCGGCGTGAAAAACGGCGTGATCACCTCGGTGGCGATCATGCTGCTGTGCTGCGGCAGATGGCGCAGCAGCGGCGCGGCGATGAACTGGTACAGCGGATTGGCAAAGCCGATCAGCGCGCTAAACAGCAGGCCGACCGCCAGTACGCAGTGCAGCAGGCGCCGGCGCAGTTCCAGCAGATGACCCAGATAACCGCTCGCAGGTGTCATGGATGGCGCGTTCATGTTGTCTCTCCACGATGACGAGGTGGCGTGGCTGGCGGCGGGGCGGCGTGCTGCTGACGCAGGTAGCCTTGCACCTCTGGCGTGAGCGTCTGCACCAGCTGCTGCCGCTTGCTCTCGACGTCAGCGAGTTCGCTGCGCAGCGCATCCAGCTCCAGCTGGCGAGCCAGCTCGGCCTTGGTGTGGTCCAGCGTGGCACGCAGCGTCTTGACGGTACGGGCTACCCCGCGCAGCGCTGCTGGCAGGCGCTCGGGGCCCAGCACCAGCAGCGCGATCAGCGCCACCAGGCTCAGCTCCCAGAAACTGATATTGAACATGAGTTAGCGCCGCTCGCCGAGGTGAGGGGCCGGCTGCTCCGTGTCGGCCGCCTGATCGCGTTGGGCCGGGTCGGGGGAGGCCGCCGCACCGCCGTCATCGGCCAATGCCTGTTTGAATCCCTTGATCGCCGAGCCGAGATCGCCGCCGAGGCCGCGCAGTTTACGGGTGCCGAACAGCAGTACGACGATGAGACCAATGATTGCCAGTTGCCAGATGCTGATTCCAGCCATGTGCATGCTCCTTTGGGGTTAGCGGTGACGGCGGCCAGAACGCTGGCCGCCGGACGGGGCTGGGGTTGCCCCGCGGGTTAAGTGTGAACTCAGGCGCGGAACGGATTCTCGCCCCACAGATCGACCAGCTCGCCGCTGCGCAGATTGATGCGGAAGTGGGTCGAGGGTGCGGCGTGGATGAACAGTTCGAACACGCGCTGCATCGCCGACAGCCGGGCCTGCAGTACCGCCAGTTGGCAGTCGAAGTCCTCGGCGCCGCAGCTGGCGGTGTGCTGGGCCAGTTGCAGTGAGGCGATGAGCTGCATCGCGACCTGATAGGTCGGAATGCGCTCATAACCGTAATCCTGCAGCGACAGTTCGTCGGCGTTTTTCAGGTGGTAGACCAGATCGAGCAGGTTCTCGAAGTGCTCGTTAAAGAAACGGTCGCGCGGCAGGCCGCTCTGGGCGATATGGTCCTCGACCTGTCGGGTGGCGGTGATGGCAGCCTGATAATCCTCGTCGCTGGCGCGGGCGCCGACGAACGCGCGGGCGATCTCGGCCAGGCTGCTATCGCGGCGCAACGCCCGACTGGCGAGCAGCGCGCTGTCGGCACTGATCGGCGTCGGCAGCTGGCTGGTGACCATCAGCGCATACAGGCTGGGGTTGCTGTTGAACAGCGCCTTCATGTCGGCGGCCATGCTGTCGAAGAAGCGGTTACGCACCAGCGTCATCAGGTGACGGCGCATCAGATCCCGGTAGTCGCTGGCCTCGAGCATGCCGCGCCAGAACACCTGATCGCCCTTGCCCTGAGCCTCGAACTGGGCGATCTCCTGGCGGTAGAACGGGAACAGCGCATCAAAATCCGGCACCTCGGAGACCACGACGGTGTCGATCTCGACGTCGTGACGGTCGTGGAACGTGACCAGCTTGTAGGCCGGGATATAGGCCGACAGCGACGGCACCTGCACGTTGAACACCTGCCCCTCGTCGTTGCGGTAGCCGTAGGTGTCGTTGACATGCATGTGGCCGGCAAAGTGCAGCTTCAGCCCGCTACGGATGAAGGCGTCACCAACGCTGCTGTCCGGCAGGCGGCTGATGGTATTGCTGGTGTCACCGAGCAGGTAATTGACGTCGTGGCCGTCGTTGACCTCGCCGTCGCCATCCAGATAATTCAGCGCCGGATAGTGGGAGATCAGCAGCAGGCGCTTGCCTTCGACCTCGGCACGCCGGCTGACATCGGCCAGCCACTCCATCAGGTATTCCTTGCCGTACTCGGCGTGGATGCCCTGCTTCCAGCCGCGGCTGTCATGCTTGAAGCCGCTGCCGTTGGGGCGGAACACGTTCATGTCGACCATGCAGATCCACAGCCCGGCCTCGGGCTCCACCAGGTAGCTGGCATCGCCGACCAGGGCGCTTTCACCATTGTCCGGATTGCGGGCCAGATACTGACGGTCGGCAAAGGCATCGGAGGTGCCGAACGGGGTCTCGTAATGCAGCCACCCCTCCTGCTTGCGAAAGCCGTAGTCAGCCAGATCGGTGAGCATGTCCTCGATGCTGCCGCCCCACATCTTTGGGGTGACATGGCGGTACTCTCCGGATTGACCCTCATCGGTGGGGTTGCTGCTGCTGTTGCGGTCGTCGACCACCATCACCTGACGCCCCTCCTTGTCGAGGAACATCTTGCTCTGGCTGGCGCCGGCCGGATAGCAGTCGTGGTTGCCCGGCGCCAGCAAGTAGACGAACCCGTACTGCTGGCGATACTGCTCCAGCACCGTCTTGAAGCCCTTGATGGTGTCGACCTGACCATCATCTGAGTAGTCGCCGCTGAAGCAGACGTACTTGACTCCCTGCTCGCCCAGTTGCTGCAGCGTGGCATGCAGCACGAAGTAGTTTTCGTTGAACATGCGCGTCGAACGGCAGGAGACGTTCATGCTGCGCATCGTCACCTTGCGCCCTTGGGCATCGGTCGGCGCCAGGTCGGCAAAGTCGTAGTCGCCGTAGACGTCGTGAAAGTGCACATCGGAGAGAATGGCAATCTTGTGGCTGGCGGTGGCGGTGTGATCTGAACTCCCGGAATGGCACCCGGGTAACAGGCTGACCGCGCCCAAACCGACGGCGCCTGCTCCGGTCATCTTGATAAAATCGCGACGAGAACGATTCACTCGACTACTCCTTACTGCTTGTGAATGAAGCCGCGAGGCTAGAAAGCGAAAGTGACAGTCCGGTGTCATTCTGATGACAATATCGTGTAACCATTTGATATTTAATGGTTTGATTACCGCTATTGAGCAGGTTATTAACTGTGGCGGTGGCGCCGGTTAACATTCGTTAACGTCTGTTAACCTGGTGTGCGGGGCATGGCGTTGGAATGGGGCGCGGGCTTGGCGCGCCAGGTGAACCCGGCGGTTAAGCCGGGTCACGTGCTGCGACAGTGCGGGGTCAGCGGCTTGAGGGCGTTGCGATCTGCTGGGCCAGCTCGCGGATCACCTGCGGCAGCAGTCCCTGCCAGTAGTGCCAGGTGTGGCCGCCGGCGCTGTAGTGAAAGGGCGGCGTGACGCCGGCGCGTTGCAGCTGTTCTTGCAGTGCCTGGTTGCTGGCGAGGCTGGTGTGGTCCTGCAAGCCGCAGTAGAGGCGGGTGGGTGGCATGGCCTGCAGGCCGGATGATGTCCACTCCGCCTGCGGACGCGGGGCGAAGTAACCGGAGAGCGAGACCGCCTGGGCGAACTGCTGCGGATGACGGTAGGCCAGGTAGAAGGCGCCGAAGCCGCCCATCGAGACGCCGAGCAGCGCCCGTTGCTGCGGCCGCGTGCTTAGTCCCCAGTGTCCGACCTGGGGCAGCAGATCGCGGATCAGGAACTGTTCGGTCGCCCCCTGATAGAAGCTCTTGCCACCGTCGACCAGCACCACGGCCAGTGGCGGGATCTGCTGCCCGGCGATCAGGTTGTCGAGCAGGGTCGGCAGCTCGCCATCAGCCACCCACTGCTGGCGATCCATGCCATAACCATGCAGTGCCAGCAACCAGGGCAGCGGCGTGTGCGGGTCGCTGCCTGCGGGCCGGTAGATCAGGACCGGGTGCGGCGCATGGTCGCTGCCGGTCAGCGTGATCGTCTGCAGTTGGCCGCGCTCGGCCGGATTGGCTCGGGGAGTGAACAGCGGATCGGTAGCGCCGATCTGCAGCAACGAATTGAAGCCGCCCTGGCCATCGGCGTGACGTAGTGGATTGTGCGGATCGCTGAGCCATTGGCCATCCTGCACCAGCTTGTAGGCCCAGCGTCCCGGTGTCAGATAGAGCGTCAGTGCCCAGTCACCATCGGCCTGGCGTTGCAGCGGAAGCGTATCGGCCTGCCAGTCATTCATCTCGCCAGCCAGATAGACCGCCTTGGCATCGGGAGCGTGCCAGCGCAGCGTGACCGCCTGAGCGCCGTCACTGGGTTGCAAGCAGGGTTCGGCGCCGGATTGGGCTGCCGTGGTTGGTGTGGCGCGGCGCATCGTCATGCTCCCCTGTTGTTGCACACTGGTGTAGTGCAAGGTCATGGTATCGTCAGCCGGCTGATACACCAGCTGCATGCTGCCCTGTTGCGGATCCCCTTCTATTTTCCACTGCAACGTCAGCGGTTGCGCCTGCTGCACCGTGGCCAGGGCATCAAACTGCAGCTCGGCCTGTTGCCAATCTGCATTGAGCTTGCGCCAATAGTGCACCTTCATCTGTTTGGCATTGGCGTCAGCGGCCGGAGTCAGGATCAGGGCATCGCGCAGACCATCGCCCCAACGGCCTTGCCAGCGCACCCCGCTTAGCTCGGCGCTCTGTGCCGACAGCGAGACGGCAACCAGTAATAACGGAAAGGAAAACCAACGCAACATAACCCGAGACTCCAGTTTGGTAGTAGGAGTTCCACCTTATGCTGCTGTGATCGGGCTGGCTTGATTATCGGCGCCAGTGTGCCGGCGTGGTGAGACCGGCGGTGGTTACCACAGCCGGTAAACGGGGCAGGGGGTGGTACGCACCGGTAGGGTCAGACGAAAACGTGGATGGCGTTCATCGGGGAGTTGCAGTTCGATCGGTGCGTCGTCAAAGTGCCAGCCGCTGTGGAAGATCCACTGGGCAAAGCAGTGGTACATGAACACCGGCAGCTGTGATTCGTCGCCGTGCAGCGTGAAGGTGGCAGAATAGCCGGCCGGCAGGGTCAGCGCGACCATGTCCTGGGGTGGAGTGCCGCGGCCGGCAAAGGTCGCCACCAGCAGCAGAAAGTGGCGGCACTGGCCGGGCTGGGTCTTGAAGTAGAAGACCCGCAGCGGTGCCTGTTGACCAAACAGGCTGCGCAGTTGGCCACCGAGCTGCCACACAGTGCTGCCCAGTCCGGCACCGGTTAGCTCGTCGGTCTGCATCGCGCGGGTCACTCCCCACAGTGACTGTTGTGGCCTGGGGGCGATCTGCGGCGGCTGCTGGTGCTGGGCGGCGAGCTCGTCGAGCATCGCCAGATCCAGGCTGGGGCGGTAGTAGTTGTGTTGCAGGCAGCCTTGCTGGCGAAACGCGCTCGGGCTCATGAAGAAGTGACGGCTGAAGGCGCGGGTAAAGGCCTCATGGCTGCCAAACTGGCAATCGAGCGCCAGGGAGAGGATATCCTGATGGCCCAGAACCAGCTGTTGCGCCGCATGGGTCAAACGGCGGCCACGCAGGTAACCGCTGAGGCTCTCGCCGACCGCGGTCGCGAAGTGGCGTTGCAGCGAGCGCAGCGACAGTGCCGAGGCCGCGGCGATATCTTCCGGCTGGATGGGGTCAAACAGGTGCTTATCCAGAAAGGCACCGGCACGTAGCAGACGATCACGGGACACGACAGGCTTCCTTGCGAGTCACTCTGCCGGCGAGCATACCAAATAAGCGGTAATCGCGGGACGTATCGGCAGCGACGTTGTGGTTGCGGCTTGTCATATTTCTGACCAAAACGCGCGGCAGACTGGGGCGTTTAGGTTGCTGTCTGCCGTAGAGGAGTCGACGATGCCCCCCTTGTCTGTCCCGCTGGAGAAGCGCTTTGTCAGCGCGGTACAAGTGGCCGAGCTGGCCGGTGTCTCGCGTTCGGCGGTGTCGCGAACCTTCACCGCCGGTGCCAGCGTCTCGGCCCGTACCCGCGCCAAGGTGCTGGCGGCGGCCCAGGAGCTCGGGTATCAGGTCAACCATCTGGCGCGCTGTCTGCACGACACCAGCCGCATCGTCAGCCTGATTACCACCGACATCAGCACCCCGTTCCAGGCCAGTTTTCTCGATCACCTGACGCGGGCACTGCAGCAGATTGACAAGGTGGCGATGGTCATCAACACCAAGGGTGATGCCCAAAGCGTGGCTGCGGCACTGGAGCAGACGCTGGGTTTTCGTGCCGAGGCGTCGATCATCCTCTCCGGGCAACCGCAAAAGGCGCTGATCGACAAGTGCCTGACGAATGGTCAGCGGGTGATTCTGGTCAACCGCGATTATGACCACCCGCAGGCAGAAAATATTCGCATCGATAACGAAGGCACGGCCCGTGCCGCACTGGCGATGTTGCAGCAGCAAGGCTGCCGGCGGGTGGCGTTGATTGCGTCGGCCGTCGGCTCGGTCGGGCTGGTAGCGCGTGAGCGTGGCTTTGTGGCGGCGGCTCGGGAAGCCGGGTTGGCCGTCGAGGTGATACGTTATGGCGACACCTCCTACGCCTCCGGGGTGGCCATGGCCGGCATGCTGCAACGGCCGCCGGAAGGGGTGTTTTGTGTTACCGACCTGCTGGCGTGCGGTTTTCTCGACGAGATGCGGCGCCGCGGCGTGCGCGTACCCGAGGATATGGTGCTGGTGGGGTTCGATGATATCGAACAGGCGCGCTGGCACGCCTATCAGCTGACCACGTTTGCTCAGCCGCAGCAGCAGATGGTGCAACACATCATGCAACGCATACAGGCGCCTTTCGGCGCCTTCCCTAACGATTACCGCTGTCCGTTGCAGCCGGTGTGGCGCGGCACCACGCGCTGAGTCGCGTTTTCCGCACCGCGCCGGATTAGAGCAACCCGCTGGCCGTCAGCTGTACCAACATGCGATCGGCCTGGGTAATTGCCTCGATCAGGCTGGGTTTCGGCGTTTCAAACCACTCATAGGGCTGCAGTTCGCGGCGGCTACGGATCACCTCGATGGCGGCCTGCAGGCTGGGATAGAGCTGGGGCTGGCGATGGCGCAGATAGAGGGCGGCGATGGCCACGGAGCGGCTGCGTCCGGCCCGACAATGGATCAGCACATTGCCCCGTTCCCGGTTGGGGTAACTGGGCTTGTCCGGGATCTGCTGGTGGAAGGCGCCGTCCAGCAGGAAGAAGCCGGCGAGCGCCATCTGGTGGGGATTTCCCGGTCCGTCCACCAGTCCCATCTTGTAGTAGCGGATTGGCGCATGCCCTCCGGCCAGCTTGTCACCGGCGGCAGGCAGGTAGGGATCGCAGACATAGTTGATATCGAGGTTCACCGCGCAATTGACCACGGCACTAATGCCATGGGCGCGTAGCAGTGCCAGATCCCGGGCGGCGTCATCGCCCCCCAGATAGAGGTGTTGTCCTTCCGGCCCGATGGCGTCGGCGATGCGATGCATGGCGGCGCGGGGATAAGCGGGAACTGAACTCATACGGCGGTCCTTGTGGCGAAAGTGGGAGACAGGGTTAACGCAGCGGCCTGGGCCATGGCCGCTGCCAATGACGGCGTGGCCGCTAACACGGGGCCGCCTTGTGGCCAGCTACCGCTTGGCCACTCCAGGGTCTGTCCGCCAGCTTCACGTACCAGCAACAGGCCAGCCAGACAGTCCCAGGGTTGCATATGCAGTTCAAGGTAACCATCGCTGCGGCCGCAGGCAACATAGGCCAGTGCCAGCGCGCCGCTGGCGCCCCGACGCACGTTGGCGCCGAGCGCCAGCAGGCCGGCTAGCGTCTGCAAGTAGTCGTGTGTCGGCCGGCGTTGGTTCCAGCCCAGCTCCAGATTGGCGGCTGCAAAGTGCTGGGTCGGCGCGACCTGCAGCGGCTGGCCGTTACAGGTGGCGCCGCCCCCCCGCACGGCGACAAACAGCTCGTCATGCAGCGGATCGAAGATCAGGCCAAAACGCGTCTTGCCGCCGCTGACGAAGGCCAGCACACAACAGAAGTGGGCAATACCGCGGGCGAAATTGGCGGTACCATCGATCGGATCCATGATCCAGCAGTCACTCCCTGGCTCGCCACCCAGCTCCTCGCCGAACAGGCTGTCTTCGGGAAACAGCGCACCCAGCCGCTGGCGCAGGTGATGTTCAACGGCCAGATCGGCGGCGGTCAGAAAATCCTGGGGCCCCTTGAAGCCGATCTGTTGCGGGGTCAGGGCATGAAACGCGGTGCGGGCGATCTCGCCGGCCTCGCGGATCAGCGTGATGGCCGCTTGCAGGCGGCAGTGCAGTGCGGCGTCATCGAGTGGTGCCGTGCTGGCGTGGGGGAGTATCGGCGCCGCCTGCCGGGTGGCGGTGTTGGGTAAAGAGATATCGGATGGTGTCATGGTTTACAGCAGGCGCCCGCCGCAGCGGGCGCACCTCGTCAAAGTGAATGAAATCAGCGAGTGAAGTTCAGGCGCCATAGATCAGACCAACGCTGGCGGGCATCGAAGTCCGCGCTGGCTTCGGTGGCCGAATATTGCAGCACCTGGTTGGCGACGTGATGGACACCGGAGGCCTCCTTCGGGTTTGGCGCTATCGCAGGGTTGCCCGATACCTTGCCATCCACGGTCTGGTTGGCGATACCCTCTTCCGTCATCAGATAGTGCAGCAGCAGACGGGCGGTATTCGGGCTCTTGGTCTTGCTGGCGATCAGGCCGAAAGCCGGTGTCGACAGGCCGACAAACGGCTGCATCGTGTTGCAGATGCCCATCTTCAACTTGCCGCTGGCCACATCGCGATACTTGGCGGTGGAGATCAGGCCGATAAACGGGGTTTTCTGCCCCGGTGCGCCGACGGCTTCACTGGCCGGTGCATCGGAGTCGGTGGGGAGCGGACCGTTCTTGGCGAACGCCTTCACCCACACCTCGGTGGCGGAGCCCTGTTTGGGGTCGAATGGTTTGCCGTAGTGTGCCTGGTAGGCGGCGGCCAGCTGGGCGTCATAGTGGTGCTCGAGCTGATTGAACCAGTCCAGATAGCTGGCCTTGGTCAACGGATCCTGCAGTGTCACCCGACGTTGCCATTGCGGATCCGTCAGTGCCCAGATGTTATCGACCGGGCAGTGGCTGTACACCTCGGTGTTGTAGCTCCAGACGACGGGATCGCCGTATACCAGCAGCGGCTGCCGGTTGGCGGCCGGGATCTGGTTGGCGAGGTCGGTAGGCGTCCAGTTTTCGACGATGCCCAGCGGCAGCAGCTGGGCCAGGGCGGCCGCCGGATCACCGGTCAGTACCACGTCACCGCGCACGTTGTTGGCACGGTACTCCCGCGTCATCTTTTCCAGCTGGGCGGCGCCGTTGATCTTCAGCCCCTCGGCTTTGACGCCGTATTTTTGGCTGAAGGCCTTGGCGGTATCGACAATCTTGCCGGATGGGGCATAGATGGTGATGGGCCCCTCCTGCTGGGCGGCATGGATCAGCGTCTGCAGCTCGACGCTGTCATTTGCCTGACTGTAACTGCTGGCCAGTGCTGCGCTCAGCAGCAGCGGGATCGTCCTTTTCATCTCGGTGTTACTCCTGATAGCGGTACGGTGTGGGGATAAGGGGCGGCGGACTGCGCCAACGGCTCGTGGCGTTGGCCTTGCGCATCAAACAGGTGTAAGTCGGCGGCAGCGATGGTCAGCACCACAGTGTCGCCTTCGCACTGCTGCGGAGGTTGCACACAGGTGAGCAGCAAACGCTGGCCGGCGACGCTGACCTCAAGTATCCAACTCCCGCCGGTCAACAGCCGGCTCTCCAGCCGCGCCTTGAGTTGTAGCGGCCGTTGGCTGTCTGGCGTCGTGGTTGCCGGCGGGGTCAGCAGGATGCGTTCCGGGCGGATACCGACTGCGGTCACCGGTGCTGTGGTTTCGCCAAGGCTGCGCAGATAGGGTTGCAGCAGCTCGGCGAACAGCGAGCCGTGATCCAGCTCGATCAGGTTGATCGGCGGGGTGCCGACAAACTCGGCAACGAACCGGTTGGCGGGGCGATCATAGATTTCCTGCGGTGTACCGACCTGTTGCAGCTCGCCCTGGTGCATCACGGCGATGCGGGTGGCCAGCGCCATGGCTTCCCACTGGTCATGGGTGACAAACAGCATGGTGGTGCCGCACTGCTGGTGCAGACGTTTGAGTTCGGTGCGCATCTCGAGGCGCAGCCGGGCATCGAGGTTCGACAGCGGTTCATCCAGCAACAGGATTTGCGGTTGTACCGCCAGGGTCCGGGCTAGCGCCACGCGCTGCTGCTGTCCCCCCGAGAGCTGCGAAGGGTAGCGGTCTCGATAGGCGGCGATACCGAGCGTGGTCATCACCGCCTCCAGCGTTTGCTGGCGTTCACCGCGCGGCAGCTTGCGCAGCTTCAGACCGAACTCGATATTCTGTGCCACCGTCAGGTGCGGCCACAGCGCATAGCTTTGGAACACCAGTCCGAGCTGGCGTTGTTCCGGTGCAACGAAGATGCCGGCCTGTTGCGAGTCAACCAGGCGCTCGCCGAGGCGGATCTCGCCGCCGCTGGCATGCTCCAGACCGGCAATCATGCGCAGCGTCGTGCTCTTGCCACAGCCGGAGGGGCCGAGCAGGCACATGAATTCCCCTTCGTGGATTGTCAGATCGAGCTGCTGTACCGACGGCGCACCCCGGCGATCATAGCGTTTGCTGACCTGCTGCAGTTGTATGGTAGGCATCAGTTTCCAATTCCTTGCGCAAGGTTGGTGCCGGTTAATCGCTGCGTCAGCAGGGTACCGGTGAAAGCCAGCAGGCAGACCAGCAACACCACGGCATTGGCCGCCTGCAAGTAGTTGTAATCAATCAGACGCAGTGCATAGGTGGTCAGCACGTCGCTCGACGGCACCGCCAGCATGACAAACAGGCTCAGGCCATTGATGCCGGAGATAAACGGCAGCAGCACGCCAGTGACCAAGGCGCCTTTTTGCAACGGGATCACGATGCAGAGCAGGCGGCGCCACCAGCCGGCACCGGCCATCTGGGCCGCCTCTTCCGGCTCGCGTCCCAACTGCATCATGGCGGCGATCCCGGCGCGCGAGGCGTACGGCATTTCGTCGGCGATCAGCGCCAGAATCAGCAATATCACGCTGCCATACAGCGCCGGCAGCGGGCCGTGGGGTTCGGCAAACAGCGTCAGGTAGGCGGCGGCAAACGCGATGCCGGGCACTAGATAGGGGAAAAAAGTGATTTGCCGCAACAGCAGTGCCAGCGGGCGCAATGGCGTCCGCACCACCACATAGCCAACCAGCAGACCCAGCAAGCCGGCGGCCAGTGCGGCGCTGCCGACGATCCACAGCGTATTCCAGGCGGCCCGCCACAAGTTCGGGCTGAGCAGCACACCCCGGCTTTCGGCGACGGTACCCAGGTGTTCACCGATCCAGAAGTCGAGGGTGAAGTTATCGAGCGTGAAGTGGCCGGGGATCCGCATCAAGGTAGAGAGTGTCAGCACCAGTAATGGCAACACGACAGAGACCATAAACAGCAGGCTGACGAGGCCAAAGGCCGGCCACTGCCAGCGGCCGAGCGGATGCGGGCGCAGCTGGCCTCCTTTACCACTCACGGTGACAAACTTGCGCGCTTCGCGCAGCAGGGTGGCATCGAGCAGTAACGACAGCACGCCAAACAGCATGATGGCGCAGGCCACGACGGCGGCAGTTCCGCTCTGGCGCAACTCTATGCTGCGAAACAGTGATGTGGAGAGCACGCTGTAGTTGACCGGTAGCCCGAGCAGGTAGGAGACGCCGAACTCGCCGAGCACCTTGGCAAAAATCAGCACCGCGGCCGACATTAGCGCCGGCAACATCAGCGGCAGCAGGATGCGCACCGCTATGCACCACGGACGGGCGCCGAGCAGGCGGGCAGACTCTTCAAGCTGGCCATCAAAGGTGCGCAGAGCATTGCCCAGCAGCAGGATGACAAACGGAATGTAATTCAGCGACAGAATCAGGATGATCGGTAGCTCACCGTAGGCCAGCCAGTCCGGTGGTTGCCAGCCGAGCGCCTCACACCAACCCTGTTGGCCACCAATGCTGCGGTTGCGAAACAACGTGGTCCAGGCCATCGCAAAGGTCCATGCCGGCAGCATGTAGGGGACGATCAGGGCGGTCGCGAACCAACGGCGCGCCGGCAGTCCGGTGCGGGTAATCAACCAGGCCAGCAGGCTACCCAGGCTCAGCGCTATCAGGATCACGGCACTGGCGACGCGCAATGTATGCCACAGCGGCTGCCAGAACAGGCTGTCGGCCACTGGGGAAGCCAGCGTGCGCAGCAGGTAATACTGGGTCCAGGCGCCGGTCTCGGCAGCGGCGCGGCGTTCATCACCAAATTGAACCTGTACGGCGTCCAGTAACAGGGCGACGACCGGTACAACGATAAAGTAGCCACACAACCCGATCAGCAGCCATCCCAGCAGGGTGGTCGGGGTGTGGAGCAGGCGTTGCCAGCGATAACGCAACCATGACAGCGAGCTGGGCTGTTGTGCCGGCAGCGAGAGGGGATGTTGGGCATGCATGGAATTGGGCTCTCCGGTTGCGTGATTGCACAGCTGTGCAATCAAGACGCATGCTAGGAGCCCAATATGACGCCACCATGACAGAAATAAGGCGCTTCTATGGCCGCGTACTCCGGGGGCCGCGCGCTCCGGGCCGTCACTCTGCGTCCCGGCACAGGGTCAGCCAGGCCTCTGCGGCTCGAGACAGGTAACGCTGCTGCGGCCAGATGACGCCGAGGCGCCAGATTAGCGCCGGCGCCAGCGGCCGGAAGATCAGCTCGCGGCTATCGAGCTGGCGACAGATCGGTTCCGGTAAAAATGCTACCCCCATGCCGCTGCGCACCATGGCGGCCAGAAAATCCCATTGGCTGGAGCGGGCGGCGACCGTCGGCGTGAAGCCGCCCTCCAGACAACGCTGTTGCAGCAGGTCGCTGAGAGTGAAGGTCTCGGTGTAGAGCAAAAAGGGTGTGCTGCTGAAGGCACTCAGCGGCAAGGGTGACGTGCCGTGCCAGCATGCCTCGTTTGGCAGTACCGCCATGATCGGGTGGGTGGCCAGCTCGAAGCTGGCCAGGCCACCCTCATCACGGGTCGGTAACATGGTCAGGGCGGCATCGAGGTCACCCTGGCTGACGGCCTGCTCGAGATGGCGACCACCATATTCGACAATCGTCAGCTCGACCTCGGGGTAGTGTTGGCGGTAGCGACGGATCAGATCGGCGTACAACGGGCCCACCATCGGCGGTATGCCCAGGTGCAGCTGGCCGCGGCGCAAGGCGCGCAGATCCTCCAGTTCAGCCTGCAGCTGACCCAGTTCGGTCAGTATGCTGCGCGCCCGGCCCAGCAGCAGTTCGCCGGCGGCGGTTAACGAGAAGCTGTGTCCCTGACGCTGCAATAAGGGTTCGCCGATCTCCTCTTCCAGACTACGCACCATCTTGCTGATGGTGGGCTGGGTGACAAACAGCCGCTCCGAGGCGCGGGTAAAACTCTGTTGTTGTACCAGTTCGACAAAGTAACGCAGGGCGCGAATGTCCATAGTGGTTAATTCATTCCTATTTGGAATTAATTTTATAATAACAATTCATTATTCGACTGATTTTGCGCCTCGTATACTGTGATCCAACGCACATTGAGGAGGCGCTATGACATCGTTGCGCTCGCTATTTCGCATCAGTTCTCAAATAGGCCTGCTGGCAGCGATCTTTGTGTTGGCCGAGCTGGCGGTGAGCCGTTTTCACCTGCCGTTACCGGCCAATGTCACCGGCATGCTGGCGTTACTTGCCTTGTTGCTGCTGGGCTGGGTGCGGGTGGAGTGGTTTCGCGATGGTGCTGGCTGGCTGCTGGCCGAGATGTTGCTGTTTTTTGTGCCGGCGGTGGTGGCGGTCGTCAACTATCCAGATTTGTTGCTGCAGCAAGGCTGGCGCATCGCCGTGGTGCTGGTGCTGAGCACCTGTGTGGTGCTGGGGGCCACGGCATTGGTGGTCGATCGGCTCTATCGGTTTGAGATTTGGCTGAGCCGCCGGAGTCGCCGTCATGCTTGATCTGTTGCGCGGCCTGCTGTTCCTGTTGCTGACAGTAGTGCTCTATTACGCCAGCAAGGCCATCTACCGCCGGGTGCGTCTGGTGCCGCTGATGCCGTTGTTGCTGGCGCCGGCGCTGCTGGTGGCTGTGGTGCTGCTGGCCCATGTCTCCTATGCCGACTACATGTCCGAATCCCATTGGTTGCTCTGGTTGCTGGGACCGGCAACCGTGGCGTTTGCGGTCCCTGTCTATGAAAACCGGCAGTTGATTACACGCCATTGGTTGTCGCTCTCGCTCGGGGTCACCACCTCGGTGTTTGTGGCGGTCGGCAGCACCGTCTGGCTGGCGCGCTGGCTGGCGCTGCCGGATCTGCTGCAACGCAGTCTGGCGATGCGCTCCATTACTACACCGTTTGCGGTTGAAGCGACTCGGGCGGTCGGTGGGCAAGCCGATCTGACAGCCTTGTTTGTCGTGTTGACCGGGGTGATCGGCATGGTGGTTGGCGAGACGGTCTTGACGGTGCTGATGGTGCGTAGCCGTCTTGGCCGCGGGGCTGGCTTCGGCGCTTCATCACACGGTGCCGGTACGGCCCGGGCTTATCAGATGGGCACCACTGAGGGGGTGATTTCCAGCTTGGTGATGCTGATCGCGGGGCTGGTCACTGTGTTGCTGGCGCCCTGGTTGGGGCACCTGTTCTGGTAAGCCACTTGCTGTCAGGGCATTGTGACCAGAAGATGAACAAAGTGGCGAAAAAAATGGCGAAAAGCCGCGGTTTTTCCTCTTTGCTGTACGCCGATAAGCCCTATAATGCGCGCCATGGGGTGTGACCCCGATCTCCTTTGTGACGCATCCAGCCGTTGAGGTTTTCACATGAGCATTTGCTGCGGACGCCTGGTCGGCGCCCTGTTGCTGTCGCTGCCACTCTGGGCGCAGGCGGCCTTACCCCTGACGCCGTTCGAGCAGGCGCCTACTCGTCCCTTACCGCACTCCACGCAAATTTCCAGCTACCTGCACCTGCTGGCGCATCAGTCACGGCTGGCGACCGTCGCGGCGTTAGGCACTTCCGCGGGGGGGCGCCCGGTGGAGGCGTTACTGGTCTCGGAAGATCCGGCGTTCCTGCAAAGTGGCAAGCCGGAGGGTGATCGTCTGACAGTCATGCTGCTCGGCTCACAGCATGGCAATGAACCCTCTGGCACCGAAGTGCTGCAGATCATTGCGCGGCGTGTGCTGGATGGTGAGCTGACACCGCTGTTGCAGAAAATGAACTTTGTCATCGTTGCCCTGGCCAATCCGGATGGACGCGATCTGAATCGGCGGCTGAATGCCAAGGATGAAAATCCGAACCTGGATTTCATTGCCGTGGAATCGCCGGAAACACGGATTTATATCGATGCACTGGCACGTTTCCAGCCAGATGTGGTGATGGATCTGCATGAAACCTGGAATGACAAATGGCCAATGACGCCCCGCGAAGGGTTCCTGACCACCACGGATGCCCAGTTTGAGGTGGGTAACAACCCGAACCTGGATGCGCAATTGAGTCAGTATGCCAATCATGCGTTTTTACCGGCGCTGATCGAAGCCGTGCAGGCGCAGGGGATTCCATCGCAACGGTATAACGAAATCTATTCGCTGCACGATCCGGTGCGTCGCGGTGGACTCAGTCTGTCGAACTTCCGTAATTACGCCGCGATGCAAGGTTCGTTGACCGTGTTGTTCGAGAACCGTCATGACGGTGCGGGAACATTCCCGACGCCGGAGAACATTGCCGAGCGAGTGCGCAAACAGCGGATCAGTGTCGAAGAGGCGCTGGCGCTGGTGGCGCGCGATGACAGCCAGATCCGCCACTTGAGTCGAGAAGCGCGTTTCCGTTGGCGTGGTGTCGAAGGCGATGACAAGTTCGTGATGCAGTATGCGTTTGCGCCGAACCCGACAGAGCCAACCACGGCGGTGACGTTGGCGGACCGAACCGGTAAACGGGTGGTGAAAACTTTCCGTCGCGAGGACTATGTGGCGTTGCAGGGGACTGGGGCCATTCCTGAAGGTTATGTGATTCGGGCGCAGACTAACCGCTTCCGGGAGTGGTTGGATCGTCATCACATCGATTATCAGGTGGTGAGTCAGCCGGAGAAGGTTGAGTTAACCCAGCAGCGTGTGGCCAGCATGAAGATCGGCGCGCAAACCAAGCCGGGTACCCGTGACTGGCTGGATGTCACGCTGGACGAAAAGGTGGTGCAGACGAATTTACAGCCTGGCGACTTGCTGATTTCCACTGAACAGCCACAAGGGGCGCTGATCTCCATCATGCTGGATCCACGCTCGGCCAACAGTCTGTATCAGGAGCCGACGTGGCGCGCCCTGCTGATGAGCAACCCACTGCCGACGGCCCCTCTGCTGGCCGATTCTGCCGATTTGGCCAAGCGCGAGGCCGCTAAAGGCAACAAGGCTAGGCTGGCTAAAGACAACAAAGCGGCCAAGCCGAGCCAACCGGCGGGTTAGCGGCTGATCAGGTGACAATACGCAAAGGGCGCCAAGTGGCGCTCTTTGTGTTGGTGGGTTCCAGGCGTCAGGCCGCGTCGCTCTCGCCTGCCGTTTCTGTTGCGGGTGTATTGCCGCGCTTACGTGCCGGTTCGGCTTCCGCTTTGCCACCGCGCAGCAGGGTCTGTAACTGATCTTTTTCCCGAGCCAGAAACAGTGCCAACTCCTCGCACTGTGACTCGGCCAGTGTGACCGGACTACGTTGCAGCAGGGCGGCCAGTTCATCAGCCAGATCCAGCATGCGATCGTAGGCATCGGCCTCTTTCTTGCTGACAAATGTCATTTTTTCCTCGCCATTACGCACCACGACATATTTGATCTCGACGGCCATTGCTTTGCTTCCTGTATAAACATACAGGATTTATATCCTATCTGCGCTGCTTTGGCCAGTACTGATGATGACAACGTGAGTGTGGTGTCGAATCCGGTCTGTTTCTTGCTTTGTATTATTTCGTAACTGGCACCACTGACGGTGTTGGCGTCGTGAACAAGGAGGTTCAGTGACACAGGGCGACTGGAGTGCGGTTTGGGTAACGCTAAAGCTGGCGAGCCTGGTAACCCTGATTCTATTGCTGTTGGCGATTCCGCTGGCATGGTGGCTGGTGCATAACCGGAGTCGGCATAGTGTCTGGATCCGAGCTCTGCTGATGTTGCCGATGGTGTTGCCACCGACCGTGATGGGGTTTTATCTGTTGTTGTTGATGGGACCCCAGGGCCCGCTGGGGCGTCTGATGACGGCGCTCGGATTGGGGACCTTGCCGTTTACCTTTGCCGGCATTGTGGTCGCCGGTGTGTTGCATTCGTTGCCTTTCGTCATCCAGCCATTGCAAGACACGTTTGCTGCGATTGGCCGGCGGCCACTTGAGGTCGCCGCAACCCTGCGCGCCAGCCCGTTGGATACCTTCTGCAGTGTGGTGTTGCCGCTATCCCGGCGTGGCATCCTGACGGCAGCCGTGTTGGGCTTTTGTCACGCCGTTGGCGAGTTTGGTGTTGTGTTGATGATTGGGGGCAATATTCCTGGTGAGACGCGGGTTCTCTCCATCCAGATCTACAACCATGTCGAGGCGCTGGAGTATATGGACGCCCACCGCTTGGCGGCGGGCATGCTGGTGTTTTCATTTATTGCGCTGCTGCTGCTGTATGCGCTGGGCTATGGTCGCGGTCAGCAGGAGCGGCATGCATGAGCATTGAACTCTGTTTGCAGCGACATTTGAGTGATTTTTCTCTGGATGTCAGTTTGACACTGCCGGCACGCGGTGTGTCGGCACTGTTTGGCCCCTCCGGCTCGGGCAAAACCACGGTGTTACGTGCTCTGGCAGGGCTGGAGCGCCTGCCGGCGAGTCGGGTCGTGATCGCTGGCATGGTCTGGCAGGATGAGGCGCAAGGGATTTTCGTGCCTCCGCACCGCCGTGCTCTGGGCTATGTGTTTCAGGAAGCCAGCCTGTTTTCCCATCTGGATGTGCTTGGCAATCTGACATTTGGCATGCGCCGTGCCGGTGTTGCCGATCCGGCCTTGCTCAACGAGACGACGGGCTTGTTGGGAATTGACGGCCTGCTGAAGCGGATGCCGGATCAACTCTCTGGTGGTGAGCGCCAGCGCGTCGCTGTGGCGCGCGCCCTGTTGACCCGCCCACAGCTGTTGTTGATGGATGAGCCGCTTAGCGCACTGGATCTGAAGCGCAAGCAGGAGATTCTGCCCTATCTGGAGCGACTGCATGAGGAGCTGGCGATCCCGGTGGTCTATGTCAGTCACGCGCCCGATGAGGTGGCGCGGCTGGCCGATCATCTGGTGCTGCTGGAGCGAGGGCGTGTCGTCGCCAGTGGGCCGCTACAACAGACGCTGGCGCGCACCGATTTACCTCCGGCTTTTGCCGATGATGCTGGTGTCGTGATCGCCGGACAGTTACAGGCACAAGAGCCGGATGGCCTGATGCGGTTAGCGTTTGCCGGCGGCGTGTTACTGGTGCCGACCCGCGCCTATCCGGTGGGGCAAAGCTTGCGTTGTCGCATCCATGCCCGCGATGTCAGCCTGTCGTTGCAGGAACCCCATTGCAGCAGCATCCTCAATCGCCTACCCGCCGTGGTTGAGGCCGTCAGCGAAGGGGCGGCGGCCGGTCACCTGCTGGTACGGGTCCGTTGTGGCGAGACGCCGATACTGGCGCGCATTACCGAGCGGTCACGACGGCAGTTGGCGATTGAGCCGGGCTTGGCGGTATGGGTGCAAATCAAGGGGGTGGCGTTGCTGGATGGTTGAGGCAGCGAGCCACGCCGGCCGACCCGAGGCGAGCGGCGTATCAAACCAGCAACGGGTTCTTACTGATGGCGACGGCGACGATATAGGCCAATGTCAGCAAGGCCAGCACACCCGCCAACAGTTTCTGACGACGGGTACGGCCACGCTTGATGGCGATGGTGCCGAGCAGTATGTAGACGATCAAACCACACACTTTGGCGGTCAGCACAGCACTGTTGACGAAAGGGTAACGGCCGGCCATGGCTGCCAGGACAATGGCACTGGTCAATAACAGGGTATCGTTGAGATGGGGAAGAATGCGCACCCACCGCTGCTGCAGGCGAGGGGCCGCAGCCAGGGCCAAACGCCAGCGCCAGCAGAAGAAGCCTGCTGTCACGCTGACTGTCAGGATATGGATGGTTTTGAACAGCAAGTAGAGCATTATTTTTCCCCTCGGGTCGGTGTATCGCGAATTTGGGACGCGAAGAACGGCCGCGGCGGTTCTTCTTCGGGATTTTCGTTACCCTCGTCGGGCTCGATTTTGTTCTCCCAAGCCGACATCAATTCATTGCGCTTGTCGTCCTGATTGGCCTTGAGCATCTCGGCGAGGATATGCCGGTACTGGACACTCTTGGTGATGTACATGCTCTCGTCATCGAGAAAAGCGGTCTGTTCACGCAACAGTTTCTCATCATGCAGCTTGAAGGTTTGACCGGCACGCCAGGCCTGGTTGGCGCGGATGCCCAGCTCCTTGAGGGCACAGACACCGAGATCGACAGCCGAGCCGACGGTTTCGCGATAGACCAAATCCACACCGATCTGCAACAGCTGGTGGGCATGTGGCCGATCGATGGCGCGAGCCAATAACTTGATTTGCGGGAAATGTTTTTGTGCCAGTTCGCAGACAGCCAACGACTTGGCTGGATTGCCGACCGCTACGACCAACAGTTTGGCTTGATGGGCGCCGGCAGCATAGAGCAGGTCGAGGCGGTCGGCATCGCCATAAAACACCTTGTAGCCATATTTACGCAGTACCTCGATATGGCCGGCATCGTTATCGAGAATCGTGGTGCCAATGCCATGGGCATGCAGCAAGCGGCCAACAATCTGACCAAAACGACCAAAACCGACGATGACGACAGGGTTGTCTTGTTCATCGATCTTGTCGGCTTCACGCTCCTCTTCCTTGGCGCTGACGCGGGTCTGAACCAGACGCTGGTTGATAATCAGCAAAACCGGGGTTAGCGCCATCGACAGGGCGACGACCAGCGTCAGCAACGCAACCATCTGCGCATCAAACAGTTGCCCCTTGTAGGCCAGCGTCAACAGGACAAAGGCAAACTCGCTGCCCTGGGCCAGAGCCAGCGCAAAAGTCCAACGGTGCGAGGCGTGCATGCGCGCGACCCCGCCGAGGCCGTGCAACACCAGCAGTTTTACCAGTGTCAATAGCAGCATCAGACCGAGCACCAGACCGGGTTGCTGGGTGAGTAACGTGAAGTTGATGCCGGCGCCGACCGAGATAAAAAACAGGCCCAGCAACAGCCCCTTGAACGGCTCGATGTTGGCTTCCAGTTCATGCCGGTATTCGCTCTCGGCCAACACCACACCGGCGAGGAAGGTTCCGAGGGCTGGGGAGAGGCCGACATGCTCCATCGCCAGGGCGATCAGGATGACCAGTAACAACGCGGCGGCGACAAAGATTTCGCGCAGTCCGGATTGGGCGATAAAACGGAACACCGGGCGCATCAGATAATGGCCACCCAGAATAATCGCGCAGATTACTGCCGCGATCAGCAAGCCGTCTTGCCAGCCGCCCAGACTGGGGCCGGCTGCAGCGGCATCACCCATCGGGGCCAGTAACGGGATCAGCGCCAGCATCGGAATGACGGCAATATCCTGCAACAGCAACACGGCAAAACTGGCCTGGCCGGATTCTGTTTTCAGCAACCGGCGTTCGGTCAGGCTTTGCAGCACTATGGCCGTCGACGATAGCGCGAGAATCATGCCGGCCGTCAGCGCCTGTTGCCAGCTCAGGCCAAACACCAGACCAGCAATCGCCAGCGCGACCGTTGTCAGGGTCACCTGGCTAACGCCTAATCCGACTATCGGCCCCTTGAGCTGCCACAGTAGTGCCGGCTTCAATTCCAGGCCGATCAGAAACAGCATCAGCACGACACCAAACTCGGCAACATGCATGACATCCTCGGTCTTGCCGACGACATTCAGCAGGTAGGGGCCAATGATGATGCCGGCTATCAGATAGCCAAGCACGGAACCGAGGCCAAGGCGTTTGGCGATCGGTACCGAGACCACTGCCGCGGTCAGAAAAATAAAGGCATCGACCAGCAGGTTATCGCTCACGGTAGCTCCTCCAGCAGGTCGGTCAGATAGGTGGCGCGCTGCAGTGCATCTGGCGAGAGTGTTTCGTCACGTAACGCGATCAGCAGACGGCGATACTCCTGGGCGGTATCCCGCAATAGCCGTGCGTCCTGAATCGTATGGTAGGAGTAGAGCACAAACGGCGGCAGGTAACGCATGCCACATAGCCAGGCAGTCTGACGAAATGGCAGCAAATATTCGATCACCGCACGCCGGTTATGGCCTTGCGAGGTATAGGACTCTTGACTGCCCCCGGTTGTAATGGCTGACAACAGCTGCTTGTCCCTCAGGGCATGTCCCTCCGGGCCGAACGCAAACCCATATTCCAGCACCTGATCCATCCACTCCTTGATGATGGCCGGACTGGAGTACCAGTACAGAGGATGTTGAAAAATGATGATGTCATGTTCTAACAGCAGCTGCTGCTCGTGGGCCACATCAATGAACATATTGGGGTAGCGCTGATACAGGTCATGAACATGAATGCCTTCAACTTTACGCAACGCCTGCAGCAGTGCCTTGTTGGCGTGGGAGCGGTGATAGCCCGGATGGGCAAACAGGATCAGTATTTTCTTCATGCTGGTCTTGGTGCTCCGCTAATGGCTGCCAGATAGGACGGGAGGCGGCAAATATGATCCCTGTCTTCCCGGATAGCCAGTAAATTGTGACGTAAATCAGGAATCAGGCCAAGTGGCCAAGGTGTCTCTGGCGATGGAGATCAGATGTGCTTGTGATGCGGGACGAGTTAGCGCTCCCCTGTTAGCATGGTGGCATCGATACAGAGGAGAACCCTGATGACCCTGCCGCTAGCGCCGGTGGCCACCGAGCGTCCTGTTACCCTGAGTGCTCATGGCGATGATCGCATCGACCCCTATTTTTGGCTGCGTGATGATCAGCGTGCTGATCCTGACGTGCTGGCCTATTTGCAGGCGGAGAATTGCTATACCGCAGAGATCATGGCGCCGTTGAAGCCATTGATGCGCCGCCTGTATCGCCAGATGCGTCGGCGTCAGCCGAGCGAGGAGAGCAGTCTGCCATGGACTCAGCGCGGCTATGTCTATCAGCGCCACTACGACAAAGGGGCCGAATTTGCGCGTTATACCCGTTATCCGCAAAGCCAACCTGATGCGGTCACGACGTTTTTTGATGGTGAGCAGCGGGCTGGCGAGGCGGAATATTATGAATTAGCGACCTACGAAATTAGTCCTGACAATCGCTACCTGCTGGTTAGCGAGGACTGGCTCGGGCGCCGCGAGTACCAGATTCAGATCTGTGATCTGCTGACGGGAACCTGGCTGAACGATACGCTGACGCATTGTGGCTCCGATGTGGTTTGGGACCATCATGGACACGGTTTTTTTTATACCCGGCTCCATCCTGAAACCTTACAGCCCGAGGAGGTCTACTGGCATCGTCTGGGTGACGATGTCCGCGCAGATCGCCTGTTGTTTACGTTGCAGGATGACACCTTTTATCTGTCACTGGACGAGAGCCGTAGTGGTGAGCTGCTGTTCATTAACCTACAAAGTACGCTGAGCAGCGAAGTCTGGTGGCTTCCTCGCGATATGTCCCGTCAGGAGGCGACCTGTTTCCTCCCGGCGCAGCAAGGGCATGAGTATCAAATTGACCATTTCCAACAATGCTTTTACGTGAGATCCAATAAAGAAGGCGGCAATTTTGCGCTTTATCGCTGCAATATCGCCGAAAATGCCCCCTGGGTGTCGCTTGTTCCTGCCCAGCAAGACGTACTGCTCCAACAGTTTGAACTGTTTAACGCAGCCTTGATGATCGAAGAGCGTGTGGCTGGCTTGACGCGATTGCGTCAGTTGACGCTGGATGGCGATCACGTCCGAGCCGTCAGTTTTGATGACCCCGCCTATGTTTGTTGGCTAGGGTTCAACCCGGAAGCGGACAGCACAACCGTCCGTTATGGCTACAGTTCGCTGACGACGCCGGCCAGTACGTTGCAACTCGATCTGCTGCAGGGTGAACAGCAGTTATTGAAGCGCCAGCGCATCCGTGGTCGGTTCTGTAGTGAGGATTATCAATCGCAACGGGTGCATATCACGGCCCGTGACGGCGTTCAGGTGCCGGTCTCGCTGGTCTGGCGCCGTGATTGTTTCGTACCGGGCAAGAATCCATTGTTGTTACAGGGCTATGGGGCTTACGGATTGAGTGAGGAGCCAGATTTCTCGGCCGAGCGCCTGTCACTGCTGGATCGCGGTTTTGTGGTGGCGATTGCCCATGTGCGCGGCGGCGAAGAGCTGGGTCGTCACTGGTACGAACAGGGGCGCGGGCGCAATAAACTCAATACTTTCCATGATTTTATTGATGTCACTCGTGGACTTGTTGCCTCGCAGTGGGGAGATCCGCGGCGCGTGTTTGCTTACGGTGGTAGCGCGGGCGGCTTGCTGGTCGCGGCAGTACTGAATATGGCGCCGGAGTTATATTGCGGTGCGATCGCGGTAGTGCCGTTTGTTGATGTATTGACGACGATGCAGGACCCAGGATTACCACTGACCACCGGCGAATATGATGAGTGGGGTAATCCTGACGTCGCAGAGGATTATTTCTATATGCGGCAGTACAGCCCTTACGATCACGTCCAAGCACAAGCCTACCCTCATCTGCTGGTCTTATCCGGGCTGCATGACTCACAGGTCCAATACTGGGAACCTGCCAAGTGGGTGGCCCGTTTGCGCGCCAACAAGCGAGATGACAACTGGCTATTGCTGGCGATGGATATGAAAACTGGACATGGCGGCAAGGCCGGACGCTATCATTTTCTGCATGATGTCGCGCTGGAGTATGCCTTCTTGCTGCATTTGGCCGGGGTGGCGAGCTGAGCTGGTGGAAAAACGAATGACTGTTCCGGTCGACGATACCCTTTCTGGGGCAATGGTCGTACACTGGTGGCAGAGAGCAGTATTATTCCATGATCATCGAGATGGTCAGTTACCAGGAGGAAATCATGTCTGTTCAAGAACATGTTCAGGAAACGTGCGAAGCCTGTGGTTGTGTCGCTGAAATCGGCACCGTGATCAGTGAAGGAGACGATCGGGTTGTGCTGACCGTTGAAGCACCGACCATGGATGCTGCCGAGGAACGGTTGGCCAAATATGTGGAGCTGGCGCGTGCCGTGTACAGTGATGTTGTGGTAACAAAAGAGCCGAAGTCCAGCGCTGCGGGTGTAGCCATCAACTGCCAGCTGGCATTTAGCTGTACTGCTGAAAAAATCATCTTCGAAATGCGCTCCCGCGCGATCTGAGTCACGAAAAGCGGGGGTTTTCACACCCCCGTTGTTCATTAAATTACCATCTCGTTCAGCTTCAGTTCAGCTTGCTTGCGTTCTAATGCCGCGTTTTCAATGAACAGACATTCGACGATACGCTATGAGAAACCTGATATTAGGTCTGGCGTGGCTGCTGATGCTGATTCCTCAGCTTGGACAAGCCCTGCCGTTGACCGACCGGATGGCGACCCGTAAAGGCGATCTGGATGCCATGCTCTCGGCTCGCCAGCTGCGTGTGCTGGTAGTCTATGACAATGCCAACTTTTTCCTGCACCAAGGGCGCCAGGAAGGGCTGAACGTCAGCCTGATGAAACAGTTTGAGCGCTGGTTGAACGAGCGCTATTACCATGACCAAAAACTGAAGATGAATGTCGTGCTGGTACCGGTGCGACATGACAAGTTATTGCCGATGCTCAATGCCGGCCAAGGCGATCTGGTGTTGGCCAACCTCAGCCCGACGCAAATGCGTCGTACACAGGCGGATTTTTCCATTCCGGAGATTGCCGGTGTACAGGAGTGGTTGGTCAGTGGCAATCAGGTACCGGCGATTTCGCGGTTAACCGAGTTGTCTGGCAAGCACATCTGGGTGCGTCGTAGTTCGAGCTACTTTGAAAGCCTGCAGATGCTCAATGACATGCTGGCCACACTGAAAATGCCTCCCGTCTACATCGAGCCGGCCGATGAGGTGCTGCAGGATAGCGATTTGCTGGACATGGTCAGCCGTGGCGAAATTCCCTATACCGTGGTTGATAGTCACAAGGCGCGTTTATGGCAAAAGGTGTTTAACGATCTGCGTTTTCATGACGCAGTGCCACTGCGTCGAGATAGCCAGATTGCTTGGGCATTTCGCAAAAACAGCCCTCAGCTGGAGCGCGAAGTGAATGCGTTCCTGCGCGAATATGGCGCGGATACGCGCAAGGGCGCGCCGATTTACCGCAACTATTTGTTGAATGGGTCGGCGCTCTTGGCCCGACATCGCGGCTCTGGCTCCAGCATGATGGGATGGTCGAGCAAGGAGTTCCAGCGTTATGCTCCGCTGTTCAAGCGTTATGGTGAACAGTATTCCATTGATTGGATGATGCTGTTGGCGCAGGCCTATCAGGAATCGACGATGAATCAGTCGGCCCGCTCACCGCGCGGTGCCATGGGGATCATGCAGGTTCTGCCGAGTACGGCGCGGGCGTTGAAAGTATCTGGTATTGGCTCGTTGGAAAACAATGTGCACGCCGGTACCAAGTACATGCGGCACATGATGGATACCTACTTCGACGACGAAGCGCTGGATGAGGACAACCGGGTGTTGTTCACACTCGCCGCCTACAATGCAGGCCCCAACCGGATAGCCCAGTTACGCAAGGAGGCCATTCGTCGTGGCCTGGATGGCAACGTCTGGTTTGGTAATGTAGAGCGTGTGGCTGCATTACGAGTGGGCTCGGAAACGGTGCAATACGTCAAAAATGTTTCGAGTCGTTATGTTGCCTATCGGCGGACCTATGAGCTTAGCGAGCAGAAGAAACGCTTACGCCCGCATTAATGTCGGTGGCGCCCCAACGGGGCGCCAGGTTGGCGCCGCTCCGGAATCGCATCTGGGTGCCAGAGAAAATAGGGATGAAACACCTGGCCAGGCATCTCTGATGCCCGATTTGTCTCCTGTTTTGAGGCTCCCATCGCTAACGTCGTTAACGACATCAATTCGGCCATACTATCGAGCGGTTTTCCCGCATCCTGGTTGTGTTGCAACACACTCGGGTTCTCGTCACTAAGACGCACGGTTTCCATCCATACAGCCATCCTGAACTCCTCCTTGGCGAAATCTGGTATCACGACGTCTGTGCCATCGATTCTGCGGGTAGCAGATGACGATTCGATGAATCTTCTCCGGTCATTACCAGCAAGTGCTATGCCAGCATCTCGAGCCCTTATATGCTGATATTGGGGTAACCAAGGAGATGGTAATTTGCAGACCAGCCGGGATGATCCACCATGGTGTCCAGGGTGCGAGGCGGCCCTGATTGTCGATAGCGAACAGGCCCTGGCCGTCAGGCTTGCGCTGATTGCGCAGGCTCGCCATAGCATCCTGGCTCAATACTACAGCTGGGAAGAGGATGTCAGTGGCAACCTGTTATCCGGTGCTCTGCTGGCCGCCGCTCGGCGCGGCATTCGGATTCGATTGCTGGTGGATGATCTCTACTCCGGCAGCAATCGCTATCTGGAATCCTTGACGGCTGAACCGAACATCCGGGTACAAATTTTCAACCCATTTTGGTTACGACTGGCGCGCCCATGGGGCTGGCCGCTGGAACTATTATTCAGTTTTCGCCGTTTGAATCACCGGATGCATAACAAATTGCTGGTGGTGGATGATGATGTCGCAGTTGTGGGAGGCCGTAATATCGGAGACAGCTATCTTGGACTGTCTCGTGAATTGTCGTTCGTAGATCTGGATATTGTGCTGCGCGGGAGCATCTGTGGAGAACTGGCCCGTGACTTCATGACGTACTGGCGCAGCCGATGGAGTCACCCTCTGCATCGTTTGGGCTGGTTTTGCCTGCCGGACGACATAGCGACGGCGAACAACGCCTTTTTACTCTCCCTGACGGAACCCGAGGTGGCTGCGCTATTTGGCGTGGCAGCCGATCTATTGGCTGATCGATTACCGCCGTTACGCTGGCATTCCGTATCCTGTCGGGCTGTCATCGATCCACCAGGCAAAGGGGCTCGTCTACGTTGGCATCCCTCGCGGGCCGGTAGAGCAATGTTGATTGAATTGGCTGGATTGCAACAACAGTTGGATATCGTTACGCCCTATCTGGTCCCGACCCGTCATCTCTATCGTGTGTTACGCCGGTTAACGCGAAAGGGTGTCCGTTGTTCGGTATTGACCAATTCATTGGCCTCGACGGATATGCCACTGGCATATGCCGGTTTTCGTCAACGACGGCGCCGTCTGCTACAAACCGGTATCAAAATGTATGAGCAAAGACCAACTGGGGGCACTTGTCTGCATGCCAAGTTGGCCATTCTCGACCGTCAGCGAGTGCTCATTGGTAGTTTGAATCTGGACCCGCGCTCTTTTTATCTAAATACCGAGATTACGTTGTTGATTGACAGTGCTGCCCTGGCTCAGGAGATTGAAACCTGGCTAAGTGAACGCCAAAGTGCAGAATCTGCCTGGGTTGTGGCCGAGCAATGGGGGATGACGACCTGGTCCGGTCAGCATCCTGAACCTGAAACCACGGTATGGCGACGCTGCTGGACATGGCTGGCAAGTTGGTTACCTGTTCATCACCTGTTGTAAGCCCAGTTGCACAGCATTTGGCTAAATAGGCTATGATGTGCCCTTTCTTCTTTCCGGGGACGGATTTTGGGCATACGGGCACAACAGAAGGAACGTACTCGTCGAGCACTGATTACGGCCGCATTCAGCCAGTTGACGCCGGAACGGAGTTTTTCGAACCTGAGTCTGCGCGAAGTAGCCAGGGAAGCCGGAATCGCGCCTACCTCTTTCTATCGCCACTTCCGTGACATGGAAGAGCTGGGTCTGACCATGGTGGATGAAGGTGGTTTGACGTTGCGTCAATTGATGCGCCAGGCACGGCTTCGCATTGCATGCAGTGGTGGCAGTGTTATTCGCACCTCTGTGCTGACGTTCATGGAGTTCATCGACAACAATCCGAACGTCTTCCGTTTGTTGTTGCGCGAACGCTCAGGCACATCGGCAGAGTTCCGCCAGGCAGTGCAACGTGAAATTCAGCACTTTATTGCTGAGTTAGCCGATGATCTGCAAAAAAAATCTGGCTTTAGTTCCTACGATGCACACGTTCAGGCCGAAGCCATGGTGACGATTGTTTTCAATGCTGGCGCGGATGCTTTGGACCTGGAACCCAACGCGAGGCAGGAACTGGCTGAACGGGTAGTATTCCAGCTCCGGATGATTGCTCGTGGCGCAGATTTTTATCACAAGCCTTGATGTGGTTCATGATCTTGCTGCGTTAGCGGCTGCGCTAGTTCCTGTCTGCATCACAGTGTAAGTGAAAACCCTTTCTTCGTTTTTAATTAGATTGGCAGTGTATTTGGCAACGTTGGTACCTGTAGGAGATCGACGTGTACCGTGTAGGATATTTGCCATACCTTGTGTGAGTAAAAACGTTTTTATACTGGCGGATTATTTCGTGATCTAGTTTCTATCTTTATGATTTAATTTGAATTTATTTTCATGTTGCCTAGATTTTTGTTTTTTTATTTATTTAGGGTGGATTGTCGTTTTTTATCAAATCCCTAGTATTAATTGTGCAGGACGCAATGAAGTTAACCAGGATGGTTGGCTGCCAAGGTAAGGCGAATGGAACCCCACAGGATGTGGGTATGGACACCTCCCAGGAGGGAGACAGCACATCGGGTACGGATGACCCGTTATGCCAGGATGGCTCAAGGACACCCCGAAGGATCGGGAAGAGGATCTGCTAAAGGACGAGCTTAGTCAGGGATTGCAGGGAGCAATACTGTTCAAGGATCGGACATTACGACTTGGAGGGGCGACATTGTCGCCCCTCTTTTCTTTTTCTAGAGTTGCGCGAATTCAATGTCATTGTCTACAGCCAATAACGTAACAATGGGTTATTGTTCGCGGGCACCCCATTCCAATTCTTGCATCAGCTGCTTTTTTTCTTCTGCAGTGAGACCAACTTCATCACAGGCTTCATCAAAACTTTTACCTAGATGGCACATCAGCAACTCAATGGCAGGCAAATAATTGTGTAGTGTCGGCTCCATCTGTTTGCTCCTGATTCGGCGTATCGTTTCACTAAGCGCATAATTGGTGACTGATACAAGAAAAACGCTGATATCAGATGCCAGGCTTGTGATGCGACAGCGTTTTGTCATTCTTGCGCTGCTTTGATCGCAGGCAAATCTTCAAGCCAAAAACATGCTTAAATGAAGCATGTTTTTGCTGGGGGAGTGAGTCGCAATGCAACGATCAATACATGGCCATGAAGTGATGCATATGATGCTGGAGCTAGGTGGTAGCTTCAGCAAAGCAAGTCTGAAACAGGCAATTGTTTCTCGGTTTGGCAGTGAAACGCGTTTTCATACGTGTAGTGCCCAGGATATGGATGCTGAAGCCTTGATTGCCTTTTTGGAAAGCAAAGGGAAATTTGTCGCTCAAGAGACAGGATTCACCACCGCAGCTGATCGCATCTGCCAACATTGATTTGTTTCACAGGGAGGCGAATATCGCCTTCCTCGTGCCTATTCGCTATACTCATGCCAGTTTTTTATTCTGGTTTTTGAGAGTTTACCGATGGATGTTATTACTGCAGCTGTCATGCTGTTTCTGATCATGGATCCCGTCGGCAACTTGCCTGTTTTTCTTTCGATATTGCGTCCCTTCCCAGAGGCCCGTCGTCGCAAGATTATGATTCGCGAGCTGCTGATCTCACTGGTTGTGCTCCTGGTTTTCCTGTTCTCAGGTCAAGAGTTACTGAATTTGCTGAACTTGAAGCAGGAAGCCGTCAGTATCGCAGGCGGTATAGTTTTGTTCTTGATCGCCATTCGCATGATTTTCCCTAGTGAGGGAGGCGTCACCGGTCTTGCCGAAGGAGAAGAACCCCTGATCGTACCGATGGCCATACCGATGATCGCTGGCCCCTCTATTTTGGCCGCCTTGGTGTTGTTGTCTCATCAGTATCCCAACCAAATGACGGACTGGACGTTGGCTCTGCTTATTGCATGGAGTGCGAGCTCGGTGATTCTTATGTTCCATGAGCAAGTGAACCGATTCCTTGGGGAGCGTGTTCTGACGGCGTTGGAGCGCTTGATGGGCATGCTGCTGGTCATGCTGTCCGTACAAATGTTGTTAGATGGCGCTGAGCAGTATTTGAACCGCTGACATCTTGATGTGAATAAAAAAAGGCCGCGGTTGCGGCCTTTTTTGTCTCAACTAAGTCGCTAGCAGGACCCTTGCTGTGTTCGGCGGTACCGTGATACGGATTTCACCCTTCACGACTTCGAATCCAAGGTGATCGCGGGCGACTGGTTCCCCCCATGATTTGGCGCTCACCGAATGATTTGTATCCCCATATAAAAACTCACCGTGCCGCACGTGCACGCCGGGATTGCCGTTGTGAAAGCGATCGGGAAAGAGCTGGTAGAAGATTTGATCTTGTACCCAAGCCGAGGGAGGGTGAGGATTGATACGAAAGTGCTGCGCACGGGGAGGCATCACAGAGGAGACGCCACAACCGTGCAGCCACCATTGCTGGCCATCGGTGATCGCTTTGAAGCAGTAGAGGATGTTCTCATCAGTCACGGTAGACGCCCACGCCAGATAGCCATTTCACCTTGATAACCTACCAATTGCATCGGCAGCAAGGCTTTTTCGTTATCAGGTTCATGACGGATGAATGTGGTCTGTAATGTGAGTGCTTTCGTCACAAACAGCGATAGTTCCAGCCCTGATTCGGCAGTGCTGAACCAGGGCGGCTTGACGGTGCAGCAAAAACGGTTTGGACATAGTTACAAGAGTTAGTGTGTCAGCATGTTGGCCAGCTCATTTCCTTGCTGATGTAATTCATCGAGCCGCGCTGCCATATTCTTCGGGTCAATTCCCAATTGTTGTGCCAATGGGGTCGGGAAGCGGGCAATAATCACCTGAGGCGGAACGCCAGCATTCCAGGCAAATGAAACAAACATGGCCAAGCGGATCAGGATGGCCTCTTGGCTGACGGGTTCGAAGCTTAACGGGTCCAGTTGTTGTGCGATCGCCTTGACAAAGGTATCGGATAAATTCCAGCGCCGAGCCAGTTCCGCCCCAACCTGACTGTAGTCATACCCGAGCATTTCTCGTTGTGCATCAATCCGACTATTCCCCTGATTGATGGATAGGTTAATCAGGCTAGCCTCTTCCGGGAGGGTAGATTGAATTAGTAATTCACCAATATTGTGCAAAAGCGCGCAAGTGAAGGCCGTTTCTGGTTCAATTGCCCTACATTCGGCCGCGAGCGCTTTGGCTATGGTCGCGACTTGAAAGGTATCAAGCCAGAATTTGGTCTTGTCAAAGTTCGATGGTGTTTTGAAGCTGGTCATGATGCCCGAAGCCACAACCAGTGAGCGCAAGGCGTTGAAGCCGAGACGAATAACCGCTTGCTCTATTGACGTGACTTCGGCTCCGCGTCGATAGGCGGCGGAGTTAGCCATTTTAAGGACTTTGGCGCTGATGACCTGATCCATGGCAATTTTCTTGGCGATGTCCTCAATGCGTGAGTTGTCATCTGAAAAACTCTGCATCAGCTCATGGAGAAGTTTAGGTATTACAGGCAATTGTTTGATTTTGTTAAATATTTTATCCATTGTCATAATGCAATCGCTCTCCCGGCTCGCTTGCTAGGCCTATTTTGCCACAAGCGCTGATTGATAGGGGATGTGGCTCAGGCCACGTGGCCGTTCAGTGAACCCAATCCGCCAACTGATATTTCAGAATGTAGTTCTGTCCCGCTAGGGTTAGGTCGTTATTTGTTCGTTGTAACATGGCTCCCGATCTCAGGGTCGTCAGAATGGCTTTCTCAATCCAGGCTTTATTGGGAGCGCAATTTTGTCCAGTGACATAAAGAGATGTAATAGACAGTCGATTGGCGTCAAGTTGCCCTTTGCCGATGAATTGGCGACACCCGGTGTTGCCATTGACTGTCATCTTCTCTCCTATCTCCAAGTCGACCATATTGGTTGCAGACTGTGGTACTTCCGCACCATTTATTGAGATAAGTAACCAATGATGGTGCTGTAAATCGGCGGGGCTAACGAGAGGGGCAAATTGGCAGCCCCCAAGCAGCAGGAGCAGAAGCCACAGACAGACAACAGGGCGCATGCTGGTTTCCTCCGGATGAACAGCTGTCGGTGCTGAATGAATCGCCAGATAGCCTAACACGATTGCGCTTTCCGGAATGCGACATCTATGTATGAATTGTAAACTGCGCTGGAGATGCGCTTCGAGGTTTATGCTGTTTGCGAATCTGGATTTACATTCAGCACAGATTGGGCGTGTGACTAACGATGCAACCCTTGTCATTTATGGCCTGCATGCCAGAACACAAAGTGGCTTAAACAGCACATTTAATGCATACATTTTCATTTGTTCGGAATATACTGCGCCTGTAAGTCAATAATCTGGTCAGCCATCGTGCGGCGTCAGCGGTGACGTACCTGGGGAGAGCAGAATCGACTTCGCTAGTCGTCAGGGGTGTCTGATGCATGGCCCGAACTATGCATGACAGCCACTATCCGGTTCATGGTAAGGAGACTCTCTATGTTGAAAAAGGGAATCGTCACCCTCTCGCTGGTGACGGCGTTGACAGCCGGTCAAGCGTTGGCAGATGAAGAAAAGGTACTGCACGTTTACAACTGGAGTGACTATATCGCGGAGGATACGGTCGCCAACTTCGAGAAAGAAACGGGCATCAAGGTTGTCTATGACGTATTTGACAGCAATGAGGTTTTGGAAGCCAAATTGCTGGCAGGTAATACAGGATTTGATGTGGTTGTCCCTAGCTCGGACTTTCTCGCTCGCCAAATTCAGGCGGGAGTATTCCAGGCGTTGGACAAGAGCAAGTTGCCAAATCTGAGCAACATGGACCCGGATGTCATGAAGTTGTTGGCCGACAAGGATCCTGACAACGCACACTCGGTGCCGTACCTGGGGGGAACCACTGGTATCGGCTTCAATCCGAAGAAGGTTGCCGAGGTGATGGGCCCGGACTTCAAGATGGATAGCTGGGATGCGGTACTGAAGCCAGAGAACCTCTCTAAGCTGAGCAAATGCGGCGTCTCTTTCCTGAATGCACCCACGGAAATTTTTGCAACCGTGCTGCATTATCAGGGCAAAAATCCAAATTCAACCGATGTCGCCGATTACAAGGCGGCGGGTGAGTTGCTGAGTACGCTACGCCCCTATATCACCTATTTCCATTCATCTCAGTACATCAACGATCTGGCGAATGGTGACATTTGCGTGGCTATCGGTTGGTCAGGCGATGTGATGCAGGCTTCTGCCCGGGCCAAGGATGCCAACAATGGTGTCGTGGTGGATTATGTCATTCCGAAAGAAGGGGCGTTGGTGTTTTATGACATGTTGGCGATCCCCGCCGATGCCAAGCATGTCGCTAATGCGCATGCCTTCATCAACTATTTGATGAAGCCGGATGTGATTGCCAAGGTGTCAAACTACGTCTCTTACGCCAGCGGTAACAAGGCCTCCTTGCCGATGGTAAATGCGGCGATTCGTGATAATCCCAACATCTATCCAAAGGATGAGATGAAGCCGAAGATGTTCACGCTGAAAGTACTGCCGCAAAAGGTTAACCGTGAAGTGACACGGGTCTGGACCAAGGTCAAAACCGGAAAATAATGTTGGGTAGCAATGGGGGCGCTAGGCGCCCCCTGATTGTTCAGGGAGAATAATTACCGTGGTTGAACACGTGAACAAGCCTGCCAATGCTGTGGAGGAACCACAGCCATTACTGGAAATTCGCAATGTCACCAAGAGCTTTGATGGTGTCGCAGCGGTTGATGATGTCAGTTTGACCATCAACAAAGGTGAAATTTTTGCGTTGTTAGGCGCATCCGGGTGCGGTAAGTCCACCCTGTTGCGGATGCTGGCCGGCTTTGAGCGCCCGACCAAGGGCAGCATCATTCTTGATGGCCAGGACATGGCAAATATTCCGCCCTATAAACGACCAGTTAACATGATGTTTCAATCCTATGCGCTCTTCCCGCATATGACGGTGGAGCAAAACATCGCTTTCGGTTTGAAACAGGATGGATTGCCTAAGGCTGAGGTGGAGGCCCGGGTTCAGGAAATGTTGGGCCTGGTGCATATGGAAACCTTTGCCCGTCGCAAGCCGCATCAGCTATCTGGAGGGCAGCGGCAACGTGTCGCGCTGGCGCGTTCGTTGGCCAAGCGTCCCAAGCTGTTGCTGCTGGATGAGCCCATGGGAGCGCTGGATAAGAAACTGCGTGAGAAGATGCAGTTGGAAGTGGTCGACATCATTGAACGCGTCGGCGTGACCTGTGTGATGGTGACGCACGATCAGGAAGAGGCGATGACGATGGCCGGACGCATTGCGATCATGGATCGTGGTGAGTTTGTGCAGATCGGCAGCCCTGAAGAGATCTATGAGCATCCAAACTGTCGTCTGAGCGCTGAATTCATCGGTTCGGTCAACATCTTTGACGGTGTATTGGAAGAGGGCGGTCCCGATTATATGGTGATTCGCACCGACTCCCTGACGCACCCGATCCATGTGAACCATGGCGCTTCCGTTGCCGATGGGGTGCATCTGACCGTGGCGTTGCGTCCGGAAAAAATCTACTTCAGCAGTGAGATCCCCAGCGATCACTTCAACTATGACACCGGAATCGTCGAGAACATTGCCTATATGGGCGATATCTCCATCTATCACGTCCGTCTGCCGAGTGGTCAGAAAGTGATTGCAACCCTGCCGAATGTCGACCGGTTCCGTAAAGGCCAACCGACATGGGATGACGAGGTTATTCTGCACTGGGAGCCGGACTCCTGTGTGGTTCTGACAATTTAATGGAGGCGAGATGAGACGACGCTCTGCCCTCAGACACTGGTTGCCGCGCGGGCGGCACCTGGTGATTGCGTTTCCATACGCATGGATGCTGCTGTTCTTTTTGGTGCCGTTTGCCATCATTCTGAAAATCAGTCTGGCGGAAACACAGGTTGCTATCCCGCCCTATACGGCGTTGGTCGAATATGCCGAAGAGAAACTGACCTTCGTGCTGAATCTGGGAAATTATCTCTATCTGCTGGATGATGAGATGTACCTGGATTCGTACCTGCAATCCCTGCAGGTGGCCGGCATTTCAACCCTGCTTTGTCTGCTGATTGGTTATCCGATTGCCTGGTCGATTGTGCACTCCTCGCCAGCGATGCGTAACGTATTGTTGATGCTGGTGGTGCTGCCAAGCTGGACCTCGTTTTTGATTCGGGTCTATGCCTGGATTGGCATCTTGAAAAACAACGGCCTGCTGAATAATTTCCTGATCTATATCGGAGTGATCAAAGAGCCGTTGCAGTTGCTGCATACCGACTTCGCTGTGTATATCGGCATTGTCTATGCCTATCTGCCGTTTATGATTCTGCCGCTGTATACCGCACTGATGCGGGTGGATTACTCGCTGATTGAGGCCGCATCGGATCTGGGTGCCAAGCCGTGGCGCACCTTCCTCTCGGTGCTGTTGCCGATGACTAAGAGTGGTATTGTTGCCGGATCCATGTTGGTGTTTATTCCGGCGGTCGGAGAGTTTGTGATTCCTGAGTTGCTGGGTGGCCCGGACTCCTTGTTGATTGGTCGCGTGTTGTGGCAAGAGTTCTTCAACAACCGTGATTGGCCGGTGGCTTCGGCGGTGGCCGTGGTGATGTTGACGATGTTGATGGTGCCGATTGTCTGGTTCTATCGCTATCAGCGTCGTGAGATGGCGGAGGGACGAGCATGACACCGATTCCACATATCAAATCACCGTGGCGTACCTTGAGCCTGCTGCTCGGCTTCGCCTTCCTATATGCACCGATTGTGATTTTGATTGTTTACTCATTCAATGAATCACGCCTGGTGACGGTCTGGTCAGGCTTTTCGGTCAAGTGGTATTACGAGCTGTTCCAGGACAAGCTGATGATGGACGGTGTCGTGCTGTCATTGTCCATCGGGGTGATGACGGCGACGATGGCGGTGATCGTCGGTACGCTGGCCGCGTTTGTGCTGACCCGGGTGGGCAAGTTTACCGGCGAGACGGGATTTGCGTTCCTGATTACCGCACCCATGGTGATGCCTGAGGTGATCACCGGTTTGGCGTTGTTGCTGTTGTTTGTCTCCATGTCCGACATGTTTGGTTGGCCTGCACAACGTGGCGCAGTGACCATCTGGATTGCGCATGTCACCTTTACCGCGGCATATGTCACCGTGATCATTCGTTCACGTCTGCGTGAACTGGATCAGTCGGTGGAAGAGGCGGCACAGGATTTGGGGGCTACGCCGTTGAAGGTCTTCTTCCTGATCACGCTTCCCTCCATCGCGCCGGCGATTGCGGCCGGCTGGCTACTGGCCTTCACGCTGTCAGTGGATGATCTGGTCATTACCAGCTTTGTCTCGGGACCTAATGCGACCACGCTGCCGATGGTGGTGTTTTCCAGCGTGCGGTTGGGCGTGAGTCCGAAGATCAACGCGCTGGCCACCCTGATCATACTGGTGGTGTCTACGGCGACGTTCATTGCCTGGTGGATGATGGCCAGAAATGAACAGCGGCGTCGACACGAGATCGCCATGGCCGCCAAGGCCGCCTAGAACGTCATGGTGACGATAAGGGTGCTGCGGCACCCTTTTTCGTTTGTCTTCTTCTTGCTTATTAATCCAGCAGTCAGTCGGCATTGCGCTTTCGATATCGAAAAAGCACTTGCATTGCCGCGCCTGCTTCGGTAAATTCTCGCTCCGCAGACAACGGCGTGTAGCGCAGCTTGGTAGCGCACTTCGTTCGGGACGAAGGGGTCGGAGGTTCGAATCCTCTCACGCCGACCAAATTAAACAAAAAGGCCACTCAAATTGAGTGGCCTTTTTGTTTATTAAATGCAATCAGGTAAGGCGAATAAACAATGACGCCTTAACGGCGTCGTCGTTGTTGTTTCATCAGATCCAGCATCAGCATCACGATAAGAAGAACGCAGGATATCAGGGGGCCATAACTGAGATATATTTCCCCCCAGCCTGCAGTGAAACAGAGCACTGGCAATCCGATGACAAGTAACAGGATACTGGTCAATAAGAACAACATAATTCGATGTCAGGATGCTAGAGTTTGTTTTATTGGCACCGATTATAGAAATCTTTTTTGTGATATAAAACCTCCCTCACTGCGCTGGTTTCAAATTTGACGGCATACTGGGATTGTCATTATTTGAATGGCACATATGGATTGACGAGAAAGTAACTATCATGCAGCTGACACTGTTCACCGATTATGCCTTGCGCACACTGACTTATTTGGCTCTACAGCCGGAGCGCCGTCTGTCGACAATTACTGAAGTGGCTGAAAAATTTGATATTTCACGCAACCATGTCGTGAAAATAGTGCATCAACTTGGGGTAAAGGGATATATCGAAACAGTGCGCGGCAAACACGGTGGTATTCGTTTGGCGCGCAATAGTGAAGAGATAAATCTGCGGGATGTGGTCTCGGATATGGAAAATGTCAGCTGCTTGCTGGATTGCCACCGCGATGGTTGTTTATTAAACAGTTCATGTCGTTTCCAAGGTATTATGCGCAAGGCCATGCGTGCTTTTCTCGACGTA
>CAMFKP010000037.1 GCA_945957385.1 uncultured Aeromonadaceae bacterium
CCCTTACAAGGAGGGGGTCACTGGTTCGATCCCAGTAGCGACCACCAGTTTTAAAATGGGTTGTTAGCTCAGTTGGTAGAGCAGTTGACTCTTAATCAATTGGTCGAAGGTTCGAGCCCTTCACAACCCACCAGATATTCCCAGGTCGCTTAGCTCAGCTGGGAGAGCACCTCCCTTACAAGGAGGGGGTCACTGGTTCGATCCCAGTAGCGACCACCAGTTTTAAAATGGGTTGTTAGCTCAGTTGGTAGAGCAGTTGACTCTTAATCAATTGGTCGAAGGTTCGAGCCCTTCACAACCCACCAATAAAAAAGCCCGCGTTAGCGGGCTTCTTTTTTAGGTCCGTAATCTACTGAGTTGCTGCTCAAGCCTGTGTACTTGGCCTGCGAGTCCATGTCCACCCTGACTGGCTTTATTCGCTAGGCTGGCGAGTTCATTTGCGGCATCTCCGATCCGCGTCAGGTTCTGATTGATCTCCTCACTGACAGAGCTTTGCTCTTCTGCCGCAGTGGCAACCTGAGTGATGTGATCGTTCATACCGTGTATCTGTTCTACGACTTCCAGTAACAATTGATAGGCGCGATCAGCGGTTTGTACTGTCTGGCCTGTACGCTGGGCTCCCGTATTGATAATAGTGATGGTGCGGTCGACTTCTTGCTGCAGGCTGGTGATGAGGCTGCCAATCTCGTCGGTTGAACTTCTGGTTTTGTTTGCCAGTGCACGAACCTCATCGGCTACAACAGCAAAACCTCGGCCCATATCGCCTGCACGCGCGGCTTCTATCGCCGCGTTCAGGGCCAGTAGATTGGTCTGCTCGGCGATGTTACGGATGACTTCGAGGATATGGTTGATATTACCGCTGCAAGCAGCGACCTGCGCGATAGCGGCATTTGCGGTACCCATATCCGTTGCCAGCAACTCGATCTGTGTTTTGGTCTCTGCCATCGCCTGTTGTGAGCTGCTGGTTTGTGTGGTGGCCTTCTCGGACTCTGCAGCCGCTTCAGCCGCATAGCGTGCGACGTCACGCGCCGTGGTGCTCATCTGATGCATGGCGGTAACCACGCTATCGACCTCTTTGTGCTGTGTTTCAACACTGGCGTCAATTTCAACGGCAATTTGTCCGACCACGGTGGCCTCGTGAGAGACATCATCTTCAATGTGTTTTAATTCAATGACCATGTTGCGTAACTTGCGAATAAATTCGTTTAGGCTGTGAGATAACGCTATTAATTCAGCATGACTGTGGACGGTAATTTGGCGTGTCAAATCTCCTTCCGCTGAAGTTAATTCAGCAACATGTTGAGTAATTTGTCTTATTGGTGAGGCTATGCTACCAAGCAAAATAACAAGAATGATTAGCGCGATAACGGTTATGGCGGCCCCGATTATTATTTGTCGTACACCAACACCGGTTACAAGCGCATCGAGTTGATTATTAATCTGGGTCGCACCTTTGAGTGCCTCACTCTTGGGCACCGATACCAGCAAGGTCCACTTCTGGTTGGCAACCGGCACAACAATCTGATATTGCGCGAAGAGATCGTTTGCCGATGGTAATGCACTATTCTGTTTATTCAATAACGCTTGCCAGCGTGAGCTTTCGGCCGTTGGCAATTCGCTAACTGGGCGACCTAATTTATCTTTATGCTCGCTGCTCCCGACAATCAGTCCCTTAGCGGACAGTATCATGACCTGACTTTTACCATCGTATAATGAGTGTGCCAATTGTTCAGCCAGGGTCTGAAACAACGGTAAGTTCAAATCAACGCCGGCAACACCCACAAAGTGGCCGTCGCGCAGGATGGGCACGGTGAGGCTAGTGATCAATTCGCTATAACCCGGGCTGATTTCGTAGATATAAGGCTCCATCAGGCAGGGCTTTAAGGTCTCTTTGGCACACAGATACCATTCGCCATTGCGAACACCAAATTCGTTTAGCGAAGTGTCATATTTTGCATCGCTGGCTTTAATATCTACCGATTGTTGTTCGACGTTGCCTTGTCTATTGCGGATGAAATAAAGTTCAAGCGTTCCCTTCCCTTTAACTGAGTGCAACGTATCTTTATTTTCCCATGCTGAATCTTCATCAAGATAACCATTCTTTTCAAATTGTGTATAAATTGAGCTTATTTGCTTGTTGTGTGAAATAATCCCTTTTAATTGATTTTCGAGCTGGGTCCGAGTCATGGCCTGGGTTGGGTTATTAAATGAGGCCTGGATTTCAGCGCTCACCATTAATGGTGTCTGATAGGCCTGGTTAATAAACGTCGCAATCTGCTCGCCATAGATACCGCTGGTACCCATTAAACTGTTATTTACTTCGTTGCTGATGGCGTACGTTACCTTATCCAATATTTGTTGATTGGCTGTTTTTAACGAGCGCCAAAGAATCGCGGTTGTAATACAGCTACTGAATATCAGAATTAATGTCACAAATAGAAATAACTTGGTTCTGAGTGATAGCTCACGCATGGCTCGCCTCCGATTGCGTTTTTATCAGCGTAGTTGATCTCTGACCGTATATGGGATAGGAGGAACCAAAGTTTGGGGATCTGTCATGCAGTCGGTATAATCGTGCCAGTTCATGTTATTAATGGATCTGGATGATGAGCAGTATTGGTGTCACCGCCCTCGATTACCCGTTCCCCCCGAAACCTGTGCCTTTGAGTCCTGAGCAACAGGTCACCTACACCCAACAGATCCGCGATTTACTGCAGCAGCGCAATGCGGTTTTAATTGCCCACTACTATACCGATCCGGATATTCAAGCTCTGGCCGAGGAAACAGGGGGCTTCGTTGGCGACTCGCTGGAGATGGCCAAGTTTGGGCAACAGCATCCGGCGCAGACATTGATCATTGCCGGGGTGCGCTTCATGGGCGAAACCGCGAAGATCCTGAGTCCGGAAAAACAGGTATTGATGCCGACGCTAAAGGCGGAATGCTCGCTTGACTTAGGTTGTCCTGCTGACGAGTTTTCCGCTTTTTGCGATGCCCATCCTGATCACACCGTGGTTGTCTATGCCAACACCTCGGTTGAGGTGAAGGCTCGGGCAGACTGGATCGTGACTTCGAGTATTGCAGTGGAGCTCATTGAACACCTGGATGCTGAAGGTAAACAGATCATCTGGGCTCCGGATCGTCATCTGGGCGCCTATATCGCCAAGAAAACCGGTGCTGAGATGTTGCGCTGGCAAGCTGCCTGCATCGTGCATGATGAGTTCAAATCACGGGCGTTGCTTGAGCTGAAGGCGCAACATCCTGATGCGGCAGTCTTAGTGCATCCGGAATCACCCGAAGCCGTTATCGCCGTTGCCGACGCCGTGGGGTCGACCAGTCAATTGATCAAGGCTGCGCAAGCGTTGCCGCAACAGAAGCTGATTGTGGCCACCGATCGCGGCATCTTCTATAAGATGCAGCAAGCATGTCCGGATAAGATGATGATTGAGGCGCCAACCGGTGGTGATGGCGCAACCTGTCGTAGCTGTGCGCACTGCCCATGGATGGCGATGAATGGTTTGGTAGCGATTCACTCGGCATTGAGCGATGGGGCAGGGCACGAAATTTTTGTAGCCGAGCCGATACGACAAAAGGCGCTGATACCGTTGCAGCGGATGCTTGATTTTGCCGCCCAGCTACAACACAAGGTGAGCAGTAATATCTAAGTAGCAAAAAGGCCCCTTGGGGCCTTTTTGCTATCACTCACACACTCTTGCGCTTGATGGTTACACCTAGCAGGTGCTGTTCATCTGGTGCGACCTCGACGCCCTCGGCGGCCGTGATGGCGGTCTCCACACAGATCATGGTCTGCCAGCCTTCATTATCAAAATCTGCCATGCCCGCAGCACCGTGTTGCCATGGATTCCAGACGACAATCGAGTCGGCGTTGTGGTTATCCAACTGCAGATCCGTCAGACCGGTATTCAGCTGTACTTGGGACAGGGGATGCAAATAGACACGATCGACCGGGCCAGTCAGCGCAAATGCTGTCTCTTCACACTGTTTCCCCTGCTGCAGCTTGTCTGCATAGACTGCACCAATACCCTCTATATGCACCTGCTCCGTGGCTGCAGTTTCAAAATAGGTATGCAAAGCCCCGGAATAACGCCAGGACGTGGTATCGGTGTTGATGGAGTTCAGCAGCAGGGTGAGTTCGTCCCCGATACGGATATCCAGTTCGAGGGTGAAATCGTGCGGCCAGATGGCGCGGCTGGCGTCGTTTGCCCGCAACGAGAGGTGCAACAAAGTGGCGTCTTGTAGATCATTGATACCGTCTAGTTGCCAGGTCATGGTGCGTGCAAAGCCGTGTTGCGGTTTGCCGGCACCAACGCGTTCTGGGGCGGGGCCGAACCAGGGCCAGCACAGCGGGATCCCACCGCGAATACCGCGGCTGGCATCGAAGATGGCATCCTTGCTCAGCCAAAGCCAGGGTTTGTCTCCTGCCGGGGCAAAGTGCACGACATGGGCTCCAAACAGGCTGATGATGGCTTCACTCTCCAGCCGTTTCACAACCAGAAACTCCATTCCCGCAGCATTGCGTGCCAGGGAAACCGATGTGGTGAGTTGGCGCAGGGTAGTCAGTTGTAATTGTTCTATCATGTCTCAGCTCCACAAACAAAAAAGGCGGCCAATGGCCGCCTTTAAGAATACGCGTCTTCCAAACTCCAATTACTTGGAGATGTGAGCGATCAGTTCCAGAACCTTGTTGGAGTAACCGATTTCGTTGTCGTACCAAGATACAACCTTAACGAAGTTGTCGGTCAGCTGGATACCAGCCTTGGCATCGAAGACGGAGGTGCAGGTTTCACCGACGAAGTCGTTAGAAACAACTTGATCTTCGGTGTAGCCCAGAACGCCCTTCATCGCGCCTTCTGAAGCAGCCTTCATCGCAGCACAGATGTCTTCGTACTTGGCAGCCTTCTTCAGGTTGACGGTCAGGTCAACTACAGAAACGTCCGGAGTCGGAACGCGGAAAGCCATACCAGTCAGCTTGCCCTTCAGTTCCGGGATAACAACGCCAACAGCCTTGGCGGCACCGGTAGAAGACGGGATGATGTTCTGGCCAGCGCCACGACCACCACGCCAGTCCTTAGCAGACGGGCCATCAACGGTCTTTTGGGTAGCAGTGGTAGCGTGAACGGTGGTCATCAGACCAGATTCGATACCCCAAGTGTCGTTCAGAACCTTGGCGATAGGAGCCAGACAGTTGGTGGTGCAAGAAGCGTTGGAAACGATGTCTTGACCAGCGTATTCGGTGTGGTTAACACCCATTACGAACATCGGGGTAGAGTCCTTGGACGGACCGGTCATGACAACCTTCTTGGCGCCAGCAGTGATGTGCTTACGAGCGGTAGCGTCGTCCAGGAACAGACCGGTACCTTCGGCAACAACGTCAACACCGATAGCGTCCCACTTCAGGTTAGCCGGGTCACGTTCTGCGGTAACACGAACGGTCTTACCGTTAACGACCAGGTTGCCATCCTTAACTTCTACGGTGCCCTTGAAACGACCGTGAGTTGAGTCGTACTTCAGCATGTAAGCCATGTACTCAACGTCGATCAGGTCGTTGATACCGACAACTTCAATGCCCAGATCAGCACGCTCGAAAGAAGCGCGGAATACGAAGCGACCGATACGGCCGAAACCGTTAATACCTACTTTGATAGTCATAGTTGTACCCAACGTTTGTTGTTCAACAGAAAAAATCCGCTAGTAAATTTACAAGAACCGGGGTGTGAGTCAACTGCAAACCCGGTCTAAATTGCGCAATATCATAAAAAGAGTGAAAGATATTTCTGTCAATTACATATGTTTGAAAATTCATGACAGAAGCGGATGTCCAGGTTTCTGGCGGTTGCCAACGCAGCATCGAACACAAATTGAACGCAGGCGCTTATTTTACATCCACTTGGGCAAAATAGCCTGCTACGAGTGTATGTGATGTCACATTCGCCCGGGTGTTATTGTGAGAAAATCTGAAACCGGGCGTGGTGAACGAAAGGTTGTTTATTGCCAATCATCTCTCGCACCCGAATGTTTGGAATGGAAGTTCTGGATTCAAGACTCAATCAAAAAAAGCGTAACAGCGGGAAAATACCAATATGACAACTTTGATTGAACAGTTGGCCTCTGCCAAAGGCATTGCCAACGAATTTGTTGATGCTTGGGGAAACCCGGCACAAGTCGCCTTGGAAAGCAAGGCTGCCATGCTGGCAGCCATGGGTTACAAGGTCGATGATGAGGTCGCGCTTGAGGCTCAGCTTGAGCAAGAAAATCGCGCGTTATGGCAACGTCCGGTTGACCCCGTTCTGGTGGTCCGTACCGGCGAGATCATCAGTTTCGATCTGCGTCTGCCGATTGCACTGGTGAACGATGAGTTGCTGTGGGAAGTCAAGACTGAATCAGGTGAGACCGTCTCCGGCTCTCTGGTTGCAGTCAACGGTGAAATGGTTGGTGTTGCGCATCTCGATGGTGCTGAATTCCAATCTTACCGCGTGAATCTCACAACCGAACTGCCGCTGGGTTATCACGAACTGACAATCAAGAAATCAGCGCGTCAGGTGCTGGGATCAATGCGTCTAATCGTTGCTCCCAAGGCATGCTACAAACAAGAGCCGTTTGTCAACGGTCGTAAGGTCTGGGGGCCAAGCATCCAGCTTTATTGCCTGCGTAACGAAAATAACTGGGGTATCGGTGATTTTACTGATCTCGGTATTCTGGTTGAAAACATGGCCAAATGGGGTGCTCAATTTGTCGGTCTGAACCCGATTCATGCGCTTTATCCAGCCAATCCGGAAAGTGCTAGCCCATATAGCCCCTCATCTCGTCGTTGGTTGAATGTCATCTACATCGATGTCGAAGCAGTGCCTGAGTTCCAGCAGAATGAGGCTCTGAAGACTGAAGTCGCCAGTGCTGCATTCCAGCAGAAGCTGGTCGAGCTGCGTGCCAAAGAGTGGGTAGATTACACAGGTGTAACCCAACTCAAGGTCGATACCCTGCGCAAGGTGTTTGATGCGGCCAAGCTTGGTAAGAATACCAACCGGGGTAAGGCGTTTGCTGCGTTTATCGCCGCTGGCGGTGAGAGTCTGAAACAGCAAGCCATCTATGATGCACTTCAGGCTTATTTATATGGCCAAGGCATGAATGCATGGGGCTGGCCTGCGTGGCCAGAAGAGTACCGTGAATATCACAAGCCGGCAGTAGCAAACTGGGCTGCGGAGCATGACGCAGACGTCCGTTTCTACATGTATCTGCAGTTCCTTGCTGATGAACAACTGGCCAATGCTGATGCCAAGGCTAAGGCGTCCGGCATGATCATGGGTATTTACCGTGATTTGGCGGTAGGTGTCTCTGAAGGGTCCACTGAGATTTGGGCTAACAGCGAGCTCTATTGCCCGAAGGCAAGTGTTGGTGCCCCGCCAGATATATTAGGCCCATTGGGTCAGAACTGGGGTTTGCCGCCGATGGATCCGGCTAAGTTGCTGGAAGCCCAGTATCAGCCAATGATTGATCTGTTCCGCTCAAACATGCGTTCTTGCGGTTCACTACGGATTGACCATGCGATGGCTTTGCTGCGCTTGTGGTGGGTTCCGCCAGGAGCTTCTGCAGCTAAGGGCGCATATATCTATTATCGCGTCAACGATCTGTTGGGCATTCTGGCTCTGGAGTCTGTTCGCAATCAATGCCTGATTATCGGCGAAGATTTGGGTACGGTTCCGGATGGCATGGATGTGCTGCTGAAGGAAAATGGTGTGCACTCCTACCGTATTTTCTTCTTCGAGCGCTCCAAGACAGATGGTGGTTTCATCTCTCCGGCACATTATCCAGAGCAAGCCATGGCGGCGTTGACGACACACGATATGCCAACCCTGCGTGGTTACTGGCATTGTGATGATCTGACGCTGGGGCGTGAACTGGGGTTGTACCCGGATGATGATGTTCTAAATAGCCTGCGTGCTGACCGTCACCAAGCCAAACAGCGCATCCTCGACAGCCTGCATGGTCACGGCGTATTGCCTGATTCCGTACCACGTGACGTGAACTGGGCTGGTATGAGCCGTGAGCTGAACCATGGCATGCAAATTCACATGTGCCTTGGCAACTGCGCACTGTTTAGTACGCAGATGGAAGATTGGCTGGAAATGGATAAGCCGGTGAACGTACCTGGCACGAGCACCGAATATCCAAACTGGCGTCGCAAGCTGACTCGCAACCTGAGCGACATCTTTGCCGACCCGGCTCTGGCTCATCTTGCCCAACGGATGACCGAAGCGCGCTACAAGGCTGGTAGTCGCTAACGGAGTATCTGTATGCAACACATCTGGCCCGGTTTCCGGGCCAGATGATAACAACAAATAAAACAGCGATAAGGGTGTAGGCATGCTGATAAAAGAATTGACTGGAGCCCGTTGTGGGCAACCGTTTGAACATCTGGGGCTGATTCAGAATCCACAAGGTAGCGGCTTATTACTCAGAGCCTGGCTACCGGGAGCCCTCAGTGTAACTGTCAGTGAGTTGGGTAAAGACAAGGTGCTGGCAACCTTGAACTGCGTTGACAAACTAGGATTGTTTGAAGCGCAGTTTCCTCGTCACAAGAAACTTTTCTCCTACTCCCTGCAAGTTCAATATCCTGACACCACTACCACGTTGATTGATCCGTACCAGTTCCGTGATGCGGCCTACACCGGCCTTGCCGAGATGAAGCTTGAGGCAGCCAATCTTTACCGCACCCTGGGGGCTCAGCTGATTACGCTCGAAGTGGAAGGGGTTCAAGTCTCTGGCGTGCGTTTTGCTGTTTACGCTCCGAGTGCTACCGCGGTTAGTCTGATTGGCGATTTTAACTTTTGGGACGGTCGCCGCCATCCGATGCAACGCAGTCTGTGCGGCCACTGGGTGTTGTTTGTTCCTGGCCTGCAAGCCGGTGAGCGCTATAAATATGAATTGAAAGATCCGATGGGAAATCGTCTGCCGCATAAGGCCGATCCGGTCGGGTTCTACTCTGAGCAGTATCCATCGTTTGCCTCTGTGGTTTATGACCAAGGGCAGTTTCAATGGCATGATGCGGATTGGCAGGCCTCACAGCTCAACGACAAGTTAGAACAGCCGTTGACCATCTATGAACTGCACTTTGGCTCCTGGAAGCGTCATGATGACGGTTCCTCCCTCAGCTATCGCGAGATGGCGGATGAGCTTATTCCTTATGTTCAAGAGATGGGGTACACCCACATCGAGTTAATGCCTATCTCCGAGCACCCGTTTTCGGGATCTTGGGGATATCAGCCGGTAGGCATGTTTGCTCCGACTAGCCGCTTTGGCTCTGCTGATGATTTCAAATATTTTGTTGATCAATGCCACCAGGCTGGTATTGGCGTCATTCTTGACTGGGTGCCTGCGCATTTCCCGTCGGATTCTCATGGTTTGGCGCGTTTTGATGGTACCCCTTTGTATGAGTATGAGGATCCGCGTCGTGGATGGCATCCAGACTGGAACTCCTATATTTATGACTTTGGCCGCGACCATGTCCGCCAATTCCTGGTGGCCAGCGCCTTGTACTGGCTGGAGCATTTCCATGTGGATGGTCTGCGTGTCGATGCGGTGGCTTCCATGCTGTACTGGGATTACTCACGCAAGGCCGGTGAGTGGGTGCCAAATATTCATGGTGGCAACCATAACTATGAGGCGATCAGCCTGCTGCGCTGGTTCAACGAAGAGGTCTACAAGCACTACCCCCATGCGATGACGATCGCCGAAGAGTCGACGGCATTTGCCGGTGTCTCGCGGCCGACTTTCACGGGCGGGCTGGGGTTTGGCTTCAAGTGGAATATGGGGTGGATGCATGACTCGCTCGAGTACATGAAGAAAGATCCGATCTACCGCCGCTATCACCACAATGAAATGACGTTCTCAATGGTGTATCACTACGACGAGAATTTCATTTTGTCGCTGTCGCATGACGAGGTCGTGCATGGCAAACATTCGTTGCTCTACAAGATGCCTGGCGATGAGTGGCAGCAAGCTGCCAACTTGCGTGCCTATATGGGCTATATGTATGCCCACCCGGGTAAGAAACTGAACTTCATGGGCACCGAGTTCGGTCAAACGAACGAGTGGAACCATGATGCACAGCTCTCGTGGTGGTTGCTGCAGTTTGACAAGCACAAGGGCCAGCAAAACTTGATCCGCGATCTGAACAAACTCTATCGCAGCGAGCCTGCGTTGTATGAGACCGATTATGAGCGCGGTGGTTTTAGCTGGCTGGACCATAACGACAGTGAGCACAGTACCTTTGTCATGTTGCGCAGCAATAAAGATGCGAGCAGTAAGTTGTTGGTTGTTAGCCACTTCACTCCTACGCCGGTAGTGGGCTATCGTCTTGGGGTACCGGAAGTCGGTACCTATCAGGTCGTGCTCAATACCGACAGCCAGTACTACTGGGGCAGCGACTATGACACTGGCGGGCTCGCATTCCATAGCGAAGCCGTGGCCGCACATGGACAAGCCCAGTCAATCGTGATTAATCTACCGCCATTAGCTTGTGTATTTATCAAGCGCGTCGGGGATTAAGACATGGGCTCGAGCTTTTCGCTTACGTCTGGAAGAGAGGCCCCATTAGGGGCCTCTCTTGATGAGGGCGGCTGCAATTTTGCACTTTGGGCACCGGATGCGACTGCAGCCTGGTTGTGTCTATTTGACGAGCACGAACAGGAAATCCAGCGTTTTTGCCTGACGGAGCGGCGCGGGCATGTCTGGTATGGTTATGTGCGCGGCATTCGTGCTGGACAACATTATGGCTGGCGTCTGGAGGGGGAGAATGATCCGGCGCTAGGGTTGCTGTTTGATGTGGATAAGCTCTTGCTTGATCCCTATAGTCGTCAACTCAGTCGTCCGTTGCTGTGGGATGCGGCGCTGTACGCTGGCGATAGTGAACGCATGATGAGCAAATCCGTCGTCACGGCGGATAGTTTCGACTGGCAAGGGGTCAGTAAACCCGGTTACAGCGATTGTCAGACCATTCTTTACGAAACTCACGTCAAGGGATTTACCCGTCTGCACCCAGAGGTGCCCGAGCTCTACCGTGGTAAGTATCTAGGGTTGTGCCAACCGGTCATCATTGATTATCTCAAGCAATTGGGCATCACCACATTACAACTGATGCCGATCGCCAGCTTCATGAGCGAACCGCGACTGGTCGACATGGGGCTGGTCAATTACTGGGGTTATAACCCGATCTGTTTTATGGCCCCAGATCCGCGTTATGCAGTGAGTGATGCGGTCACCGAATTCAAGACCATGGTACGCGAGCTGCACCGTGCCGGCATTGAGGTGATTCTGGACGTGGTGTTTAACCACACGGCTGAGGCAGGGGCCGGAGGGCCGCTGCTTTCCTTTAAGGGGATCGACAACCGCAGCTATTATGCTTTTGAAAATGGCGGTCACGGGCCGGACTATCAGCGCTACCTGAATGTCGCAGGCTGCGGTAATACGGTGAACGTGGATCATCCGATCGTGCTGCGTCTGGTGATGGACAGCCTGCGCTACTGGCTGACCGAGATGCAAGTGGATGGGTTCCGTTTCGACCTGGCAGTCACATTGGCGCGCGAGGGTAACGAGTTTGATCCCTGTGGCGGTTTCTTCAAAGCCATCATGCAGGATCCGGTGATCAGCCGTGCTCGTCTGGTTGCCGAGCCGTGGGACATAGGACCGTTTGGCTATCGCTTGGGGCAATTTCCGAGCCAGTGGCATGAGACCAACGACCGTTTTCGCGATACGGTGCGCTCTTATTGGCGGGGGGACACCGGCCGCATGGCTGATTTTGCCACCCGTTTGCTCGGTTCACGGGACGTCTTCCCCAAGTCGCACCGTTCCATTCACTCCAGCGTCAATTTCTTGTGTTACCACGATGGTTTCACGTTGGAGGATCTGGTGAGTTATAACCAGCGCCATAACCAGCCGAATGGAGAGGAAAACCGTGACGGTCATGGCCACAATCTGTCGGCCAATTATGGTGTCGAAGGGCCGACGGCCGATTTGCGTATCAGCAGCATGCGCCAGCAACAAAAACGCAACCTGCTGGCCACGCTGTTTCTGGCCCAGGGGATGCCGCATATGCTGGCCGGCGATGAAATTGGGCGCACTCAGATGGGAAACAACAACGCTTACTGTCAGGACAACCAGATCAGTTGGCTGAGTTGGGAGTTGCGTGAGGAGGATGAGCGCTTGTTAGCTTTCGTGCGCAAGCTGATCCGTCTGCGTCGCGATTCAGAGGTGTTTTCTGGTCTTAAGCTGGTGGATGATCACTATTTCGGCAAACAAAATGCGGTGCATCAAGTTGTCTGGTATCACCCGGATGGCCATGTCCTCTCCGATGGGGACTGGAACTCCCCGGTGTCACAGGTGTTTGTCATGGACATCGGTGCTCTGAAGGGCAGTGGCGAGCGTTGGTTGGTGATGTTCAACGCGAGCGGTTATGACATCCACTTCCGTCTGCCGCCGGCCGCAACCGGCATGGAGTGGGAAGAGGTGATCGATACGGCTGGTCAGGATGGTTTGCCTGTAATTCCAGATGAGCCACAGCGTCAAAAATCGCTGGGGCGAGCCCACTCGGTCAAGCTGCTGCGGCAACGAAAATGTGAAGTGGCTGTCGTTTCTTCGGTGAAAGGCTGAGTCAGCCCTCGGCTTTCGGTATAGTTGTTACAACTTGATAACAAGAGTTGTAACCATGGTAACAAAAGAGACGGCTCACTGGCGGGAAACCCTGAGTGACGAGGCGTACCGCGTCTGTTGGGAGAAGGGCACTGAGGCGCCATTTTCTGGCGCCTTGCTGCATAATCGGGCGACGGGTGAATATCACTGTGTCTGCTGCGGAAATTCGCTGTTTGATTCCAACCACAAGTTTGATGCCGGGTGTGGCTGGCCGAGTTTTGATGCCGCGCGACCAGGCGCTGTGCGCTATGAGCGTGATAAATCCCATGGCATGGTGCGTACCGAGATATTGTGCAATAACTGTGGTGCTCATTTAGGACATGTGTTCGATGACGGACCGACCGAAACCGGGTTGCGCTACTGTGTGAACAGTGTGGCGATGCAGTTTGAAAAAAAGGAGCCTTAGGGCTCCTTTTTTTTTCGGCCGGGATAGCGAGTTAAGGCGTCAGTTCACCGCGCAGCGAACGCTGCATCAGTTGGCGGATAAGTGGACTCTCCAGGCCCTGGCTGAGCAGAAAGTGCAGTTTGGTCAGTGCCGCTTCCGTCGTCATGTCATAACCGGAGATCACTCCCGCCTCGGCCAGTGCATTGCCCGTGGCGTAGCCCCCCATATTGACCTTACCGCGCAGACACTGGCTCAGATTGACGATGATCACGCCGCGTGCGGACGCGTCGCGTAACTGGGTCAATAGTCGCGGATCCTGAGGTGCGTTACCGACGCCATAGGTCAACAGAATCAATGCCTTGACGGGTTGTTGCAGCAAGTTGGCAATCACCTCGAATGAGATCCCCGGATACAGGGTCACCACCCCGATCGGCTGTGGCCGGATCGGATGCAGCTGCAGTGGTCGGTTGCTCGGGTGGCCCAGTTCTCCGCCATGTAACTCGATATGGATACCGGCCTCCAGCAGTGGGGGAAAATCCGGAGAGTCGAAGGCCTGGAAGCCGTCGGCGTCGACCTTGGTGGTGCGATTGCCACGAAACAGCTGGTTGTTGAAAAACAGCGTCACTTCATGGATGGGGTAATTGGCTGCCAGATAGAGGGCGTTGAGCAGGTTTTGCTGGCCGTCGGAGCGCAACTCGGCCAGCGGGATCTGCGAGCCGGTGATGATCACGGGTTTACCCAGATCTTCGAGCATGAAGGAGAGTGCCGAGGCGGTAAACGACATGGTATCCGTGCCATGCAATACCACGAAACCGTCATAGGCGTCGTAGTGAGCGCGGATGTCTTCGGCGATGCGTTGCCAATCGGCCGGCGTCATGTCCGAGGAGTCGATCAGCGGTGCATATTCGTGGATGAAATAATCCGGCATCTCGGCACGGTGAAACTCCGGCATGCCTTGCAGGCACTGTTGCATGAAACCTGGTGCCGGCACATAGCCCTGCTCTGAACGTTGCATGCCGATGGTACCGCCGGTATAGGCGATATAGATGCGTTTCTTGTTCACCGTAAATACCTCTCAAGAGCAGTCGGGCGTCGATTATACGAAAGAGACGAGGCCCTGACCAAGCTTTGTCAGAGATGGGTTGTGTGCCGATGATTAATTACCTGTTAACGATGACAGTGGCCGGGAAATAATATGGACGTGTTGTCGCTATTAATTGACTAAAGGTTGACCGCAACATCGAAATAATATCATCCGTCGATGATGAAATGATGTACTCAATTGAATATTAAAGAAAATTTTATTATCCGATGCTGGATTGGTTATTCGTTATTGTCGAGCAGAGGGGCGTGAAATAGCGTTAACTGTGCGGCTAACGCTATTAATTTAAATAGATGGGTGAGCGATTAGCGCTCACCCACGGCCGATTAAGGGGCCGAAATCGGGGCTAACAGGTACTGTCCTTGCGGATCATCCAGACTCTCGACCTGTTTGATAATCGGACGCCCGGCATCGAGCCACTGCGCCAGCCAACGCTCGCTCTGAGTGCCAAACAACAGGGCACTGCGCTGCATGAATTGGCGTAATAACTTCTGCGCCGGCGGCAATTCCGGTTCGACGTTGACCAAATCGTAGGTGTCGAGCTTGGCCAGCCGCGCTGCGGCTGCAATTGCTTCATCGACCCCACCCAGCTCATCCACCAGACCTAATGCCTTGGCATCGCTGCCGGTCCAGACACGGCCCTGGGCCACTTTGTCTACGGCAGCGACGGACATTTTGCGGCTCGCGGCGACCAACGAGATGAAGCGCTGATAGGTGTTATCGATGTTCATCTGGATCACGCGCTGTACATGTTCCGGTAATGGCCGGCTCGGATCGATACCGGCAAAATCGGTGGTGGCGATGCCATCGCTGTGGATACCGACGTAGGCCAGCGCCTTTTCAACACTGGCGAACAAGCCAAACACCCCGATCGAGCCGGTCAGAGTTGTCGGCTCGGCAAAAATACGATCCGCTGCCGTGGCCATCCAGTAACCGCCCGAGGCGGCCAGACTGCCCATAGTGACGATGACGGGCTTGCCTTTGGCCTTGATGGCATCGAGTTCGGTACGGATCTGTTCTGCGGCAAATGCGCTGCCACCGGGGCTGTCGATGCGCAACACCAACGCCTTGATTTGATCATCCTTGGCCACTTGCCGTAGCAGATCGCTCAGGGTGTCTCCCCCTATGCTGCCGGCGGGTTGTTTGCCGTTTTGGATGGTTCCGGAGGCGACGATCCAGGCAATCTGCGGGTGGCCATGTGTGGCGTAGGGATCGGGCAACTGATTGACATAATCGGCCAGCAGCACATGACGGAAGCCGGGCTCGTCGTCACTGGCACCGGCAAATTTGACGATGTCGGCCAGGCGCGCATCCCGCACGGCCAGATGATCGACCAGTTTCTGTTCGGCGGCGTATTGAGCGGCGTTGCCGTTGGCGGCGCCGAGTCGGGAGAGCAGTTGATCTTTATCCGGCGAGACGACATCGGCCGCCAGATGACGCGCCTTGGCGACATCGCTGACGTAGTAATGCCACATCTGATCCAGCCAGCGGCCATTGGCTTCGCGGGCTTCGGGCGACATGTCGTCCCGGGTAAAGGGTTCGACAAACGACTTATAGGTGCCGACGCGGAACACATGGGGGGTGATGTTGAATTTGTCGAGTGCGGACTTGTAGTAGAGGTTATAGAGGCCGAAGCCCTGCAGCAGTACAGCACCGGCCGGGTCGAGCAGAATCCGATCGGCATGGGCCGCTAGCAGGTACTGGTGTTGTTGGAAATAGCTACCGGTGGCAACGACCGGCTTGCCACTTTGCCGGAAGCGATCCAGGGCGTCGGCGATGCGTACCAGTTTGCCGAGGTTACTTGGCTGCAGATCCTGCAGCGACAAGACGACCCCCTTGATGCGATCGTCACTGCACGCGGCATTGAGTGCGCGGACCACATCGTTGACCAGCGTTTCCTGCGGTGGTTCATCACTGTTGAGCCAGCTACGCAGCAACTGTCCGGACGCTTCGTCCTCACTGAGTTGATCGACCAGTTGGCCGGAGAGGTTCAATACCAGGGCGCCTTCAACCGGCGGTGCTTTCTCCTCGTGGCTCAGGGCGATCACTACCACCAACACCAGTAGTAGAAACAGCACGTTCAGAATCAACAGGCGGGTAAAGTTCAGCAGCTTCCAACAGGTTTGTAGCAGCCATTTGAAGGGGCGTAATAGGGGCGACATGGGGAGTCCTATCTCACAGCACGGGCAACCATTATGCGATGGGGGCGAATAAATACCAAGGACGCGTTTGCGACTCATCGCTTGCTGTCTGGTGGCGCCTCCTTGGCTAGCCAGTGGCGCAATACAGCCAGGAACCGAGCCGGTTGTTGCTCAAGTAGCTGCTGCAGGGCTGCACGCTCGGCAGCACTGAGCGTCTGGCGTTGCAGCCAACGAGATAACAGCGGGTCATGGTTGGTTTGCTTGCCGGGTGCTTTCATGGATACTGCTCCTGTTATCTAGTTGTAAACGTGGCGAAAGTGAACAAGGAGATCAGGATGGATGCACTGACATTATTGTTGCAACGACACTCGGTTGGCCAGTTGACTGCGCCGGCGCCTACTGGCGAGGCATTGCAGTCGATTCTGCGCGCCGGTTTGCGGGCCCCGGATCATGGTGGTTTGCATCCGTGGCGTTTTATTTTGGCAGCGGACTCGGGACGTGAACGGCTTGGCGCGTTGCTGGCGGATGCGGCATTGGCGGCGGGCGAAAGCGCGGAGAGCATCGCCAAGGCGCGACAGGCCCCCCTGCGTGCACCCTTGGTCATCACAGTGGTGGCCCGCGTGGTCGAACATCCGAAAGTGCCGCCGTTGGAGCAGCAGCTCTCGGCGGGGTGTGCCGTGATGGCGATGCAGATGGCGGCGCAAGCCTTGGGTTTTGGTGGCATTTGGCGCTCCGGCCCATTAATGTTCGAGCGCAGCCTGCATCAGGCCTTGGGGTTGGCGCCACAGGACCAGATCGTCGGCTTTCTTTACCTTGGCACGCCGTTAGCGCAGACACGACGCGAACCCTATGCCGATCTGGCGGCCCATGTCAGTTATCTGTAGGTAAGGTTTTTGAGTTATATCAGCCGGTTGCTTTTATAACCAAAGGCAATTTGTTATGCGCTTTGTCGCTTGATCCAGCGCGGTGAAACAGGCAAGGTGGCAGCCTGTTCCCGCAGCCACTTTTCTCCCATGCCGACACGCACCACTGCTTCTGATTTTGCCCTGTTGGTCGGCCTTTGGCTGGTGTGGGGATATAGCTGGATCGCCAGCAAGATAGGGCTTGAATTTGCCTCACCGCTCCAGATGGCGGCATACCGCCTGTTGCTGGCGGTGCTGATCTTGGGAGCCCTGCTGTGGTGGCGTCGGCGTCGCTGGTGCTTGCCACCGCTGTGGCCGACACTCTGGCTGGGTCTCACTCAGACGACGGGGTTTACGCTGCTATCGACGCTCGCATTGTTACAGGCTGGCACCGGTAAGGTGACGATCCTCTGCTATACGATGCCATTTTGGACTCTGGTACTGGCGCGTCTGTTCCTGCGTGAACATCTGCGCGGCATTCAATGGTTGGCGGTCGGGCTGGCGTTGGCCGGACTGGTCTGTGTGTTGTCACCATGGCAAGCAGGGGGCCGCTGGCAAGGCGAGGTACTGGCGTTGGCGGCGGGACTGGCGTGGGCCATCTCGGCCATCATCGCCAAACGCATGCGCGAGCAGCATCAGGTAGATACCCTGGCGCTGACATTCTGGCAGTTGTTGTTCGGGGTGATCCCGTTGTTGCTACTGACGCTGCTGCTACCGCAGCCGAAGATTGATTGGCAGCCGACTTTCGTGCTGATCCTGGTGTTCAATGGCTGTGTCGCCGCCGGGCTCGGTTGGTTGGTGTGGCTGCACCTGCTATCGCGCCTTTCGGCGGGCACGGCGGGTTTGAATGTGCTGGCGATCCCGGCTGTCGCGCTGGTGTTTGCCTGGTGGCAACTGGGGGATTTGCCGGCCTTTTCCGAATGGATTGGAATCACGCTGATCGCGGTGGCTCTGGGGTTGCTGGCAACGCTGAATTATCTGTACGAGCGTCAGTCCCTGGCTGTTCAGTGATCAGGGCAGCCAGCGTGTTTTGTCACGGATCTTCTGCGGTAATTGTAACGTGCTGCTGCGCAGGGCACTGCGGCTGAAGACATACTCGCCGCGTTCGGCGGTCCGTGGGGCCAGGCTCTGTGCCGGGCGGCCAGAGTCGAGAATGGCCAGCACCTGATCGGCGGCGACATCCCCCTGTTCTGCGCCGCTGAGCACCAGTCCACCAATGGCTTTGCCTTCGCCAATACTGAAATCCCAGAAACCAAAGAGCGGCTTCTGCGCTTGACGGCCGGTCCAGCCGATGACGGTTTCAGGTAATACATACTGACCCTGATCGTCATGCAGCGTGTGATATAGGCCGACGAAGATCATATCTGTGCCATCACGGTTGGCCTGGGTCACAGCCTCTTGCCACAGGCTATAGCTGCCGAGCAGCTTGATCTCGACGGTAAGATTACCGAGTTTAAGCTCGGTCTGGTTGCGAAATTCCTCTTCCACTGCCGTCACCGAGACATCACTGGAGTCAAAAAGCACCAAGGCTTTGCGTGCGGCTGGGATCATTTCGGCCATCTCGCGGATATTGCGTTTCATCAATGGCCGTTCCAGGACGCCGGTCAGGTTGGGGAGTCCGTACAGGTTGTTACGTCTGGGGTTATCATTCATGCCCAGATAGACCACAGGGGTGCCATTACCGGCAATTCGGCGAGCCAGCAGCGTGATGGCAATGTCATCGCCGATGACGACCAGATCCGGCTTGCTTTGCTGGTAGTACTGCCAGATTTTTTCAGCTTCAATATCAAACAGTTCACGTGGTATCCGTTTGGTATCAAGGTAACGGAAGGTGAGATGGTGACGGGGCTCGAGACGTTGTTTCAGGGCTTGCAGGTAGCTGGCGTCCCAGGGGTGTGACGGCTCATAACTCTCCACAACCAATATCTCGGCGGCCAGCAATGGCGAAAGAGTGGTCACACAGCAAAACAGAAGCACACACAAGGCCCGCAGCACGCTCGCACTCCATGGAGTCACCGACATTCAGATATCTGTGATAGCAAATTCACGTTGCGGTTACCTTGCGTCGCTTCGCGTTGCCGGTTTTTTACCCGCGTCGAGGTGAGTTTCTGTGACTTCGACAATGACTTCACCCCGGTGCAGACGGGTCGTCAGCCGTTCCCCAATCTGAACTTGTCGAGCATCAATGACAACCTCGCCATGAGCGCGTTGGGTAATGCTGTAGCCACGAGACAGGGTGGCGAGCGGACTGATGGCATTCAGCCGGGTCAGCGTCAGTCCGAGTGCGTGCTGACGCATTTCGTGGTGCCGTGTTTGAGCCTGCCGCAGGCGATGTTCCAGTCGCTCGAGACGATGCGCGGCGTCGCGCAGCGCTTGTTGCGGATCTTGCAGTCGTAAACGCTGCTGCAGCGTTTGGAGCTGTAAGCCCAGGCGTTGTCGCTGCGTCTCTGGTTGTCGTTGCAGCCGCGCTGCCAGCTCATCCAGGCGCTGCTGTCGCTGTTCCAGACGACGTTGCGGATGGAGATGGCTCAGTTTCATCTCCAGCAATTGCAGGCTGTGTCGTAGCGCATGTTGGTGACGTAACCAACCCTGCTGCAAGCGACTGGTCAGTTGCAACAGGCGTTGTTGCATTTCCCGTTGATCCGGGCTGACCAGCTCAGCCGCGGCGGAGGGGGTGGGGGCGCGCAGGTCGGCGGCAAAATCGGCCAGGGTCACATCGCTTTCATGGCCAACGGCACTGACTACCGGCAACGTGCTGGCAGCGATGGCGCGTACCAGTGCTTCGTCATTAAACGCGGCAAGATCCTCGCTGGCTCCGCCGCCACGACCAAGGATGAGCACATCACACTCCTGACGCCGGTTAGCGCAAGCCAGTGCCGAGATGAGGTGTGCCGGCGCCTGTTCGCCCTGTACTTGCGCCGGGTAGAGGATCACCGGGATCTCGGGCGCTCGGCGCCCCAACACCGTCAACAGGTCGTGGATGGCGGCACCCGTGGGTGAGGTGATGAGTCCAATCGCACGCGGTAGTGCTGGTAACGCGCGCTTGCGCTCGCTGGCAAACAGCCCTTCGGCCTGCAATCGCTGCTTGAGCTGCTCCAGTTGTAATTGCTGCATACCGGCACCGGCCGGACGCATGCTCTCCAGCACCAGCTGATATTCACCTCTGGGCTCGTACAGCGAAAGGCGGGCTTGCACCAGCACTTGCATGCCATCTTGCGGCCGAAAGCTGACGCGGCGATTGTTGCCGCGAAACATGGCACAACGAACTTGCGCGCCGGCATCTTTCAACGTCAGGTACCAGTGTCCTGAACTGTGCAGGGTAAGATTGGAAATTTCGCCGACTAACCACACCAGTCCCATCTCCTGCTCCAGCAGTATCCGCACCGTACTATTGAGACGACTGACGGTGAAAATCGTTTGCGAGCTAGTGGTCACGGCACGTTTCCTCGGCGACGGGAGAGGGGACGAATTATCGGGTTCCGCTGCGAGCCTGCAAAGGCTTTTCGTAAAAAAACTACAAAAAGAGCTTTACCGATGCAGGTCAACTGCCTAGAATCTCGCTGCAATATTTTACCCACCCCCAACTTCCCTAACGGTGAGATATTGCCATGTTGCGAATTGCCAAAGAAGCCCTGACCTTCGACGACGTTTTGTTGGTCCCGGCGCACTCACAAGTTTTACCCCACACCGCGGATCTGCGCACTCACCTGACCAAGGATATCGTGCTGAATATCCCGATGGTCTCCGCTGCCATGGATACCGTCACCGGTGCCCGTCTGGCCATCGCCCTTGCTCAGGAAGGCGGTATCGGCTTCATCCACAAGAACATGTCGATTGAGCAACAGGCCGAGAAGGTCCGTCGCGTCAAGAAGTTCGAAAGTGGCATCGTCGCCAATCCTGTCACCGTCAATCCCGAGATGACCATTGCCGAGATCAAGGCTCTGACTCAATCTTGTGGTTTTGCGGGCTTCCCCGTGGTAACGGCTACGGGCGAACTGGTTGGTATCATCACCGGTCGTGATGTGCGGTTTGTCACCGATCTGAGCCTGAAGGTTCACGAAGTGATGACCCCGAAAGATCGCCTGGTGACGGTTCGCCAGAATGCTTCTCGCGAAGAAGTACAGAGCCTGATGCAGAAGCACCGTATCGAGAAGGTGCTGATTACTGACGATCTGTTCCACTTGACCGGGATGATTACCGTCAAGGATTTCCAGAAGGCTGAGCGTAAGCCGAACGCCTGTAAGGATGCGCTAGGTCGCCTGCGTGTCGGCGCGGCAGTCGGTGCCGGTGCCGGTAACGAAGAACGTGTCGCCGCATTGGTGGAAGCCGGTGTTGACGTGTTGCTGATCGACTCCTCCCATGGTCACTCCCAAGGGGTGCTGGATCGTATTCGCGCAACCCGCGAAGCCTATCCCAACCTGCCTATCGTCGGCGGTAACGTCGCGACCGCAGCCGGCGCGTTAGCGTTGGCCGAAGCCGGTGCCAGCGCCGTTAAAGTCGGTATCGGGCCAGGCTCTATCTGTACCACGCGTATCGTCACCGGTTGCGGCGTGCCGCAAATCACAGCCGTGGCCGATGCCGTTGAGGCACTGAAGGGCATGAACGTCCCGGTTATCGCCGACGGCGGTATCCGCTTCTCCGGTGACATTGCCAAGGCGATCGCCGCTGGCGCCAGCCTGGTGATGGTGGGCTCCATGTTTGCGGGCACTGAAGAGTCTCCGGGTGAGATCGAACTGTTCCAGGGTCGGGCGTTCAAGTCCTACCGTGGCATGGGCTCATTGGGCGCTATGTCCAAGGGCTCTTCCGATCGTTACTTCCAGTCTGACAATGCGGCCGACAAGCTGGTTCCGGAAGGCATCGAAGGGCGAGTGCCGTACAAGGGCCTGCTCAAGGAGATCATCCACCAACAAATGGGTGGTCTGCGCTCCGCCATGGGTCTGACCGGCAGTGCGACCATTGAAGACATGCGCACCAAGGCCGAGTTCGTGCGCATTACCGGCTCTGGCATCAAGGAATCTCACGTTCACGACGTGACGATCACCAAAGAAGCTCCGAACTACCGCCTCGGTTAAGGCGATGACAGGGCGCTCTGCGCCCTGTCTGTTTTCACCCATTTTTTGATGTGGCATTGCCGTCACATCGGATTTTGAGCAGGAAAAGCATGAGCAAGAATATTCACGATCAACGTATTCTGATCCTGGACTTCGGTTCCCAGGTGACCCAGCTGATCGCCCGTCGCGTGCGGGAAATCGGTGTCTATTGTGAACTCTGGGCCTGGGATGTTACCGAGGAACAGATCCGCGAATTCAACCCGAACGGCATCATCCTCTCTGGTGGTCCAGAGTCTGTGACCGAAGCGGGCAGCCCGCGTGCGCCGCAGTATGTGTTCGAAGCCGGTGTGCCAGTGTTGGGCATCTGCTATGGCATGCAAACCATGGCGGAACAACTGGGTGGCAAGGTCGAAGGCTCAACCAGTCATCGCGAATTTGGTTATGCGCAGGTTGAAGTCAAACAGGCCTGTGCGCTGTTTGACAAAATCGAAGACGCACTGAGTGCCGATGGCCAACCATTGCTGGATGTGTGGATGAGTCATGGCGACAAGGTGGTGGCGATTCCATCCTCGTTTGTCACCACGGCAACCACACCGAGCTGTCCTCATGCGGCCATGGCCGATGAGGCGCGCCGTTTCTATGGCGTGCAGTTCCATCCGGAAGTGACGCACACCCGTCAGGGTGCACGCATGCTGGAAAACTTCGTCAAGAACATCTGCGGTTGTGAGGCGTTATGGACGCCGGCCACCATCATCGATGATGCGATTGCCCGCATTCGCGAGCAGGTCGGTACGGACGAGGTTATCCTCGGCCTGTCCGGCGGGGTCGACTCCTCGGTGGTCGCCATGCTGCTGCACCGTGCCATCGGCAAGCAACTGACCTGCGTGTTCGTCGATAACGGTCTGCTGCGCCTGAACGAAGGCCAACAGGTGATGGAAATGTTCGGCGATCATTTTGGTCTGAATATCGTTCACGTCAAAGCCGAGGAGCGTTTCTTGTCTGCCCTGGCAGGCGTGGCGGATCCGGAAGCCAAACGCAAGATCATCGGTCGCGTGTTCGTTGAAGTGTTCGACGATGAGTCCAAGAAGCTGACCAACGTCAAGTGGCTGGCCCAGGGCACCATTTATCCGGACGTCATCGAATCCGCCGCCTCCAAGACCGGCAAGGCGCACGTCATCAAGTCCCACCATAACGTCGGCGGTCTGCCGGAAGATATGAAGATGGGCCTGGTCGAGCCGCTGCGCGAGCTGTTCAAGGACGAGGTCCGCCGCGTTGGTCTGGAACTCGGTCTGCCGTACGACATGCTCTACCGTCACCCGTTCCCGGGCCCGGGCCTGGGTGTGCGCGTGCTGGGCGAAGTGAAAAAAGAGTACTGCGATCTGCTGCGTCGTGCCGATGCCATCTTCATCGAAGAGCTGCGCAAGGCCGATCTGTACCACAAGGTCAGCCAGGCGTTCGTGGTGTTCCTGCCGGTGCGCTCTGTCGGCGTGATGGGTGATGGCCGCAAGTACGACTGGGTCGTCTCGCTACGTGCCGTGGAAACCATCGATTTCATGACCGCTCACTGGGCACACCTGCCGTATGAGCTGCTGGGGCATGTGTCGAATCGGATCATCAACGAGATCAACGGTATCAGCCGCGTGGTCTACGATGTATCAGGCAAGCCACCTGCAACCATTGAGTGGGAATAATCCCGCGTTAGGCAATAGCTGGTAGTAACTAGCAACAAACAACACCTAAGCCCATGTTTACATGGGCTTTTTTGTTTTTAAGACCTGCATTATCTGGCAACATCTGGCAGCGGTAAGCACCGCTTGAGTATGGTATTTGGGATGGTATTATCAATTTAGGATGCCATGAATGATGGCTGATACCATGCGATGACTCTTTGTTAGTTCATGGTATCAGATTTCAGTAACATGCTGTTTTATATGAAATAAATGACATTTTTCTGGTTTGTTTTTTACATGGTATCAGAATTGATAAAGGATCTGGCAAATGTTGACCGATACCAAGCTGCGAAACCTCAAGCCTCAGGACAAGCTCTACAAGGTGAATGACCGTGATGGTCTCTATGTGGCCATCACGCCAGCAGGCTCTATCTCGTTTCGTTACAACTACTCGGTAAATGGCAGACAAGAGACGCTTACCTTTGGCCGCTACGGGGCAGGTGGTATCACGCTGGCTGAAGCTCGCGAACGGTTGATAGCAGCCAAGCGAATGCTGGCTGATGGCAAGTCACCAGCGAGAGAGAAAGCTCGGAACAAGGCGCGGGTAAAGGATGCGGAAACATTCGGTGCTTGGGCTGAGAAGTGGCTTAGGGGCTACCAGATGGCTGAGTCCACTCGGGATATGCGCCGCTCTGTCTATGTTCGGGAGTTGGAGAAAGCCTTCGGCAATCAGAAACTAGCCGAGATCACCCATGAAGATTTGCGCATTCTGACCGATGCCATTGTCGAGCGCGGTGCACCGGCTACCGCTGTCCATACACGTGACATAGTGCTTCAGATTTACCGTTGGGCGATTGAGCGTGGGCAGAAGGTAGAAAATCCGGCCGACATGGTGCGGCCTTCGAGTATCGCTAGATTTGAACCGCGAGATCGGACTCTGTCTCCGGAGGAAATCCGGCTTATGTACCACTACATGGAGCGGATCGGCACATCACCGACCATCCGTGCCGCCGTGAAATTGCTATTGCTGACCATGGTGCGTAAAAGTGAGCTGACTAATGCGACCTGGAGCGAGATCAATTTTAGCGAAGCGCTCTGGACTGTCCCCAAGGAGCGGATGAAACGACGTAACCCCCACCTGGTATTCCTGTCGCGCCAGGCCTTGGATATTCTGATCGCCTTGAAGACATTTTCTGGCGGTTCAGACTTTATTCTGCCATCTCGCTATGACTCGGATCTGCCGATGAGCAGTGCCACGCTGAATCGTGTGATGACACTGACCTACGAGCTGGCACAGAAGGAAGGAAAGCCACTTGCTAAGTTCGGGCCCCATGATCTGAGACGGACGGCCAGTACCCTGCTACATGAGGCTGGCTACAACACCGACTGGATTGAGAAATGCTTGGCTCACGAACAGAAGGGCGTTAGAGCTGTTTACAACAAAGCCGAGTACCGCGAACAGCGCACTGCCATGTTGCAGGACTGGGCGGATATGATTGATGAATGGACGGCTTAATATGGCAGGAAATTTTAGCCGCTAAAATTCTTCCTCAGTCCCGTTGGCCTTCATAGTAGGAACTCTTTTCGTACTGATGCCAAGGCTTTAGACACCGCTTGACGTGTCATAGGCTGATGATTGACGTTTAATAATCGTTGCCCAATCTCAGTCTGGTTAAATCCCAATTTTTGCAGTGCCAGCATTTTCTTTTTGGTGTCTGATAGTTTTGAGTCCACCATTTTACGAGCAAGATTACGCAGCTCTGCATGGTCTGCTGGTTGTATGGTTAAGTTCAACATGAAATGGTAAAAATATTCATCGATCAGTTTATCACCGGATTTTGCACTCACTTCTGATCGTTTTGCGCACTGACGAGTAAGCCTGGCCAGTTCAATATTAAATTGCGTTAGAGAGCGTTTTGCTTGCCTATAGGCGGGATTCCATTCGCCTGTAGTTAATTTCGGTTTGTGCCCAACACAGTATTTATCGCTGAGTTCTAGTTTATTATGCTCTTCAAGCTCGACATCATTGATCTGCTCTTCTGCTACCGTCGATATAAAAGTAGAGAACTCCGTTAAATTGCCACAGCATTCACAATATCCATGCTTTCGTTGGTTGTTTAAGTTGACGCCTTTTTCTGCGGACGATGATTGTGGTCGTTTGCACATGCAAGCCAAAACCAACTCGATCAATGATTCAAGTGTTGCAACAAAGCTCTGATTTCTGGCCGTCTGCTGGTCTTCCGTCATGATGAACTGTCGCAGTAACTGCCGTTGCACACGAAGCATTGCTTCGAGTCCCACCAGTCTTATGATTTTGCTGAATCCGACGCCAGGCACTGCTCCAGGGATAAAGCCGGTAAACCCTTCAGGGAGGTTTCTCAGATAGGCAGCCACGGCTGGATCGATCACATCCTTGATCAACCCCACTATCGGGTAGCGTTGAGAGGATTGAGAGTATGGTTGCCAACGTTCTTCAAACTGCCGGATGGCGGCTGAAACGGCTGGATCACAATGCTCCCAAATCGGTATGAGTATTTTATTTTCCATGTCAACCATAATAGCCAATAACTAGGCTTATTCAATAGGCAATGTCATGCACGATAAGGACTCTACTCGTTGTTGGAGGCAACCACATGCAAACAATGGCAAATAAAGTGCTTATAAACAGAAAAAAACTCTTGGGCATGATTCCGCTGTCAGACAGAACTATTTACAACCTGGAGCTGCGGGGGGAATTCCCTCGGCGTATTGCTCTTACTAGTAGAAATGTCGCTTGGGATTTGTCTGAAGTGGAGAAATGGATTGAAGAGCGCAAAGCCTCTGGATTCCAAGCTGTTCGCCCTGGTTACATGATCGGGAGATAGCAGCATGGCTCTTAATTTGATATCGGCATTTACTGAATTGCCACCTCCTATCGATTACGTTCTGCCTAATATGGTTGCGGGAACCGTGGGGGCAATTGTATCGCCTGGAGGGGCTGGTAAATCCATGCTTGCTCTTCAATTGGCTGCACAGATTGCCGGTGGGCCTGATCTGCTTGATGTGGGGGGATTCCCCTCCGGCCCAGTGGCTTACTTGCCGGCTGAGGACCCTCCCGTGGCCATTCACCATCGGCTCTATGCTCTTGGCGTTCACCTGTCAGCCTTGGAACGCCAAAAGGTGGCTGATGGATTGTTGATTGAGCCCCTGATTGGTCAATGTCCCAACATTATGTCCTCGGGCTGGTTCGATGGTCTCAAGAAGATTGCCGAGAACCGCCGCTTGATGGTTCTGGATACCCTGAGACGCTTCCATATCGAGGAAGAAAATGCGAGTGGCCCCATGTCCCAGCTAATTGGCCGAATGGAGTCCATCGCCGCTGAGACAGGTTGTTCTATCGTTTTTCTGCACCACTCCAGCAAGGGGGCGGTATCGATGGGGACAAGCGATCAGCAGCAGGCCAGCCGAGGCAGTAGTGTGCTGGTCGATAACATCCGATGGCAGTCTTACTTGGCGAGTATGACGCCAGGCGAAGCAGAAGATTGGGGTGTCGAGGATAGCCAGCGAGGCTTCTTTGTGCGTTTTGGTATCAGCAAAGCTAACTACGGTGCGCCATTTTCTGAGCGTTGGTTTCGTCGTCAGGAAGGTGGTGTGCTCAGGCCTGCAGTGCTTGAGCGACGGAAGCGGAAGCAACCTGTGAAACAACAATCAGAGGTTAGGAGGCGCGATGAAAGCTGGTAATCAAGTTGTGCCTACCAGCACTGCGTTGCAGGCCCGAGTGATGATTTATCAACCCAGTCAACGCCCGCAAGAGCGTAAAGGTCAGTGGATGGATACCGGTTTCGGTCGCTGTCGAGTGACAGGCCGTCTTGGACAGCGTCATGCCGACATTGTGGAATCGATGCTTTATGTTGCCGAGCGTCGGCGTGATATTTCAGATGGCGGGATAGAGCTGCTGGTCGATCCAGCGAGGCTGCGACGGACGTTATCTGATCACCAGTACAGTCATGACCGCATCATAAAGCTGCTTACAGATCTTCGTGCTGCCACGGTCGAGATTGTTACGCCGGAGCTTGAGCTGAGGGGAGATCGCATCATTGGTGGGCTGATTGACCATGTTATTCCGTCGCCCATGACCCGCCGTGATCCTCTATCGGGTGGTGAACGCAATCTGTGGCGGGTTCGCCTGGGCGTGGCTCTGGTGATGCTACTGGAACGAGATTTATCGTTGTACTACCCACCAGGGCCTATTGCTCGGTTGCAGCACGGGATTAGCCAGGCTGTTGCGCGGCATGTACTGACTCACAAGCACGATCCTGCAGGAGGCTGGCACTTGGATACTCTGATCCGTGCTGTGTGTGGCGAGGAGCCAAATAGCATGAAGTTACGCAAGAGTCGATTTCGCTTGAAAGAAGATGCCGACAGGTTACTCGCAATTGGAATAGAGATAGATGCTGCTTACCGAGTAAAGCGTGCCACAGCGGCCCGATAGCGTGCCACAACGGCCCGATAGCGTGCCACAGCGGCCCGATGGCGTGCCACAGCGGCCCGATATTTTACGGTTTTAGCAGGATATTCAGGATATTTCAGGATCTCCAGGCGGTGAAACCACCCGCTTGAGGCGGGCGATTTCACCTCTATCAATCGGCCATAGGCCGATAAACGCCAAAAGGGAAGAAACGCTAATTTGTTGTGTACCTCAGGGTTCAGTGTTTCTCAACAGCTCAGGTGGAGCGGTTTGTTTTGTTGACACTTGGGGGGCGCTTTGGAGGGGCCGACGATGGGCTTTATGACACTTGAGAGGGCTTCATTGACATATGAGGGGCGCTTGGCGGCTAAAACGGTGTTGTTTGTCGATGTGATCGCTGAATAAGCAACCAAGCAGGGCGAGTTAGAGACCATCTAAAGGCCAAATCTATATCGATTCAAACTGTCATGGGATTCATTGGAGATTGATCTGTTCCGTGACACTTGGGGGCGTTTCATTGACATATGAGGGGCGCCACTTCGCCAACCGGAGTGGATGCACAGGATGTTTAGTGGGGAGGAATGAGAGATATGACAACCAAATTTGAGCAGGAAATTACCGCCTATATGTCGCGGGAGCTGGAATCCGGCAGTTTAAAGCGGGCTGATTATCCCGCGGCTTTTCTGCTGGCCAGAACCGATGTGATGGATGCAATGGAAGCAGGTTATGACCTCAAAACCATCTGGGAGTTTTTGCGCGAGACTGGCCGCATTCCGTTTCGCTACGAGACATTCCTGAAATATGTTCGCAAGTACATCACGGAACGCACCGAGGGCGGCTCTACCGTCTGTTCTCTGGCGTCAAAGTGAGTAGGTTTTCCTAGTGATGATTAGAATCCGAAAAGCCGTTGTTCAAACGCTATCAGTGCGGGGTTGGAACGCTGTTAGTTGCTGTTCTCGCGCTACCGAGGGCTGCTCAATCGCTGTAACCAGGCGGACGCTGTCATTTTTCGTTCAATTTTGCGCTTCTGCTGTGCAATTGCACGTCAGCGGCTCGATATAGCGCGAAATAAGAGGATGGTTTCGGGGGTAATACGGGGCTGAAAGACGGGCAGGATGTGTGAAGTAGTCCCACCATGCAAGCATGGTCGGCTTCTTCACTGGTACTTATTCGCACCTGCGGTGCTCAACGTTCATCCTGCCCTGCGGGGCCAGCCGGCAGGAGCCGGCAAAAAAGAGGACGCCAGGATGGAGACTCATAAAACCAAGATCACGCGAAAGAACAGCCCACCCATCAAGGTGTACTGCTTACCGGAAGAACGGGCCATCATCGAAGCTGGAGCCAAGGCGGCCGGCTTGAGTACATCTGCCTATTTGCTGGCTGTGGGGCAGGGCTATCGTGTTCATGGCGTCACGGATTTTGAGAGCGTGCGCGAGCTGGTGCGAATCAATGGTGATCTCGGTCGATTGGGCGGTTTGCTGAAGTTATGGTTGACTGACGATGTCCGTACTGCTCGCTTTGGTGCCGACACTATTCTGGCGTTGCTCGCCCGCATCGAGGCGACCCAGGAGCAAATGAGCAGCACCATGGAGCGCGTCGTGCGTCCGAGGGGAGGGCAGGAATGATTGCCAAACATGTGCCTATGCGCTCGGCGGGAAAGTCTGACTTCGCCGGATTGGCCAGATACATCACCGACAAACAGAGCAAAGAGCACCGGCTTGGCAATGTCTACATCACCAATTGTGATGCAGAGACGGTGCGCGATGCCATCACTGAAATACTGGCTACCCAGCAGATCAATACCCGAGCCAAAGGGGACAAAACGTATCACCTGATTGTCAGCTTTCGCGCTGGTGAGCAGCCGAGCGATGCAATCCTCAAGGCGGTTGAAGAGCGGATTAGTGCTGGGCTTGGCTATGGCGAACATCAGCGCATCACAGCCGTGCATAACGATACTGACAATTTGCATCTGCACATTGCCATTAACAAAATTCACCCGCGCAAGAATACGATCCATGAGCCCTATTACTCTCACCGAACATTATCGGATCTCTGTACTACGTTGGAGCAGGAGTTTGGTCTGGAGCGGGATAACCATATTCCTCGCCAGTGTGCTGCCGCTTCGAGGGCGAACGACATGGAATGTCACGCCGGAATAGATAGCCTGGTTGGGTGGATTAGGCGCGAGTGCCTGGATGCAATAAGAGGGGCACAATCGTGGGCCGAGCTGCATCAACAGATGCGTGATAATGGCCTTGAACTGGCACTTCGGGGTAATGGTTTGCTCATCAAGGCCAGCGATGGAACCATGGTTAAGGCCAGTACGGTGAGCCGAGATCTGTCCAAACCTGCGTTGGAAAAGCGACTGGGTAGCTTTCGGGCATCTACCGAACAGCACCCGACACATCAGGCCCAGCGAAGCTATTGCAAAGAGCCGGCGCGGTTGCGAGTCGACTCAACCGAGTTGTATGCCAGGTACAAGCAAGATCAAAAAAATCTTCTCTCGATAAGAGATCAGGCGCTGGCCGAAGCTCAGCGACGCAAGGTGCGGGCTATTGAGAATGCCAAACGGGCGGCGGCGATGAGGCGTTCTGCGATCAAGCTAGTGGGCCATGGCCGACTGGTAAAGAAACTGCTCTATTCCCAAGTCAGCGCGGCTTTGCGTACTGATCTGGAGGTTATTCGCAAGAATTACATCCTGGAGCGGAACACCATCTATCAACACGGTCAACGCCGACAGTGGCTCGACTGGCTGAAACACGAAGCGATGAACGGGAATGAAAAAGCCCTGGATGCGCTTCGAGCCAGGGATGTCGCTCAAGGACTCAAGGGCAATACCATCCAGGGTCAAGGTAACAGTCAGCCAGCGCGTGCAGCCAAGATCGACAACATTACCAAAAAGGGCACCATCATTTACCGAGCAGGTTCCTGTGCGGTGCGTGATGATGGCTACCGTCTCCAGATATCCAAGGAGTCTGATCAGGCCGGAGTGCAACAAGCCCTGAAATTGGCGCTGGATCGTTATGGTGACTGTATTACGGTCAATGGTTCGCCGGAGTTCAAGGCAAAGGTGATCAAGGCTGCTGTTGACGGGCAGTTAGCTATCCGATTTGCCGATGCCACCTTGGAGCGTTATCGCCAGGAACTGGTGAGTCGTAAGAGCATGACCAGCTCACCGACAACCAAAGCGAACATACCGCCTATCGGCAAGGCTCCCCCGCCGATGCGTCGGAACCGGCTGCACTCCTTGTCCCAACTTGCCGCACTCAGCTTGGGCAATAAAGTGCCGGCTCCTCAAGGGAATGGGTATCTGGATAGTCGCAAGGCGAAATTACAGGCAGAGATGGAGGCGAAAAAAGCCAATAAGCAGAATAAAGGCCGTTCAATGTGACGCTTGGCTTGTTGGTTAAGCATGAGCACTTGGCTCAACGGCTGTAACAGGGAGACGTCCTCAGGCGATGCAACTATCGCTAGGGCGATGATGCCGATGTTCAACAAAATATGGCCGCGCACTCCAACGGTATCGCGCAGGTCGGACGCCGAGATAGTCAGTGACGAGCTATCTATGTGACGGTCCACATTCACCGCTGAATTTCTTATCTGCCGGTATGGTCATGCTCATACCGGGAGGCTAATTCCGCCTGGGTGAATGCAACTTAGTCATAACCATACTAAGGGCATCCGATCATGCTAAAGACCAAAAATTTAGCCGCTAAAATTCCTGCGCTCGCCATCCTCTTGGCGTTAAACACATCCAGCACGGCCTATGCCGGTATTCCGGTTGTTGATGGTGCCAACCTGGAGCAGAACATCATGTCTGCGATGGAAGCCGTCGCGCAAACCACAAAACAGATCCAGCAGTATCAAATGCAGTTGCAGCAATATGAAAACCAGTTGCAGAACACCATGGCACCCGCTGCTTACATCTGGGATCAGGCACAAGGCACTATCAATGATCTCACCCAGGCAACCAATACGCTGGCCTACTATCGGAATCAGCTGGGTAGTCTCGAAGCTTATCTGGGCAAATACCAGGACGTGGCTTTCTACCGAGGATCGCCCTGTTTTTCCAAAGAGGGGTGCAGTGAAGCCGAACAGGCGGCCATGGAAGAGAACCGCCGTCTGGCATCTGAAGCACGGAAGAAGGCCAATGATGCGCTGCTTAAAGGCCTGGCCCAGCAGCAAGAGAACTTGCAAGCGGATGCTCGCCAGCTGGTGCGCCTGCAAACCGCCGCGCAAAGTGCTGACGGGCAGCTGGCGGCTATCGGGTTTGCCAATCAGCTTGCCAGTAACCAGAGCAACCAACTGCTGCAGATCCGGAGTTTGCTGATCACCCAGCAAAATGCGGTTGCATCGCAAATGCAGGCCGAAGCCGACCTTGAGGCGCAATATCAGGCATCGCGTGAGCGGTTGTTTGATATGGGCTCGCCGACTGACCGCTCAAAAAACAAGGGGTTCTAACCATGAAGAGTCTCACCCGAGTTTTTTGCATCGTGAGTGCATTGACCGCCGTGTTTCTTGTGGCCTGTGGCGAGAGTAAACCAGCGGCAGTGGCCGTTATCGACTGCGACAATCCCAATCTGACTCGTCTGCAGAGAGAACAAGGCCATTGTCTTTGGGATATGGGCAAGTCAACGGATCGCACCAGGAACAGGGGGTTCTAATCATGAACAACACACTTCTGCGTCTGGCTGTATTCCTGGTGATTCTGCTGACAGCCAAGACGGCGACTGCGGCAGTGCAGCCGGATGGCGTTCTGGATGAGGTAGCAGCCAGATTTCTGGCTGCCAGCAGCACATGGGGGGCGACCATTACCGACTATGCGTCCTGGCTATTCTGGACACTGGTGACGATTTCGATGGTATGGACATTTGGCCAGATGGCTCTGCGCCGCGCCGATATCGGAGAGTTTTTTGCGGAGTTTATCAAGTTCACTATCTTTACCGGTTTCTTTTGGTGGTTGCTGAGCAATGGTCCTGCTTTTGCCATGTCGATCATTGATTCGATGCGAACCATGGGTGCTACTGCGGCTGGTTTGCCTCGTGAACTGACGCCATCGGAGCCCATCAGCATTGCTTTCGATATCATCGTCAAAGCCGGTGAGTCGTACAGCATCACCAGCCCCATAGACAATCTCTCTATCTTCTTTATCTCGCTAGCGATCCTGGCCTGTCTGGCGGTTGTGGCGGCCAACGTGCTCCTGGTTCTGGTCACGGCCTGGATCATGGCCTATGCCGGTGTATTTGTGCTGGGGTTCGGCGGTTCCCGTTGGACTTCGGACATTGCAATCAGCTACTTCAGAAGTGTTCTTGGTATTGGTCTGAAACTGCTGACCATGACGCTGCTGAATGGCGTTGCCGTATCCGTCATGGATAGTTACTACGCCGATTTATCGGCGGGGACGGAAATGCGCGAGCTTCTGGTTGTTTTCGTTGTCGCCTTTGTCTTGGCGTTGTTGATGCACTCCCTTCCCAACCTGATTGCTGGACTGGTTCCTGGCGGTGGGGCGGCAGCGAGCTCCGGCAGTTCATTTAGTGCCGGCGCACTGATTGGTGCTGCAGTAAGTGCCGGTGCAGCGGTGGCTTCAGGTGGCGCGGCCTTGGGCGGCGCGGCGATGGCTGGAGCAACCAATGTGGCCGGTGGCGTGAGTGCACTGCAGGCCGCCGTTGAAAAGGCTCAGGGGGCCATGGCTGAAGGAGCCTCACCAGATTTTGGAGGGGGCGGGGGCCGCACTGGCGGGGAAAGTTCTGGCGCAGGAGCTTCAGAATTTGCACAAGCCGCAGGTTTGGTGGGGGCAAGCTCGTCTGGTGATTCCAGCTCGGGTATCGGCGACCGAGTTAGCCGTGCTGCCTCTCTGGCTGCCGGAACGGCTGGCGAACTAGCAAAAGGCGTTGGTGCCAAGATGGCAGGAAAATTCCAGGACAGGGTAAGCCAGACGGCTGGCGGGCGTTTGGCTACATCGATCCGCGAGAGTATGGCGCAGCAAGGAAGCGACGACGTAAGGGACAATTCAGCGAGTGATGCTGCAGATGCTAATGGTTCAGCCCCTTCATTTGCTAGCGATAGTTTGAGCGGTGGTAACAGCGGCGGCTGGTCCAGTCAATCGGGCGGTTTCAGTGGTTTGTCTAGTCAAGATCAGCTCAAGGCTCGTCAGGCCCATGCGCAGTGGCAATCTCTCGATCCCCAACAGCACACTTCTGGCGTAGAGGACTTCGTCTCGGATGCTCAAATTCGTCAGCAGGAGTGCAATGACGAGATCGCCAGTTTTGTAAACCGTGACCGCCAAGAGCCCTAAGGAGAGCCCACAATGAAACAGACAATCTCTACAAACGAGCGGAAAGGGCGTGTACCCATCATGGCGTCTACCGATAACCGCCAAGTCCAGCACGCGATACATCATGCTGCGGCTACGCTGGCATTGCAGAAGTTCATTGATCAGAAGACGGCGCAACAAATTGCTCCAGTCGCAGAAGCCATCGCCAATCTATGTACCTTGCTCTACTACCAGGCGGATACGGGGGCAGTGGCAGAGGATGAGTTCCAGTATGCGCTAGCGAGGATTCGCCAGGCGGTGGCCACCTAACCACGCAACCCAGTACACCAAAGGCAGCCAAGGCCGCCTTTGGTTTTCTTGTCTAAAAATACAGGAATTTGAGTTTTTAACGTGGGGATGTTCCTACCGCCACAGCTAACTGGAATTTGGGTTTTTAACGTGGGGATATTCCTACCGCCACAAAACAATAGCGTCGAATTACCATCCGAGACCATCAAATGCAACACGGGCTCAAGGGAAGATTTATGTAATTCTGCCCCGAAGAGGGGTGAGATACCATACAGACGAACGCGATATCGATGCTGCTCGCTTTTCCCTCTTTTGAGCACTGGTTCCATTTAAGTATCTGTGAAATCTCTTTATGCTGGTGACAGTCAGCTAGCTATCGAGGATCTTAATGATGCGCATCACCCTTCCCCCAGTACCTAAAAGTGAACTCAGATTCGGTTCACAATACGATATTTTTGGACGGAAACCGTTCGGCGAACAGCTAACGAATCTGTTAGTCAATACGTCTGGTAGTACGGTCGTTGCGCTGGATTCTGCATGGGGAACAGGGAAAAGCACATTCATTAAAATGTGGCTTAACTATCTTAAAGAAGAAGGTGTAAAAAACATCTATTTCGACGCATTCGAAAATGATTATCAAGCCGATCCGTTTATGGCTATAGCATCTGAAATATATGCAGTTATAGATGATGCAGATAGAGAACAGTTTAAAGAAAAGTTATCAGCCGCATTTTTATCAATGATGAGAAGCGCATTAGACATTGGCATTAAGCTAAAAAGCCAAGGTGCAATAGGCTTAGATGAAATAAATGCTTTATTTAACGATGCCACTGCCAAGCCAAAATATGATGAATACCTTTCCATGAAAATTGAAGGGGCGCATAAAGATAGAGAAGCGGTAGAGCAATTCAAGGTGTATTTAAAAGAAGTTGCAGAAAAAACAGGCAACGGCCGTCCTTTGATATTCATAATCGATGAACTTGACCGATGCAGACCAGATTTTGCTCTTGAAATGCTAGAGCGAGTCAAGCACCTTTTCTCTGTTGATGGAATAGTGTTTTTGCTTGTCACAAATAGGAATCAGCTTAATGAAATCATAAGGTTAAGATATGGCGAGCGAGTTGATCCCAATAACTACCTTCACAAGTTTGTAAATCTTTGGTTATCTCTTCCACATGAAGATAGTAAATTTTCAGACCATACAAGCAGATTTATAGAATTTGCGATTTGCGGAATGATTGGAGATGAAAACGTTAGAAATATTGAAGATGTTAGTAATTTATTTAAAGCAATTGGGAAATATTACAATTTGACGTTTAGAGAGATTGAACGTGTTTTAGGTACTTTCTTTTCATGTTGTAACATGTCTAGCGAAATTCTTGGTATATATCAATATACAGTGATAACAGTCATGATGTGTTACATAAAGACAAGGTCTCCAGAACTAATCGACACATTAAAAAGTAAAAACAAGAGTGAAATTTTCACAGCGCTCAAATTGAATCAAATACCGAACCCAGAAATCGGCATAGATATATGTTCTACAGATATATACTTAAGAATTATAAAGCAATTTATAGATTATGATTTGAGTGATTTAAATGGTAAAAAACAAATTTCAGGAGAACCAGGGAATCATGATATATTTTACAGAGCCCAGCCAAATGTGATTGATAAAGTACTCGGTTATTTGTCTGGTGTGACTCGATACTAACCACGGCTTATATGCGTAACAGCTAACATATGGATCGATGATCCACAATTAGAAATGCCAACATGGTATCGGTGTTTTTGTCTGTGGCGTCCGGTAAGCGGCGATGACTGAATACTGGTTGGCTATCTTATCATCTTGATCTGATAGCGGGTATTTCTGCCGCCACCAGGCAATTTTTCAATACAGCCTTTCTCAAGTAAGTCGGCCAGATGGCGTGTGGCCGTGGCCTTACTGACCTTGGCTACTTTCTGATATTGGCTGGCGCTGATGCCCTGCAAAAAGCCGTTCTCGCCGCCGTCTAACAGCCGGTTCAGTACCTTGATTTGCTCGGCACTTAGGGGATCGCTGCCGTGTTGTTGCCAGAACCGGCTCTTGGCCAGGGTGCGGGTGATCGCCTGTTGGGCTTGCTCTAGCGTGGCATTCAACGTATCCAGAAACCAAACCAACCAGGCGGTGATATCCAGGCTGCCTTTTTGGGTCTGCTCCAGAACGTGATAGTAATCGGCGCGTTGTTCCAGGATCGCCACCGACATGGCATACAGGCGGATACTCTGGCTATCAGCCTGGGAGAGTGCTAAATCAGTGAGGGCGCGGGTGATCCGGCCATTACCATCATCAAACGGGTGTAAGGTGACAAACCAGAGGTGGCTGATGGCAGCGCGCAGCAATGGATCTTGGCTGGGGTCGTTCAGGCTGGTATTGAACCAGTCGATAAAGCTGGCCAGTGCCGATTCGAGTCCCTGGCGTGGTGGGGCCTCGAAATGCACGGTCGGGCGATCCACTCGTCCAGATACCACTTGCATCGGCTCTTCACCGCGCAGCTGACCCACGCGCACACGCTGCACTGTCCAGTCAGAGGCGGGAAACAACCACTGATGCCATTGCAGCAGGCGCTCCAGCGTCAGCGGCTGATGTCGATTGTCGATGGCATCGAGCATCATGGCCGCCAGACCTTCGGAACGATCCGAGATGGGGTAGGGCTGCTCTTCGGATACGCCAAGCCGGCGGGCCAGTGATGAACGTACCGATTGGGCATTGAGCCGTTCATCTTCAATGGCCGAGGAGGCGAGGATATTCGCTAGCAGCGTATCGAGCGCCTGGTCTTGTTGTGCCAGCGTAGAGCCGTGAGCGGAATGAGTGCCCAGCAGCAGCCCCAGATTGCGTTGCGCTGCCCGCAACCGTGGCTGTAGCGGTTCATCCTGCCAGCAAAAGTGCGGCCAGCCTTGCTGTTGCCAGATCCAGTTCGCTGTCATCTGCTTGCCTAGTCCTTTTCGGTTACAAGATCACGCCAGACGAGCCGAATCGAACGCACATTCGGCTCACACAATGAGCCGATAATAGCGGTGATTCGGCTCACGGCACAACCGGTATAACGGAATTAATAACTGTGACGATCTATTGTCGTACTGGCCAAGACCATTCAAGCAGGCCCAGCAACAAGAGACCGCTGGTGTGTCAGTCTTTACCGATTTCTGGAAATGGAGATCGCTTTGAGTATCGGCTATGGTCGTCAGAGCAAGGGGCCAGGCAGATCTGTCACTGATGTTTGGTCTGGAATGAGCAGGAAAACTTTAGCGGCTAAAAATTTGGAGGTTTTAGGCATGGGCTGGACGCAGGAACAATCGATCAACTTTGAATGTGCCAGGGAAGTAATCAACGATCTGATGGCCATTTATACGACAAAAATTTATGCAGAAAAGGGAAAGGCGATACCAGACTCGGAGTTAATCAATAGTCTCTTGGCGGAAAGGAGCCGTTTGCATCAAGAAAGATCAGCTTTGGATGCTGATGATGACGTTGCAGTTGCAGCTGTTCGAACAAAGTACAACCCGATTGTGCGTTCTTTGCGCGAAGAACATCGAGAAGAATGGAGTAAGTTGGTATAACGCCCGCAGCGTTAGTGGCTGATTCGAATCTGTATAATCACCGATCAAGGGGAGCCCGCAGAATTCGGAAAAAATCGTACGCTAAGGTTTTCCGGGCATCC
>CAMFKP010000038.1 GCA_945957385.1 uncultured Aeromonadaceae bacterium
AGGCGATCTTCGATCGTTATGCCGAACAGCTGAATCTGTTATTTGGCCTGGATGATGACAGTGGTAGCGAGAGTGTTGGGGGATTGCGCACTACGTTGCGTTATCTGGAAGCGGTCGTGGGATTGATGTGGCAATTCCGCTTCATCTACGAAAACCTGCCGGATATCCTCAGCCGTGATGTCGTGCTGGCGCAAAAGTATCGTCAGATACAGGAACCGGTATATGGCCTGATGTCCCGCCATATCAAGGGGCTGAGGTTGCAGGGCATCCTCAACGCCAGCGACGCCGATCTGGATGCACTGCTGCATATTATGAAGCAGATTCTGATCTTCTGGCCGGCCTATCAGCACACCCTGTCTCCGGGGTGTTCGATCACCAAGCCCATGGTCTATGGCGTTGTGTCACGTGTGTTGTTCGTGTTCCGGCCCTACATTGAGCTTGAGGCGCTGGACGAGTTGCGTCAGCTTGAGGCCTATTTTCAGGACAAGGCGCAGCCTGCAGCCGACGGCAGTGATGCCTGAGCTGTATCTGGTGTGATGGCACATCGGTAGCCAGTGTGAAAAAGGGCGGATTAACCGCCCTTTTTGTGGGTTGCCGGTCAATGATCAGCGTGTGCGCGGCGCGGCAACCGAGTGCCGAATGACCAGTTCCGGTTGTACATCCACCGCTTCTGCGCTCTGCTCCTTGTTGCGGATCCGGCTGACCAGCAGTTCAACCGCATGGGCACCGAGCTCGGCCTTCGGATGACGGATCGTGGTCAGCGGCGGGCTGGAGAAGCGAGCCATCTCGACATCATCGTACCCGACCATCGAGATATCCTCCGGAACGCGGAGTCCGGCCTGCGTGGCTGCACAGATGGCGCCGATGGCCATCGGGTCGTCAAATGCAAACACCGCCGTTGGTCGCTGCGTGCGGGCGATCAGGCGCTGCATCGCATCGAAGCCGCTTTGCATTTCATAATCGCCTTCCAGAATGTTGTCTGGTGCCAGCGCCAGGCCGGCCTCGGCCAGCGCATCTCGCACCCCATCCAGGCGCAGCTGTGTCGTCTGCTTGGCCAGCTGGCCGGTAATGCAGGCGATATCGCGGTGACCCTGTTCAACCAGATACTTGCCTGCCAGATAGGCACCGGTTCGCACATTGTCATTGATGACGTTGGCAAAGTCGCAACGCCCGCCCCAGTCCATGACGACCTGCGGCACATGCTGGTAGCTGCGCAGTAGGGTCTGGATTTCGTCATCCAGATCGGTACAGATGACGAGCAGGCCATCAACCCGTTTCTCCATCAACATGCGCAGATAGTGGCGCTGGCGTTCAAGCTGATTCTCGGTATTGCACAGAATCAGGCTGTAGCGCTGATTGAAACAGTAGTCCTCGACGCCTTTAACCACTTCGGCAAAGAATGGGTTGGCACTGGCGGTCACCAGCAGGCCAATGGTGCGGGTATTGTTGACCTTCAGGCTGCGTGCCACCGAATTCGGGGCATAGTTGAGGGCGCTGACAGCTTCCAGCACGTTACGTGTCGCCTCTTCGCTGACACGGCGCGTATGGTTCAGAACATGAGAAACGGTCGAGATGGAAACCCCGGCGCGAGCCGCGACATCTTTAATGGTAGCCATCTGGAATCTCCAGTATGAAAAGGGTTGCAGAAATTAGCAGATATTGTACCGGAAAGCTGAGAGATATTTCTCATGCTTCTATTTGTCGTTGAATATAGGCGAAAAACCCGAAACAGGTGCCATTTGGACGGATAACTCACCCCTGGCTGCTGCTCATAAAATGACGGTTGCTAGTAGATTAATATCCTGCTTTTTGTCCTTTTTGTTTCAGAATAATCTGGCGTTATTTTTGGTTGTTTGGTTTTTACTTCTGTCGTTGTCGATTTTGTCAGATTTATTACTATGGTAATTGACTGAATTATAAAAGAAAATTTTCAACTCCCTCTCTTGTGTGACTTACGGCGCAATGATAGAAAACGCTGTAAGGGTCACTGAATCACAGCAGACTCTACCAAATAGCGTAAAGCACATAATCGAAAAGAATCAGAGGGAAGTGACATGAGTAAATGGACAAAGAATGTGCTGGCGACCGCCGTTGCGGTCGGTTTGTCAGCTGTAGCCGCTCAGGCTGTCGCCGCTGACACCATCAAGATCGCCATTGCTGGTCCCCAAACGGGCCCAGTTGCCCAATACGGTGACATGGAGTTTGCAGGTGGCAAGCTGGCCGTTGAAGAGATCAACAAGGCTGGCGGCATCGATGGCAAGCAAATTGAAGCCGTGTTATACGACGATGCCTGCGATCCGAAGCAAGCGGTCGCGGTAGCGAACAAGATTGTGAACGATGGCGTTAAGTTCGTCGTCGGTCACCTCTGCTCAGACAGCACACTGGCGGCTTCTGACGTGTACGAGGACGAAGGCATCCTGATGATCACGCCTGCGTCAACCAGCCCCAAGGTCAGCGATCGCGGCTATGAGATGGTCATGCGCACCATCGGTCTGGATAGCGATCAGGGCCCGACCGCAGCGCGCTATATCATCAACAGCGTTAAGCCGAAAACCGTTGCCATCATTCATGACAAGAAGCAGTACGGTGAAGGGATTGCGACCAGCGTCCGCGACGAGCTGAAGAAAGCCGGTGTCAATGTCGTCTCTTTTGAAGGGATCACGGCTGGTGATAAGGACTTCTCTGCTCAGATCGCCAAGCTGAAGAAGGATAACGTCGATTTCGTTTACTACGGCGGATATCACCCTGAGTTGGGTCTGATTTTGCGTCAGGCGGCTGAAAAGGGCCTCAAGGCGAAGTTCATGGGCCCGGAAGGGGTGGGTAACAAGGATATCTCGGCGATTGCCGGTCCGGCCTCCGAAGGGCTGCTGGTCACTCTGCCGAAGCGCTATGATCAAGAAGCCTCCAATGCCAAGCTGGTTGAAGCCCTGAAGGCCAACAAACAGGATCCGTCCGGTCCTTTCATCTGGACGACCTATGCCGCGGTGCAATCTCTGGTCGCCGGTATCAAGCAGGCAGGGGATGATCCGGCCGCCGTTGCCAAGGCCTTGAAGGCAGGCAAGACGCCGACCGTGATGGGCGATCTGCAGTGGGATGCCAAGGGTGACCTGAAGGGCTTCGAGTTCGGCGTCTTCTCATGGCACAAGGATGGTTCCTCTACCACCCTGAAGTAAGCGCATTTGCGTCATCGGTGAAGGGGCGGCAGCAAGCCGCCCCTTCATTTATCGTCTCGTGGCAACGGGGCGCACCTGAATCCGTCGGGTGCACAGGAATTCGTTATGTCTGAACAATTTTTCTATTTTATCCAACAGCTGCTCAATGGCCTGACCATTGGTAGCACTTATGCGTTGATCGCCATCGGTTACACCATGGTGTACGGCATCATCGGCATGATTAATTTCGCGCACGGTGAAATTTACATGATTGGCTCGTATGTGGCCTTCATGGTGATGGCGGTGCTGATGATGATGGGCATCGACAGTGCTGTACTGCTGATGGGGGCGGCATTTGTGGTCTCGATCATTATCACCAGCTGTTTTGGCTGGACGATAGAGCGGGTGGCCTATCGCCCGTTGCGTGGTAGCAACCGCCTGATTCCACTGATTTCTGCGATTGGTATGTCGATCTTTTTGCAGAATGTCGTGCGTTTTGCTCAAGGCTCACGGGATATCGCCATGCCGGCCATCGTGAGTGGTGGTATCGAGTTTGGTCCGGAGCAATTTGCCGCCAGCTTGTCGTGGATGCAGATCATCATCTTCGCCGTGACCTTCATTACCATGTACGGGTTGACGCAGTTCATTGGTCGTTCCCGGATGGGCCGCGCGTGCCGTGCCTGTGCCGAAGACATCAAGATGGCCAACCTGCTGGGTATCAACACCAATAATGTTATCGCGCTGACCTTCGTCATCGGGGCGGCTCTGGCTTCGATTGCCGGTGTGCTGCTGGGCATGTATTACGGTGTCATCAATCCATCGATCGGCTTCATGGCTGGTCTGAAAGCCTTCACTGCGGCCGTGCTCGGTGGCATTGGTTCAATCCCTGGCGCCATGATCGGTGGGTTGATCCTCGGTGTGACCGAGGCGCTGACCTCTGGTTACTTGAGCTCGGAGTACAAGGATGTCGTTGCCTTCGCGCTGCTGCTGGGCATTCTGTTGTTCATGCCGACCGGCATTCTCGGTCGCCCGGAAGTGGAGAAGGTATGATGCATTTCAAACCTGCCTTTATTGCCGCGGGCCTGACCCTGCTGCTGACGTTGTGGCTATTCGGCTTCCAGATGCAAGCCGAGGGGATTGGTCTGACGGTTGTCAGCCAATTGCAGCACAATGGTGTCGCTATCCTGTGCGGTACCGCCATCGTGTTTTTGTTCCAGCTGTTTCGCGATCAGATTCTGGGTCTGTTTGCCGGGGTGAGCGCCCGGACGCCCAAGCTGGTGCTGCCCAGCAAGAGCGAACAACCGAATCTGTATCGCGTTGGCTCGCTGATCATGCTGCTGTTGCTGATTGCATTACCGTTTGTTGCCAGCCGGAGTGTGGTCGATCTGGCAACGCTGACGCTGATCTATGTGATGCTGGGTCTGGGCTTGAACGTTCAGGTTGGCCTGGCGGGATTGCTGGATCTGGGATACGTCGGTTTCTATGCCGTCGGCGCTTACGGTTATGCGCTGCTGAATCAGTATTTCGGTCTGGGATTCTGGGAGGCGCTGCCCCTGGCAGGCTTGCTGGCGGCCGGCTTCGGTTTCCTGCTCGGTTTCCCGGTGCTGCGTCTGCGTGGCGACTACCTGGCGATTGTGACGCTGGGTTTTGGTGAGGTCATCCGCATCCTGCTGAATAACCTCAATACCATTACCGGTGGCCCGAATGGCATCTCCGGTATTCCGAAACCGACGCTGTTCGGCCTCGAGTTTGCACGCAAGGCCGAGGAGGGTGGGCAAACCTTCCACCAATTCTTCGGTATCAAGTATGTAGCCGATCACAAGGTCATCTTCCTCTATCTGATGGCGGTAGTGTTGGTCCTGCTGACGCTGTTTGTGATTAACCGCCTGTTGCGCATGCCGCTGGGGCGGGCGTGGGAAGCGTTGCGTGAGGACGAAATTGCCTGCCGTTCCCTCGGTCTGAACCCCACCGTGATCAAGCTCAGCGCCTTTGCTATCGGTGCCGCGTTTGCCGGTTTTGCCGGTAGTTTCTTTGCGGCACGCCAGGGCTTTATCAGTCCGGAGTCTTTCACCTTCATCGAGTCGGCGATCATTCTGGCGATTGTCGTCCTGGGCGGGATGGGATCGCAGTTCGGTATCGTTCTGGCTGCGATCGTGATGACGGTGTTGCCGGAAGTGGCGCGCGAATTCAACGAATACCGCATGGTGATGTTCGGGCTGTTGATGGTGCTGATGATGCTGTGGCGGCCGCAGGGCCTGTTGCCGATGACCCGTCAGCACATGGAGTTGCGTAAATGAGCAAGATGTTGGAAGTCTCGGATCTCACAATGCGCTTTGGTGGCCTGGTTGCGGTCAACAAGGTGGCGCTGGAGATTGAGGAAAAGCAGATCGTCTCGATCATCGGCCCGAACGGCGCTGGCAAGACTACGGTCTTCAACTGCCTGACCGGATTTTACCGTCCAACGGAAGGCATCATCCGTTATGCCGGCGAAGAGATTCAGGGCCTGCCGGGGCATGAGATTGCCCGCAAGGGCGTGGTGCGGACGTTTCAGCACGTCCGCTTGTTCAAAGAGATGACGGCACTGGAAAACCTGCTGGTGGCCCAACACCGGCATATGCACGGTGGTTTCCTGCAGGGCATCATCAAGACGCCGGCGTTCCGCCGTGCCGAGGCGGAGGCACTGGATCGTGCCGCCTACTGGCTGGATCGCATCGGGTTGACCGAGCTGGCGAATCGTCCGGCCACCGGGCTGGCTTATGGCCAGCAACGCCGTCTGGAGATCGCCCGCTGCATGTGCACTCAACCCAAGCTGCTGATGCTGGATGAACCAGCGGCGGGTTTGAATCCGAAAGAAACCCACGATCTCGACGAGCTGATTCGTCAACTGCGTGATGAATTTGGGGTTTCGGTGCTGTTGATTGAGCACGACATGAAGCTAGTCATGGAGATTTCTGACCATATCTATGTCGTCAATCAGGGATGTCCGCTGGCGGATGGCAAGCCGGATGAGGTGAAGAGCAACCCGGCCGTGATCAAGGCCTATCTGGGCGAGTTTTGAGGTATCCGATGCTGGAATTCAAGAATGTCTCTACCTTCTACGGCAAGATTCAGGCGCTGCATGATGTCAGCCTGCATATCAACCAGGGTGAGATAGTGACACTGATCGGCGCCAACGGTGCCGGCAAGACCACGTTACTGATGACGCTGTGTGGTGATCCCAAGCCCCAGAGTGGCCAGATCCGGTTTGAGGATCAGGATATCTCGACCTGGCATACGTCGAAGATCATGCGCGGCGACATCGCCATCGTGCCGGAAGGGCGGCGGATTTTCAGTCGCCTGACGGTAGAGGAAAACCTCTACATGGGCGCCTTTTTTGTCGATGACAAGCAGGAGCAGCAGCGCTTGCTGGAAGAAGTGTACGAACTGTTCCCGCGGTTGCGCGAACGGATGCACCAGCGTGCCGGCACCATGTCGGGCGGTGAGCAGCAGATGCTGGCCATTGGCCGGGCGTTGATGAGCAAACCGCGACTGTTGTTGCTCGATGAGCCGTCATTGGGCTTGGCGCCGATCATCATCCAGCAGATCTTCGAAATCATCGAACGCTTGCGCGCACGCGGGATGACGATTTTTCTGGTTGAACAGAATGCCAACCAGGCATTGAAGCTGGCCGATCGCGGTTATGTGCTCGAAACCGGACGTGTGGTGCTGGAAGGCACGGGTGAGGCGCTGCTAGCCGACCCGGCGGTGCGCCAGGCTTACCTCGGCGGCTGATGCCGTGATGCAGAACCCTGTAGTAACGAACGAAGGATCACCCGGTAACGGGTGATCTTTTTTTTAACAATCGGGTACACTGGTGCGATTCCGGAGCCGCTGTCTGGCTCCCCGACCGGAGTGACCTATGTCCGAGTTCCAACGCATCTCTCTTGCTACCGCAGCCGACCTGCTGCAACAGGACAAGGTGCGCCTTGTCGATATCCGCGATGCCGCCAGTTTTCGTGCCGGCCATGCGCCCGGAGCCTTTCACCTGACCAATGACACCCTGCTGCACTTCATGCGCGAGACCGAGTTTGATGTGCCGGTGCTGGTGATGTGCTATCACGGCAACAGCAGCCAGGGGGCGGCCCAGTATCTGGTGCAGCAGGGGTATGAGACTGTCTACAGCATCGATGGCGGTTTCGAGGGCTGGAAACTGGCGTTTCCAGTGATGCAGGGGGATGTCGGGGCATGAAACAGTTGCTGGTCATCAATGATGCCCGTCTGGCACAGAGCTTTGCCGACTATCTGGCAAGCCGCGGCCTGCATTGTGAACTGACGCAGTCGGAAACCGGCTTGACCGTCTGGTTAGCCGACGAGAGCCGGATCGCCGAGGCGGAAGTAGAGGTCAAGCGCTTCCTCAAAGAGCCGTTTCATCCGCGTTACGCCGAGGCCTCCTGGCAGAGCGGCACACCGAATCAACGCATCGATTACCAAGCCGGGCATCACAGCCTGAGTGCCCAGTTCCTGATCCATGCCGGTCCGCTGACGTTGCTGGTGATCGTGCTGTGTCTGGGATTGTTCGGGCTGCAGTTTATTGGCCTGGACATTTATGGCGCCCTCTCGTTCCATCCCACGCTGCAGCAGTTAACGGGATGGCAGATCTGGCGTTTCATCACTCCGGCCTTTTTGCACTTCACGCCGCTGCATCTGATCTTCAACCTGATGTGGTGGTGGTACCTGGGCGGCATGATCGAGCGCAAACTCGGCACCAGCAAGCTGTTGCTGCTGTTGCTGGTCGGGGCGGCGATTCCCAACCTGTGTGAATTCCTGGCGTCAGGCCCCGACTTTGGTGGTTTGTCGGCGGTGGTCAATGTGCTGGTGGGTTATGTCTGGATGCTCGGCAAACGTCACCCCGAGGGTGAGTTGCAGCTGCCGGACGGCCTCTTCATGTTCATGCTGGTATGGGTGGCGATTGGCTTTAGCGGCGTGCTGGGCACCAATTTGGCCAATGCCGCACACCTGGCCGGGTTGGCGATTGGTCTGCTGCATGGTTGGTTGGATGGCCGCCGGATGCCGGCGGCCTGAGGCTTATTGGTACAGGTAGTTGGTGAACAGCAGGTCGCGGATGACGGCGCGGCCTTCCTCCTTGGTCAGCAACGCCTCGACGGCTTTCTTGCAACGCGCTCTGAGGTCGTCTCGCCCCTGCTGGCTGCGCACCTGCTCCAGCGTCTGATCAGCGAGCAGGCCGGTAATGGCGTCCCGCAGCAGGGGCTCATGGCGCTTGAGCAGCTCGATATCGGCGGCGTTGTCGACCATCAGATCAACTTTGACGCGCACATAGCCGAGTGTCGGGCCTTCGGTGTAGTAGTTGGTGATGAACTCCGGATCCAGCGTGTAGTAACCGATGCCACTTGGGGCAGCGGCCTCGCCGCCTTCGCCGCCGCCTTCCCCCCCTTCAGAAGCAAAGGCGGCGCAGGGCAGTAACAGGCAGAGCAGCAGCAGGGATCGAAACAGCGACATAAGGCATCCTGTGGGTCTGAAAAAAACGGGGTAGTGCCCATTCTTGAAGGCGGCTGGTTGGCCGTCAAGGACAAGCTTCCTAGTATTGTGGATGGATTGAGGTGACAAGTTCAGTTTTTTTGCCGGAGTCTGTGAACGAAGTGGTGTCCTTTCCGCCATCAACGGAGTCGATCCTGCAGGCCATCGCGGCGATCGCCTGGCAATCACAGCCGCCGGTGGCGATGCCGGCCGCCAGCTGGTTGCAGGAACGCGGTTCACTGACGGCACGCCTGCGCCGCCAGTCGGGTGCATTTGCATTGCACTGTCTGCAAGAGGCGGTGACGGCGGATGCCGGCTTACGCCAGGTGTTACTCTCGGTGGATGGGGCCGCATGGATTTGGGGCTTGACGCAGATCGATGCCGCCCTGTTGCAGGCTTGTCCCGAGCTGTCGCAGCTGGGGCAGCAGCCGCTGGGGGAGTGGTTGTTTGCTCATCCCGAGTTGCAGCGCGGCGCCCTGGAATATGCCGACTTGGCGGCCTCGGCATTTTGGCGTGCGGCGATAGCGGCGTTGGGACAACCGGTCGGCCACGCACTGTGGGCGCGCCGCTGCCGCTGGCAGCTGGACAACGGGTCGCTGAGCGTGATGGAACTGTTTTTGCCGGCCGCCCCCCTGTATGCCGGCACGGAGGAGCAGAGTGAGCAGGAGTGAGGCAGTGTTACAGTGGCAAGCATATTGGCAGCTGGCGCGGCTGGATAAGCCCATAGGTTCCCTGTTGTTGTTATGGCCCACCTTGTGGTCGCTGTGGCTGGCCGCCGGTGGCTGGCCGGGCTGGCAGTTGCTGGTGGTGTTCGTTGCGGGTGTCTGGTTGATGCGCTCGGCCGGCTGTGTGATCAACGACTATGCCGACCGGCATGTCGATGGCCACGTCAAACGCACCGCGGCGCGGCCACTGCCCGCGGGCCGGCTGGGTGGTCGCCAGGCATTGGCCTTCTTTGGTGTGCTGGTACTGGCCGCGTTTGCCCTGGTGCTGACGTTGAACCGCTATACCATACTGCTGTCGCTGGTCGGCTTGCTGCTGGCGGTGGTCTATCCGTTTATGAAGCGCATCACGCACCTGCCGCAACTGGTATTGGGATTGGCATTCTCCTGGGCGATTCCGATGGCGTGGGCGGCGGTGCAGGGGCAGCTCGGCCTCGTCACCTGGTTGCTGTTTCTGGCTAATGCGCTATGGACCGTGGCGTATGACACCTACTACGCCATGGTGGATCGCGACGATGATTTGCGCATCGGTGTTAAATCGACCGCGATTCTGTTTGGTCGCCATGACCGGCATATCATAGTCGCGCTGCAGGCGGCGATGCTGCTGGCGCTGGTGCTGGTCGGCTGGTTGGCGGCACTTGGCTGGCCGTTTAGCGTGGCGCTGTTGGTGTGCGCCGGGTTGTTTATCCAGCAGGCCTGGTCGACCCGGCGGCGTGAACGTGATGCCTGTTTTCGCGCATTTCTTGGCAACAACCGGGTCGGTGCGGTGATTTTTATCGGCATCGCGCTCAGTCTGTTGTAGGCAGGAGAAATAAATAACCACACGCGGGTTGGATATAGGGTTATCAGGTTGGTATAAATAATTAAATCCGCATGATTTAAATAAATTTATTATATAAATCAATAAATTATTATTTTTGTTATCACCACTGGAAATAACGGCAAGCAGAGTGTGATGAATAAATAACCTCGTGCGGGATCCCCGGACGAGGTTATTTTTTGCCCCCTGTCATCGTTGACAGGTAATAATCGATGTTAACCCAGATGCTGAATTGTCCGGCGTACCGGATCGGGCAGCAGCGGCAGCAAGGTGGCCAGCAGCGCTGTGACCGCAGCGGCGTCGACCTGCAGCGGAGCCTCTGCGTCGCCCTGCACCACGCCTTGCTGACGTAATGAGTGCAGCAGGGTGCGGAACAGTGACTGATCGCTGAACTCCGGCGCATGGATGCCATGCAACGTCGCCAGACGCATCGCCATCATCTGGCTGTCGGCGGCCAGCTGTTCACCATCGATCTGCTGGTTGCGTTGTAGCAGACTGAGCGTCAGCGCATAGCGTTGCAGCGTCTCCTGGATGCTCTGTGCCAGCAACAGCAGGCGTTGCTGCTCGGTGGCGCAGACCCAGTAGCCCTGGGCGCGGTATTCGATCAGACCTTCCTGTTGCAGCGCGGCCAGCAGCTCGGCAATGGCCGTCGGCAGGGCCGAGACCTCCTGGCGCAGGAACAGTTCACGCTGCATCAGCGGATAGAGCGGCTGGCAGGCCGCGAGCAGGCCGGCCTCATCGATCCCTTCATGCCGTTCGATCAGGGTGGCGACCAGGCCCGGCAGGGCGAATAGGTGCAATATGGTATTGCGGTAGAAGGTCATCAGGATGGCCTGATAACGATCGACACTGATGATCTGGCCGAGGCGATCCTCGGTGACCTGGAACTTGTTCAGCTCCAGCGCCTGATCCAGCAGGGTGGCGGCTGGCAGCTCGGGTACCGAGCTGAACGGGCTGTAGGGGACGCGTCGCAGCAGCTGGATGTAGAGATCGATCTGGGCCACCAGTGCATCGCGTGGTAATGCCTGGCGATCACTGGCCAGCAGCGCCAGTGCGCTCAGCGTCAGGCCATTCACTGCGGCGGCATCGTTGATGCGCGTCATCAGATCGCGGGCCAGCTGATCGACGGTGTCACCCAGCCAGGCTGGTTTATGTTGGCCACTGGGATCCATGTCGTCGCGCCACTGCGGCACCTGGTGTTGCAAGAACTGATGCAGGGTCAGTGGTTCGCCAAAGTTGACGAAGCTGCGGCCGAAGTTGCGCAGCTTGCCGAGGATGCCGATCACCTGCCAGACGTTCTCTTTCTCCTTGCGGCTGCCCTTGAGCTCCTTGAGGTAGGTGTTGACCTCCATGACGTGTTCGTAGCCCAGGTAGACCGGCACGAACGTCAGTGGCCGGCGCACGCCGCGCAGCTGGGCCTGCAGCGTCATCGCAATCATGCCGGTCTTCGGCTGCAGCAGACGGCCGGTGCGTGAACGTCCGCCTTCGGTGAAGTACTCCACCGCGTAACCGCGGGCGAACAATTCACTGAGGTACTCACGAAATACCGTGCTGTAGAGCTTGTCACCCTTGAAGCTGCGGCGCAGGAAGAAGGCACCGCCATGGCGGAACAGCGGACCGGCGGGCCAAAAGTTCAGGTTGATGCCGGCGGCAATGTGTGGCGGCATCATGCCCTGGTGGTAGATGACATAGGAGAGCAGCAGATAGTCCATATGGCTGCGGTGGCATGGCATATAGATGATTTCGTGGCCCTCGCGCGCCAGGCGCCGCACCTCCTCGCCACCATTGACGGTGATACCGCGGTAGAGCTTGTTCCACAGCCAACCGAGGAAGTAGTCGAGAAAACGGATCAGGCAGTAGGAGAAGTCGGAGCCAATCTCGTCGAGGTAGCTCAACGCCCGAGCGCGAATCACCTCGGGGTCAACCTGCTCACTGGCGGCCTGTTCGCGGATCGCCTGCACTATGTTGTCGTTGCGCAGCAACTCGTTAAACAGGGCCCGCCGATCCGGTAACCGCGGCCCCTTGGCGGCCTGGCGCTGGCGGCTAAAGTGAATGCGGGCGACCCGGGCCAGCTTGTGCGCGACCTGCTCATCGTAACCGAGCTCATTGACCAGCTGGCGCAACGAAACTGGCAGCGAGAAGCGCACGCGGTTTTCACGGCCATACAGGGCCACGATCAGCGCCTTGTGCAGGGCATGCGGTGTCTTGGCCGGTGGCGGCTGCAGCCGTTGGCGGCGTTCCCGGCCCGGTGCGCGTTGCCAGAGCAGGGTGACCGGCACCAGCTGGACGTCGAGTTGGCTGTCATGCTGGTGCAGAGCCAACCACTCCTGAAACGTCGCCAGGTTGGGCGCCGTCCGGCGCTTGAGGCCAAACGGCAGCGGGGTGCGGTCGAGGCAGACATAGCGCGGGTGGGACTGTCCCTGCCACGTCAGCGGTGTAAACGGACTGGGCAAGCCCAACTCGCGGGTACACAGCTCCAGCGTCAGCAGATCGCTGAGTGAATCGGTGTTCAGGGCATAGACGATGGGGCGGGCTGGATCGAGTCCGAGCTGGCTGACCGGATCTTCCGGCAGGCTGCGATGGTTGACGAGCAGACGGATCGGCAGGCGGCACAAGGCCCGGGCCAGGCGTGAGCCAAACGACATGATAGGTGGACCCTCAGAAAATAATGCGGCAGCAGCATACCAAAACTGGCCCGACTTGTCGTGACGACGCGGCCGACGATCGTGGTCGTTCAAGACTTGCTTTGCGCAAACGACTGTATATACTCACAGTATTCTGTATAAATAGACAGGCGAATGCGATGAAACATCTGACCCCGCGCCAGAACGAGGTGCTCGAGCTGATCAAGGAGTGCATGCAGGAATCCGGCATGCCGCCGACGCGGGCAGAGATTGCCCTGCGTCTGGGTTTTAAGTCGGCCAATGCGGCGGAAGAACACCTCAAGGCGTTGGCGCGCAAGGGGGTGATCCGCATCATGCCGGGGACCTCACGGGGTATCCAGTTGCTGCAGGATGACAGCGAGAGCAACGAGGAGAGCGGTTTGCCGCTGATCGGCCAGGTCGCGGCCGGGGAGCCGATCCTCGCCAGCGAGCATATTGAAGCCCACTATCAGGTCGATCCGGCGATGTTCCAACCGAAAGCCGATTTCCTGCTGCGCGTACACGGTATGAGCATGAAGAACATCGGTATTCTCGATGGTGATTTGCTGGCGGTACACAAGACGGAGCAGGTGCGTAACGGTCAGGTCGTCGTGGCACGCGTCGGCGAGGACGAAGTCACCGTCAAGCGCTTCGAACGCAAGGGGCAACTGGTCTGGTTGCTGCCGGAAAACGAGGAGCTGGAGCCGATCCGCGTCGATTTAGCGGAGCAGTCTCTCTCCATCGAGGGGTTGGCCGTTGGCGTGATCCGCAACGGTGGCTGGCACTAGGCTGGCGCTAGGTGCCCGGGTTAACGGGCACCGGGAAAGCCGAGCTGACGCCAGCTTTCATAGACAAATACCGCCACGGCATTGGAGAGATTCATGCTGCGACTCTGCGGCAGCATCGGAATGCGCAGACGTTGCTCGGCGGGCAGACTTTCGATCACCTCCGCCGGCAGACCGCGCGTCTCCGGGCCGAACAGCAAGATATCGCCGGCGGCAAAGTGCGTCTCGGACGGATAGTGCTGCCCCTTGGTGGTACAGGCAAACACTCGCCCCTCGCCCAATTCGGCCAGGCAGCTGGCCAGGTCGGCATAACGTCGCACCTCGGCAAACTCGTGATAATCGAGGCCGGCGCGTCGAACCCGTTTATCATCCCAGGCAAAGCCCAACGGCTCGATCAGATGCAGCCGGTAGCCGGTATTGGCACACAGCCGGATGATGTTGCCGGTATTGGGCGGAATTTCTGGCTGAAACAGTACGATATGCAGCATCCTGACCTCGTTGTCGCTGGCGGGGACCGCAAGGATACCCAAGCCGGGGCGGCAGGGGAATCCCGCTGTGTGCGGGGATTGTCCTCGGGGCTGCAACGGGTATGATAGTGATCCTTTTCACATCCGCAGGCAGGAAGCCTGCCGCCTGTCGGGGATGACGTCCGTGAGTTCCAACTCCTATTCACGTCTGGTAACACTGGCCGGTCTGGCCTCAACGACCACAGCCGGGATCCTGATCATTGCCAAGCTGGCAGCTTGGTTGCTGACCGGTTCCTCCAGCCTGTTGGCATCGCTGACCGACTCGCTGATGGATATCAGCGCGTCGCTGATTAACCTGTTTGCCATTCGCTATGCGCTGGCACCGGCCGATGATGACCACAGCTTCGGTCACGGCAAGGCCGAGTCGCTGGCCAGTCTGGCTCAGGCCGCCTTCATTACCGGCTCGGCGCTGGTGCTGGTGATGAACGGCTTCTCGCGCTTCATCGCTCCGGAACCCATGCGTAACGTCGATCTCGGCCTGTGGGTGACGGTGGGTTCCCTGTTGCTGACGCTGGTATTGGTGCTGCTTCAGAGCTATGTGGTGCGCCGCACCGACAGCCAGGCGATCAAGGCCGACCGTCTGCACTATCAATCCGATCTGTTATTCAACGCCGGCGTTCTGCTGGCGCTCGGGCTCTCGGCATGGGGCTGGCTGTGGGCCGATGGGCTGTTTGCGATGTTACTGGGGCTCTACATCTTGAAGGGAGCCATCCAGATTGGCTACGAGGCCGTGCAAACCCTGCTGGATCGTCAATTGCCGGATGAAGAGCGCGATGACATTCAGCGCCTGGCAACCTCGATTGCCGGCGTCAATGGCATTCATGATTTACGTACCCGCCAGTCTGGACAGATGAAGTTCATTCAGCTGCACCTGGAGCTGGATGATCAACTGCCGCTGGTGCGGGCCCACGAGTTATCCGATCGGGCTGAGGCGGCGATCCGCCAGCGCTTCCCGCATGCCGATATCATCATCCACATGGATCCCATGTCGGTATTGACCACGGAAGCGGCCTCTCCTGATGCCACTGCACAGCCTGCGCAAGGATGATTTATGAGCTGTATCAAGCAAGTAACCTGGGACAAGATCCGTGCCGAGGCGACCCAGATGATCGCCGAAGAGCCGATGCTGGCCAGCTTTTTCCACTCGACGATTCTCAACCATGAGTCACTGCGTTCGGCATTGAGTTTTCAGCTGGCGAATAAATTGGGCAGCGCCGTGATGCCGGCCATGGTGCTGCGTGAGGTGATCGAGACGGCCTTGACTGCCCAGCCCGAGATCCTCGATGCCGTCGCCGCCGACATCTGCGCAGTCAAGGATCGCGATCCGGCCGTGCGTTTCTACTCGACGCCGCTGCTTTATCTGAAGGGCTTCCATGCGCTGCAGGGTTATCGCGTCAGCCACTGGTTATGGAATCAGGGCCGGCGCGCGCTGGCCACGTTTTTGCAAAATCAGATTTCAGTGGTCTTCGGTGTCGATGTTCACCCGGCGGCGCGTATCGGCCGTGGCATCATGTTTGACCACGCATCGGGTATCGTCATCGGCGAGACCGCGGTGATCGAGAACGATGTCTCGATCCTGCAGAATGTCACGCTCGGCGGGACCGGTAAGGAGCATGGTGACCGTCATCCGAAGATCCGTGAAGGCGTGATGATCGGCGCCGGTGCCAAGGTGCTCGGCAATATTGAAGTTGGTTGCGGTGCCAAGATTGGTGCCGGCAGTGTGGTGCTGCAGGCGGTGCCACCGCATACCACAGTGGCTGGTGTCCCGGCCCGTGTCGTCGGCACCCCGGGCTGTGACAAGCCGTCGCTCGATATGAACCAGGGGCTGTAACTGCGTTATGTCTCACCGGTGGCCGCGGCCAGCCACAGTGACTCCGGCGGCCTGCCGTCCCGGAGGCCGGGAATGAGTCGCGCCGTTGCCGGCGTGTTGATCCTCGGCATGTGGTTGGCAAATTTGGGCCACCTCTATCTGGGCTGGAATCCTTGGCCCGCTGCGGCATTGGCCTGGAGTGCGGCCCTGCTGCTGGGGCCTGGTCTCGATACCGCTGCCCGCCGTCAATGCCTGATCCTTTATCTCTCTGCGTTGTTGATGCTGGCGGTGGCATGGTGGCATGGCGCCGTGCTGACATGGTCCAGCCTGTTGTTGTCGAACCTGGATATGGTCACCCTGTTTGCTGCCGTCAGCTGTCTGAATCTGGCGACCGGCGCCCTGAGCCGCACCTCTGGCTCAGCCCGTGGCTGGCGCGGTGTCGCCAGTACGCTGCTGGCGGTGAATCTGCTCGGCGCCGTGATCAACATGTCGGTGTTGTTCGTGGTCGGCGATCGTCTGGCGCGTGCCGGTCGACTGGAGCGGCGGCAGGTGATTCTCCTCAGTCGTATCTACTGCAGTGCCGCCTTCTGGTCGCCGTTTTTTATTGCGATGGCGGTGGCGATGACCTATGCCCCGGGCATGCGTTTCGGTGTGCTGTTGCCGTTCGGCGTGCTGGCTTCGCTACTGGCGATGGGGCTGACGGCGCTGGAAGTGCGCCGGCTGGGCGTGGAGGGGTTTGAAGGGTATCCATTGCGCTTGGCCACCTTGTTGCTGCCGGGGTTATTGGCCGTGCTGGTGATGGTCGGCCACTGGTTGTGGCCGGCGATGAGCATCGTCGGCATTATTTCGCTGACGGCCCCGCTGTTGTCACTGTTGTTGATGCCGTCTGCCGGGCGAACGACCGCGCTGCGCCGGCAAGTGACAGAGCGCTTTCCGGCGATGGGCAGCCAGATGGTCCTGTTTCTGGGGGCGGGCTTGCTGGCTGCCGGTATCAATGGCTTGACGCAAATTTGGTCGCCGGCGCCACTGCTGGCTTGTTTCAGTCATTATGGTGTGCTGGAAGCGACGCTCACACTCTCGCTGATCCTGGTGGTCGCCTACGCAGGAGTGCACCCGCTGATCACCATTTCGTCACTGGCGCCGCTGCTGTGGCATCTGGATCCAGATCCGACGCTACTGGGTATGACCTTCTTGCTGGCCTGGGGACTGGCGACCGGTGCCACGCCGCTGTCAGGGGCAAATCTGGCGTTACTGGCCTGCTATCGAGTGCGAGCACGGGACCTGTTGCTGTGGAACCTCGGCTATGCCGGGCAGATGTTGCTGGTGTGTGCCGGCCTGTTTGCGCTCTATTTGTGGTAGCAGTGATGCGCAAAGCAGCAACTGCATGCCGGATCCCCGGCCAATGCCGCCTGCAGCCTTGTTGCGCCTGGCGGCTCGGGGTATTCTGGGGGCTCGAGCCTCGGGGATGCCCCGAAACAGATCAATGAAACTATGGGTATGACTATGTCGCTTGAAGTACTGGAACAACTGGAAGCCAAGGTGCAGACCGCGGTGGATAACATCGCGCTGCAGAAGATGGAAATCGATGAGCTGAAGGCTCAGAACCAACGGCTCAAGGATGAGAACCAGCAACTGCGCAATGATCATCAAGCCTGGCAAGAGCGTTTGCGCGCCCTGCTTGGCAAGATGGATCAGATGGCAGACGCAGTCTGACCCCATTGCACCCCAGCTAGATAGCACAACGCCGGCGATTGCCGGCGTTGTTATTTCTGCGCACTGTAGCGGCGGTCACTCGAGATCCAGGGGTTCCGGTGACAGTATGATGCCGGTGGTGTCGGCATACAGATGGTCATCCGGCAGGAAGGTGACACCACCGAAGTTGACCGGCAGATCGGTTTCGCCGACATCGGTATCGTCGGCACCGACCGGAATTGAGGCCAGGGCCTGGATGCCGATATCGAGGTCACCCAGCGCATCGACTTCACGCACGCTGCCATAGCAGACGATCCCTTCCCAGCCATTTTCCATCGCTGTGGTGGCCAGTTCGGCATCCAGCAGGGCGCGACGCAGTGAGCCGCCGCCATCGATCAACAATACACGGCCGACCCCGTTTTCTTTGACGAGTTCGCTGATCAGGCCGTTGGCTTCGAAACATTTGACGGTGGTGATGACGCCGCCGAACGAGTTGCGGCCGCCATAGGTACTGAACATGGGTTCGACGACGTCGACCAGATCAGCGTAGGTGTCACAAAGTTCTGAGGTATTGTATTCCATGGCTTTTTACCGAAGTGGATACAGGTGGCACAAGTATAAGGAGAGGCGGGGGCTTTTCATAGCAAAACCCCCGCAGGCTGCGAGTGATATCGCGAATCGGCGGCCTGGCGGCCGCCGGCGTTACAGTATGTAGCGGCTGAGATCCTCATCCTCGATCAGGGTGCCGAGGTGGGCGTTGACGTAATCGGCATCGATGACATGGGTCTGCCCGGTGTGGTCGGCCGCGGTGAACGAGATCTCCTCCATCAAGCGCTCCAGCACGGTGTGCAGGCGACGGGCACCGATATTTTCGGTGCGCTCATTGACCTGCCACGCGGCTTCGGCGATACGGCGAATACCCTCGCTGGTGAAGTCGACCTGTACCTGCTCGGTGGCCATCAGCGCGCGGTATTGTGCGGTCAGCGACGCATTGGGCTCGGTCAGGATGCGTTCAAAATCATCGGTGCTCAGGGCACTGAGTTCGACGCGGATCGGCAGTCGCCCCTGCAGCTCGGGGATCAGGTCCGACGGCTTGGCAATCTGGAACGCACCGGAGGCGATGAACAGGATATGGTCGGTTTTGACCATGCCGTGTTTGGTATTGACGGTACACCCTTCGACCAGTGGTAGCAGATCGCGCTGCACCCCTTCGCGCGACACATCCGGACCACTCGATTCGCCACGTTTGCAAATCTTGTCGACCTCATCGATGAAGACGATGCCATTGTTTTCCACGGCATGGATCGCCAGCTCCTTGAGCTCTTCGGGGTTGACCAACTTGGCGGCCTCTTCGTCGATCAGCAGTTGCAGTGCCTCACGCACCTTCAGCTTGCGCTTCTTGGTTTGGCCCTGCCCCATGTTCTGGAACAGGCTCTGCAGCTGGTTGGTCATCTCTTCCATGCCAGGAGGGGCCATGATTTCGACGCCCATCTGCGGGGCCGCCAGCTCCAGCTCGATCTCCTTGTCATCCAGTTCTTTCTCCCGCAGCTTCTTGCGGAAGATCTGACGGGTGTGGCTGTTGTCCGGCTTCTCGTTGCCCCAGCCTTCACGCGGTGGCGGCAGCAACGCATCCAGGATGCGCTCCTCGGCCGCTTCTTCGGCACGATAACGGTTTTTCTCCACCTGTTGTTCACGCACCATCTTCATCGCCATATCGGTCAGATCGCGGATGATGGAGTCTACTTCCTTGCCGACATAGCCGACTTCGGTGAACTTGGTGGCTTCTACCTTGATGAAGGGGGCGTTGGCCAGCTTGGCCAGGCGCCGGGCGATCTCGGTCTTGCCGACCCCGGTCGGGCCGATCATCAGGATATTCTTCGGCGACACCTCCTGGCGCAGGGCCGGCTCGAGTTGCATACGACGCCAGCGGTTGCGCAGGGCGATGGCGACGGCGCGCTTGGCGTCGGCCTGACCAATGATGTGACGGTCCAGCTCGTGGACGATCTCGCGGGGGGTCATCTCGGACATGGGGATTCCTCGGATACCGGAGTACGGGCCGCGTCAGGCGGTCGCGTAGTCCAGCACCTCAATAATGTGGTTGTGGTTGGTGAAGACGCAGATGTCGCCGGCGATGGTCAGCGCCTTGCGTACTATCTCCTCGGCATCGAGTTCGGTGTTTTCCAGCAGTGCGCGGGCGGCTGCCTGGGCATAGTTCCCCCCGGAGCCGATGGCGATCAGATCCTGCTCCGGCTGCACGACATCGCCATTGCCGGTGATGATGAACGACTTGCTGGCATCGGCCACCGCCAGCAGCGCCTCCAGGCGGCGCAACGCGCGGTCGGTGCGCCACTCTTTGGCCAGTGCCACGGCGGCACGCTCCAGGTTGCCCTGGTGGGCTTGCAGTTTGGCTTCGAAACGCTCCAGCAGCGTGAAGGCATCGGCGGTGCCGCCAGCAAATCCGGCCAGCACCTTGCCTTGATACAGGCGGTGGACCTTGCGGGCGTTGCCCTTCATGACGGTATTGCCGAGAGAGACCTGGCCATCGCCGCCGATCACTACCCGGCCATTGCGCCGGACCGATACGATTGTAGTCACGGTGAATCCTCGCTTGCTGCGGATGAATGTGCCGGTGCCGTGCACCGGGCCATGGGTGCAGTTATGGGGGTGGGCGCAAGGGTTTTCAAGGGTGGCGCCGGCGCGGCGGGCCTGCCGCGGACAACTTCAAGCGAATTACTGCTGCGCTAGCAGGAGAGGGGATTTATTTCGCTGGCAGGCGTTCTTGTTGCAGAAAATAATATTTCCGTGCAGAAATTAAATAATAAAAACATATAAATCATATGGTTATGCAATTTTATTGCAGTGGTGGGAAATAAGGGCATCGACCACGCAGCAGTTATTTCCTGCCCCCTGTCATCGTTGACAGGTCGGCATGGACGCGATTAACAGAACGGGCCCGCAGGCCCGTTGTTTATTTCATCCAGATGGTGCAGTTATCTACCAGATGCTTGGCTTTCATCGCCGCGCGTTGCCCTTCGGCATCCGCCTTGCTGGCGAACGGTCCCAGCACCACCTTGTACCAGGTGCTGCCGTTGACCTGACCCTGCACGACTTGCGCGGTGTGGCCCTGGAAGGCCAGGCGCAGCTTCATCGATGACGCCTGGTCATTGGTACGGAAGGCGCCGCATTGCATCAGATAGCCGCGGCCTGCCGGCTCGGCGGCGGGCGTTGCCGTGGCGGTGGTCGGTGCCGGTTTATCGCTGACCGGTTGCCCGGTCAGCAGCGCGGCGGCGCGTTCGGCATCGCTTTGTGGCAGCACGGCGGCGCCACTTTGTTGCTGCGCCTTGAGCCGCTCCTGCTCCAGCCTCTTCTTCTCGGCTTCAGCCTGGGCCAGCAGACGTTTTTGCTGTTCCGGATCGACGCTCAAGTCGGTCGGCGAGGCGCCGCTGGGCAGATCGACATTCACCTCTTTGTTTTCCAGCAAGGTCATGTAGTCGAACTTCTCTTTGGCGGGGCGCTGATCCTCGATCGGAATCGGCTTGGCCTTGACCACAGGGGCGGTTTCCGGTTTCGGCTCGCCGGCACGGCCTTTGATGATGTAAAGGAAGACGCCGAAACCGATTAGCAGCGCCAGGGCCAGTACGGCACGGAACACCGGGAACGGTGGTCGTGACGGCTGGCGCCCGCCGGAGCGGGACGCTGGCTTGCGCTTACCGCGCTGCGGTCGAGCCTTGCGGACGTAATCCTGATTCATGTTACATGCGCTCCAGAACCCGGATGCCCAGCAGATCCAGACCCTGACGCAGCACCTTGGCGGTGGCGTCACACAGTGTCAGACGGCTGGCCTTCAACTCGGCGCTGACGCCGTCCTTGTTGATCGGACAGGCCTCGTAGAAGCTCATGAACAGACCGGAGAGCTCGTACAGGTAGGTACACATCAGGTGTGGCATGCCCTTGGCGGCGACGTTTTGCACGGCATCATTGAACTGCATCAGCTTCTGCGCCAACGCCTCTTCGGCCGGTGCATCCAGTACCACGGCGCCCGGCTGGGCCTCATCGCCGGCCCGGCGGAAGATGGACTGGATACGGGTATAGGCGTACTGCAGGTAAGGGGCCGTGTTGCCCTCGAACGCCAGCATATTGTCCCAGTCGAAGATGTAGTCGGTGGTGCGGTTCTTCGACAGGTCGGCATACTTGATGGCACCCATTGCCACGGCATGTACCACTTCGGCTTGCTCGTCGGCGGACAATTCGCTGTTACGGCTGGCCATCAGGTCGCGGGCGCGTTGTTCGGCTTCATCCAGCAGTTCGGCCAGCTTGACGGTGCCGCCGGAGCGGGTCTTGAACGGCTTGCCATCCTTGCCCAGCATCATGCCGAAGGCGGCGTGCTCAAGCGAAACCTGTTCCGGCACGTAACCGGCCTTGCGGGCTATGGTCCAGGCCTGCATCAGATGCTGGTGCTGACGCGAGTCGATAAAATAGAGCACACGATCCGCGCCCAGGGTTTCGACGCGGTACTTGGCACAGGCAATGTCGGTGGTGGTGTAGAGGTAGCCACCATCTTTCTTGCGGATGATGACGCCCATGGCCTCGCCATCCTTACCCTTGTACTCGTCGAGGTAGACGACCAGAGCGCCATCGTCTTCAACCGCCATGCCCTTGGCCTGCAGATCGCTGACGATCTGCGGCAGCATCGGGTTGTACAGGCTTTCGCCCATCACATCCTTGGCGCTCAGGCTGACATTCAGACGGTCATAGATGCGCTGATTTTGCGCCATCGTCAGGTCGACCAGCTTCTTCCACATGGTGCGGCAGTAGGCATCGCCCCCCTGCAGCTTGACGACATAGCCGCGTGCGCGCTCGGCGAACGCCTCATCTTCGTCGTAATGCTTCTTCGCCTCGCGATAGAAGGCTTCCAGATCGGCCAGCTCCATGTCGCTGGCGTGTTCGTTTTCCATCTTTTCCAGATAGGCGATCAGCATGCCGAACTGGGTACCCCAGTCACCGACGTGGTTGGCCCGGATCACCTTGTGGCCCAGGAACTCCAGCGTGCGGGTGGCCGCATCGCCGATGACGGTCGAGCGAATGTGGTGTACCGCCATCTCCTTGGCGACGTTTGGCGCCGAGTAGTCGACGACGATGGTCTGAGCCGGGGTCGCCGCTTTTACGCCGAGGCGCGGATCAGCGGCCAGCGCCTGTACCTGACGCGCCAGCCATTGGCTGTCGAGGTAGAAATTGATGAAGCCGGGACCGGCGATCTCAACCTTGGCGACGCGCTCGGAGGCCGGTAGGGCGTCGATGATGTGTTGTGCCAGCTCACGCGGATTCTTGCCGGCCGGTTTGGCCAGCAGCATGGCCAGGTTGGTGGCCAGATCACCGTGTGCCTTATCCTTGGTGTTATCCACCTGAATGCGGGGGGCGACATCGGCTGGCACCACGCCCGCGGCGATCAGGTTGGTCACACACTGCTCCAGCAGCTGGTGAATATGCTCTTTCATCTCTGTCCACCCAATTTAAAAACACATGCAGTACGAAATTCGAAGGGGGCAAATTTTACTCTGAATAGCGGCGGCTGACTACCTTAGACCGGCAGATGGGTGTTGGCCGGCTTTATGCTTGCTGTGGGTCAAGGCTATCTGTAGCGCCGGCAGCGATCCGCAATGCGTGTGTATCCGTACTGAACTAAAAGTGCCATCGCGAGGAGGAACCATGCGCCTACCCCTGTTTCCGTTATCGATCCACCTGTTTCCTGGCGGCATCATTCCACTGCGGATCTTCGAGCCGCGTTATCTGCGGTTGTTGGCGTTGAGTCAGGTCCAGGGCTTTGGTCTCTGCCTGCTGGGACGGACCCGGGAAGATGGACAGACGCCGCTGTTATCGTTGGGTACCCGGGTGGAGGTGATTGATTTCAATCAGTTGGAGGACGAGACGTTGGGGATCACGGTGCGGGGCATCGAGCGTTATCGTCTGAGCCGAATCGAGGTTGAAGAGGATGGTTTGATGTTTGGCGAGGTGACGCCGCTGCCAAACTGGGCGATCACCGAACTGGCGCCGGATCAGGATGTACTGGCACGCAAGCTGGGTGAGCTGTTTGCCGATCATCCGGATTTTGCGGCCTATTATCCGCAACCTGAGTGGTCGAATGCCTGCTGGGTGGCGCAGCGCTGGCTGGAGGTGCTGCCGTTGGCCGGCGAGGAGAAGTTGCCGTTGCTGGAGAGTGGCGATTGCAGCGATGCGTTGCGTTTCTTGATGGAGGTGGTGCACGAGCCGCTGCGCCCCCATTGATGGCCAGGCGCATTCTGCGACGGCATCACAGTGCAGTTTGCAAAATGCAGCCAGTGATCCCTGCAGTGCTGGCGGGCGTATCTGCTAGATAGGAGCATCTGGCGTAGTGGCGCAGCGATGGCACAGACAACATTCGGGTATACTGACCTCATACCTTCTTCCCCTATCCGGAGTCCGATGCGCACGCCGCAGGAACCATCCGAACCCACTTCTGACCAACTGGCGCAGTGGCTGAGTGCCGTGGCCGAACAGCGCTCGCGCGCCGCTTACCGCCAGCTGTTTGATTATTTTGCCCCGCGCATTCGAGCCTATGGCCTGCGCCACCTGCGACAGGAAGCCCAGGCGATGGAGTTGGTGCAGGAGACGTTGCTCACTGTGTGGCAGAAGGCCCACCTCTACGTGGCCGAACGCGGTTCCCCCCAGACCTGGATCTTTACCGTGATGCGGAACCAATGCTTTGACATGTTGCGGCGGCAGATGAACAGCCGCGAGCAGCTGGTTGCAGAGGATCTATGGCCGGTGCTGGAGCCGGCGCTGGATTTGACCGCCGGCGATCCGGGGGAGCAGCAGATTCTGTCGCGTCAGCTGGCGCAATATGTCCATCTGTTGCCGGCGGCACAGCAGGAGGTGGTGCGGGGGGTCTATCTGCAAGAGATGACGTTACAGGAGCTGGCGGATCGATTGCAGGTCCCGCTGGGGACCATTAAATCCCGGTTGCGTCTGGCGCTGGAAAAACTTCGTGAGCAGGTAGGACCGCATCATGATTAGTCACCACCCTGATATTGGCTGGTTGCAGGCGTTTGCCGCCGGCGAGTTACCGACCTCGTTGGCGTTGGCCGTGGCGCTCCACCTTGAGGCCTGCCCTGCTTGCCAGCAACAGGTACATGACCACGAGGCATGGCTGGCGCGCAACAGCTGGCATGCTGACAGCAAGACTCCTCTGGTCGCGGATCTGCCGACGGAGCAGTGGGATGCGATATTTGAATCGATCGTGACGCAACCCGAGAGCCTGGCCGCGCCCCCCCAGCCAGCGCCGCCTCAGCTGCAGTGGCAAGGGCAATCCCTGACACTACCTCGCGCCCTGCGCCACCTGACTATTCCGCCCTGGCAGCGTATTGGCAAGATTGGTCGGGCGCGATTAGCGCTGGATGGCGCGGGTCCGGAGCGTACCAGCCTGTTGGCGATTGCTCCGGGAACCGCGATTCCGGAGCACTCCCATCCTGGTTATGAAGTGACGGTGGTATTGGCCGGGGGAATTGAAGATCAGGGCGCGCACTTGGGTGCCGGCGAATTCCTGCTTTGGGAAGGGGCGGCAAGCCATGCGCCACGCAGCGCCGAGGGCTGTTTTTGTCTGACGGTGATGGCTGCCCCGCTGCGCTTTACCCGCGGTTGGGCCCGATTGCTCAATGGCTGTTCCGATTTGCTCTACTGAACCATCAGAACAGCTCCTGGGGATCGACATCCAGTGACCAGCGGGCCTGTCGTGCCGAGCTCAACTGCTCGACAGCCGGTAGCCACTGCTCCAGAAAGCGGGCCAGAGCCGGTCGTTGTGCCGACTGCAGCAGCAGTTGCATCCGGTACTTGCCTGCCCGCCGTTCCATCAGCGCTGAGATCGGGCCCAGACAGAGGACGCCCGGATGCAACGCGCGGATTTGCTGGGCCAATCCGGCGGCATCCAGCATGAATTGCTCGACTTTTTCTCTGTGCACCGCCTCGGCGCGCAAGAGTGCCTGGAAGCTGAACGGCGGCAGACCCAGCATGCGGCGCTCCTCAAGGCAGGTGCGGGCAAAATGACCGTAGCCATTGTGCAGCAGATCTTGCAACAGCAGATGTTCAGGGTGATGGCTCTGCAGCACCACCAGTCCTGGTTTGCTGGCGCGGCCGGCGCGGCCTGCGACCTGGGTGTAGAGTTGCGCCAGCCGTTCCGTCGCGCGGAAATCCTGTGAGAACAGGGCGCCATCCACATCCAGCAACCCGACCAAGGTGACGTTGGGAAAATGATGTCCCTTGGCCAGCATCTGGGTGCCAATCAGGATCTGGTAATGGCCATCGCGAATGCCCTGCAGGTGGCTCTCGAGCTCGCCCTTGCGTCGGGTGCTGTCGCGATCGATCCGCACGGTTCGCCATTGCGGAAATAACTGGGTCAGCGCGCTTTCCAGTTGCTCGGTGCCGATACCGGTTCCCACCAGTTCATTGCTGCCACACTGGGGGCAGCAGTGGGGGATCGCTCGTTGGCTATCGCAATGGTGACAGTGCAGGCGACGACTGCCCTGGTGCCAGGTGTAATAGGCATCACAGCGTTCGCAGCCGGCAATCCAGCCACACTGATGGCAAAGCAGTGCCTGGGCATAACCGCGGCGATTGAGAAACAGCATCACCTGATTACCGGCTTGCAGATGGTGCTGCATCAGGTGCTGCAATTGGGGGGCCATGCCGGCGAGCAGCGGCACATGCTTGATATCCAGCACCTCCTGACGTGCCGGTTGTGCACCGCCGGCCCGTCGGGTCAGCGTCAGGCGCTGATATTTACCGTTGCTGGCATTGTGTAGTGACTCCAGCGCCGGGGTGGCCGATCCGAGTACCACAGGGCAGGATTCGAGGCGGCCACGCAGGATGGCCAGATCACGAGCATGGTAACGGAAGCCTTCTTGCTGCTTGAACGAGGCATCGTGCTCTTCGTCGATCAGTATTAATCCCAATGACCGGAAGGGGGTAAAGAGTGCCGAACGGGTGCCGATCAGGATGGCGGCATCGCCATTGCGACAGGCCAGCCAGGCATCGAGACGCTCGCGATCGTTCATCGCCGAGTGCAGCGTGAGAATGGGGGCGGCAAAGCGGCGGCGAAATCGCTTCAACGTCTGCGGGGTGAGACCAATCTCAGGTACCAGAACCAACACCTGTTGGCCGCGTTCAAGGATGGGGGCCATCAGTTGCAGGTAGACCTCAGTCTTACCAGAGCCGGTGATGCCATCGAGCAGGAACGCTGCGAACTCGCCTTGCGCCTGGGTGATGGTGGCGACCGCCAGCGCTTGTTCGGTGTTGAGTTGGTGTCGATCCGCTTCGTGCTCAAGCAGGGTATCGCGCCAATCCTCCTGCAGGGCCAGCAGATCGATTTTTTCAACCAGCTGTTTATCAGCCAGCCGTTGCATGACGGCACTCTCGATCCCTTGTTCACGCAGCTCTGCTGCACTCAGTGGCCCATCCAGTAACAGCTGCAATGCTTGTTGCTGGCGCGGTGCGCGCGCCGCGATTTCCGTATTGCTGTTCGCACACAGTCGCCAGCTCTCTAAGGGGCGGCGCTCAGCAGGTGCACCTTGGCGCAACAGCACTGGCAAGGCGTTGTCCAGAACCTCTCCCAGCGGGTGCTGGTAATAGCGGGCACTCCATTGCAGCAATTGCCATAAGGCGGCCGGGAACAACGGCGCCGGATCCAGGATCTCGGTGATGGTTTTAAGACGATCAACGGGTATCGAGCTGGTGGCTGGGTGGTCGATCACCAGTCCAACCAAGGATTGTCGGCCAAAGGGGACGCGCACCCGACAACCCGCTGGTGGCAGTGGTGCCGGAGCTAGATAATCAAAGGTGCGACGCAGCGGTATGGGCAACGCGATGCGCAGCAGGAGCAACTCGGTTTCTTTGGTCACGGCTTGTCTGTTTTTTCTGCGATCGGGCTTGCGACTGAGGGGATCGATCCTATATTATTCGCACCCTCAAAAACATACGTTTCAACTCGTGTGGTGTTCGGCGTGAGGCTGGATGGCGACACGGCCTACTATACAGAGGTTCTCCATGAAAGAAGGTATCCACCCAGAGTACAAGCTGATCAACGTCAAGTGCTCATGCGGTAACGAATTCCAAACCCGTTCTACCGGTTCTGATCTGAGCCTGGACGTTTGCTCCGCCTGCCACCCGTTCTACACCGGCAAGCAGAAGATCGTTGACACCGGCGGTCGTGTTGATCGTTTCAACAAGCGTTTCGGCGCTCTGGGCACCAAGAAGTAATTGCCCTGACGATCCAAAAAAGGCGTCCTGTTGGACGCTTTTTTTATGCCTGCTATTCGGACGGGGTGATGGCGGGATAGCGTGCTCGAATGCTTTCTGGCAAGCGTGCCAGTTCGTCGGCAATCCAGCGGTCAAAACTGCGTAATAGGGCATTGGCCCCAGGCCGGTCCCAGAATGCCAACAGGCTGGCGGCGGCTTCGAACGTTGACAGACTGTCTGGCCGACGGGCTTTGCGGATATGGTAACCCGGTGGGCGAAGTGGGGTCAGGCGAACGCGGGGCAGCATTGCCAGTCGTGGGTGGCTGTGCAATAGGTGCAGGCTCTGGCGCCAGGTACCATCTAACAAAATAAAGCAATAGTCCCGGTCTTCCGGCTGGGTTGCTAGCGCTGAGAGATCCTGGGCCGTTTCTCCTGGATAGACCAGCACGCATTGGATATCGGAGTCGTTCAACAAGGCGTCAAGCGGTTGATGTTGACTGAATTCTTGATCCGTCCAGACGGTTAGCTGCGGCAAACAGGCATGCAATAGCGGTAGAGTATTCTTGGCGGCCTTGGCTTCACGTCTATCCTGGAGCACCACCAGTTTCCAAGGTAATGTTTGCGCAACCACATGATGACACAGGCAGCGAATTTGCAACTGCTGGCATGAGGGGCAGCGTACGCGTGGTGTTTGTTGTTTCATCAAATAACCGAAAGTAGACAGTATTTCTCAGCGCTGGACTCGAACAGCCCTTGTTCGAGGGTGTGAGGAGACTATGATCAGCATGTCACTCGTGAGGGGATCGTTATGTCCTTCGTCACCAAGGAGTCTCTATGTCTGATCTGCGTCAACAAGCGCTGGATTATCACGCTTTCCCGGTTCCGGGTAAAATTGCAATTCATCTGACCAAATCCGCCGAAACGGCTCATGACCTGACATTGGCCTATAGTCCAGGTGTGGCGGAGCCGGTTCTCGAAATTGCTGCAAATCCAGAAGAGGCGTATCGCTATACGGCCAAAGCCAACTTGGTTGCCGTGATCACCAATGGTACGGCCATTCTCGGTCTTGGTAATCTTGGCCCGTTGGCGGCCAAACCGGTGATGGAGGGCAAGGCGCTGCTGTTCAAACGCTTCGCCGGTATTGACGCCATCGATATCGAAGTCTCGCACCAGGATAACGATGACTTTATCCGCACCGTGGCCAATATTGCCGACAGCTTCGGGGGAATCAACCTAGAAGATATCAAGGCACCGGAGTGCTTTGTCATTGAGCGAGCGCTGATCGAGCGTTGTGATGTGCCGGTATTCCATGACGATCAACATGGAACGGCCATCGTCACGGCGGCGGGGTTGCTCAATGCGCTTGAAATTCAAGGTAAATCGTTGGATGAAGCCCGCATTGTTTGTCTGGGTGCGGGGGCGGCGGGTGTCGCCTGTATGGATTTGTTGATTGCGTGTGGTGCCCGTCGCGAACACATTTTCATGATTGATCGTCATGGGGTGATACGTTCAGAGCGGCAAGATCTCAATGGCGAGAAGCCCAGATTCATTAATGATGCAGGCCCGCGCACTCTGCATGAAGCAATGCAAGGTGCGGATGTATTTGTAGGTGTCTCCGGTCCCAATTTAGTCTCCAATGCAGATGTTGCCGCGATGGCGTCAAAGCCAGTGATTTTTGCTTGCTCCAATCCGGATCCTGAAATTAGTCCGGAGCAAGTCCGTGACGTGCGTAGCGATGTGATCATGGGGACAGGGCGGTCTGATTATCCTAATCAAATCAATAACGTTCTCTGCTTTCCTTTCTTGTTCCGCGGTGCACTCGATGTGCGAGCCAGACGAATCAATATCGAGATGAAAAAAGCCGCGGTCGAGGCGTTGCGGCAGTTGGCGCATCAAGCGGTACCTGCTGACGTGGTCCAGGCTGCGGGTGTGGAGAGTCTTGCATTTGGTCCCGACTATGTTATTCCAAAACCGATGGATCCGCGGCTGTTGCCGTCGGTGGCCAGTGCGGTGGCCCGAGCGGCGGTGAAGTCCGGTGTAGCGCGACTGCCGTTGCCAGAGGCATATAGTGAATAAGAAGAAGGCGCCGTAAGGCGCCTTTTTTGACTGATTTACATCTGTGACTGTAGGTAATTTGGCAAGCCGATGAGATCGATGAGCCGTAATTGCTTTTCCAACCAGTACGCATGATCGTCTTCAGTGTCATCGAGCAGTTGCTCCAGAATTTCACGAGTCTGGTAGTCCTGTTTCTGCTCGCATAATCGTATTGCATCGCGTAGCGCGTTGACGACCTCGTATTCGAGCTGTAGATCGTTTTTCAGCATCTCGGGGACATCTTTGCCTACCTGGATTGGATCGCGCGTCGTCAAATCCGGGGTGCCCTCCAGAAACAAAATCCGCTCAATCAGGGCCTTGGCATGTCCTTTTTCATCATCGAATTCATGCGCGATGCGTTCATGCAGCTTGCTCAGCCCCCAATCCTGATACATCTCGGAGTGAATGAAATACTGATCCATTGCGGACAGCTCACCGGACAGCAAACGATTGAGGGCGGCGATGACTTCTGGTTGACCTTTCATCAAGTTCTCCTTACTCGAGCATGCTTTGCAAATAGTTAGCGAGTCCTGTGCTGGCGATCAGCTGCTGCTGCGTTTCCAGCCAGTCTACGTACTCTTCTTCCTCTTCCAGTATTTTTTCGAGCAGATCGCGGCTGACATAGTCTGATGCTTGCTCGCACTGAGCAATGGCCTGCTTTAACAGCGGGATCTGTTCCAGCTCGAAGGCCATATCACAGTTGAGTTGTTCTTCGGGAGTTTCGCCGATTTTTAGGTGGCCCAGTTGCTGCAGGTTGGGCAGACCCTGCAGAAACAGAATTCGCTCGATGAGGGCATCGGCCTGTTTCATGTCCTTAATGGATTTTTTGTAGGTGTGATCGTTGAGCTTTTTTAATCCCTGATGGCGCCACAGGCGAGCATGCAGAAAGTATTGATTGATACTGGTCAGCTCGCTGGTCAGTACTCGATTGAGAAACTGAATTACCTGTTTGTCCCCTTGCATCTTGCCTCCTCACCCTAACCACAAAAGCAGTAACAGAAATTCAACATTTCAACTTAAGCACTGCGGTGAGGTGAAATAAAGGAGAAAGGGCGAATTAGAGCGGAAAATTGTTGGAGAAATGAGCGGCTGGCTTGCCATTTCATTTGGTGATAATTATTATCATATGATAATCGTTATCAGGAATGGGCCATGTATATCTGTTTATGCCAAGGGGTGACGGATCGTGAAGTGGCATCCCTGTTGCAGCAAGGCGGTGTTGGCATGCGCCAGTTGCGTCAGCAGTTGAAAGTCGGAACTCAGTGCGGGCGCTGCACCTGCACGGTTCGGCAGATGGTCAATCGCTTTTACCAGATAGCCGAACCTGCAGACTCTAGCGTGGTCACATTAGTGACCTCGGCGGAGCCTGAGGCGACAAGACAACGGGTTGCCTGACGGGATTGAGATGCAAGGTTCAATGGGCGGATCTCTCCGCCCGTTTCTATTGGGCCCTTAACAAGCCTTACGACGTAACCAGACACCACTTTCTACATGGTGGGTGAACGGGAATTGGTCGAACAGTGCGCAGCGGACAATGTCATGACTCTGGGTCAATTGGCGCAAGTTGTCCTGTAGGGTTTCAGGGTTGCACGAGATATAGAGGATTTGCGGGTAGGCTTGCACCATCGCCAGCGTGGCAGGATCGAGTCCGGCTCGAGGCGGGTCGACCAGTATGGTTTCGCACTCAAAGCTGGCCAGATCGATGCCATCCAGCCGGCGAAAGGTGCGTTCGTTACGAACGGCCTGAGTAAACTCCTCTGCCGACATCCGCAAAATTTGTACGTTATCAATGTGGTTCTCGCGAATATTAAATTGAGCCGCATCAACCGATGACTTGGCAATTTCGGTGGCCAGTACACGACGGAAATTGGGCGCCAGTGCGAGCGAAAAGTTTCCGTTCCCGCAGTAGAGCTCCAGCAAATCGCCTCGCGCGCCCTGTGTTACATCCAGTGCCCACCCCAACATTTGTTCATTCATCATGGCATTGGGTTGGGTAAAACTGTTTTCGACTTGTAAATAGCTGAGTTGTCGAGTCCCGGCTTGTAATTGTTCTATGACGTGGTCGCGCTCCAGCACCACCTTTTGCTTGTGGGCCCGGCCAATGATATCGACCTTCAAGCCTTCGGTTCTCAATTCCGCACGCAGGGCCTGTGCGGCATGGCTCCAGCTGGATGCCAGTTTCTTGTGATACAGCAGTGAGATAAGCGCATCGCCACTCTGCGTGGTCAAAAAGTCGACCTGAAACAGCTTGTGCTTGAGATCGCTCTGTTCGCGAATGGCGTTCAGTAGACGAGGCATCAAGAGGTTGATCAGCGTACTGCCAGCCGGGAACTGATCGACGCGATAGCGCTGACGGGTTGCCTGATCAAACATGACATAGTAGAGGTCATCGCCATCGTGCCAGACGCGAAATTCGGCGCGCATACGGTAATGATTCGGCGCTGAGGCAAACACCTCGAGCTGCGGCGCGGCGAATTCGGCAAAAAAAGCCTGCATGCGTTGCTGTTTTTCGCGCAGTTGCTGCTGGTATTCCTCGGGTTCACGCAATGACGTTCTCATTCTGTCTCTCTGCATTCTTTCTGGAGGGGCGAAATTGTATGCGGCACTCAAGGATTGTCCAGAAAAAGCTGGTCAAGTTTTGCGCTGTTGGGCCGATAGCCTGATCATCCCGGAGTGTCGGAGTCAGAAAAATGAAAGTTGAAAAGAGTTCAGAGTATCCCTTGCTGCCGCGTCGGCAGCTGGACACGGCCACTCGGCAACATGCCGTAACCGGCCAGAACGGGCTGGGTGGAGATGATGTCGCCCTGACTCAACCCGTGCGCGTTGGTCAATCCGTTTTGTATGTCTCATTAAGCAAGACCTTGTCGTTTGCCGAGACATCATTTCGTGGTGCGGATAAAGCAAACGCTGCGACCAATGATGATGAGACGGTTGTACCGACAGAAGATAATCCGCTGGGATTCGATTACAAGAAGGTCGCTAAAAACGTCTTGGGTTTTGTTACTGGCTACATCCGCAAGGCCCAGGCAGATGGTGCGGATGAGGACAAACTCAATGCGTTGTTGGAGCAGGCTCGCAAGGGGATCGATAGTGGCTTTGGTCAAGCTCGCGATGAGCTAAAGGGCATGGGCATGTTCAGTGAGGATCTGGACAAAGGCATCACCAAGAGCTACGACCGAATTCAACATGGGCTTAAAGAGTTTGAAGATGAGCTGTTTGGTCGCAATGATAACAGCTCGGAAGAGGCGAACGCGGATACCCAGCCGCTCAGCCAAGGGGCCCCTGCTATCGACAAGAGTGGCGCCTTGCTGGATCTCGCCTTGAGTAACCGCAATCAGGCGAGTGTGGACTTGGTGACCAAGGAAGGGGATAAGGTGTCGATTCGGTTTGATGACCAATCGGGCTGGCGTTACCAGAATAGCAGTGGCGCCCATCGCAAAGCCCTGGCGGCCTACAGTGATACCGAGCGCGATATGAAAAACAGCGACGCTGTATCCAATAAATCGGCAGCACATCGTAACGGTAGTCAGCAAAATGCTGTCTATTACTCGCGCACATCCTCGTTTAGTTTTGCCGTTGAGGGCAATTTAAACCAGGACGAGCTAGCCTCCATTGGCGCTTTGGTCGAGAACATGGGCTCGCTGGCCGAACGCTTCTTTGGCGGTGATGTGACAGGGGCATTGGATCAAGCGAAATCATTGAACTTGGATAACAGTCAGGTTGTGTCATTGGCGCTCGAGTTGCGACAAAACCACTCCTGGTCTGCGACATCCGGATTGCCGACCCAGGCGCCGACACCGCAATCGGTGAACGAGGTAGCTGATGTCAACGGCGCCGATACAGGTACCGATTTATCGAGCCTGTTTGGTCCTTTTGCTGATTATCTGCAGCGTCTGCAAGAGATGGTTTCCCAAGCCAACACGCTGTTCGATCCGGAGCAACAGAACGCACTGACATCCTGGGTATTAAATCAGCGCGAAAATACCACGGAAGAGGGGAAAAAATTTCTCGACTTCAATGCCTATCTGCAAGGCATGCTGCAACAGCTAGCGGATAGCTGAGGGTGGATTGCCAGCCCAGAAGCGGGCTGGCAGACTTCCTGGCGATGATCATCAGCAGCACAGGAAGCATTACAATGGCCTTGTCCAAAAGCTCGGATATACGAGAGCTATGTTATCCCTTCATTTTTGAAACACGCTCGACCTGTGATTACGAAATCCAGACCGATGAACTCTGCTGCCAGGTGGGTATGGTATTGGGTTATCTGGATGAGCGTTGGTTGCAGATGCGCGAGGATCTGACTCGTCTGCAGACTCTGATTTATCACCTGAATGGCTCAGTGCGTGGCAAAAATGGCATTTTTGAAGAGGATATCGACTGGTTGAAGCAACGCTACGATGCATATCAGCATATGTCGGCGGGACGCGTGGGCGGCTTTGTGTTACCGCAGGGCCCGATGCCGGTGCCAGTGTTGCATTTGTGCCGCTGTCAGGCCAAGAAGGTAGTCCGGGCACTGGTTCGATTGGATGAGGCCGGGGTGCCGGTTCCTCCGACTTTACCGCGCTTTGCCAACCTGCTGGCGAATTTCTTCTTCGTATTAACCGTCGTCATTAAGGCCGAGTTGAATGTCGAGGAGATTCCCTATCACAGTATCAACTACCCTTCACCGCGAACATGACGTCTGGTCATTGCTATTTCCTGTCCCTATAATCGCCCCGCCTGGTGCGACAAGCTTAATAGGGAATCCGGTGTGAATCCGGAGCTGACGCGCAGCGGTATGGAGGCATAAGGTCGACAGGTCTGGTGTTATGCCAGACAGACACTGTCCAGCAGGATGGGAAGTCGTTGACCCAGGTGGTTGCCTCCAAGCCCGAAGACCTGCCAGATGCCATGCCGGCACCATTGCCGGTGACAACTGCATCGACACTACGCGAATTAGGGAATGCTATGAAAAAAACTCTTCTGGCGGCAGGGCTGCTGCCAGTTGCGGCTATGGCCGCTTCCTCCACTGATACCTCTCAACCGCAGATCGTGGTCACAGCCACACGCTTTGCTGAACCGGAGGCCTCGATTCTGGCGCCGGTCAATATAGTGACGCGCCAGGAAATTGAACGTCTGCAAGCCAAGAGCGTCACGGATGTTATCAAGACGCTCCCCGGTATCGAAACCATCAACTACGGTGGCAAAGGTCAAAACAGCTCTACGGCTGTCCGCGGTGGTACCGCGTCGCAGACTCTGGTGTTGGTTGATGGCGTTCGTTTCAATTCCGTGACCTCGGGTGGCGCGGATCTGAATACCTTCCCTATCAATCAGGTAGAGCGCATCGAGTATGTGCGCGGAGCCAGGGCCTCCATCTACGGTGCTGACGCTATTGGCGGGGTGATTAACATCATTACTCGGCCAGATCCGGGTACCACAGAACATAAGGTTTCTATTGGCGCAGGTTCTCGACAACAGCGTGAGGCCAGCTGGACAAGCAGTGCTCGCATCGCCGAAAACGGGCAGTTGAAAGCGGCGGCCAGCTACCAGGATGAAGAGGGCTACAATGTGCACCCGGTCGCCGGCGTCAACGATGGCGATAAACATGGTTACACCGGTTACAACGCGTTACTGGATTATCAACACCAGCTTAATAATCAATTCGGGCTGTTCGCTGCTGGACGCTGGTTCCGTAATAAGGCCCAGTATGACAATTCCTATAACAATGCTTGGGGCCAGCAGCATCAACGCAATGAGACCTGGTCTGATAACCAGAGTTATCAGTTGGGTGGCCGTTATCACCTAAATGGTTACCAGAGTGAATTGCAGGGTAATATCGGGCGCGAGGATATTTACAACTATCCCGATAGCCAGAGCCGCGATGAGGCCAAAAATAAAACCTACATCCGGCAGTACAACCTGAGCTGGTTGCATGATTTGGCTCTGAATGATGTTTGGCGCCTGGGAGCCGGTGTAGATTGGCGCCGGGATAAGCTGGATGCTGATTCGCGCTCGGATGGCTTGCCGTATCCAGCTGCCACCACAGGGCGAGACAACACGGGCGTCTACTCTTTGTTGCAATACCAGTGGTCGCAGTGGCAGGCAGAAGTCAGTGGCCGCAGTGATGACAACGAAGAGTATGGTCGTCATAACACCTGGCAAACCGGAGCAGGTTGGCGCTTCCTGGAGGACTATCGTCTCTCTGCCCGCTATGGAACTGGCTTTCGCGCGCCGTCATTCAACGATCTGTATTATCCAGACCCCTATATGCCGGGTAACCCGGATCTGCATCCGGAGGAGTCACGTAACCGCGAGCTGATGCTGGATGGCGTCTCTGGTGTCTTGACCTGGCGCATGACGGGGTACCGCAATGATATTGATCAGATGATTCAATGGGCACCGAACAACAGTGGCTTGTGGCGGCCAGAGAATGTGGGCAAGGCGCGTATCGATGGTTTGGAGCTGGAGGGCGAATTTGATACCGGCTGGTTAGCTCATCGCATTTCGCTTGAATTCAAAGACCCGCAGGATCTTAGCAAAGACAAGCAGTTACAACGTATTGCTCGTCGGAATGCTAAATGGGTAGCGCAAGGCGAGTGGCAGCAATACTCTGGCTCGCTCAGCTGGATCTACCAGGGTGAACGCTATGATGATGCAAGTAATAGCGTCACGCTTGGCGGCTATAGCGTCTGGGATCTGGCGGTAGGATATAAGCCGGCGGCAGCGTGGAAGCTCAATGGCAAGATTGCCAACTTGCTGGATAAAGAGTATGAAAGTGCCCAGGGTTACCCTGCCGCAGGGCGCAGTGTTTATCTGTCCGTTGATTATTTGCTGTGATGGACCCGCGAGGGGGGAGTGCGCTCCTTCCTCGCCTCGAGACAAGGCGTTATCATAGTGCGCCTTTTTCGGGGGAACACAGTGACAAAGCACGTCCTGATTTTTGATTCTGGTGTCGGTGGTCTTTCTGTCTATCAGGAGATCCGCAGGCTGTTGCCGGACGCTACTTATACCTACCTGTTTGATAATGCGCGTTTCCCATATGGTGAACTCTCCAGTGAAGAGCTCATTCCTCGTTGTTGCGCTTTGATTTCAGCATTGCAGGCGCAGCGACCGGCTGATCTGGTGGTCATTGCGTGCAATACAGCAAGTACCCAAGTCTTGCCGACGCTGCGTAGTCAATTGTCGGTTCCGGTTGTGGGCGTAGTTCCTGCCATCAAGCCGGCAGCACAGTTGACACGGATTGGACGTATCGGCCTGTTGGCGACACCAGCGACAGTATCGCGTCCCTATACTGAAAAACTGATTAGAGAGTTCGCCAGCGATTGCACTGTGCTCAGAATTGGCTCAACAGAATTGGTGCTTGAGGCTGAACGTAAATTGGCCGGTAGCGCCGTGGACATGAACTGTTTGCAGCGCGTGTTATCCCCATGGTTGGTCGACGAGCAGTCGCCTGATGTGATCATCTTGGGTTGTACCCATTTCCCTCTACTTAAAGAAGAGTTACACCAGGTGATGCCGCATGTACAACTTGTTGACTCTGGTGCGGCTGTCGCGAGACGGGTGCGCTCGCAGCTTGAGTTAGTTCCGGACCGAGCTCAGGGCGGACGGGAGTCGGTAGCTTACTGCAGCAAGCGGGATCAGAACGCATTACGCCTGACCCCCGCTTTAAACCGGTTTGGTTTTGAAATACTGCGCGAATTGAGCCTTTAGCGATGGCTTCGGGCCATTTTGGCTAGGAGATACCAGCGCATTATTCTACGTGGTCGCCCTGCTCGCGTTTTTCGTTTGCCTCTCTGACCTTGAGAGTCCGTTGCAAGTATTCACTTTCATTCAGCGCGGCAATCGCTTTTGCTGCATCTTGCTCTGGCATTTCAACAAAGCCATAACCACGGCGCTTACCTGTTTCTTTATCTTTCACCAGTCGCACCGACAGCACCATACCGTATGCGGCAAACAGTTTACGGATGGCGGCTTCATTGGCGCGGTAGGGCAGGTTGCCGACGTATAACGTCTTTGCGACTCCTTGATACTCCTCGTTATCAAAAGAAGGAGCCTGATTTTCGGTTATGGAGTTCTGTTGCCGACAGGCTCCTTGAGAAGGGGCAGCACTGTCGTGACGCGGGGATGCGGTTCTGTTCAACCAGGAGCTCACAAAACTGGCTGCAAAAACCAGTATTGCAGTCATCACTGGGGATAGGGATTGCCAAGATGAGATGGCAAAGGCAAATGCCGCCAATATCAGGGCCAGAACAATAATTCTAAAATAACAACCAGACGCAGGAGAGGTACTCATCGTAATAATCACCATATATAAGAATGAAGCATCGGAGGCCGATTCAAAGAGCGCATCAACATGTTAGTGACTTGTATTAACCGCAGCTAACGCCACGACTGTTTTACGCTAGCGAGTTAACATTTTTCCGCTATAAAACAACGCCTCAATATGTTTCCAAAATGACCAAATGTGAATAAGTGTGTTGATAATGTGTAGGCTGCCTGGGTGTAAAAGGTGGCTGGGAAATTTATCAAATAAATCATGTTTTTTTACTTGCCAACGAGCGCGGCATCCCTATAATGCCGCCTCGCTGACAGGGCAGAGACG
>CAMFKP010000039.1 GCA_945957385.1 uncultured Aeromonadaceae bacterium
GTACTGGTAACATGAAGCTGGCGATGAACGGTGCCATCACCCTGGGTACCCTGGATGGTGCGAACATCGAAATCGCCGAAGAAGCCGGTGCTGAATACAACGCCATCTTCGGTCTGAACGTGGATGAAGTGAAGGCGATCAAGGCCAAGGGTTACAACCCGTGGGATTACTACTACGGCAACCCAGAGCTGAAGGCTGTTCTCGACTGGTTCGATACCGACTTCTTCACGCCGGGCCGTCCGGGCGAGCTCTCCTCCATCAAGCGTGCTCTGCTGGATGGCGGCGATACCTACCTGGCGCTGGCGGACTTCGAGTCCTACTCTGATGCGCACAAGCGTGTTGACGCTCTGTATCGCGACAAGAAGGCGTGGGCCAAGGCTGTGATCATCAACTCTGGCTCGATGGGCAAGTTCAACTCTGACCGCTCAATCCAGGATTACTGTGATTACATTTGGTATCTGAAGCCTTGCAGCGTGGCCTAATCGGTCAAGCGTAACGCGATAGCCAAACGACAAAAGGAGCCTGCGGGCTCCTTTTTTTATGCGCGATGCGCAGTGCGGGGGCGACGTCGCCTCGGCAACTGTCGCCGAGCGAAACGATGATCTCCGGGACCGGACCTCTCTTGGCGTGTGTTGATGTCTCCTCTGTGCGCGAGTCAGCCTTCGGTGGCAGGTGTTGAGCGTTAACAGCTCGCTACGCATGCTCGCACGCTTTGCCAAACGGCAGACGGTGGTCGTGCACCACGGGCAGAACGCTGATTCCCGCCACCGGACGACGGTTGCACCATTAACAGCCGTGCCTGGCAGCCTCCTGCCGAAATAGCCAAAGCGAGCCGTGCGTTAGCGAGAAGGCAAGGGATTCTGTGCCAAAGGGGCTATCAAAGTGCAGCGATTATTAACTGGGATTTAATAATCGCGGGCTATCAGGGACTGCAGGGGGCAAATAACTAGGCCGCCTGCGGGCGGCCTGGTGGGGGTGTCGCTTAGGGATTAGTGATGTTGGAGCTGGGCGCTGACGCTGTGTTTCTTGGGGGCGTAATGCATCAGGTAACGGACGCTGACATAGCCGACCACCAGGGTGGCGACAGCCAGTTCAAGTTGCGCCAGCCCTTGGACCCACTGGAGCTCTTCGGCGCCCATTCCCCAGACCTGCAGTTGCTGCGCCAGCTTGAACAGGGCAGTGGCGCCAATCACCATCGGGAAGGTAAAGGCGGCATAGCCTGGATTGAACGGCAGGCGCAGCAGGTGACAGAAGGCCACATAAATCAGCAGCGTCATCAGCACCGCGATACCGGCCAGTAATCCAACCAGCAACATGGACGGCTGCTCGGCAACGGTCAGGTAACCGGCCAGCGAGAGGCTAGCAGGTGCCGCCAGGATCGCAATGGTAGGCTTGGCCAGTTCGGGAACATCCTTGCTGAAGATCAGGCGGTACATCATTGCCGGCAACATCAGGGCATAGACAATCAGACCGAAACTGAGGATGGCCTCAGCCAACGGGCGCAGGGCTCCGCCCGGGAAAGCGACATCGGCAACAATCAAGCCAACCGGCGGTACGAACCAGCTGGGAATCATATGATGCAGCTCGAAATCCTTGGCTCTGTGGTAGACAAACGAGCCAAGAAACGCCAGATGCAGCACGATCGCCATCAGCCACAGCAGGGTACCGGCTAACGCATGGAATTGACCGACGGAGTGGGAGACGACCATCCAGCCCATGGCCAGGGTCGGAACCACGCTCCCGGCAACCGGGTGGCCCAAGTCTTGCCACAGCAGCTTGGGGAAGCGCAGAAACTTCAACGTCAGACTGGCCAGGATCACCCCGGCGACGATGGCCGCAGACCATTTGGCCAGCGAGCCGAGCTGGAAGGCGCTGTCCCAGCACCAGCCCAATGACGCTATGGCCAACGCCAGCCCGGCCAGCGGGGTAGGAATGTTCGGAAGATGACGTTGAACGCGAGTCAGCATGGAAACCTCCACAACTTTGATGTGCCATTAAGGATAGCCTCCTTAACAAAGCAAAAATATCTTTATATATTTAACTAATGGTTAAGTAGGATTTAACGAATGCATATCACGTTACGTCAACTCGATGTGTTGGTGGCCATCGTACAAAAAGGCAGCCTAGCCGCGGCCGCCGAACAATTGTGTATCACCAAGGCGGCGGTGAGCATGGCGCTGCAGGAGCTGGAACGGCAACTGGATTGCCAATTGTTCGATCGGGTCCGTAACCGGCTGCAACTGAATAACCACGGCGCCCTGTTATTACCGCTGGCCGATGAGGTGCGGCAGCGGGTGCAGCATATCGAATCACTGTTTCTCGCCGGGGAGCATCACCAGGGACTGGTACGAATTGGCGCCAGTAACACCATCGGCAACTACCTGTTGCCGGCATTGCTGGCTGACTTCATCAAGCGTTACCCCAGCATCGAGATCCAGATCCAGATCAACAACACCAGGGCCTTGGGCCAGATGTTGAGTGAATATGGCCTGGATATCGTGCTGGTGGAGGGGCAGCTGGATGAGCGTGGTTTTGAGGCGCACCCCTGGCTGGTCGATCCGCTGCGCGTGGTGGCGGCTCCCGACCATCCGCTCGTTGGCCGTCCTGGCCTGACGCTGCGCGATCTGGAGCAGCAACGCTGGTTGTTGCGCGAACCAGGATCCGGCAGCCGTGAACAGTTCCAGCGTCTGCTCGCCAGCCATCTGGGTAACTGGCAACTGGCCTTTGAATTCAACACGACAGAGTCGATTGTCAACGGTGTCGCCAACGGTCTGGGCCTGGGGCTGTTGTCACGCATGGCGACGGCCCGCGCCGAGGCCGACGGCCGCCTGCGGGCACTGGATCTGCAACCGGCGATGTCGCGGCGTCTGAGCTGGGTGACTCAGGCCGGCAAGTATCGCCACCCGGCCCTGGCCAGTTTCATTAGCCATTGCCAGCAGTGGCAACCTGACGCCTTGCTGGGTGTGCAACCATAGGCAGCGCGATGAACTCGGTCTAGAATGCGGCATCTGTCGCAAGTCGTATGGATTAGAACATGCAGATCGTCATTGATGAGAATATGCCGCTGGTGGAGCAGTTGTTTGCCCCCTTCGGTCAAATCCGGCGTGTGCCGGGACGAACCATGAGCGCTGAACAGATCGCCGATGCCGATCTGCTGCTGGTGCGCTCGGTCACCCGGGTGGATGCCGCCCTGCTGGCACAGAATTGCCGTTTGCAATTTGTCGGCACCGCGACGATCGGCACCGACCATGTGGATCAGGCCTTGTTGGCGGAACGTGGCATTGCCTTTGCCAGCGCCCCCGGTTGTAACCGTATCAGCGTCGGGGAGTATGTGGTCAGTGCCCTGCTGATCCTGGCGGAGCGTTATCAATTATCCCTGGCCGGCATGACGATCGGAATCATCGGTGCCGGCAATACCGGCAGTGCCGTTGCCGAGCGCGCTGCGGCCCTGGGAATACATGTCTGCCTGTGCGATCCCTTCAAGGCACAGCTGGGTGATGGGCGGGATTATGTCGACTATGAGGTCGCGCTAGGGTGTGATGTGGTCAGTTTCCATGTGCCGTTGACGCACGATGGTCTGGCGCCTACCTGGCATCTGCTGGATGCGCCGCGGATTGCCACGCTGCATCCGGAGCAGATTCTGATCAACGCCTGCCGTGGCGATGTCTGGGACAATGCCGCCTTGCTGGCCCGGCAACAGGGGGCGGCACCGCTGCGGCTGGTGATGGACGTGTGGGAACACGAGCCGCAGCTGATGACGGCGCTGATCCCCCACACCGAGCTGGCGACCCCGCATATTGCCGGTTACAGCCTGGAGGGCAAACTGCGCGGCAGTTACATGCTGTATGAGGCCTGGTGTCAACTCAGCGGCCAGCCGGTCACGGTACCTTTTGCTGAATTGTTGCCCCCTGCGCCGTTGCGAGCGGTGGCGCTGGGGACACCATGTGGTGATGCCCAGCTCAAGGCACTGGTCCATCTGGTGTATGATGTGCGCCGCGACGACGCCTGTTTTCGGCGCCATTATGCCGATGCGGCGAGCTTTGATTGGATGCGCAAGCACTATCCGGAGCGGCGCGAGTGGTCGTCGCTGCAGGTGAGCGGCGACAACCTGGCCACCTTACAGGCACTGGGATTTAGCGTGCTGACGCAGTAAGGCGTCCACGACAATCAATTAGAGGAAAAATATGAAGCCGTCATTTGATATTGCCGTGCTGGGGGTTGATACCCTGGGAGGAGAGCAATTACTGGAGTTATTAGCTGAACGCCAGTTTCCGGTGGGGCAGCTTTATGCTCTGGTCGCGGGCGAAAGCGAACTGGAGAGTATCCGTTTCGCCGGCAAGACGGTGCCGGTTTGCGCCGTCGAATCCTTCGACTGGTCACAGGCGCAGCTGGCTTTTTTCATGGCCGGTAGCGACGCAACCGCCCGCTGGAGCGAGTCAGCCGCCGAGTCGGGTTGCATCGTCATCGACAACAGTCTGCACTATCGGGCCGATTACGATGTGCCGCTGGTGATCCCCGAGGTCAATGGTGAACAGCTGGCCGATTACCGTCAGCGTAATATCGTGGCCAGTCCAACCTGTATCGTTACTGAGCTGATGCTGGCGTTGAAACCGATCCATGATGAGGTAGGGATTGCGCGCATTAATCTGGTGAGCTTGCAATCGGTCTCTGGCTCCGGCAAGGCGGGGATCCAGGAGCTGGCGGGGCAGACAGCCCAGTTGCTGAACGGCCGTCCGGTTGAGCCCAGTGTCTATCCGGCACAGATTGCCTTCAACTTGATTCCGCAAATCGATGCGCTGACCGAGGAGGGCGATACGCTTGAGGAGCTGAGGTTCGAGAGCGAAGTGCGCCGCCTGCTCGGTGACGAACGGGTTGGTATCAATGCCACCTGCGTACGGGTACCGGTGTTTTATGGCCATAGCCAGGTCGTGCATCTGGAAACACAATATGGCTGTTCGGTCGAGACACTGCGCCAAACGCTGCTGGCGGCACCGGGCGTGGAGTTGATCGACGATGAGATCGTCACACCGATTGGCCACGGTGCAGGCCAGGATAAGGTCTTTATTGCGCGTTTGCGGCAGGATCGGACGTGCGAACAGGGATTCAATTTCTGGTTGGTCACGGATAACACCCGCAAAGGTGGCGCACTTAACTGCGTGCAGATTGCCGAGCTGCTGATTGAAGAGCAGCTTTAGTCAGGTTCCAATCAACGCCTTCTGTGTGATACGGGCCGCATTCAGCGGCCCGACTTTTAAGCAGAAATATCAAATAAATCAATTTTTTCCTACACTCGCAGCTACATCTCACCCTGATGGTTGGGTGCTGGCATGCAAGGTGCGAGTGTTTTATATTGGAGCGGTTTGCTCTGCCTGGCCTGACACTTTGCCCGGCTAACCACGAAGGAACGACTATGGGACTGCATTTTTCCCGTTTGGCTCTGGCGATAGCCCTCTGCCTGCCGATTGGCGTGCCGCTGATGGCCGCGGATCAGCTTGATGAGTTTTATATCGAAATTAAAGGCCCGGATAAGCCTGTCTCGCCGTTGATTGCGCCCGTCGAGCAACCCGCGCCAGCGGCCACAACACCCGCGCCGCGGACTGCTCCTGCGGCCAAACCGGCAAACAAGCAGAAAAAACCCAAGCCGCGTGTCGTCGTCAAGGCAGGAGAGGTGCGCCCGTTCATTGCCGCTGAAATAGACTCCACGGCCAGCGCGGGCAGCTACGGACCGGTCAAGGGTTCAGATACCCTGTGGTCGATTGCTCAGCAAGTCCGCCCTAGCAACCAGGTTTCGGTTTATCAGACACTGCTGGCCATTTACCGCAAGAATCCCAAGGCGTTCGCCAATGGGCGGGTCAGTAGTCTGTACCGTGGTAGCTATCTGCAATTGCCAACGATTGACCAGATCCGTAGTGAGAGCGAGTCCTTGGCTCAGGAGCTGGTGCGTAAAGGCAGCATGACGCTGCCGAAGGCATCCGCAGTTAAGTCCGATAGCGCTTCTGCGTCGGAAACTACTCAAACTGCGGCCGCACCGGCACAAAAGGTGGTCAAACTGACACCGCCGGTCGAACAGAAGCCGGTTGTTAAATTGACACCCGATAACTCCAGTGTGGTGGATAGCCGAGTTGCTGAGGTGACGGCAACATCGGCTGCCGCCAGCACCCTGTTGCAACCGGCCTCGGCTGCCGTTTCCGCCGCTGACACCAGTGCGGTTGCACCAGCGCAAGAGCAGGTAGGTAGCCATCTGACGATCACCAGCCAGGCGAGTGCGGCGAGCGAGGCGGTTGTGTCCGCTGCGGATACTGCACAACCTGCGGCGATGGTAGATGAGAAGCTGCAAGCGATGCAGCGCGATTACAAGAATCAGATTGACAGCCTGTCCCAGGACAACAGCGCGCTGAAGAACCAGGTCAGCCAGATGGAAAAAGAGCTGCAATCCATCAAGGCGTTGCTGGCCAAAGGTGATGCTAAAGAGCCTGTAGCGCCGGCGGCTGTCTCCGGTGCGGAGACAGCTTCAGCGGCTGTGGCGACCGAGGAGTCGTCGTTTTGGAGTGAGTTGACGGCGACGCCGCTGAATCTGGCGTTGCTGCTGATCTTGCCATTCCTGTTGGTGCTGGCACTGGTCACGCTGTGGTTGGTCGCGCGCAGCAAGCGTGAGCAGGCTGCACGGCAGTATGATGAGTCAGACAGTGCCGATAGCTTGATGGCGGATGGGGATTCTCATTTTGACCACTTGTTGGCGGCTGATATGGTGGCAATGAGCTCGTTACCGGATCTGGATCAGCGTGATGAAACGGTACAGCCACAACCCGAGATCATTCTTGACGAGGATCGTCAGCAACCGGTCTTTAGTACGGCATCGGCTTTTTCTCCGAACAAGGATGCCGAACCAAAGACTGATCCTGAGCTGTTACCCGAGTTCAATGCCGCCTCCTCCCTTGATCATGATGATCTGGACCTATCGATTCCTTCTGCTCCGAGTGAGGAGCAGCTCTCCTGGGGCAGCCGCAGCAATGACGCCCCGTTGGATGAAGCTGCCTTCTTGTCTGAGCTGGGTAGCGGCGGACTGGATGCATTACCCGAAGCCGAGCCGCCGGTTACATCGTATGACATGCCGCTGCAACCGGAAGTGGTGGTTGAACAGGACGATTTTGTACCGCGTCAAAATGTCAACCTGAGCAATGATGAACTCGACGCGCTGTTTGACAGTGTTGATGATTTGGCGGCGACGGAAGCGGTACGCCTGGACGAAGAACTTCCTGTTGCATCTCAGGGGGATCTGTCGGTAGATGCAGACACCATGGCGTCGCAAAACAGCCCGGCCGATGTTGAACCCGAGCTGGATGTCGATGCGTTGCTGGCGGCCAACCAGCAACCCGCGGCTGAGAGTCAGGAAGAGATGGATCTCAGGGCTTCCCTTGTGGTACCGGACGAACCGCGCAGCGCGGCTGTTGAGGCGTTGCCTGCTGCGGATTGGTACCAAGAAGATGTCGAACCTGCGGCCTCACAAACCGTGAGTGCAGACGATATTGATGCCTTGCTCGATGCCCAGCAGGCGACAACCTTCAAACCCATTGATGAGCTATTGGCCGAGGCGGATGCCATCGACAACCGCGATGAACCTTATGAGGGATTGTCGCTGGATGTCGGTTTGGATGAGTTTCCTGAGGTTCTGCCCGAGTCGCAGGGTGTGGATGTGGACGTGGATGGAGAGTTGGCTGCCAAGCTGGATCTGGCCCGCGCCTATCTGGAGATCGATGATAAGACCAGCGCGGTGGAGTTGCTGAACGAAGTGTTGCAGCAGGGCGATAATGAACAGCGTGCCGAGGCGCAACGTTTGCTCAAACGCATCAGTTGACAAGTATTTGTTGAGGGTGTGTCGCAAGTAGGCGGTGGCTTAGGCCACCGCTTCTTTTTGCAGGGGGATCTCGTATAATCGCCGCCGTCTGAAAGAGGAGTAGTAGATGCGAATTGCCCTGGGTATTGAATACGATGGCAGCCGTTATTTTGGATGGCAACGACAACGCGAGGTCAATAGTGTCCAGTCGGAACTGGAACAGGCATTGAGCCGAATTGCCAACCATAATGTGGAAATCCAGTGTGCGGGGCGCACGGATGCCGGCGTTCATGCCACCGGACAGGTGATTCACTTTGATACTGTGGCCGAGCGCAAGCTGTCGGCTTGGACCCTGGGTGTGAATGCCAATTTGCCATCGGATATCGCTGTGCGTTGGGCGACCGAGGTGGACGACAGTTTTCATGCCCGTTTTTCTGCCACGGCACGCCGCTATCGCTATGTCATCTACAACCATAATTTCCGGCCGGCGATTCTGGGGCAGGGGATCAGTCATTATCATGGTGAGCTTGATGCCGAACGTATGCATTCGGCTGCGAAGGCCCTGATCGGCGAGCACGATTTCACCTCATTTCGCGCAGTTCAATGTCAGTCACATACACCATGGCGAAATGTTACCCATGTGGCCGTGTTTCGTCAGGGGCCATATGTGATTCTTGATATCCGTGCCAATGCGTTCTTGCACCATATGGTGCGGAATATTACCGGTAGCCTGCTTGAGGTTGGGCGTGGTCTGCAGCCCATCGGCTGGATGGGCGAGCTACTGGCAGCGAAGAATCGCGATGTCGCCGGGCCGACGGCAAAAGCCGAGGGACTGTACCTGGTTGACGTCACGTATCCGGATCATTTTGCCTTACCCAAAGTGCCGTTAGGGCCGTTATGGTTACCCTACTCTGAACCGGGTACGACCAGTTTTATGTAAACAAGCATGATCATTTGTGCTTAAATACTCGGTCATATGCTGAGGCTGCCCGACGCCGTTTTTATATCCGGTCGGGTGGAATGCCCCTTGAATTAGAATGAAATAAAGGTATTTCATGAGCTGGCTTGAGAAAATTCTCCCGAAAAGTGACAACTCCCGCCGTCATAACATTCCTGAAGGCGTGTGGATGAAGTGTGAAGGCTGCGAGCAGGTTCTGTATCGCGTGGAGGTTGAGCGCAACCTCAATGTTTGCCCTAAATGCAGTCATCATATGCGCATCGGGGCTCGTGCCCGCCTGACGCAATTCCTGGACGCCGATCACCGCCTGGAGTTGGGCAGTGAACTGGAGCCGCAGGATATCCTGAAGTTCAAGGATTCTAAGCGTTACAAAGATCGTCTTTCTGCTGCGCAGAAAGAGACCAATGAAAAAGACGCCCTGGTTGTGATCAAGGGCACGGTCAAAGGCGTTCCCGTCGTCGCCTGTGCATTTGAGTTCTCGTTTATGGGCGGCTCAATGGCATCGGTGGTGGGGGCGCGTTTTGTGCGTGCTGTCGAAGAGTGTATCAAAGAGCGTCGTGCGCTGATCTGTTTCTCCACCTCAGGTGGTGCGCGGATGCAGGAAGCGTTGTTTTCACTGATGCAGATGGCCAAGACCAGCGCTGCGCTCGAGAAGCTCAGTAGCGAAGGTCTGCCTTATATCTCGGTACTGACCGATCCGACCATGGGCGGTGTCTCTGCCAGTCTGGCGATGCTGGGGGACATCAATGTCGGTGAGCCTAAGGCGTTGATTGGCTTCGCCGGCCCGCGGGTAATCGAACAAACGGTACGCGAAAAATTACCTGAAGGTTTCCAGCGTTCCGAATTTTTGCTGGAGAAAGGGGCCATCGATCTGATCATCGACCGGCGTGAGATGCGCGATCGGCTGTCGTCGTTGATTGCCAAGCTGATGCGGCTGAACGTGGTGGAATCCTGAGCACCATGACGCTATCTAGCCCTGTCATGGCACAAAGCCAGTCATTGCGCGACTGGCTTTCTTATTTGGAGCAGATCCATCCTCAGACCATAGAGCTGGGCTTGGAACGTGTTGGTACCGTTGCCCGGCGTCTGGGGGTTGATCACCTGGCGATGCCGGTCATTTTGGTGGGGGGCACCAATGGCAAGGGGACTACCTGCGCCATGCTGGAAAGTATCTACCGCGAGGCTGGCTATCAGGTTGGGGTCTACTCCTCGCCGCATTTGGTTCGCTATAACGAACGGGTGCGTATCGATGGTCAGGATATTGATGACGATGCCTTGTGTGCGGCATTTGCAGCGGTGGAACAGGCCCGAGAATCTGTCTCGCTGACATTCTTCGAGTTTGGCACTCTGGCCGCGCTGTGGATATTCCAATCACGCTGTCCGGATGTGGTGATTCTGGAAGTGGGTTTGGGTGGGCGCCTGGATGCGACCAATATCATCAATGCCGATGTCGCGGTGATCACCTCGATTGCCTTGGATCACTGTGATTGGCTTGGTCATGATCGCGGTGCAATTGGCCGTGAGAAGGCTGGCATTTGCCGCAGCGGGCGGCCACTGGTGTGTGGCGAGCCCGATGCGCCGGAGACCATTGCCCAGGTCGCCCAATCGGTGGGGGCCACACTGTTGCAATTGGGGGAGGCATTCACCGCCGAGCGCCAGGCTGAACAATGGTCGTTTCGCGGATGTCATCACCATTGGCAAGATCTGCCGTTCCCCGTCCTGCCTTGGCAAAACGCGGTGACCGCGCTGGCGGTGCTGGAGCAGATGAGGCTACCGGTGACCGAGCAACAGATCCGCCGTGGACTGCTACAGGCGCGCTTGAGTGGTCGCATGCAGTTATGGCAGGCTCAACCGCGCGTGCTACTGGATGTGGCGCATAATCCCCATTCGGCAGCCTATTTGGCCAGCCAGTTGCACCAACAGCCATGTCGTGGTCGCCGTTTGGCCGTGGTGGGCATGTTGCGAGATAAAGACATCACGCACACCTTGGCTGAGATGGGCGAAGTCATTGATGACTGGTTCCTCGCTTCGCTGGACGGTCCGCGAGCTGCCAGTGCCGAACAATTGCAGGCCGCGTTGTTGGCGTCAGGCCAGTGCTTTGCGTCGGTGGCGGATGCCTATGCTGCTGCGCTGTCGCAGGCGGGGGCAGAGGATGAGATCATCGTGTTTGGTTCGTTTTTCACCGTGGCGGCTATCATGGCGCCGCCAGCAGTCTGATAAAAGGAAGAGACCTTGGCTACCCAGTTTCAAAATCGCCTGATTGGCACCGTCATTCTGGTTTCTCTCGGCGTCATTTTTCTGCCGGATCTGCTGACTGGCAAACACAACAATCCCCATGAACCTGTGGCCAGTGTGCCGATGAATCCGGGCGAAGTGGCAGTCAAACCGGCCGTTTCTTCTGCGGTTGTCCCGGCAACGGTCAGCAGTGCTTCGGCCGCCGTCATCGCTGCCGCGCCATCCGGTGCGCAAGGTGCTGCGCCAGAAGGCGTTGTAATAGCCAGCGGTAATACCGAACAGTGGTCCGTTGAGGATGTCGCCGATACCACCACCGTCAACAATGCTGCCGCAGCGTCGGTGGCGGCGCCGGCTAATCCAGCCACGACGGCGGCGAAACCGGTGACCAAGCCGATTGCCGAAAAGAAGCCGGAAGTGAAGGTGGTCGCCAAAAGCAATGTTGCGGACAGCAAGCCGGTCGCCGAAGTGCGTACCGCGGAGCCGGTAGCGGAAAAACCGCGCCTGCAGGCTGGTCAGATCAAGCCGTTTGCTGAGGTCGCGGATAACGCTTCCGCCACTGCGGCGGCCAAGGCCACCCTGCCGGTCAGCAAACCGGTCAGTAAACCGATGGTGCCGGCAACGAGCGCCTCCGGTGCAGCCTGGACAATTCAGGCGGGTGTGTTCTCCAGTAGCGACAATGCACGAGCGCTGATTGGCCGGTTGCGGGCCAGTGGTTTGCCGGCCAGCTTGACGCCAGTTCGCAGTGGCAGCACGACGCTGTACCGTGTCACTGTGGGCCCGGATGCCTCGCGGGCACGCCTGGAGGCCATGGTCCCCAAAGTCAGCCAGATCGCGGGCACCAGTGCCAAGATTGTGGCCTATTCACCGCTGGGTTAAGGGGGCAAGGTGGGCACCTCGATGAATCATTTGCAGTTGGAAGCGGTCATCAGTGATCTGCTCAATTGTGGCCGCTTCAAGGATTACGCACCCAATGGCCTGCAGGTCGAGGGGCGGGCGGAAGTCCGGCGGGTGGTCACCGGTGTGACGGCGAGCCAGGCATTGCTGGATGCCGCGGTCGCTTGTCAGGCTGATGCGGTCCTGGTTCACCACGGCTATTTCTGGGGCAACGAGGCGCCGTCCATTCGTGGCATGAAGAAGCGTCGTCTGCAGACACTGCTAAGCCATGATATCAATCTGTATGCCTATCATCTGCCGCTGGATGCACACCCGGTTGTGGGCAACAATGCGCAACTGGCCCGGCAGCTCGATATTACGGTCACGGGAGCGCTGGACCCACAAGATCCCTGCTGCCTGATTCTGGAAGGGGAGTTGAGCCAAGCCATGACGGGTGACGCCCTGGCTCAGCACCTACAGCAGCGCCTGGGACGCGAAATCCTGCACTGCGGTGATACAGCGCCGACGTCGATTCGTCGTCTGGCATGGTGTACCGGGGGCGGGCAGGGGTATTTGGCGCAAGCGGCGGCGAGTGGCGTGGATGCGTTTATTACCGGCGAAGTTTCGGAGCAGACGATTCATATCGCCCGAGAGATGGGCATCCACTTCTATGCTGCCGGACACCATGCCACTGAGCGCTATGGCATTCAGGCGCTGGGCCACTGGTTGATGCAGACGCATGGATTGGACGTCCAGTTTATCGATATTCCCAATCCGGCGTAAGGCGTTATTCCTCGTGACTCGAGGCAGAGGCAGGACAGGGCAGCTCGATAATAAACGTGCTGCCTTGTTCATGGCTCGGTTGGTAATACAGTCTTCCTGTCAGTAACTCTTCAACCAATTGCCGCGCCAAATAGAGGCCAAGACCGGCAGCCTGATACTCATGATCTGTGCTGGCAAATGGCTGAAATAACCGCTGCTGTTGAATCTGATTAATTCCAACGCCAGTGTCGCGGCATGTTATAATAATTTTTTCATTTTCAATCTTTGCTGAAATTAATATTTCTCCCGCCCGGTGGTCAGGAAATGCATGTTGCAGGGCATTGGTTAATAGATGCGATAACACCTGGTATAAAGCCTGATAGTAACCATATATAAACAACTGTGTCGGGCAGCGTAAATATAACTTGTGCTGTGCGTCGTCAATTCGTGAAGCAAAATCAGTCGCCAGTTTGTGTAATAAATCCAGCAGTCTGAACTCGCTGGCCTCACCCATTTCCAGTCCACTGGTAGCATTGCTAGGCAAAATATGTTGTTGCAGCAGCTGGATATGATCCTGCATCAGAGTGGCTAATGTATGCAGATGCTGGCTGCTCTCCTGCAATTCGCTGCGGTTGAGGCCAGGGTGTTGTATTTGTGTCGCCAGTGCCTGTTGCAGTTGCATTAGCTGTGTCAGGGCTTCTTGCAGTGTCGTCAGCGGGGTTCTCACGGCGTGGCGCAGTAAGCCAAGCTCCGCACTTTGTAGCAACATACGCGCGCGCTCGAAGCGCTCTCCTTGCATCAATTGCACCGTATCAAGGGTCTCGCGGAGGCGGGCGTTGGTCTCTTGCAGCATCCGATTTTGCGTCGACACATGGGCTTTCTGGCGCTGGATCTCGCCAAGCATGCGGTTAAACAGCAAATTGATAACGTGAAACTCATCCTGCTGCTCTTCAGGCAGACGAAACGAGAAATCGCCGAGTGAGACCAGTGCGGCCGCTCGGCTGAAAAACGCCAGCCGTTGCAGGATCAAGCGTGTCAGCCAATGGCTCAGAACCACGCTCAACAGGATGCAAAACAGCGTCCATGCACCCGGAACCATCCAGCGTAACCAGGCTGCCGGACGTTGATAGCTCAACAATAAGCGACTATTGCCAATGTCGGTTGTATTCCAGAAATAATGCAATTGCTCATGTTCTAAATGTCCAGCAGGTTTGCTTTTTAATTCCATTCTTAATGTTTCTGGAATAGTGGTGATATCTTCATTCTTGTTTAATGCGCTGAATAATATATTTTCAGCTGGAAAGGCTAATGCCAATTTTATATCTGGTGTAGCGGTGTCATGCTGTAATAGTTGTGCTGGATTCAGTAAAAATAATTCACGAGAGTATTCTGTTTGTCGGCAAAAATAGAGTTGAACCAGATGTGCACTCACCTGGGTAATATAGCCCCCGGCGGGAACCGGGCAGGGATATAACCCCTGTTGGGGTACGCGCCGGGTGCCTTGCCAGGCATCTTGAACCTTGTGCCAGTAGCCTTTGAGTAATGGTGGGAGCGGTGTTTTGATATCGGGACGATCAATGACCGCTTGAATATCCGCCTGCATGGTTTGCCGGTGATAATTCAGCAACTGTTGGAGGACTGCATTTGCCAGCGGCCTGGATTTATGTTCGTTTACGCCATTCGTGGCGACAATAAAAAGCAGCGTCGGCAGACAGAACAGTAAAAACAGCACCAGTTGAATTTTATATTGCAGCTTCAGTCTCATCGTCTTGTGATGCCGGTAGCCAGACCTGATGTAAGCATCGTAGCCCGCCAGCAAAATGCAAAGCGGCGGCGTGACAGTGTGAACCTTGCCCGCAGCCGACTCCGGATAGTACCCTAGCCAGTCCATTGGTGGAGGTAGAATGGAACTTCTCAAACCCAAGGTTCTGATGGTCGAAGACTCGGCCCCGCTGAGTGCCGTCTATCGGGCATATCTCAAGCACGAAGCGATCGAGCTGGTCTCGGTGATGACCGGGGCGGCCGCCCTGGCGCAGCTGAATGTGCTGCAACCGGATATTCTGTTGCTGGACTTGCACCTACCGGATATGTCCGGGCTGGATATTCTGCGTTATTTAAAAGATCAGGATGTCGCCGTGAGCACGATCGTGATGACCGCCAATGGTTCAGTCGATCTGGCCGTGGATGCGATGCGCCTTGGTGCTCACGACTTTATCGCCAAGCCGATTGATGCCGACCGTTTGCGGGTCACACTGCACAACACCATGGAATATCGGCGCTTGAATGCGTTGATCAGCCGTTATCAGCACCAGTACCCGCGCGACCGTTTCGAAGGTTTTGTCGGCGCCAGCCTGGTGATGCAGGAGGTTTATCAGACCATAGAAACGGCGGCCCCCTCCCGCGCGACGATCTTTATTACTGGGGAGAGCGGCACAGGCAAAGAGGTCAGCGCCGAAGCCATCCATCACCTGAGTGGTCGGCGAGGGGAGTTTGTGGCCCTTAACTGTGCGGCCATTCCGAAGGATTTGATGGAAAGCGAGATTTTTGGTCACGTCAAAGGCGCGTTTACAGGTGCGGTCAGTGATCGCATCGGTGCCGCCGGACGGGCCGATGGTGGCACCTTGTTCATGGATGAAGTGTGTGAGATGGACCTGGAGCTGCAGAGCAAGCTGTTGCGTTTTCTGCAGACCGGGACTTTTCAGAAGGTAGGTGGCGGTCAGACGCAACGGGTGGATGTGCGAATTGTTTGCGCGACGAATCGGGATCCCTTGCGTGAGGTTGCAGCCGGTAGATTCCGCGAGGATCTCTATTATCGGTTGCACGTGATCCCGCTGCATTTGCCACCGCTGCGGGAACGTGGCGACGATGTATTACGGATTGCCGAGCGTTTTTTGCGCGAGTTTTCACGGGAGGAGAACAAACGTTTCGCCCGGTTTAGTGATGCGGCCCGACGCACTCTGCTGGACTATCGCTGGCCAGGAAATATCCGTGAGTTACAAAACCTGATCCGGCAGATTGTGGTATTGCACGATGGTAGCGAGGTCACACCAACGATGTTGCCGGCTTCGTTTCGGGCGACGTTGCCAGTAGAATCAACTCCAAATGAAGCCGTGCCGCCAGCAAGTTTAGCGCCGATAACGGTTTCAAGTGAAACAAAGAGAGCCATTCGTCCCTTGGCCGAGGTCGAGAGACAGGCTATCCTAGAGGCTATTGAGTATTGTGACGGTAACATCCCCCAAGCTGCCCGGCTGCTGGGTGTGAGTCCGTCCACCATCTACCGCAAGATGCAAAGCTGGCAGGCCAGCGGTGTGATGAGTAACAACAAATAATGATCATGCCAGCGCGGGAGAGAGCACATGCAATGGATAAATCAGCAGATCCTGGATCAGCTGGGTCAGGATGCAGGCTATGACCTGCTACCGCAGCTGATCGACCTTTTCATCGCCGATGGCGAATTAACCTTGCAGCAGATGGACGCGGCGGTGCAGGCCCGCGATGTCGAAGCGTTGCTGTTACTGGCTCATACCTTGAAATCTGTCTGCGCCACCTATGGTGCCAATCAAAGTCATCTGGAAGCCAAGGCGATGGAGATGGCCTGTCGGCAGCAACGTTGGGATGCTATCGCGCAGTACCTTGCCGCGCTGAAATACAGCATTCCGGCCAGCAGTGATGATCTGCGCGGTCTGGTATCCGAACACAGCTTGCTTTCACACTAATCGATATGCCGTGGCGGCCGGCGCATTCTGCTTGTCCGGCTGTGGTTGTCATGGTCCCGCACTCGTATAATGGTTGACCAACACACGGTTCATATCGATATAGCGGGAGATGTTGTGAACGTTGTGACTGCCTATTCCCTGCAGCACGAGACGCAGGCTGCGATCTTGGAGTTGATCGCGGTTCTCCAGGATCGCCTGGCGGCAGAGCCTGAGCTGATGCTGGTCTATTTTACCGATACACACAGTGGCGAGGTCATCCTGCGCCAGTTACAGCATGTGTATCCGGCTACCCAATTTCTCGGCTGTACCTCGTGCCAGGGCATCATGACCGATGAAGGTTACTTGTCTTCTGAGGGACATGCGCTAGCTGTCTGGGCGCTATGCGATGGCGCAGGGGCCTATGGAACGGCAATGGCGGGCGCCAATCAGCAGATTGCGCATACAACGCGACAGGTATTACGCCGTGCTATGCAAAACAGCGGCCGTTACGGTGAGCTACCGGCGCTGATCTGGTTGCATTCCTGTCCTGGCGATGAGGAAGCCATCATCGCGACGATAGAGTCTGAACTGGGGCGTTCCGTGCCGATCGTCGGGGGCAGCGCGGCGCATAATCTACAGGGGCAGCATACCCAATTGCTAACCCAGGAGGGGATCCAGACCCAGGGGATGGCGCTGGGCGTGTTTTTTCCCAGTTGTGAGGTGGTGACACACTTCTATTCGACCTATATGCCAGCCGGCCCCCGTGGGCTTGTGACGCGCGCCGAAGGGCGTGAGCTGATCGAGATTGATCATCAACCGGCGGCCGAGGTGTACAGTGCCTGGACCGGTGGCATTTTGTCGAGTGTGACACCGGGTGAGTTCATTCTGCGGCAGACCACGCTTTTCCCGCTGGCGCGTCAAGCGGGCCATCTTGGTGGCGTGCCCTATTACAAGCTGTCCCATCTGCAAACTGTTACCGAACATCGCTCGTTACGTCTATTTACCGATATCCACGAAGGAGAGACGATCATCCTGATGCACGGCAATCGTTCCGGATTGCTCGACAAGGTAGTGCGCAGTACCGAATGGCCGGCGGAACCTGAATTGATGGAACAGGTGGCGGCGCTCAACATTTTCTGCGCTGGTTGCATGCTGACGGTACATCCAGATATGGAGCAGATTGTCGATTGTTTACAGGCGGCGCGGGAAGGGGTGCCGTTTATTGGCCCCTACACGTTTGGCGAGCAAGGCCGGTTCTCCGGTGGAGAGAATGCTCACGGCAACCTGATGATTGCCCATGTGTTGTTTCTTAAACGCCTGGAGGAAGCATGAGCTGGAGTCAGATGCACGATCGACAGCAGCTCGAGCTGCATGATACCCAGTTGGAGTTGGCGGCAAGCCGTGAGCGCGAGCAGAAACTACAAGCTGAAAACAGCTGGTTGCTGAAAGGGATTGCCACGCTGACACGCTCGCAGAGCATCCATGGCCTGCTGGAGACCCTGATTGGGGTGCTGAAACCACTGATCGGTTTTGAGCAAGCGGCGATTCTGTTTACCGATGAGAAGGGGCAGGATCTGCGTTGCCTGGTCGCCAGTGCCCCGGCCTTAGAGCGACAATGTTGGCCAGTTGGCCCCGTGTTTCGGCGCGTGCTCGCCGGTGAGACTGTAGTGCTGTTTGATCCGTCGCAGACCAGTGAATTTACGACCTGTCATCCAGACATTATGCCTTTGGTGGGCAGTGTGCTGCTGACGTCGTTGCAACTGGTGCAGGGCAAACTCATGCTGCTGTGTTGCCACTCTGAGCGTCATCAGCTGGACTTGCGTTCGCGTAGCCTGATCCAGCGTTATCGTCCCTTGATGGATCAGGCGTTACTGAACGTGGATTATCGTGCGCGCCTGGAGCGGCTGGTCAAAGAAAAAACCCAGGCTTTGCGGCGTTCCCAAGAGCGGTTCCGCCAATTTGCCGAGATGGCCAGTGACTGGTTCTGGATCACCGATACTGAACAACGCTTCATCCAGTTTCCGATGGAGGATGTCGAGCCCGGCGCCTTTACCTCCGGATTGATGGAACAGATCGCCGGTCGACGCTTCATTGATTACCGCAGTGAGCGCGAATTGGCCAAACGCGAGAAGTGGCAGCGTTATATGCAAGACATTGCCGCCAGACGCTCCATTCGTTCGTTTCGTTTTGAAGTGCTGTTCAACGAGCAGTTGCGCTGGTTATCGATTAATGCCGATCCCTACTATGACGAACAGGGTGAATTTGCCGGTTATCGCGGGACCGTCAATGACATCACCAGTCAGATCACGCGCAATCAGGAGCTCAAACGGGCCAAGCAACGGGCCGATGCGGCCAATCGGGCCAAGTCACAGTTCCTGGCGGTCATGTCGCACGAGATCCGGACACCGATGCAGGCCATTCTCGGCATGCTGGAATTGCTGGAGCAAAGTGAGCTTACGTCGAGCCAGCGTGAGCTGATCCACCATGTCTCCCATTCCGCTTCGCTGTTGCAAACTCTGCTGCACGATGTCCTCGACCTATCGCGGATTGAGTCGCGGGCTATGCGTCTGGAGTCGATTCCATTTTCGTCGCGCTTTGTTCTCAATTCGGTGATTACCCAGCTCAGCGAGCAGGCGCGCAATAAAGGCATTGCCTTGCGTCTGGACATGGACCCTATGCTGCCAAGCCATTTGTTGGGGGATCCGCTGCGTCTGACGCAGATACTTTTCAACCTTCTGGGCAATGCCATCAAATTTACCACGCGCGGCGAGGTGGTGCTGTCAGTACAGCGCGAGCCAGAGCGGTTACTCTTCTCCGTGAAAGATACCGGGATTGGTATTCCGGAAGCCCGATGCCACGAACTATTTCATCTGTTCCGCCAGCTGGACCCTTCTACGACGCGGCGTTTTGGTGGCACTGGGCTGGGTCTGGCCATCAGCAAGCGTCTGGTTGAGCTGATGCATGGAGAGATCGGCGTCGAGAGCCAGGTCGGTGTCGGGAGTCGTTTCTGGTTTAGGATCCCGCTGATTGTGGCCGAGGATGGGGTGCGTGTTGATGTGTTGCCCGTTGAGCCAGAGCATGAAGAGATCCCTCCGCAACATATCCTGCTGGTAGAGGACAGCATTGTTAACCAACAGGTGTTACAGGCCATGTTGCGTAAGTTGGGGCACAAGGTCTGCTTGGCAGTCAATGGTCGTCTGGCTATCGAGGCGGTGCGTGAAATGGGGCCGGATGTCGTGTTGATGGACCTGCGCATGCCGGAGATGGACGGGCTGGAGGCGACTCGTCGTATTCGGCAAACGCACCCGGAATTGCCGATTCTGGCGTTAACGGCCAATGTGTCCGATGACGATGTGCAGGCCTGCCGCGAAGCGGGTATGTGCGACATCATTGGTAAACCGGTTACGTCAGCACGCTTGCAAAAAGCGCTGGCGTTGGCGTGCGGGCAAAAAAAATGGTCAACCTGAGGTTGACCAAACTTCAGCTGTCGCTGAAGAGAGCACGGGATAAAACTGGTTTACAAATACATATATGAAAAATGCATGCCAACTTTTATGAACTGAGTAAAAAGCCTGTTATGACGGGTTTTTTACATTTTTGGGTCCCAGAGGTGGACAGAAAAGGGCTCATTCATGTCTGCAAATTGCAAATAAAGTTGCAAAATGCAATTAGCTGATTGCAAATTGCAACGTAAGGGTTGGGTTGACATCGGGTGCATATCGGATAGTCTGCCCGCTGTTGTGAAGCAGTGAACCTCTTGTTGCGAAAATGTCATCGTCTGTACGCGGTGAAAACTCGGAGTCGCAGGGGTTTGGTGCTATGATTGATGCCCTGATGGTGATGGAGATGAAGTAATGTCTAGCCTGAGCAACGAAGCCCTTCTGGTTCGTGCTGCCCTTGAGGCCCGGGGTCTGGAAACGCCGCAAGTGGAAAACGGACTCGATACCGCTGAGAAAAAGGCGAGAATTGAGCAACATATGCGCGGTGTCATGCAGGTGTTAGGTTTGGACATGGGAGATGACAGTCTGGCTGAGACGCCGCAGCGTATCGCCAAGATGTATGTCGAGGAGATTTTTTCCGGTCTGGATTATCAGCAATTTCCCAAGATCACCCTCATCGAGAACAAGATGGGTGTGGATGAGATGGTCAAGGTCAGCAATATCAGCGTGACCAGCACCTGTGAACACCATTTCGTGACGATAGATGGTTTTGCCAAAGTCGCCTATTTCCCGCGAGACAAGGTCATCGGCCTATCCAAAATCAACCGGATTGTGCAGTTTTTTGCCAAACGACCTCAGGTGCAAGAACGGCTAACCCAGCAGATCCTGGTGGCGCTGCAGACACTGCTGGAGACGGAACACGTCGCTATCTCCATCACGGCAACCCATTATTGCGTCAAGTCACGGGGGGTGATGGATGCGACGAGCGTCACGACCACTACCTCGCTCGGTGGCATGTTCAAGAGCAATCAGGCGACCCGGCAGGAGTTTCTCAGCCGCGATTGATGCGCTTCGCCGTCACTACGCCAGATAAGGGGACCACGAGGTCCCCTTTTTCATCGCCGTTGAGCGCTTGGATTTACGCCGCATCGGTTGCCTGGGACAGCAGATAGGGGGCGATATACCGCGCGTAGCGAGAGGCTTTCAGGCGGCTCAGATCGACCAGCACCAGGCCATCCACGCAATCGCCGAAGTCCGGGTCGGTGCCAAAGTCGATAAAGCGCACGCCACCGGGTTCGCACAGTTCCGAATACTGCTTATACAGCGTCGGAATGGCACAACCCAGGTTGTCCAGCATGCTCTTGAGTCGGGTCAGATCTGCCAGATAGTCATCGCCGCTGAATTGGGCAATCACCTCCGGCAACGAGGCCGGGTAGGGGCGACGAGATGCCGCGTGAGCGTCATCGGCCGGGAAGTAGAGTCGATAAAACGCGATCAACAGGTCGCGGGCGGCAAGCGGTAGGCTGGCCGAGAGCGAGACCGGGCCGAACAGATAACGATACTGCGGATTGCGGGCCAGGAAGGCGCCAATGCCCTGCCACAGGTAATCCAGACTGCGCCGCCCCCAATAGGCGGGTTGGATAAAGCTGCGCCCCAGCTCGATTCCCTGAGCCAGGACCACCTCCATGCTGCTGTCATATTCAAACAAGGTATGGCTGTAGAGACCGCTGATCCCGCGACGAGCCAGCTGGTCGGCGGTAGGGATCAGGCGATAAGCGCCGACGATCTCCAGCGCTTCGGCATCCCACAACAGCAGATGGAAATAGTCATCGTCATAGCGATCCAGATCGCGGCGCTGGCCACTGCCTTCTCCGACCGCGCGGAAGGCGATTTCACGCAGTCGTCCCAACTCCCGCAGGATCGGCGTGTGATGTTGACCCAAACGACGATACAGACAGATCTGCTTGCCATCGGGCGTTGCGCCCAGCGGCTCGCAGGCGGCGATGGCCTCTTTGAGGCGCGCTCTATCCTCTGGAAGCGCTATCGGTGCTTCTGTGCGAAACAGGCCGGACTTACCTTTGGCTAACCGGTATAGATGTTTACGAAAGCGTTTGGCGATCTGGTCCAGCGACAGATCCTTGTCCGCCCAGGCGGCGTAGGGGATGCGTGCGCCAATGCGCAGCTGGATCCGGCCACAGCGATGGCCGAACATCTCACGGATTAGCAACAATGTTGCCAGCGGTTTATAGAGCATCGAAGTCAGGTAGAACAGTGGCGAGTTACGACCGCGGACATACAAGGGCACAACCGGTGCCCGGCAGCGCGCCGCCAGGCGCAAGAAGCCGCTTTGCCAGCGTCCATCCCGGACGCCATTGGGCTTGAGGCGTGACACCTCGCCGGCGGGAAACATGATCAGTGCCCGGCCTTGATCCAGGTGTTCGCGCATCGCCTCGACCTGCTGACGACTGGTGCGATTGCCCATGTTGTCGACCGGAATCAACAGCGGCTGCATCGGCGCGACCTGGTTTAACAGCTGGTTGGCCACGATGCGGACATCGGGGCGCACGCGGGCGATCACCCTCAGGAGTGCCATGCCGTCGAGCGTGCCGATCGGATGGTTGGCGACCAGTACCACAGGACCGCTGGCAGGAATATGTTCCAGTTCGTTGTCTGCCACATCACAGGCGAAATCGAAGTAACTCAACACCTGCTCGACGAAGTCCAATCCCTGAAGATGGGGGTAGCGGGCGCTGAATTGCTGGAAGTCGCGTTCATAGAACAGACGACGCAGCATGGCGACGAGCCAGCCAGGCTTGGCCCGGGTTGGCATGTAGTAGTGAAGCAGGTTTTCGACACTGAACATGATGTGGCCTCCGGCATAACCGGAGACCAGTATTGTCAGACCAGATGAAACGAATGGGTCAGTTTGATGACGTCGCGGTGACAGTCAAGCGGGCTATGGCCACCAAGGTCGCGACGGCTTTCTCCATGGATTGCAGCGAAATGAACTCATGCTTGCCGTGGAAGTTGTGGCCGCCGGTAAACAGGTTAGGACATGGCAACCCCATGAACGAGAGTCGTGAGCCATCGGTACCGCCACGGATCGGCTTGATCAGCGGCGTGACACCGACTTCACGCATCGCCTGTTCGGCGATGTCGATGATGTGACGATGTGGCTCTACCATCTCGCGCATGTTGCGATAACTCTCCTGCAACGTCAGCGTGAAACGGGGTTGATCCAGGCGGGCGTTCCACTCCATCACCCGGTTGGCCAAGAATGATTGGCGGCGGGCAAAATCGTCCATATCGAAGTCACGGATGATGTAGGTCAGGGTGCTCTTCTCTACCGAGCCCTGCAGGCCAATCAGGTGGAAGAAACCCTCGTAGCCTTCGGTGCGCTCTGGTGTCTGCGCTTCGGGCATGGCGGCATGAAACTGTGCGGCCAGGGTCTGACTGTTGACCATGATGCCTTTGGCGGTGCCCGGGTGCACGTTGTTGCCGCGCACCTCTATGGTGGCGGTGGCGGCGTTGAAGTTTTCGTACTCCAGTTCGCCAAGCTCGCCGCCATCCACGGTATAAGCCCAACGCGCCGGGAACCGATCCAGCGGGAACAAATTCGCCCCACGGCCGATCTCTTCATCGGGCGTAAAGCCGATATAGATGTCACCGTGCTTGATCTCTGGCTGGGCTTGCAGGCACGCAATGGCCGTCAGGATTTCGGCAATGCCAGCCTTGTCATCGGCTCCCAGCAAGGTGGTGCCATCTGTGGTGATCAGATCCTGTCCCAGATAGTTGCGCAGCACCGGAAATTCGCGGGGACTGAGGTATTCCACTCCTTTGCCCAGCGCAATTTCCCCCCCCTGATAGCGTTCTACCAACTGGGGTTTGACCTGTTTGCCGGAAAAGTCCGGGGCGGTATCCATGTGGGCAATAAAACCGATGGCAGGCACCTCCTGCTCGGTATTGGCCGGCAAGCGGGCGGTCAGGTAACCATTGTCATCCAGCGTCACGTCAGCCAGACCCAGGCTGATGAGTTCCTCATTGAGCAGGGCGGCCAGTTTCAGTTGGCCGGCGGTGGACGGGCAACGGTTATGACGCTCATCCGAACGAGTGTCAATTGCGACATAGCGATAGAAGCGAGACAACAAATTTTCCATGGCTGGACGACTCTTTGTGTGTTCATAGTCAGGGAGCATGAGTATGCCGTGGCCGCCAGAGTCTCTTATTGCGCAGGCGCATGTTTTCAGTGGCTTATGCTGCGTTTTGCAGCGTCAAATTGCCGATCCTGTGGTAGTGATGGCCCTTTGCCGGCGCAGTGACACAACACGGTTTTGGGTAATTATTCATTCAGTTTTCATGAATTCTCATTTGTGCTGTTAAGCCTGTTTTTTTTGGAGTTTTTGACGCCAAGATTTCCGTTGGCAATTGGAAAAAACTGTGTGTACACTCCGCGAAAATAACGAGCAGACCTCCCGGTCTTCTCGCTGAATGAATACGCAGCCCCTCGACTCCGGTCGCGGGGCTTTTATCTGGTCCCAGCCTGCATTGTCCGCGGTGGGCCGAACCGAATCTAAGGAGTGAGCGCCGGGATGTCCGAGGTTGTCGTCGTTGATCACCGTTCTGCCCCGCGTTTGCTCAACTCATTCTTTTCCCTGCCTTTGACCGTTGTACTGACCACCGCTGCGGTGGCCGCGTCGGCTGCCCGGCAGGGCAAAGTGAGCCCAACTGGGCAGCTCTGACCATGACCCCCATATCATGGGAATGAAAAAGGCCCGCAGCATGCAGCAGCGCATTGAAGCCCAAGCTCTGCGGGCAACAGCTACCCCAGCGCCATCTTGTGTAGATGTGTGGCTGGATTGTGATTTGGCCAGTAACGATTTCCCGGAGCGGAAGTTTTATTGCGAGGCATAGCCCATGACTAACTGGTCCTCAGCGGACGCTCTCAAGGTCTATAACCTGCCTTACTGGGGCGGTGGCTTTTTTCATCTAGACGACAATGGCAATGTGGTCGTGGCGCCGGATAAGCGCCATCCGGAACACCGCATTTCGCTCGTCGACATTATCGAGGAGCTGCGCAAGCAGGGTTACGCTGCCCCTGTTTTGTTGCGATTCCCGGATATCATCAAGAGTCGGGTGGATGCGCTGTTCGGCGCGTTCCAGCAGGCGATTGAAAGTTATGGTTACGAAGGACGCTACCAGTGCGTCTATCCGATCAAGGTGAACCAGCAAAACCAGGTGATCGAGTCCATCGCCCGGGCCTACGACGACAAACCGCGTCTGGGTCTGGAAGCCGGCTCCAAGCCTGAATTGCTGGCCGTGCTGTCTCATCGTCATGAGCACGGAACCGTGATCGTCTGCAACGGCTACAAGGATCGCGAATATGTTCGCCACGCCCTGCTGGGTGGCGTGATGGGGCATGATGTTTACATCGTGGTCGAGAAGCCTTCCGAGCTGGAGCTGGTGCTGGATGAAGCCGAGCGCCTGAATGTGGCGCCGCGCATCGGTGTGCGCGCCCGCCTGGCGCACCAGAGCGCCGGCAAGTGGCAGGCCAGTGGTGGCGAGAAGTCAAAGTTCGGCCTCTCCGCGGCGCAGATCCTGCGTCTGGTGGAGCGCTTGCGTGAACTGGGCAAGCTCGAATGGTTGCAACTGGTGCATTTCCACCTCGGCTCACAGATTGCGAACATCCGCGATATTCAAAGCGGGATCCGCGAGTGCGGCCGTTTCTATGCTGAACTGCGTCGTCTCGGCGCGGCGATTGACGTCGTTGACGTCGGCGGTGGCCTGGGCGTGGACTACGAAGGTTCCCGTTCGCAAAGCCATTGCTCGGCAAACTACAGCCTGCGGGAGTATGCCAACAATGTCGTCTGGGGCATTGGCGACGTCTGCCGCGAGTTTGATCTGCCGCATCCGACCATCATCAGTGAGTCTGGGCGTGCCATCACGGCGCACCACGCCGTGCTGATCTCCAACGTCATCGGTACCGAGAAGGTACACGAACGCGAGCTGGATGCGCCGGACGAGACTGCACCCTTGTTGCTGCAGAACATGTGGCGAAGCTGGCTGGAGCTCAACGAGGAGGATCCGGGTCTGCTGGAAATCTTCCATGACTCGGTCGCCGATCTGGCCGACGTGCACAGCCAATACACCATGGGCTTGATGACGCTGACTGAACGCGCCTGGGCTGAAGAGCTGCACCTGAACCTGTGCCTGCGCGTCAAGACGCTGCTCAATCCGATCAACCGCCAGCACAGAGCCATGCTCGACGACCTGAACGAGAAGCTGGCTGACAAGTGCTTCGTCAACTTCTCGTTGTTCCAGTCGTTGCCGGATGCATGGGGCATCGACCAGATCTTCCCTGTGATGCCGCTGTCTGGTCTGAACCGTCCGCCGGTACGTCGTGGTGTGGTGCTCGACATCACCTGTGACTCCGATGGCATGGTCGATCACTATGTGGATGGGGTCGGGGTCGAGACCACGCTGCCGATGCCGGAGTTTGCCGACGACGAAACCTGCTATATGGGCTTCTTCCTGGTTGGCGCCTATCAGGAGATCCTGGGCGATCTGCACAACCTGTTCGGCGATACCCATAGCGCCGATATCTGCCTGGATGAACATGGCAAGCCGGTCATCAGCCATATCATTCGTGGCGATACCGTCGATAACCTGCTGCGTTACGTCAACATCAACCCGGAGCGCATCCGCGAAAACTACGAGGCGCTGGTGGCCAATCCGTCACTGGATGCCGAGACGCGCGCCGCGCTGCTGGCCGATCTGGATGCTGGTCTGCACGGCTACGCCTACCTCGAGGATGACGAGTAATCGTCGCAGTTATCTCGATGGTGCACAGATAAAAAACCCCGCAGCGCGGGGTTTTTTTTATCATCGGCGCTGTTGCTTAGCGGTTGCGGGACATGATCTGCAGGATGCGCAGGAACAGGTTGATGATGTCCATATACAGGGCGGCGGCAGAGTCGATGGCATTGTCCAGCGTGCGCGGCAGGCTGTTGGCCTGGCTCCAGTCATAGGCGATGTAGCCGCAGAAAATCACCGCCACCGCCCAGTCCAGCAGCGGATGGTGGATGTTGAAGATGAACACCTCGACCAGCTCGACGATGATCACCAGCAGCAGCGCCATGGTCAGTGCCGGCGCGATGCGTTGGAAGAACGCAGGGAACAGGCTGCCCAGACACATCATGCCGACCGTGACCAGGGTAGTGACGCGCAGCGCGTCGTAGACCAGCAGCGGGTCATACTGGCTGATCACCAGATTGATGACCAGGCCGAATGGAATCACCACCAGGTTGTAACCGAGGAAACTGACCAGCGGATTGCTGGAGTGGCGGAACAGGTAGATACCGGCCAGGCAGCAGAGCGCATAGCCGATGAAAAACAGCAACTGCGGGATCTGGGCAATCGCCGCCGGGGAGATGTTGGCCACCATCAACCAGTTGATGACAAAGCCCCACAGCAGGGTCAGGCCGATCGCGAAGTTATATTGTGCCGGACTCAGTGTGCCACTGCGGTCGTCGCCAGGAACAATGTCCATATCCATAAAGAGTGCTCCAAATAATCAGTAGTGAAGGGCGGCCGGGACAACCTCTGTCGACGGTCGGCGGTCAGCAGAACATAACTGTTCCGTTTGGAGCAATATTCTGCCCGTCAATTCGTGATGCAGAAACATGATTTATAGTTTGCAGGCATTTTTTTATTTTTATCTGTTGTTATTTGAGCCGCATTTATTCTGGTCACGAAGGTTGTTTTTTATTTTATGTGACGGGTTTGTTTTATTTGAACGCGAAATTATTAAAGTGAATTAATAATATATTTCGTATGCTAATCAATGTGATATGGCGTTTTTCTTCGTGATTAATATTTATTTAAAACAAGCCATCTTATAGTGCATACATGCCGTCATGAATGCATGACGCGCAGCGGGGAAATATCGGCGCTATCATGGCGGTTAGCGGGAAATAACACGCTATCCACCTCGCTTTGTGGTCTGGATCACGGCTTGCTTGCGAGGTGATATTTCTCCAGTAAATGCCACTTATATCGTCTATCGACGCCGCGTGCCGGCGGGAATAATGCTGTCGACCGCAAGACGGTATTGCCTGTGCCCATTATTCCAAGGACGTATCCATGATAGACAACATGACCAATCCCAGGCTGATTTGCCTGGCATTGCACTCGACCAGCAAGGCGGATCTGTTCGCCGAGATGGCCGCCATGCTGGCGGCGGACGGTGCGATCAGCGACCGTGACCAGTTTCTTGCCGATGTCTGGGCGCGCGAAGAGCTCGATTGTACCGGCTTTGAACAGGGCGTGGCGCTGCCCCATGCCAAGAGCGCGGCCGTAGTGCGGCCAGCCCTGGCGATCGGGATCAGCCAGAGCGGCATCGATTACGGCGCCGAAGATGGTCAGCCATCACGGCTGATCTTTATGATCGCGTCGCCTAAAGATGGCGCCGATCACCACATCGGCGTGCTGGCCGAACTCTCGACCCGGCTGCTGGAGCCGGGCTTCATCGAGCAGATGAAGCAGGTGACCACGACCCAGGCGGCGCTGGCGCTGCTGCAACATGGACCCGCCGCCGCGACAGCGGCGGCCAAGCCGGCGGTAGCACCACCCACACCGGCTGCAGCGCCGGCGGCCGGCGGCATGGCCGCGACGCTCAACCGTCTGAAACAGCACCTGCTGTTTGGCACCTCGCACATGATTCCGTTCATCGTCGCCGGTGGCGTGCTGCTGTCGCTGTCGGTCATGCTCAGTGGTAAGGGCGCGGTGCCGGATAGCGGTTTTCTCAAGGGCATGGCCGAGATGGGGATCGCCGGTCTGACGCTGTTTACCGCCGTGTTGGGCGGCTATATCGCCTATTCGCTGGCCGACAAGCCGGGCCTGGCGCCGGGCATGATCGGCTCCTGGGTTGCGGTACAGCAGTACCACACCGGGTTCCTCGGCGCGATCTTGGTGGGTTTTATCGCCGGCTATGTGGTGCGGCAACTGAAACGCATCAAGCTACCGGAGGCGATGACCTCGCTCGGCTCGATCTTCATCTATCCGCTGGTCGGTACCTTCATCGTCTGCAGCATTGTCATGTGGGTCATCGGCGAGCCGATTGCCGCCATGATGGCCGGACTCAACGGCTGGCTCTCCGGCATGGCCGGCTCGGGCAAGGTGGTACTGGGCGCCATTCTCGGCGGCATGACGGCGTTCGACATGGGCGGCCCGATCAACAAGGTTGCCACCCTGTTTGCCCAGACTCAGGTCAATACCCAGCCCTGGCTGATGGGCGGTGTCGGCATCGCCATCTGTGTGCCGCCGCTGGGCATGGCACTGGCCACCCTGCTGGCGCCGCGGAAATATAAACGCGAAGAGCGCGAAGCCGGCAAGGCCGCTGCCATCATGGGGATGATCGGCATCAGTGAAGGCGCGATCCCGTTTGCCGCGGCCGATCCGGTGCGGGTGATCCCGGCCATCGTTGCCGGGGGGATTGTCGGCAATATCACCGGCTTCTTGATGCACAGCATCAACCATGCACCCTGGGGCGGCTGGATCGTGTTGCCGGTAGTCGAAGGCAAGTTTGGTTACATTCTCGGTACCATTCTCGGTGCGCTGACCACGGCGCTGCTGGTTAACCTGCTGAAGAAGCCGGTCAGCGACGAGGATGAGGTCGCCGCGGTGGCCGATGACAGCGTGACCCAGATCGAGAGCGAAGGCGAGGCCGACGTGCTGGCGATCACCGCCTGTCCATCCGGGGTAGCGCACACCTTCCTGGCGGCCAAGAGCCTGCAGAAGGCGGCCAACAAGCTGGGCATCAAGCTGAAGGTAGAGACCCAGGGGGCGAATGGCATCGTCAACCGCATCACCGCCAAAGATGTGGCCCACGCCAGCGCGGTGATCCTGGCCCATGATGTGGCGGTCAAGGAAGCCGAGCGGTTTGCTGGGTTGCCGGTACGCGATGTGCGCACCAAGGAGGCGATCCACCACCCGGAACAACTGCTGGCGGAGTTTGTGCGCCGCTGAGATTTGGTGTCCTGGGAGTCGGAGCCGCGTCAGCCATGATGCGGTTCTGAAGGTGACCAGCCCCGCAGTGCGGGGCTTTTTTATGTGGCGAATGGTGCGGTGCGCGCCGCAGGCAAGCCGCGCTGCCTGCAGGCGTCAGATCTCTGTCTTGTCTTTAAATTCGCACAGATCTTCAATCAGACAGGAGCCACAGCGCGGCTTGCGTGCCACGCAGGTGTAGCGACCGTGCAAGATCAGCCAGTGGTGTACGTCGAGCTTGAACTCGGCCGGCACGACCTTCAGCAGCTTCTGTTCTACCGCGTCGACATCCTTGCCGACGGCAAAGCCGGTACGGTTGCTGACGCGAAAGATGTGAGTGTCGACGGCAATCGTTGGCCAGCCAAACGCGGTGTTGAGCACCACATTCGCGGTCTTTCTGCCCACGCCGGGGAGGGCCTCGAGCGCGGCTCTGTCTTGCGGGACGTCACCATTGTGCCGGGCCAGCAGCTGGGCACAGGTCTTGATGATGTTCTCGGCCTTGGCGTTATACAGACCTATGGTCTTGATGTACTCCTTGAGACCTTCCACCCCGAGCGCCAGTATGGCGGCCGGGGTGTTGGCCACCGGATAGAGACGATCCGTCGCCTTGTTGACGCTGACATCGGTGGCCTGTGCCGACAGGATCACCGCAATCAGCAGTTCGAACGGTGTGCTGTAGTTCAGCTCGGTGGTCGGATGCGGATTGGCCGCTCGTAACCGCTCGAGGATCTGGCGCCGCTTGGCGTTGTTCATCACTCCTCCGGCTTAGAGCTGGGTGGCGCGGGCGCGTTCAATCACCGGCGCGGCGGTCGAAGTTTGTCGCGCGAACAGCGCGTTGATCATGTTCTTCAGCGCAATCAGCAGCCCTAGCACCAGAAAGCCGCCGGGCGGCAGGATTGCCAGCAGGAAACCACTGTCACCCTGGGTGACCTGAATGCGCAGCACCGCCGCCCAGCTGCCGAGCAGGGTGTCGACACCGGCAAACAGCGTGCCCTGACCCAGAACTTCACGGATCCCGCCGAGGACGACCAGTACGGCCGTGAAGCCCAAGCCCATCATCAGACCATCAAATGCCGACAGCAGGGCCGGATTGCGGTTGGCAAAGGCTTCAAGACGGCCGATTACCAGACAGTTGGTGACAATCAGCGCGATAAAAATGCCGAGGGATTGGTACAGCGCGCTGGTGTAGGCCTTCATCAGCAGCTCCACACAGGTGACGAACGCCGCGATGATCAGCACATAGATGGGGATGCGGATCTCGGTGGGGATCCACTGCCGCACCAGGGCGACGACAAAGTTGGACAGCGTCATCACCAGCATGGTCGCCATGCCCAATCCCAGCGCATTGGCGGCGGTGGTGGTGACGGCCATCGTCGGGCACATGCCGAGGATCTGTACCAGGGCCGCGTTGTTTTTCCACAATCCGTCTTTTGCGACGTCGCTCCAGGCGTGCTTTGACATGGTGCTCTCCTTATTCCGCGGCATGGGGGCAGGGCTGGCCCGAGGTTAACAGCTCTGGGTGCTCCTGGATCAGCAGCAACACGGCGCGCACGCCGCCGACCACGGCACGGGGGGTGATGGTGGCGCCGGTGAACGAGTCAAACTCGCCGCCATCTTTGCGCACCGCCCAACGGCTGTCTGACCGGCCGTTGAGGTGCTGACCGGTAAAGTGGTCGATCCAGCTGGATTTGCTGCGTTCAATCTTGTCGCCCAACCCCGGGGTTTCGTGGTGCTCCAGCACCTGAACCCGGCTGACCTTGCCATCTGCGGTCACCGCCGACAGCAGACGGATGGCGCCGGAATAACCGTTCGGTGCCACGGATTCGACGATGTAGCCGCTGATGCGATCGCCCTGCCGTGCCACATACACCGGATGCGGCGCATCATTGCCCAGGTATTCGCGGTTTTGCAGCAAGATGCAGCTGCCGGCCAGATCGTTGTCATAGCTGTGGGCGGGCAACATCTGTTGCAGCGTCTGCTGCAGCTGTTGTTCCGCCTGACGGGCAATCACATCACGAGTGAAATAATCGGTTATCGCGATCAGTGCGGTGCAGACCACCGCAAACAGCGCCAGGCGGCCGCCATTACGGCGCAGCGCCGCGGCCAGGCCCAATAGCTGGCTGGTCGGTGTCGATGAGGCAGAAGGGTGTTGATGCATGGGGTTACTTTCCGTAAATGGCCGGGCGGCTGCAGGAATCGATCAGCGGCACCAGGATGTTGACCAGCAGAACCGAGAAGGCGACGGCATCAGGATAACCGCCCCAGCTGCGAATGATGAAGACCAGCAGCCCGATCAGTGCGCCATAGATCAGCCGGCCGCGCGGTGTGGTGGCTGCCGTGACCGGATCGGTGGCGATGAAGAAGGCGCCAAGCATGGTTGCGCCGGAGAGCAGCTGCAGCAGCGGTGCCATGAATTGCTCCGGATGCAGGCCATGGGCGATGGCGGCGCAGAGGGTCAATGACAGCAGCATGGCGGTCGGGATCTGCCAGGCGATGGTGCCAATCAGGATCAGGAACAGGCCGCCGGCCAGAAACGCCAGATTGACCCATTCCCAACCGACACCGGCCCACTGGCCAAACTGCGGCTGGGCGTGGATGGTACTGAGGTCGCGCCCCATCCCCAACTGGGTTTTCATGCTATCCAGCGGCGTAGCCGACGTGACGCCGTCGATGGTATGACGCCAATGGGCCGCCTCGGAGTGCAGGATCGCCTGCATCGCCTGTAGCAGATCAGGCTGGGCCGTGCCCAGGCCAAGGGGCGGCTGCCAGCTGGTCATCTGGCTAGGGAATGACACCAGCAGCAGCACATAACCGACCATGGCCGGATTGAACGGGTTTTGCCCCAAGCCTCCGTAGAGTTGCTTGGCGACAATAATGGCAAAGGCTGTCCCAATGACCACCAGCCACCACGGCGCCAATGGCGGCAAGGCGACGGCCAGCAAGGCGCCGGTCAGCAGGGCGCTGCTGTCTTGCAGGTGGCGCCCGATGGGGCGGCGGCGCAATGCCAGGATCAGGGCTTCGCTACCAGCGGCGGTCAGCAGCGCCAGCATTAACTGCACCAGGACACCGGCACCGAAGAAATAGCACTGGGTTGCGATGCCCGGGATCAGGGCGGCCAACACCCAGCGCATCATGGTCGCCGTCTTCTGTTGGCTGTGGCCGTGGGGGGCACTGGCAATCGTAAAAGCCATGGCGCTGTTACTCCTCACTCTCTGCGGTGGATGTCGGGGTGGCTGAACCTTGTTGCGCCTTGCGGGCCTTGGCCCGGGCGATGGCAGCGGCGACGGCGGCCTTGCGTGGATCATCGCTGGCTGCCGGTTTCGGTGCCGGCGCGGCGGTTTCCGCAGACGGGTCTACCGGCGCGACGCTGTGTTCGGCAGGCTGAGTGGCCGTATCGGCCGCCTTGCGAGCCTTGGCCCGGGCGATGGCAGCCGCGACGGCGGCCTTGCGTGGATCATCGCTGGCCGCTGGTTGCGGCGCCGGTGCGGCGGTTTCCGCTGACGGGACTGCCGGCGCGGCGCTGTGTTCGGCAGGCTGAGTGGCTGTATCGGCCGCCTTGCGGGCTTTGGCCCGGGCGATGGCAGCGGCGACGGCGGCCTTGCGTGGATCATCGCTGGCCGCTGGTTGCGGTGCCGGTGCGGCGGTTTCCGCTGACGGGACTGCCGGCGCGGCACTGTGTTCGGCAGGCTGAGTGGCTGCATTGGCCGCCTTGCGGGCTTTGGCCCGGGCGATGGCAGCCGCGACGGCCACCTGACGTGGATCGGCACTCGGTTCGGCATTGGTCTGCACTGTCGTGGTCACCGTATCTGTGCTGGCGGCCTGGCGCGCGGCCTGTGCGGCGATGGCCTGCTGTTTGCGGGCGGCGCGCTGTGCGCTGATGTCGGCGGCATCGGTCGCTGTTTCGGTGGTCAATTCTGCTTGTCGCGCCTTGACGCGGGCCAGTGCGGCGGCAATCGGATCGGCGCCGCCGGCCTGTTGGGTCATCTGTTCACGCCGGGCGGAGCTGGCCTGCAGATGGCGCGCTTCACGCTCCTGGCGCTCTTGTTCCAGACGTTGCTTCTTGGCTTCAAAGCGCTGACGGGCACGTTCCGCCTGTTCGCTTTCCAGATCCAGGCGGTACAGCTCGGCTTTTTCCTCACGATAGTATTGAACTAACGGGATATTGCTGGGACAAACCCAGGCGCAGGCACCGCACTCGATGCAGTCATCGATATGGTATTCCCGCGCCTTATCGTGTTCGGCTGACTTGCTGTACCAATAGAGCTGCTGAGGGAGTAGGCTGACCGGACAGGCATCGGCACACTGGCCGCAACGGATGCAGTTGCGCTCCTCTTCGGCCGGTGGCAACTCCTGTTCGCTGGGGGCCATCAGGCAGTTGGTGATCTTGACGACAGGGACATCGGCATGGGGCAGGGTAAACCCCATCATGGGCCCCCCCATGATGATGCGCTGCCGAGGCTCGGGCTTGAGCTCAAACTGACCCAGCAACCAGCGTACCGAGGTACCGATACGGACCCAGGCGTTACCGGGTTTGGCGAAACGCTCACCGGTCAGGGTGACGACGCGACGGATCAGCGGTTCATCTTCCAGCACCGCCTGGCGTACCGCAAACACGGTGCCGACGTTGAGCATGATCACGCCAAGAGAGAGCGAACGCTTGCCGGACGGTACCTGCCGGCCGGTCAGAATTTCAATCAACTGACGCGCCGCGCCGGAGGGGTACTTGGTCGGGATGACTCGTACCTGCACGCTGTCACCGTCGACGACCTGACGCATCGCGGCGATCGCTTCGGGTTTGTTGTCCTCAATGGCGATGAGCACCAGACGTGGTTTGAGGATATGGCGCAACACCGCTATGCCCTCGGCGATGCGGTGCGCCTCTTCCTGCATCAGACGGTCATCGCAGGTGATATAGGGTTCACATTCGGCACCGTTGATGATCAGGATTTCCACTTTCTCGCGGCCGGTAGCCAGTTTGACATCGGTAGGGAAGCCCGCGCCGCCGAGCCCGGCAATCCCCGATTCGTGGATGCGCTTGACCAACTCCAGTGGCGGTAACTGTGCATACTCGGCCAAGGGCTCCCGTGGCCGCCATTCGTCGAGGCCATCAGGAATCAGATGAATGCAGGGTTCACTCAGCCCGGAGGGGTGGGCGACGGTATGCGGCTCGATGCTCTGGATGGTGCCAGAGGTCGGCGCATGAATCGGCACCTGCATCCGCGACTCGGGCCGGGTCAAGGGTTGGCCGGTCAACACCCGCTCTCCGGGGCGGACGATCACCTCGGCGCTTGAGCCTATGTGTTGCTTGAGCGGCAGCACCATCAACGGCGGCAGCGCCACCTCGACTAACGGCACCTGACTTGACTCCAGCTTGTGTTCGGCCGGGTGTATGCCGCCGTGAAAATCCCACAACCGTCCCTTGAGGATCTTGTCCATGACACGACTCAGGCTCATTTGATCATCCTCACCGGAATGGTTTCCAAATCCCAGTTCCAGGTGTCCGGGGTCGGGGGCAATTCAATCATCTCGATACAGTCCGTCGGGCAGGGGGCCACACACAGATCGCAGCCGGTACACTCGTCGCGCAGCACGGTGTGCATCATCTTGGCAGCACCGACGATGGCGTCCACCGGACAGGCCTGGATGCACTTGGTGCAGCCGATGCATTTGTCTTCGTGGATGAAGGCCACTTTTTTCACCGGGATCAGCGCGGGACCGTCGCTGGGGACTTCGACGCCCATCAGATCGGCAATGCGTTTGATGGTCTGCTCGCCACCCGGCACACATTTGTTGATGGTGTCGCCGTTGGCGATCGCTTCGGCATAGGGGCGACAGCCCGGGTAGCCACATTGGCCACATTGCGTCTGGGGCAACAGGGCATCGAGTTGTTCAACGACCGGATCGGCATCAACCCGGAAGCGGACTGCGGCATAGCCCAGCAGCAGGCCAAACAGCAGTGCCAGGGCTGCAATCGATAAGATAACAATCAGAAGATGGGTCATAGCTCAGGATTTAATCAGTCCAGAAAAGCCCATGAAGGCCAGTGACAGCAAGCCAGCGGTGATCATGGCGATAGAGATACCGCGAAACGGCTGCGGCACATCCGCTGCCACCAGACGCTCACGCAACGAGGCGAATAACACCAGCACCATGCAAAAGCCCAGTCCACCGCCGAAGCCATAGACCACGCTTTGCAGAAAATCATGTTGCAGGCTGATGTTGAGCAGCGGCAGCGCCAACACGATGCAGTTGGTGGTGATCAGCGGCAGATAGATGCCCAATAGGCGGTAAAGGTCGGGGCTGGTCTTGTGCACCACCATTTCAGTGAACTGCACGACGACGGCAATCACCAGAATAAAAGTCAGCGTACGCAGATAAACGATATCCAGCGGTATCAACAGCAGATGATCGACAACATAAGCCAGCGCCGATGTCAGCGTCAGCACGAACGCCGTGGCCAGCCCCATGCCGAGTGCCGGCTCCATTTTTTTAGTCACGCCCATGGTGGGGCAGAGGCCTAAAAATTTCACCAGCACGAAGTTATTAACCAGCACAGTGCTGATCAGCAGTAGCAGATACTCTTTCATCGCTCTAAGACACCGCTTTAGAAGGTGCGACATTATCGGCTTTGGCCTCGGTCAGCTCAACCCCAAAAAACGCATAACAATAGGCCGCAGTCTGAGATGACTGGAGGCGCTGGCTGCAGCAGGGTAGACTGCTTGCCAATCGTGCGTCGGGCAGCGAGTTTCGCTGTTCATCGGCGTCGAATCTGACAAAGCCACTCGCCTGCGGCGTAAACGAGAGAAGAGAATGTTGTCACTGGGACGTTACTTGCCACGGTTGGCGCTGGTCTTGGCCATGCTGCTGTGGTCGAGTGCCTTTATCGTGTTGAAAAATCTGCTGGCGGTCTGGGGACCGGGGCAGGTGATCTTTGGCCGTATGCTGGTGGCCAGTCTCTGTTTTGTTCTGTTGTGGCGTTACTGGCGGCGGATCGGTTACCAGCGTGGTGACTGGCGCTGGTTTGTCGCCATGGGGCTGGCGGAGCCCTGCCTTTATTTTCTGTTTGAGGCCCACGCGCTCAATTACACCAGTGCCGGACAGGCCGGTATGATCACCGCAACCTTGCCGTTGCTGGTGTCGGTCACGGCGTTTCTCTTTCTTGGTGAACGCATCAACTATCGTCAACTCAGTGGTTTCTTGATTGCGTTGGCCGGTGTTGTGACGCTGACCTGGAGCGGAGAGCGAAGTGCTGCCGCCCCATGTGCCTGGCTGGGCAACCTGCTGGAGTTTGGCGCCATGCTGTGTGCCTCCGGTTACGTCATTGCCCTCAAGCACCTCTCGGCCCGCTATAGCCCGTTGTTCCTGACGGCACTGCAGGCTTTCACCGGTGTTCTGTTTTTTGCACCTTTGGCCCTGCTGGAGCCATTGCCGAGCGTGGTGGGCATGCCGCAGTGGCTCAGCCTGCTCTATCTGGGTGCCTGTGTGACGTTGGGCGCCTACCTGCTGAACAATTGGGCCATCACCCGTCTTCCGGTGACTCAGGCCAGTGCCTACAGCAACCTGATCCCGGTCTTTACGCTGTTTCTTGC
>CAMFKP010000040.1 GCA_945957385.1 uncultured Aeromonadaceae bacterium
ACCTACGACCTTCGGGTTATGAGCCCGACGAGCTACCAGACTGCTCCACCCCGCGTCCGATGTGGTGCATACTACCACCAACGTGAAATGTGTCAAACTTTTATTGCAACAAGCTTGCACGAATGATTATTTAATAACCTGTTAGCTGATATTTGCAGCAGAAATGGCTGCCACCACATTTTCCGTGTATCAAACAGCCGCCTCATCCAGCGTCTCCAGGCCAAGAAAGCCACCCGTTTGGTGTGCCCACAGCTGGGCATAAATGCCCCCCTGAGCCAGCAACTCGGCATGAGATCCCTGTTCCACCACGCACCCCTTATCCATGACAATTAAACGGTCAAGGGCCGCAATGGTCGACAAACGGTGTGCAATCGCGATGACTGTCTTCCCCGCCATCAGTTTGTCTAAGCTCTGCTGGATCGCGGCCTCCACTTCAGAGTCCAACGCCGACGTCGCTTCATCCAGAATCAGAATCGGTGCATCCTTCAGCAACACCCGGGCCAGCGCAATACGCTGGCGTTGGCCGCCTGAGAGTTTGACTCCCCGCTCACCGACTTGAGCATCAAAGCCAACATTCCCGTGCGGATCGGTGAGTCCGGCGATGAAGTCCAATGCCTCAGCTTTGCGCGCCGCCTCTAGCATCTGCGCCTCGTCCGCGTCAGGGTGGCCATACAAAATATTCTCGCGCACCGTACGATGCAGCAATGACGTATCTTGTGTCACCATCCCTATATGAGCCCGCAAACTCTCCTGCTGCACATCACGAATGTCCTGACCATCAATCAAGATGCGACCAGACTCCACATCGTAAAAACGCAACAGCAGATTCACGAGCGTTGATTTGCCGGCTCCAGAGCGGCCAACAATCCCGATACGTTCACCAGGGCGAATGGTCAGATCCAGATCGGCTAATACACCGCTGCCCTTACCATAATGGAAACTGACATGATCAAAGCGCACTTCACCCCGACTGACTTGCAGTGGTTTGGCTTCAGGTTTATCGATTACATCCAGCGGCTTGGCGAGCGTCGACATGCCATCGGCTACCGTGCCAATATTTTCGAACAGAGCACTGAGCTCCCACATGATCCACTGCGACATGCCATTGAGGCGCAAAGCCAGGCTGACGGCGATCGCAATGGCGCCAACGCTGATGCTCCCCCCCATCCACAGACCTATGGCCAGGGCAGCGACCGAGAATGCCAGCAGATAATTCAACACCTGGACACTGACGCTGACGCCCGTTACCAGACGCATCTGCTTGTAAACCGTCGCCATGAACTCATCCATGCCCTCACGCGCATAAGCCTCTTCGCGCTGGGTATGAGAGAACAACTTTACCGTCTGGATGTTGGTATAGCTGTCCACGATCCGTCCGGTCATCATCGAGCGCGACTCCGCTTGCGCGGTACTGACACGCTTGAGCCGTGGTACGAAATACCACTGCAGCGCCAGATAGAGCACCAACCAGCCAACCATAGGTAACATCAGCCAGATATCCGCCTTTCCCACGGTAAACAACATGGTGCCGAAATAGACGACGATATACACCATCACATCCAGCAGCTTCATGACCGTCTCGCGCACCGCCAACGATGTCTGCATCACCTTAGTGGCGACCCGACCCGCAAAGTCGTTGCTATAGAAGGTCACACTCTGCCGCAATAGATAACGGTGTGCCTGCCAGCGAATTGCCATGGGATAGTTGCCCAACAGCGTTTGATGCACCAACAGGGAGTGGATGAAGATCAGCGCAGGCAATCCGACCAGCATCAGCAGGCCATAGCCCAATAGACGCCCGCCTTCGGCACCTAGCAAAGTATCGGGCGTACGGGATGATAACCAATCGACAAGCTGTCCCATGAATCCGAATAACGACACCTCACCAATCGCAATCAAGGTGGTCAGTAATGACATCAGGACCAGGTGAACTTCCATACCGCGCGTGTAATGGCGACAAAAGGCAAACAACGAGCCAGGCGGCTGCTCCGGCTCTCCGGCTGGAAAAGCCGGAACCAGGCGTTCAAAGAAAGAGAGCATCGACACATCCTTACAAAATATCCGCCACCCATAATCCGGGCAGACATCACATTTTTTCAACAGAAAACGAACGAGGAGTATACGCTCAGTCGCGACACACTGCAGGTGTAATTTGCGAACCGTTATCAACTGCCCATCCAGGGCTCAGCTATGCTGATACGAAGAGACCTCTACAAGAGAAAGCTGTATGTCTTTATCACAACAGCCCAATTCTCGCCGCGTTGATATTGTCGCCGGACTGACCTCCTCGGCCGTCGTTCTGCCGAAAGCCATGGCTTACGCCACCGTAGCAGGACTCCCCGTGCAAGTGGGTTTGTATACTGCCATGGTGCCTATGCTCCTTTACGCCCTGTTGGGAAAGTCACGCGTGTTAAGTGTGAGCTCCACGACCACCCTGGCCATCCTGGCTGGTACCCAATTAGCCATGGTCGTACCCGGCGGGGAGTCTGGCCTATTACTCACCGCTAGCGCGACGCTGACGTTGCTCGTCGGCATGATTCTGATGCTAGCCTCCCTGTTACGGCTCGGATTCATCGCCAACTTCATCTCGCTGCCTGTATTAACCGGCTTCAAAACGGGTATAGGTCTGGTCATAGTGCTCGACCAATTACCTAAATTGCTGGGGGTACACATCGATAAGCACAATTTTTTTCATGATCTCTGGCAATTGTTACAAGCACTGCCTGAGAGTTCACCCATAACCATGCTGATGGCGCTGGTCACGCTTGGCATATTGATTGGCATGGAGCGCATCTGGCCTCACAGCCCGGCCCCGCTTGTTGCGGTCGGCGTCACGATTGCCGCCGCCTGGGGATTGAACCTGGCTCCGGCTGGGGTGTCCCTCGTGGGTAGCATTCCACAAGGGCTACCTAAATTGGTGATGCCAGATATAGCTCTCATGCAGCAGCTGCTGCCTGGCGCCCTGGGGATCGCGCTGATGAGTTTTACCGAGTCCATCGCTGCGGGTCGCGCCTTTTCGCGGCCTGATGCTCCCCCCTTGGAAGCCAACCGGGAACTAGTGGCCATTGGTGCGGGCAATGTCGCCGGTGCCTTCGTCGGTTGCATGCCCTCCGGAGGCGGCACATCACAGACCGCCGTAGTCAATGCCAGTGGCGGACAAAGTCAGACGACATCCGTGATCACGGCCGGCATGGCTCTGGCTACCCTGTTATTGCTGGCCCCCGTGCTGGGTTATTTACCTCATGCCACACTGGCCGCCGTCGTCATTGTCTACTCCCTCGGGCTCATCCAGCCCGCTGAATTTCGTGCTATCCGTCAAGTGCGCACGCTGGAATTTCGTTGGGCGCTGATCGCGTGTATCGGCGTACTGCTCTTCGGCACGCTCCAAGGCATCGTGATTGCCATCATCGCCTCGCTGATTGGCCTGGCCCATCAGACCGCGTTTCCAGCCGTCTATGTGATTGCCCGTAAACCCGGCGCCGATGTGTTACGCCCACAGAGCCCTGAACACCCGGAAGATGAGCAAATTCCAGGCTTGCTGATACTGCGCCCTGAAGGTCGTATTTTTTTTATCAACGCCCAAAATGTTGGCAACCAGGTGCAGTCACTGGTTAGCCAATATCAACCCCGCGTGGTCCTACTGGATATGAGCCGGGTTCCAGATATCGAATACTCGGCGTTGCAGATGTTGATTCAAGGTGAAGCTCGGGCTCGGGAGCAGGGCTATATGCTATGGCTGGCGGGACTGAGCCCTAACGTGTTGGCCAGTTTTCGCCACAGTGGTTTTGCAGCACAACTGGGGCCGGAGCGCTTGTTGTTCAACGCCCGACTGGGGATCCAACAATACCTGAGCCAATACAACAAATAACATGACGGGGCTTAGTGCCCCGTCATCTCGTTTAGAACTTTTCCGGAATATATCGGAATGGGTAGTCGGCTTCCTTATAACGACCGATCTTGCGTTTCGGCAGTTTAATGTTCTCACAGGGCAAGGCTTCATAAGGAATGTGCGACAACAGATGAGAGATCACATTCAGCCGCACCCGTTTTTTATCTTCTGAACGCGCCACAAACCAGGGTGCCCAAGAGGTATCGGTACGCAGGAACATCCGATCTCGCGCCTCGGTATAATCATCCCAACGATCAAATGATTTGATATCCATCGGCGACAACTTCCAGATCTTGCGGCCATCATCGATACGATCGCGCAGGCGTCGCTCCTGCTCCTCCGGTGTCACCTCCAACCAGTACTTGAGCAGTATGATGCCGGACTCCACCATGGAGCGTTCCACCAACGGTACCCAGTTGAGAAAGGAATCGCTCTGTTCGGGAGTACAAAAGCCCATGACCCGCTCGACGCCCGCCCGGTTGTACCAACTGCGGTCGAAAATCACCACCTCACCCGCGGCAGGTAAGTGTGGCATATAGCGCTGCAAATAGAGCTGGGATTTCTCGCGCTCCGTAGGTGCAGGCAACGCAACAACCCGGAACACCCGCGGACTGACCCGCTCGGTAATCGCCTTGATGGTGCCGCCCTTGCCAGCCCCATCGCGGCCTTCAAAAACAATGCAAACCTTGACACCTTTAGCCACCACCCATTGCTGCAGCTTAACCAGCTCCTCATGCAACTTCTTCAGCTCACGCTCATATGCTTTATTGCCTAATGGCTCCGTTACATCCTGCGCAGCCGTGGCCGTGGTCTTCTCGACACTCTTTTTCTTACCCATGTTTGGCTCCTTGTCCCAGGTTCCTTGGCGTTGTGATCACGTCAGTGCACAGAACTCATCGAGGTGATACAACAGATTGCAATTCATTCATCGGCAGACAACCAGGCTGGAGCCCCGCCTTCACGGTGCGGTTCCACATCCCCACAATCAACTCCGATGGCACCGGTTTGGCAAAGTAGTAACCCTGCCCCTGCTCACATCCGAGCGTCTGCAACAGCTCTACATGCTCTCGGGTTTCAACCCCCTCGGCGACCACCTGCTTATGCATCAGATGCCCAAGCCCGATGATCGTCTTCACCACCATGGCATCCTCTTCATCTACCGTGGCTTTGAGAACGAACGACTTATCAATTTTCAAGTAATCCACCGGCAACACTTTCAACGTCGCCAAACTGGAGTGCCCGGTGCCAAAGTCGTCGATGGCTACCCGAATCCCCATGTCGCGTAATTGCTGCAGTTGCTGGCTGATATGCTCCAGGTTCAACATCGCATTGTTTTCAGTGATCTCGACCTGTAGCCAATGGGCTGGAATTTGATATTGATGCAACAGCTCATCAATCCGCAGGTGGAGCGTTGAACGCAGCAACTGCTTGACCGAAACATTCACCGCTACCGTCAACTCTATCCCCAAATCACGCCAATCCGACAACTGCCGACACGCCATCCGCAAGACCAGATCGCCGAGTTCAACAATCAAGCCTGTGGTTTCCGCCAATGGAATAAATTCATCGGGCGAGATCAAGCCCTCCTGCGGATGAGGCCAACGCAACAGCGCCTCCACCCCGACCATCATGCCGGTATCCAGCCGCACCTTGGGTTGGTAATACAGCACCAGCTCTTCGTGCTCGATCGCCGTGCGCAGTTCCATTTCCAGGCGGGTAGAGCGGCTGATCCGCTCGGACATGTCGGGCTCGAAAAAGTGGAACAGATTGCCACCTTCGCTCTTGGCCAAGATCATGGCGCTGTCGGCATGTTTCAGCAGATCCGATGCCGTCACGCCATGTTCAGGGAAGCTGGCCACCCCGATGGACACCGTCACCTGCACCGGCAAGCCGTTGATGTCCAGCGGCGTGGCTGCCACGTTGGTCACCATGCCAATCACCGGCATCAGTTCTTCCTGCGACGCCAGATCGGGCAGCAAGATGACAAACTCATCTCCCCCCATGCGCGCCAAGATGAACGACTCCGGTAAATCGGAACGCAAACGGCGGGCAAACGCCGCCAACAAGATATCGCCGGCCTCATGGCCCAGTGTCTCGTTAATATTCTTGAAGCGGTCCAGATCCAGGTAGATCAGGCTGAACACCTGCTGCTGGCCATGACTCTGGTGCAACAGCTCATTGAGCTTGTCCTGCAGCAGATAGCGATTGGGCAACCCTGTCAGCGCATCGTGAAATGCCATGTGGCGCAACGACTGTGTACGTTTGTGATTGGCCGAAACATCGTGAAACAGCACGATGTGGCACGTGTCCCCCATGATCGCCACCCGGTTAATCATCACCCAGGCTGGAAACTCACGGCCGCTTTGATGGGTATCCCAGATCTCCCCTTCCCAGCTGCCACTCCACTCCAGCGCCGCCCACAAGCTGCGGTAGAACGCCGAGTCGTGGCGCCGCGAGCTCAGCAATGGCGCCATATGCCCCACCAGCCCCTCGGTGCTCCGCCCCGTGATCCGGCTGGAAGCCGGATTGCACTGCAACACCTTGCCGTGCTTGTCGAGGATCAACACCCCCTCGCTGGTTTGCTCCAGCACTTTGCCGGCCAGCGTCAACTCGCGGGTGCGGTGCGCAATGCGCCGCTCCATCACCGCCAACAGATGACAGTACTCCTTCTCGCGCAGGATCAAGCGCATAAACAGCGGCCGGAAGATAAACAGCCCCTCCAGCAGCAACGTCGCGAGCATGATGGCCAGACCGATGTTCTGCATTCGCAGCAGCTCCTGGATCCGGCTCTCGCTTTGATGCTGATATTCCAACACAACCGCATCGAGCTGATTGAGCAGCGTACTGTCAGCCAATCGCAGCATATCCTGCAGCACCTCAGGCCGGTTCACCGGCCCCGGCCGCATCACCAGTTGCACATCCATCAAATAGCGCGTTACCAGCCGGTTGATCGCCAACTCCCCCTGCTCGTAAAGCTTGGCCACCGCCGGAACATACTGCCCGCCCAGGCGAGAGTTGGCGTTCGACAACAGCCGGTGCGCTGCCGCCATTTCACTGGCCGCTTGTTGCATGCGGTTAAGGAGATGTTCGTGGCGTTGTGGCGTCTCGCCCGGCCATTGCAGCGCCAGCTTGGCCAGCCGCTGCGACAACATGCGCTGCCGGCCCGCCAAATTCACCACCTCGGCCACGCGCGCCTGGCTCGCCACCACCTGCTCCAATAGCAGATGACTGCCTATCGACAGTCCGGCCAACAGCAACAGGGCCAGAACATACGCTGTGGTCGTAAAACGGATATGCGGCAATTTCCTTGTCACACTGCCTCCGGTATCTCGTGCTCATATAAGACAGACAACCTGTCTGTCAGCGTCTTGCATCGATTCAGCCCTGTTTCGGTGCCGTCATTTTCGCGGCAATACCGTATTTTTATCTTCGAAGTATAGAAAACTATCGCTCATGCACCGCTTTCCCCCGCCGCGGCTTACCGCTAGCATGAGCCGCGTCGCACATTGTCAGGGATCTCATATGCTTACCCACGCCACCGCGCCATTACGCACCGTTATCAGCTGGTCTTCCGGCAAAGATTCCGCCCTCAGCCTGCTGCGCCTGCGCGACGACCCGCGTTACGACGTCGTCGGCCTCTATACCACCCATGTGGCTGATGGCGTGCCGTACCAAAACACGCCGCTTGAGGTGGTGCAGCAACAGGCACACCGGCTAGGTTTGCCGCTCATCACCATCGCCCTGCCGGAAGTGTTCCCACCCAACCCGGTCTACCAGCAATGCGTGGTCGATGGCCTGCGGCACAGTGGCCTGGCGATTGATGCCGTGGCCTTCGGCGACATGTTCCACAACGGCATTGCCGATTACCGCCGCAGCTACATTGAACCCGCCGGCTGGCAGTGCGTCTTCCCCTTATTGGGCGAAGCCCCGGCCGAATTGGCGCGCGAGATCCTGCAGCGCGGCATCACCACCCACCTCATCACCGTCGACACCAGCCAGTGTGATGGCCACTTCTGTGGCCGCCGCTTCGATGCCAGCCTGTTGGCCGAACTGCCCCTAGAGGTCGACCCATGCGGCGAGAACGGCGAGTTCCACACCCTGGTCACCAACATGCCCGGCTTTAGCTCCCCCCTCACCCTGCACCCCGGTGAGATCGACCGCAGCGGCAGATTCCATGTGCTGAGCTACCAAGTAGCCGATTAAAGAAGTGATGTGCGCGCCTCGGCACATCAGGTAAGACAGCCTCGCAGCGGAGCGGATTAATCTCGCGGCAGCACGCCACGACAGGCAGGGTAACGGGAGCATCCCCAGAGGGTATTACCGGTGTTGCTTCCTCGTTTGACAGTCCGCGACACCATGGTGCTGCCGCACTTGGGACAGCTCGGCGCGGCAGCCTTCTCGATGACGATGCTTTTGACATGAGCCACATGGTTGCGGTTGGTTTTAAGGCTACGCGCCAGACGACCGCCCTCAATCGTGTTGATGATGGTCTGGACCTGCTCGGGCGTGAGAACTGGCGTGGTTCTGGCTTTGATATAGCGAAGAAAGCCATTGCCGTGGGTGACATTCTCCGGCATCGGCGTCTTGAAAGTGGCATCGCCGACAAAGGCAATGACCGAGAATATCTGTTCATCGTTAAGCCCAAGCAGCGACTGCAGGGTACGGGTATGTTTGTAATTCTGATGCAACGGATTCTGGAAGCGATGGGTGCGACGATAGATCTTCTGGATCCAGTTCTTCTGCTGCTGGCCGCCGAAGATCCAACCCTTCATATTCTTGGTCTCGACCGTGAATACGCCATAGATTGAGACGATCACATGGTCGATCTGGGTGGATCCATCCTCGGTGGGCAGGGTGACATTCTTGATAAGGTGGTAGGTGTCCTTATCTAGTCGCAACTTGATAGCCAGATTGACGGCAAACTCACCCAAATGCCCCTTAAACCAGGGGCTTTTCAGCACGCCAATCACCAGCAGTATCGGCACAAACCACCAAGCCATCTGGAACAGAGGGGCAAACAGCAGATTGAAGTCCATTTTTATCCTCGTACTTTTTGTTTTTTAAAACAGGGCTACCACTCGCCGACCTGAAGCCGTTGGCGGACGCCCAGGATCTGATCCTGCATCGACTCAAACACCTCCTCATGGCTACGGCAATGACGCGGAATGTTCGGTAACGACAGATGGGCCTCGATGAAAAATTGCTGCCGCTCGCGCTCGTCACTCCAGGCCAGTTGCCACCAATCGAGAATGTGCGCTCTGGCTTTGCTCAGTCGCGGACGACTCGGCACCCGATCGCTTTTACTGCCATTTTCCTGCACCGAGGCCGGGAGCAAATTCCACAGATCGTTGTTCGGCCAGTAGGCAAAGGGCAGGCAGTGGTCCACCTGATAGCTCTGCAGCGGATTGCCACTCCAGACTGAACGGATGGCATGGCCGTCACGCGCCAGGGCATCGACTCGCTGCCGCACCCGAGCAGTGTCGTGCTCGCGCTCCAGCCAAATCAGCGCCTCGTGGTAATAATCCAGCGAATGGTTCGCCTCGATATTGCGTTGATACTTCTTCATCTGGGCAATCCACTGCTGCACCAGCAGGGGCTCAATCCAGCAGCCGTAGCTGCGCAGCGAATTCCACATCTCCTCGCTCAGAGTGAACAGGCCAAAACTGTCGAAGAAGCCCCGGTCCAGCAGCGCGCTCTGACTAGGCTTACGGCGTGGAGCCCTCTCGATGGTGAAGAGACGATTCTGTTTGTCGCCCTGATAGATGAAGGTGACCGGCCCCTCCTGCATGGTCTTGATGGTGTCGGCAAACAACTGCTGCAGTGCCACAGCTTGCTCGCCGACAAACAGCGCACCGACGGCAAAATCGTCGGCCTTGAGCTGGGCCAGTGGCTGCCACCCCTGCTCGGTGACAAAATCCAGCCCCTTACCGGTATTGGCGTTTTGTCGCAGATCGGCATCCAGCAGCCGCTTGAACAACCGGATCCAGTACAGCGCCACCAGCCCGAGGGAGATGGCCACCCGACCCTCGCTGCGATCGCATACGGCACCAGGGTGGGCATCGGCAATGCGCACCAGAGTACGCAGCAGTGCCAGCTTGTAGGTGGAGCTCTTGCTGTCGTTAACCGCAATATGACGGATACGGGCCAGGGCGCCACTGCCATCATCCGGCAATTGCAGAATCACGGCACCGTCTGCCAGCAGGTGCAGCGTCAGTCCAAACTTTCGCGCCCAAGGCGCCAGTTCATCCAAGGCAGGCGGCAACCCATCAGGGTCATCACAGTGGCATTGGGCAATGATCAGTACACCACCGGGCGCCAATAGATTACCCAGTTTGCGCAACGCCCGCTCCCGCTGACCAGGTGCAATGGCCAGCCAGCCACCACGACTGAGCAAGATGCGATGAAACTGCAGGTTGAGCTGATAGCAGGCGCTCAATTCAGGCAGCTTGTCGGCAAGCCACCGCACCGGTGCTGGGGCTTGGGTTGCCACCTGATAGAACATGGGCGCCTCACGCAGGGAATCCGTCGTCGTGTGCGTGTCCACCAGCGCCAATTGGCGGCACTGTCGCGCCAACCACTGCACCTCGTCACCCTCATCCAATCCAATGGCCAGCATCAGCTGTTCAGGTTTGGGCCAGTAACTCATCCAGGCCGCATGCAACCGCTCCAGCTCCGGGATCATCACGCGACACTCTCGTGGCGCAGCAGAACATTCAACCAGCGCTCATCCTGGCGGCCGGGGCGCAGATCGGCGGTTTGCCAACGCTCGATGAGCTGCAGCGGCAAGCCCGCAAGCAAGCTCGTCAGCCCAGCCTCATCCAGTTGGGTAAAGTGCCGCCCATCGCGGCGGACCTCACCCACCCCATATTTGAAGGAGCAGTAGAACAGGCCGCCTGCGCGCAACTGGCGGGCCAGATGGGCCATGACCGATGGCAACTGGGACTGCGGCACATGCAGCAAGGAGGCGCAGGCCCAGATGGCATCCAGCGGTTGCTCGGCAACAAACTCATCGAAGCGGCAGTGCAACACCGGCAACCCGGTCAGCCGGCGGGCATGCCGCACCAGGGGCCAACTGGCATCCAGCGCCGAGACAACAAAGCCCTGTTGCAGAAAATAACGGCTATCACGCCCCGAACCGCAACCGGCATCGAGAATGTGACTCCCCACCACCAGATGGGGCAGAAACTTGTCATACAGGCTCTGCATCTGCACAGCCAGGGTACCGGCGATAAACGCCTCGGCATGCTGGTCGTAATAGCGAATGGACATGGTGTTAGAGCAAAAGTGTCAAAGATGACAGGTACCTTAGCAAATATGAGTCCCAAGGCAGAGCGTTGAGTGCAACATAATTGCCGATTGATTCCCCGTCCGTAACACCTGGCTCTGACTACCGGCCCCGCAGCTGAGATGTAACTGTGCGGCCAGATCTGCGATGCCCCCTCATGCGAGTTCAGCCATGTCCGAGCCATTTGTGTTAGGGTCATTCATCTGAACTGAATCGCCACCAGTTTTGTAACCACCGCCAAAGCGGCTCGGCTAATAGCGCTAAAAGGACGCGCGAAAATAAAGCCAAGGATAATGCAACTCCTCCTGAATTCAGATACCCGCTTTATTTAGAAAATAAATTCATCGGGATTTTAAAATAGCCTTAACACCAAAACCATCCTAATGACCATAAAAAAATCAAATTAAAGATCGTGTTCAAAACCAACCAATCTCGATTGTCAAAAACTGCATTTTGGATTTTTATATCTAATGTTTCTTCAGCAAGAATACTAAATGCCAATGGAAACAGTCCATTAGCCGCCCCGAAACAATGTTTATTCGAGATCATTTTATTGTCATACCAAACCATCACACCAAGCACATCTATATAAGGCTCAGAGGCATAAGAAACCGCATTGTATAGATAGCAATCGTATTCGCCATTCTTAAAATGAACATATGCCATCCCTCCACCACTAAAGGGAACACTTGATAACTTAAATAGATTACCTTTTTGTGTACTCGAAAGAAAAAAGTCTTACATTCCATTCTTTTCATGCACATAAATAATCCGTCTCGCATCATCCTGCATAAGCTCATACTTTAAAATTCCGCTGTTGCAGTTAAATAAAACCTCTCTTGCTTTGACAAGTGACGAGATAAACATCAAGACGCAACAGAATACCCCAAAGAGATTTAATCGCCCGAAATTTACCCGCAACTTCTTGTTGCTCATCTAAGACCACCTAGATTTTATCTGCTATCATCTCTACTCCCTTAAAAATGATCACCTTAACCTTAAGCAAGGTGCTTGACTCTTTATTTATATCAACAGCAAAAGCACTGTCTATGTCATACCCAATCAGTCTGCAAAACACCTTTATTAAACAACAAACGCCACCATGATATTGCACACGCACTTCATAAAGCCGCAAGTAAAACGCCATATAGGGCAGCATTGTTTTTTGAACAGTTTAAATACGTTACGCCGAACTCTTGACCATTCCAGCGTAAACGGGTTTAGTGTCCACATCAAAAATCTGGCATGACTATATGTTGGTTATTTAAGCAGCCAGGCGCTCACAAAGAACAGCAGGTCAATAGTATTGCCATGTGGAACGAATAAAATAATTAGCCGTGACCGGTAAAATAACCCTTCATTATCTGGGCACTGCATGTCGGCGGTAACCGGTGGCGCCATGCGGTTGAAGTTATCGATCACCATCAAGGCCTACCGCCATGATTTTATCTGTCAGCTCCCACCCTTGGTTTTATTAGCAAAAACCCTAGAGTTGAGAATGAGGATTGGAACTGAGATATGTTGCGACACAAATACCTCCATACTGATTATCATAAACTAAACAGACCAATCACATAAAAACAGAACAAACCATATATTAAACGTTATTAACAGCACAACAAATTATCCAATCCAATAATCATCTATCGACAATCTTAAAAAAAACTTGGTAATCCATATCTACTCTTGGCAGATCATTATAGGCAGCAGAGAACAATCCATTATTATTGCCATAACACTCTCGATCAGAGATCATCTTGCCATTTTTCCAAACCATGACCCCTAAGACATCAAGTGATGGTACTCTGGCATAGGTAATGGCATCATAAAAATAATAACTATACTCCCCCCTGGAAAACTGAACATATGCGACATTACCACCACTCAGAGGAGAGCTGGCCATCTTAAACACAGCATCCTTTTTAGATGCGCGGATATAAAAATCTTCTACACCAGCTTTGGAGTGCGAGTATGAGACTCCATAATCATCATCAAAAATCTGATATTTTATATTCCCGCTATCACAATTAAAAACCAGTTCCGAGGCAAATGTACTTGTCATAAAAAAACAAATAACAGCTACCAAAGAAAATTTAAATGCCAAAAAACGCTTTGATTGCGTGCAGGTTTCTTCTTCGTTCAGCCATCCCATTGTGACCTCCATTAATAATAGCAGTTATTGAATTAAGACTATCTTGATCTGCAAAAGAATTTAGTCGTTTCATGTTCCAATAAAACGCTGATGACTCAGCGGCATACTTCATGTGAACGCAAAGCAAATCCGGGTTAGCGATAAAATCTTGCAAGTCAGCCGGATATGTCCGATTGTGATATTCCGTTAACAAACGGTAGTTTTCTCTCCCAGTTAGTTGAATCAGCCCCCTCGCCCGATATTTATAACCATCCCCAGATTCAGGCGGACCGTTTTCCATGTTACTTGAATAAACCAAACTACCAAGCGCTGCAGGATGGCGCGTATAGTTTTGCGGGTTATTCCATAGGTCTTGGCGCCCGGTATATACACCGCGTGAACAGCTATCGGTGCTGGCGTTGTAATTTCTTGGTCCGCCGCTGCAGCCAAATATCTCATGCATGCGGCGTGTGCTGGTGTAATTCAGATTCTCCGCCCGTGGTTTAAAGCGTGACTCATGCGCCATCTGCGCTAAAAAATGACAGATCCGTAATGGTGTATTGATTTCAAACAGCGCCATAAATTGGTTCAGGTAGTGCAGGAGTTCATCGCAATTCTCATGGGCCATCTCAGGCACCAGGACGGCCAGCATCTCCTTGGTTACCAGACTGGCGATCACCAGCGCCTGTTTTAACGACTGGACAATCATCAGTGGATGCATAAACACCAACGGCTGATTAAATAACGCCAGATCGATACCAAGCTGGCTGATGCGCTGTTTTTCCAGAGCGATCAACTGCAGCTGACGCTGTTGTTGCTGGCGTTCGTCGTCAGACAAATAGCCAGCCGGCAGCGCGTGCAGACGCTGTTGCTGCTGTTGCAGAAATTGCAGAATTTTGCGCTGCCACGGCTGTCCCCATTCGCTGTCATGCCGCACCAGCAACCGAGCCAACTGGCCCTGATCTTGCGCCGTCTGGAGTGCCTGCAGCAGCTCATTGGCCTCCAGCTCTCCATCCTGATCCAGGTCGAGGGCCAGCAGGGTCCGGCTGAACACCCCCGGCACCCGGTTGCCCTGCAACTCGATGACAACCTGCTGTTCGTTATTCTCGCCGGCCGGCACCAGACGAAATCCCTGCCGCGCCAGATCATGGGCATCACACACGGTCAGGCTCTGGTAGGGCACCAGCACCCCCACCTGGGTTCGCGTGCCACAGCGCACGGGGTCAAGCTCGCACCACTGCTGCTCATCCTGTTCGAACTGCCGGCGGATGCGGACACATTGGCCGCCATCCGCCTGCTGGTTACACAATCTCGGGACCGCATCGGTCAGCAGATAGAGCGGCTCATCGCCGGACAAACAGGCCCAGGCGGTATTGCCTTTGACCGCGGCGCCATTTTCCAGCCACTGCTCAATCCGCGACGCCGTCTCGTCGCTAAACAGTTCGATATGTACCTGATGTTGAACCTGGCTCTGGCCATCCTGGGCCGATAGCAGCGGATAGTCATAGCGGCCGGCATAACCGACCGGCGCCCCAGCCTGGATGGGACAATTGGCCGCAACGATGACATCAAACTGCTGTGGCGCCTCAGGCTGCAGGCGCGCCAGATCCGGCTCGATAGAGAGCCAGATCTGACCCTGCAGCGGCGACGGCGCCTCGCCATTGATGCCCTGTTCGATTTCAGCGGCATACACGGTTTGTGCCTGCTGGCAACCCGGGCGCGTTAACGACAGCGACTGTTGCCGATCGATACGCAGTGTAGATCCCACCTGCAAGCGCCCTTCGGCGCGACGCTGTTGCCACTGTTCGGGGCTGCGGTACACCGACTGCGGCTTTTGCAGCGTCGCCAACTGATAGCGGCAGTAGAACGCCGGTAACTCGGCCACCGGAGGATTCACCGTTCTGTGGTCATGCTCCAGGTATTCGGTGGTATCCGCGACCCAGACCTGGCTACCGACGACAATGTCATTCGATGAACCCGGTGCTTTTTCCAGCACGCTGGCGAGAACAAACTCCAGCTCGCGGGTCAGCGTTCGTCCCTGCTGCCGTTCACGAATGTGTAATCGGCGCCGCTGTGTCGACGGACGCAGCAGGCTGCCTACACCCAGCTTGCCGAGGCGCTGCTCGGGTTGTTCTGCCTTGCGCACATAAATGCGTTGGCGCAGGCGCAAAATCTCTTGCGGCTCGGCAGTGGCCGGCTGGTAGTGCTGATAGTCGGCCAGGTGCATATACAGACTGTAGAGGCGCAGCCTGTTCTGCGCCCCCTGCTCACCGGCCGGCGAGCAGTAATCATGCCGGATCAGACAGAAGCTGCTGCTAAAGTGCAATGCACTGTCACCCCATGACTGAGTCGGATAGCGGCGGTTCAGTCGCCAGGCGACAACGGTGCCGTCCATCAGGCAACGCAGCGGCTGTTGCCGTACATGCTGGGGGTAATCGTGATCGGTCAGATGAATGCCGCCATGCCAGCTCAGGTTCTGACCCAGCAGGTAATTGCCCCCCTCGCCCTGGCACCCTGCCGCTAGCCGGCCGCTGTCATCTTCCAGGGATTGACCATCCGCCGCGCACACCGGCCAGGCCAACCGACTCGCAGCCACGGTAGGCGATGACTCGGCAACTGCAGCGCCCGTTGGCGCAGCATCGGGTACCGATGAGGAGATGGCAATGGGGCCCGGAAGCTCAGCAGCAGACATACATTTTCAATGTGGTGACATGGTTGCCAAATCCTGTCATGCGAATCCTCGTTTGGCACCTGTTTTATTCCGCAGCCAGCGGGTATTAATCCCGAGCAATTGGTGCGATAAACACGAACTTCTGCAGACAAATCAATCTTTTCCAAATAAACCTGTAAGCTTTGTGCCTTTTTAGCCAGCGACCTAAACTCAAGCTACGGAGGTGCCCATGAATATTCGCCAGGACAGACGTAGCTATTACATTTTCCTGCTGTTGACGCTTAGCAGCAGTGTGCTGACGTTGCTGATTGGCATCAGCATGGCGTGGCTGAACCTGCAAAACACCATCGAAAGCCGCACCCGCGATTTTGACAAACTGCTGGTCATGCTCGACAGCCTGTATCTCACCCCGTTAGGCCACAGCAATCAGACAGCACTGCAGCTGATTGAAGAGCAGATGGATAAGCCCGCCATTGCCGGTGGCGCGCCGGCGCTGAATGCGGTGTGGAAGGCGGCCTACCGATTGCGGGCCGAGCCGGCTTATCTGTTCTTTTTTAATCTGGCCAGCCAGCGGCTGGATACCTACCCCAGTTGGGTGCCGGCTGCCGGCTATGATCCGCGCCAGCGCCCTTGGTATCGGGCATTGGAGATGGCTGGGCCGAATAATCAGTTGATTGGGCCCTATCGCGAATATAACAGCGGCGAGTGGATGCTCAGTTACACACGCAAGGTGCAGGATGATAGCGGCAAGCTGCTGGGCCTGCTGATGGCCGACATTCCGGTGCAACGGCTGCATGAGCGCTTGCTGCAGGGGATGTTGCCCATTCCGGTTGCACTGCAGGTGTTGCACCATGATACCGGCGCCGTGATCACCCAGTTTCACCCCGAACTGGTGCCCGAGGCCGGGATGACCCCTGCCACCGAACCCAGCTGGCATACGCTGTGGCATGGCTTGTCACGCCAGCACCTGAATGCCGACAGCAAATTGGATCTGCATGTTTACCTACCGCCGGCGATTTTTCGCGAGGCCGCACGCAACACGCTGCGGCTCGTGATCTTGCCGATGGTGCTGTTGTTTGCGCTGTCGTTACTCAGCCTGAGCGTGTTGATCCTGATTTTCCGTTCGGAGCAACGCCTGGTGGCGCGTTTACTTTCCGGCGAGCAGCCTGAATCACTGCATCAATGGTTATCGACCTGGTTCAGTCGTGATGTGCTGGCCCGCGCCCACCTGCTGCGCCATGAACAGCAGGCCAACCGCAAGGCGTTACTGACGGATCCGCTGACGGGGATCCAGAACCGGCGTGCATTTGATCTGGATATGGCCAACAGCCAGCAGCAAGCCACGCCGCTCACCTTGATGCTGATTGATGTCGACCATTTCAAGCAGGTAAATGACGCGCTGGGCCACCAGCAAGGTGACAAGGTGTTGATCGCGGTGGCCCGCCAATTGCGCCAAGCCATGCAGCCGGCGTTGAGTTACCGCATTGGCGGCGACGAGTTTGCGGTGTTGACTGCCGAACGCCGCGCCAGCGTGTTGCTGGAAGGTGTACAACGGTTGCAGCACGCATTGGCTCGGTTACAACCGCAGGCGGTCAGTGTGAGTGTGGGCATTGCCTGTGTCGATGACAGCCGCGAGCCCGGGTTGTTCGAACTGGCGGATGCCAGTCTGTATCGCAGCAAGCAACACGGGCGCAATGGCTGGACGTTGCGCTCGGCGCACGGTGCCTGGTATGACAGCTGGCAAAGCGAGCCGTTTACCGCCGCCAGCGAAACTGACTCCACGCCTGCTGCTGGGCCAGCGGCTGATAAGTCCACGCCACCAGGCGACTGATCTTCTGCCCCTGCGTCATCTCGATCACCCGCACATCCACGGCCTTAGCCGCCTGTAGCGCCTTGCGGATCGGGGCCACGTTCTCGCCTTTGGAGACCAGGGTGCTAAACCAGAACACCTGAGCAGCAAAGCGCTGGCTGTCGCGGATCATGCGGCGAATAAAGGCCAGCTCACCACCGTCACACCAGAGTTCATTATTCCGGCCACCAAAGTTCAAACGGGCGCGATCCAGATTGGCTTGCTGCTGGTTACGTGGCTTTTGGCTGTTGAGGTTGCGCAACTTGCGGACCGAGCCGACCGCGGCGTCATCGGCCGAGGCATGGAATGGCGGGTTGCACAATGTGAGATCGATGATCTCGCCCGGCTGGATGATGTTGCCGAAGATCTGTTGGACATCTGGTTGGCGCCGACACTGCAGCGCCGCAGCCAGCGACGGATTCGCCGCGCAGATCGCCGCCACGGACTGCAGGGCACCGGCATCAATATCGGCACCGATAAAGGACCAGCCATATGCGTGATGGCCGATGATCGGATAAATGGCATTGGCGCCGATACCAACATCCAGCACCGTGATCTCGGCCCCCGTGGGCACCTTGCCACGGTGGCAACTGGCCAGGAGATCTGCCAGTGAATGCACATAATCAGCCCGCCCCGGGATCGGAGGGCACAGGTAGCCGTCGGGAATGTCCCAGTTTTGGATCGCGTAATAGTGCGCCAGCAAGGCCTGATTAAGCGCCTTGACGGCGGCGGCATCCGCAAAGTCGATGGTGGCGCCCTTGGGCCCATTGAGCACAAAGCGCTGTAGCGCCGGCGACGCCTGACACAGCAACGTGAAGTCATAGCGCCCCTGATGGGGGTTGCGTGGGTGCAGCTGTCCCTTGGCCACCACGGCATGTTTATTCGCCGGGGCGGGTCGCACGCTCGCCCGGGTGTTACCGGCTTGTCCCTCTGCGGCCTGGTTGGTCTTGGCGACACGGGGTCGGGTATGGGTGGCAGGTTTGGCAGGCGTTCGACTCATGCAGGTGATCTCGTGATGGCAACCGGGCGCCGATCTTGGCCAGTTCGCCGCCAAAGCGCAAGCGGTCGATGGCGATCACATCATGGATAAAAAAAGATCGCCCGAGTCCCTGGTTGGGGGTTTACAGCAGGTAACAAGTGGCTATCATGTCGACATGTTTAAAAACATCGAAATGTATATATGCACACCGATTACTCTCGTGCCATCCCCGAGGCCTGGCAGCAGATCGCCAAAGTGTTCAACGCATTGGGCGATGAACACCGCCAGCGCATTTTGCTGACCTTTGAACCTGGCGAGCGGCTGACCGCCGGACAGCTGGCCGACGTGTCGACGTTGTCGCGCCCTACCGTTTCCCACCATCTGAAGATCTTGCGTGAAGCCGGCGTGCTGGAGCACGAGCGGCATGGCAAGGAGATCTACTTCTGGATCAACAAGGCGTTCATGACGGATGCCCTGCAGTCGGTATTGACCTACCTGCAGGATGAAGTCTGAGCCCGCGCCAAGGAAGATAAGGAAAAACCATGCGTATTCTGCTGATTGTGCTGTTGCGAACCCTGTTTCGCTTGCTGTTCCGCGTCGAAGTACGGGGTGACTGGAGTGCCCTGCGCCAACCGCGCGTACTGGTGGTGGCAAACCATGAATCCTTCCTCGATGGCATGCTGCTGGGACTGTTCATGCCCTGCCGCCCGGTGTTCGTGGTTCACACCTGGGTGGCCGAACACTGGCTGTTCAAACCGCTGTTGTCATTGACCGACTATCTGGCGGTAGATCCGACAAGCCCGATGGGCATGAAACAGGTGGTTCGCCTGGTGGAACAGGGCCGCCCCGTGGTGATCTTCCCCGAAGGGCGCCTGACCGTCACCGGCTCGCTGATGAAGATCTACAACGGCCCGGCCTTCGTGGCCGCCAAGACCGGAGCCAGTATCGTTCCGGTGCATCTGGATGGCCCGGGCCGCACCTTCTTCAGCCGTCTGCGTGGCCACCCGCAACGCCGCTGGTTGCCAAAAATGCGCCTGACCGTCATGCCCAGCGAGCAGATCCACATGCCGGACAGTGCCAGCAGCCATGAGCGCCGCGAGAAAGCCGGCGAAGCGTTGCGCCGCATCATGCAACACATGCTGTTTGCCTCACGGCCGCGCGGGACGCTGTTTGAAGCACTGGAGGGGGCCATCAGCCGTTGTGGCCGCCGCTATGGTTTGCTTGAAGACATGCGTCAGGTTGAGCTGAGCTATGGCGACATTCTTAAACAGACACTGGCGCTTGGCCGGCTCAGCAGCAAGCTGGCTGCGCCGGGCGAGCGGATTGGCCTGCTGCTGCCAAACTTGTCTGCCACGGTAGGATTGATGATTGGCTGTGGCGCCTTTGGTCGCGTGCCGGCGATGCTGAACTACACGGCCGGTCGACAAGGGATTGAATCCGCCTGTCAGGTGGCCGCAGTCCGCCAGATCATCACCTCCCGCGCCTTTATCGAGACCGCACGGCTGAGCGAGGTGGTCGCCGCATTGGGGCAATCGATCCAGATCCATTATCTGGAAGATCTGCCGGCCCTGATGACGGCCCAAGACAAACTATGGTTAATCAGCGCCCTGCTGATGCCCAGCTGGCTGCGCCAATGGCTGTGGCTGCCGGCACCCCAACCGGATGCTGACGCCGTGACACTCTTTACCTCCGGCTCCGAAGGTACGCCCAAGGGTGTGGTGCTGAGCCACCGCCAGTTGCTGGCTAATCTGGCCCAGGTACAAGCGGTGATCGACTTCTCCGCCGGCGACAAGTTCATGAACGCGCTGCCCATCTTCCACGCTTTCGGTCTGACGGCCGGAACCCTGCTGCCGCTGATGACCGGCACCAGGCTGTTCCTTTATCCGTCCCCCCTGCATTACAAAGTGATCCCCGAGGTGGTCTATGACCGCAACTGCTCGGTGCTGTTCGGCACCAGCACCTTCCTCGGCCAGTATGCCAAGTACGCTCATCCCTACGATTTCTTCCGCATGCGCTATGTGATTGCCGGCGCCGAAAAACTGGCCAGCAGCGTACGTGAACAGTGGTTCGAGAAATTCGGGATCCGCATTCTGGAAGGTTATGGTGCCACCGAAACGGCCCCTGTGCTGGCGGTTAACACACCGATGGCGTATCGCACCGGCACCGTGGGGCAATTCCTGCCCGGGATCGAGTGGCGACTGGAAAGCGTCCCCGGTATCGAACAGGGCGGCATTTTGCATGTGCGTGGCCCGAATGTGATGCAGGGCTACCTGCGGGCGAGTGCCCCCGGGGTACTGGAGCCGACCGCCTCTGAGATGGGCGCTGGCTGGTATAACACCGGCGATATTGTCGAGGTCGACAGCGAAGGCTTTGTGCATATTCGCGGCCGCCTCAAGCGCTTTGCCAAGATAGCCGGCGAGATGATCTCGCTGGAAGTGGTCGAAAAACTGGCTACGCTCGCCTGTCCTGCCGGCCAGCACGCCGCCAGTTCACGTCCTGACGAGAGCAAGGGTGAGGCCCTGGTGCTGTTTAGTACCCAGGCCGTGACCACAGAACAGTTAACCCAGCTGGCGCGCGAGCAGGGCTTCCCGGCGCTGGCGGTACCGCGTGATCTGCGCGTCGTCGCCGAACTGCCGCTGCTGGGCACCGGTAAGACCGATTACGTTACCCTCAAGGCGCTGGCCGCCACCACCGGAGTTTGAACATGGAACATCACGCTCATTCGGTTACGGATCAACCCCTGCTGTCACGCGGCCTCGTGGCGGTGTTGATAGCCCAATTTCTCTCGGCGTTTGCGGATAATGCGATCCTGGTTGGCGCCCTGAAGCTGGTGATGTCGCTGGCGACCGAGAAAGGGATGGATGCGGTGCTACAGGGCAGTTTTGTGCTGCCCTATATCCTGCTGGCCCCTTTCGTGGGCTTGTTGGCCGATGCGCTGCCCAAGGGGCGCGTCATGTGGTTGGCCAACAGCATCAAACTGCTCTCCGGCATCGGCATGCTAGCCGTAGCGCTGTATGGCAGTCAGCAAGCCCTGACACTGGTGATCGCGGCCTATGTACTCACCGGCATTGGCGCTGCCATCTACTCGCCCGCCAAATACGGCATCCTGACCCAGCTGTGCGGTTCAGCCCATCTGGTCAAGGCGAACGGCATGATGGAGGGCTCGACCATAGTGGCGATTCTGCTGGGATTTGTCTGCGGTGGTCTGCTGGCGGATGTCTCGCTGCTCGGCCTGCTGGCACTGGTAACCGCCTGCTATGCCTTGGCTGTGGGCCTTTCGTTGCTGATCCCGCGTCTGCCGATAGTGCATGCCTTCGCCGGTGCCGCGGTGCCGGCAATGGTGGGCGACTTCGCTCGGGCGGTGGGCACCCTGCTGCGTGATCGCAAGGCGCGCACCTCATTGCTTGGCACCAGCCTGTTTTGGGGCTCGGGCTCGACACTGCGCCTGGTCCTGTTCGCCTGGGTCCCCTTTACCCTCGGCTTGACCGATACCAGCGCAGCCACAAACCTCGGTGGGGTGGTCTCGGTCGGCATCATTGTCGGCGCTGGTCTAGCAGGCGCACTGATTCGACTGGAGCATGCCCCACGAGCACTGTGGGCCGGCCTGCTGATCGGGGCGCCGCTGCTGTTCATGGGGTTGACCACCCAGCTGTGGCAAGCCGGCGCCCTGTTGGTGGGGCTGGGGGCAGCCGCGGGCTTCTTCGTCGTTCCGCTCAATGCCCTGCTGCAAGATCGCGGTCAGGCGTCTGTCGGCGCCGGACACGCCATTGCCGTGCAGAACTTCTGTGAGAACCTGCTGATTGCGGCATTTGTCGGCGTGCATTATGTCGCCAGCCAATTCCTGGATCCGGCACAAGAGGTGTTCGCATTTGGCGTGCTGTTAATGGCCATCATGGGCTTGCTGTTTGTCAGTTACCGCCTGGGCCGCCGGCACGATACCGCGGCCGCGACAGCGTAAGGAGCGGCTCCATGCCAAGCGTTTACCAACTCAAACCCCGTTTTCTGGCGCTGCTGCGCCCAGTTAGCCGCCACCTGGCACAACGTGGCATCACGGCTAACCAGATCACGATACTCGCCTGCGGCTTGTCATTGGGATATGGCGCCCTGTTGGCGCTGGCGGCTAACACTGTGCTGGGCCGCTATCTGTGGCTTGGGCTGCCGTTGTGGTTATTTATCCGCATGGCACTCAACGCCATTGATGGACAATTGGCGCGAGAGTTCAACCAGAAGAGCCGGCTTGGCGGTCTGCTCAATGAGATGGGCGATGTACTAGCGGATGCGGCACTGTTCGCTCCATTGGCCCTGGTCAGCGGCATCTGGCCTTGGGCGGTGGCACTGTTCATCTGGCTGGCGCTGTTGACCGAATATGCCGGCGTCTGTGGCCTGTTGATTGGTGGTGGTCGCCGCTATGAAGGGCCAATGGGCAAAAGCGATCGCGCAACCCTGATCGGGGGGCTGGGCTTGTGGCTGGGCGCCGATTGGCCCATCGCCAGCCCCCTGCCTTGGCTGAGCCTGATCTTGTTGCTGGCGACCGCTGCCATGGGACTCACCTGTTACAATCGGCTGCGCGCGGCGCTGGCCGTCGACCCATCCTGAACCTCGACAAGGAGCCTGAGCATGGATCCGCTTTATCACGGTATTACGTTGGTGTTATCCATCCTGGCGGCAGGTTATGCGATTACCCGCTGGAAAGTCCCTGCCAGCCACCCGGCACGCAAAGAGATACTGGTGCGGATCCGTACCTGGTGCTGGATCATCGCGTTTTTCCTGCCGGTACTGCTGTTCCCACAGCCCCTGCCCTCGATGTTGCTGGCCATCGTCAGCTTCATGGCCTTTAAGGAGTTCATCTCGCTGACGCCGAACCGGCAACAGGATCGCTGGGCATTCCTGTGGGCTTACCTGGCGATCCCGCTGCAATATTTTTGGGTCACCCAGGCCTGGTACGGCATGTTTATCATCTTTATCCCGGTCTATCTGTTCTTGTTACTGCCGACTCGGCTCGTGCTGTCCGGCCACCCCAAGGGTTTTTTGAATGCAACCTCGACGCTGCACTGGGGGTTAGTGACCACCGTTTTTTCGCTGAGCCACATGGCCTATCTGTTGGTATTGCCCGATCTGGAAATACATGGCCGGGTGATCAGCGGTGCCAGCTTGTTGTTCCTGTTGGTCTTCCTGACCCAGATGAATGACGTGGCGCAATTTGTCTGGGGTAAAACCCTGGGTAAACGCAAGATCCTGCCGCTGGTCAGCCCGAACAAGACCTGGGAAGGGTTCGTCGGTGGCGCTGCAACAACCGTGCTGGTCGCCACGCTGCTGGGGCCGCTGTTTACACCACTGGATTGGCCCCATGCCCTGCTGGTGGGTCTGGAAATCGGTCTGTTCGGCTTCATCGGAGATGTGGTGATGTCGGCTATCAAACGCGATATTGGTGTCAAGGATACCGGCACCCTGCTACCCGGCCACGGTGGCATTCTCGATCGGCTGGATTCACTCACCTTCACCGCGCCGCTCTACTTCCACACCCTCTATTACTTCTACTACTGAGGGAAGCAAGGATGCCTAGCGATCTGCCTCGCCCTTACTGGCTGTATGCGCTGTGCCTGCGCCTGTTTGTGCTGGCCATTGCCTGGCCTGTGGTCTTGCTGTGGCTAGGACTGACGGTGCGTCACCGCGCCAGACTGCCGCGACGCGGACCGGCGGTGATCATCGCCAATCACAATAGTCACCTCGATCTGCTGGTATTGCTGACGTTGCTGCCATTCTCGCAGATACCGCGTGTCCGGCCGGTTGCCGCCGCAGACTATTTTTTCCGCAACCCCGTGCTGCGACTTGTGGCACGCTGGATTTTGGGGCTGATTCCCGTGCAACGAGGCGCCGCTGCCAGCTCCGGGGGAGTCAAACCGGCAGGCGATCCCTTGCAACTGTGCCGGGAAGCATTAGCGCGTGGTGAGATACTGCTGCTGTTTCCCGAAGGTACCCGCGGTGAGCCGGAAGTGATGTCCAAGCTCAAACCCGGACTGTGGCATCTTTTGCGCGAACAACCTGACATCCCTGTGGTTCCGATCTATCTGCAAGGCCTGGGCAAGTCGATGCCGAAGGGCGAATGGATCCCGATCCCATTTTTTGTCGACGCTTACGTCGGCCGGCCCCTGCCGTTTGCAGCAGAGAAAGGTGTTTACCTGCAAACACTGGAAAGCTGTTTTGCCGTACTCGCCACCAAGGGCGCCACCCGGATGCGCACCCCATCATCAGGGTAAACCGGATAACGCGTGCACCGATTACGGTTTTCCTGCTGCCAGACTCAGGAAGACCTGTTAGATTCTCTCCATCCCCACCTTATTGCTCCGGAGCGGATGATGGCATTAGCTCGGAACCGGATCTCCTTTTTGTACATGATGCTCAGCCGCGCCTTCGGTATTGTTCTGGGCGCCCTGCTGTTGTTTGGCCTCGGCATCAATTTCTTGCTGATTCAGCCTACGATGTCCCGCATTGCCGACGCCGAGATGCAACAGGCGTCGGCGGAGATGGAAACCAGCATATTGCAACTGGCCCAAGGCACAGAAACCATCTTGGATACCATTCGAGGTGTGCTGGAACACAACCATCTCTCCCCTGCCGGAGGGTCGGATGGCCAACAGCCCTGGCCAGCGCACCAACAAGAACTGGCAGCACTGAATTCCTTTTTTTTGCCCTTCATTGAAAACCACAACAGCATTTTCTCCATCCATCTAGCCAGACTTGATGGCGCAGAGATTTTGGTGATGCGTGATGAAAATGGCCACCCCTTCAATCGCATCAGCCGGCCCCTTGCTACAGGCAATGAGGTCATTCACCAGCAGTGGACACCCGACCTTGCCCGCGCCACCAGCCAGCGCGTGGTATCGGATTATGATGCCCGAACCCGCCCCTGGTTTAAGGGAGCCGTTAATGTCGCCGCAAGACGCGGGATAAACTGGACCCAACCTTATGTCTTTCTTGCCACCGGTGAGCCTGGCGTGACAGTAAGTCAGCAATTCCGAGCCATTGATGGACAAAACTACATCCTTGCCATTGATATCCGCCTGACAGATTTGTCGCAATACACCAATCAACTCAACGTCAGTAAAAAGGGATTTACGCTGCTGCTGGATAACCGCATGCGTATTCTTTCTCGACCGCAAAAACTGCTCACCACTGTGATGCAGCGTCAACCCAGGCTTCCGCAGTTATTCGATGCGGTATATGACATCGGCCATCCGGCAGTCAGTGAGGCGGTAAAGTCTTGGATAGCCAACGGTCAGCCCGCACGTGAACTGCAGAATATTCGCCTGAGTAATGGCAACGAGTGGTTCTATCAGTTCCGCCCCTTGCCGCTTGGCGGCCAGACCATCTGGGCAGGCATCTATGCACCGCGCAATGACTTCATTTTTCTTGGCACCCGAGAATGGGCCCTGTTTTTGGGTCTGCTGGCAATGACGCTGCTGCTGGCTGCCTTGCTGGTCGTGCCCTCGTCACGACGGATTGCCAGCCAGTTACGGGCGCTGGTCCGCGAGAGTCACCGTATCGGCAATATGGATCTGCAAGCACCTGTGACAGTACAAAGCGATATCAGCGAGCTCAAGGCGCTGGTTTCAGCACAGGAGCTGATGCGCCGTAATTTGCTAGATACAACCTCATCACTGGCACTACTCAATGACACCCTGGAAGAGAAGATCAAGAACCGAACACAAGAGCTGGAGCAGATAACAGCCTCAGCCGAGTGGTCGCGGCGTTTGATCACCGAGATCACCGAATCGGTACCCTGTGTGGTATTCCGCTACGAAGTCGGTCCCGATGACAAGCCTGGCCGTTTCACATTCATCAGTAATCGTTCCGAACAGATCTGGGGCATCAGCAGTCAGGCGATGCTGGATGACCCTGAGATTCGCTGGCAACGTGTCCACCCCGATGACATCGACATGGCCAGGCAGCGACTACATGAGCAGGCATCCAGCGCCGCAAACCGCGACATGTTATTCCGTATTTACAATCAGCAACGACAAATCCGCTGGCTCGAAACCCGAGCCGAGGTGACAGAGCCCGAACCGGGACACTATGTCTGGAATGGCTACTGGCGCGATGTGACCGAAGAACAACAAGCCAAACAGGCCTTGGCCGATCAGCTGACCTTCCAGCGTGTGCTGATGGATACCATCCCCTATCCCTTGTTCTACAAAGACGCAGAATGCCGCTTTGCTGGCTTCAATAAAATTTATGGTGAAACCTTCGGTGTTGATACACAACCTCTCATCGGCAAGACAGTGCTGGAGCTGGAGTATCTGCCGCTCGAAGATCGACAACGCTATCAGGAAGAGGATGAACGCATCATCCGGGAGCTTGGATCGGTCCAGCGTGAAATGCCCATTCCGTTTGCCGATGGCCAAGTGCATCAAACCCTGTACTGGGTTTCAGGATTTCACAAAGGAGATGGCCAGCCGGGCGGTTTGATTGGCACCTTTGTTGATATCTCGTCCCAAAAGCAGGCCGAGGCCAAACTCGCCGAAGCCAAAGAGCTCGCCGAAGAAGCCGCCAAGGTGAAAGCGGATTTTCTAGCCAATATGAGTCACGAAATTCGTACTCCGCTCAATGCCATCCTGGGCCTGACCCACTTGCTGCAAAAATCTCAACTCGATGCCCGGCAAGGTAATTTCGTGGACAAGATCCATCGCTCCGGCCGGCACCTGCTGGGGGTCATCAACGATATTCTCGATTTTTCGAAGATTGAGGCCGGTAAGTTGGCTTTGAACCCGCAACCTTTCGCACTCAATACCCTGCTGGAAGACTTAATCGATCTGACCGCCGAAAAAGCCCATCAGAAGGGGTTGGAGTTCATCATCGATATCGCACCCGATGTCCCCTATGAGTTGATTGGCGATGAGTTGCGGCTGGGGCAGATCCTGATCAATTACATGAGCAACGCCGTCAAATTCACTGAACACGGTGATATCCGGCTGGAGATCCGTGTTGAGCAGCGAACTGAAGAGGGTCTGCTGCTCTATTTTGCCATCCACGATACAGGTATTGGCCTGACGGAAGAACAGCAGGCCAGACTGTTCCAAAGTTTCCAACAAGCCGATGCCTCCACGACGCGCAAATATGGCGGTACGGGATTGGGACTGGCCATTTCACGGACTCTAGCCGAAATGATGCACGGTCAGGTCGGTGTGACGAGTCGCTATGGTGAAGGCAGCACGTTCTGGTTCACCGCCCTGTTGCAACAGGTTCCTGCACAGAGCACTGCCGTTTTAACACCGAGCCTGGATCTACTGGGGGCTCGTATTCTGGTTGTCGATGACAATCCCAAGGCAGCAACCGCCGTGACCAACATGCTGTTAGCCATGCGCTTTGAGGTCACGCTGGCGGACTCAGGACAACAGGCTCTGCAAACGCTCGCCGATGTTCAGAGCGCCGAGCCTATTGTGCTGATCGTTTCCAAGGCCAACCTGCCGGATATGGACGGATTGCAACTGGCCAGAACGCTCGCCGAGCAAGCGATCACCACTCCGTTGGTGATGCTACACCAAAGCGATCCCGGTGCAGAGTCCGAAATAATGCAAAGCACGTTGGTCGCAGCCCACCTGACCAAACCCATTACACCATCGCAACTGCTTGATACCGCCATGCGTCTGCTATCAGAGCATCCGATGCCAAAAACACTCTCGCATCGTCGTGCCCATGACACGGACTACCAGGCAGAGTTGAGCATCATCACAGGTGCGCGGCTATTGCTAGTTGAAGATAACGATCTGAACCAGGAGGTCGCCAGTGAGTTACTGCGCAGTGCCGGCTTCGACGTCGATATCGCCGGGGACGGACAAGAGGCGATCAATCAGCTGAGGCGCGTAGAGTATGACCTGGTGTTGATGGATGTGCAGATGCCAGTCATGGATGGACTGACAGCGACGCGGCAAATCCGGCTTGAACCGCGTTGGTTGAAGTTGCCCATCATCGCCATGACCGCTAACGCGATGGAACAGGATCGCCAGCAGTGTCTGGATGCCGGCATGGATGACTTTGTCAGCAAGCCCATTGAGCCAGCCCAGTTATGGCAAGCGCTGCTACGCTGGATCCCGGCGCGTCATCCCGCGCAAGTGGCCAACCACGAACCGCTTAATACCAACACGCCTCCCGCGGCTAACGATATCCCGTTACCGGACATTGCGGGCATCGATACGGCGTTAGGATTAAGCCGCGTGATGGGAAACCGCTCCTTGTACCGCAGTTTGCTGCAAAAGTTTGCTGCAGGTCAGCGTGACTGTGTCGAGCGAATTCGTGTGGCGCTTGCTGCCGACGATTGGGCATTAGCTGAGCGTCTGGCTCATACCCTTAAAGGGGTCAGTGGCAATATTGGCGCCTCGACACTGCAACAGCAGGCTGCCGAGTTGGAAAAAACCATCCGTGACCACGGCGAGCAAACACAGCTGCAGACACTGCTAGACACTACCGCCGTGAGTATCGAACAGATTTGTTCGCCGCTCGCCGCGGCATTAATCGCAACGGATGAGATACCCGTCGCAACCAGTAACCACGATGTTGTGGATATAAAACCCCTGCTCATCCAGTTAGCGGATCTGTTACGCGAGGATGATGCCGAGGCAGTGGAACTACTGGAGCGCCATAGTGCGGCGTTATCCGCCAGACCAAGCACCCACATGGCGCCACTGGAAGCGGCTATCCACAACTACGAATTTGAGCAAGCCCTGATGATTGCCGAAAACTGGCTAAAGGATCTGACGCCATGAAAACAGATGACGAGGCAAGACCGCTAGATAAACCAACCGTACTGGTCGTTGACGACACCGCGGAGAACCTGACGCTGATGAGCTTTCTGCTCAAGGATCTCTATAAAGTCAAAGTCGCCAACAGTGGCGAGAAAGCCTTACGGATTGCCCAGCACCAGCCACAACCCGATCTGATCCTGCTGGACATCATGATGCCTGAAATGGACGGTTATGAAGTCTGCCGCCGTCTACGCCAAGAAGCGACGACCCGCGACATCCCGATCATCTTCCTCACCGCCAAAGCCAGTGTGGAGGATGAGGAGTTTGGGCTCAAACTGGGGGCCGTGGATTACATCACCAAGCCCATCAGCCCCCCTGTTGTCCTTGCCCGGGTCAAGACTCACCTCAACTTGAAAGCCAGTGCCGACTTCCTGCGCAGCAAGAGCGATTTCCTCGAGCAGGAAGTTGCCAAACGCACCCGCGAGGTCAATGCCATTCAGGATGTGACCATTCTGGCGATGGCCTCTCTGGCCGAAACCCGCGACAACGAGACCGGCAACCATATCCGCCGGACTCAGCATTACGTCAAGGCGCTGGCTAATGCCCTGAAAAATCACCCCCGTTTTGCCGCTCACCTGGATGACAACACCATCACCATGCTGTTCAAGTCGGCGCCACTTCACGACATCGGCAAGGTCGGCATTCCAGATCGCATCTTGCTCAAACCTGGCCGCTTCGAACCTGCCGAATTCGAGATCATGAAGCGTCACCCAGAACTCGGGCTCAATGCGATTGAGCATGCCGAAAAAGCACTGGGCACCTCGGTGGATTTTCTTAAATTGGCCAAGGAAATTGCCTATTGCCACCATGAGAAATGGGATGGGTCCGGTTATCCGCAAGGACTCGCCGGTGAGGCGATCCCGTTGTCTGCTCGTTTGATGGCCCTGGCTGATGTCTATGATGCCCTAATCAGCCGTCGGGTCTACAAAGAGGGCATGTCTCATGAGAAGGCCGCCGCTATCATCGCAGAAGGGCGCGGTAGTCATTTCGATCCTGATGTGGTGGATGCATTCTTTGCGATCGAAGCACGCTTCATCGCTATTGCCCAGCAGTATGCGGACAGTCACGAAGCCCTCCAGGCCAAGGCTGACGAACAGGCGGTGTTTCACACTCAATCCTGATAATTAGCCCTGCGTAGACAGCGACCGAAAAGCACCTTACGGCCCTTTCGGTCGCGATATCAACGCGAAACGTTAAAGCGCTGCGGCAAAGGCATCCATTTCGTCTAACTCGCGCTTGAGTTGACTCGAGATAACCGGGAAACGGCGATACGTCTTCGGATCGGCACTATCCGCCTCAATGTGGAAACTGACGGCAATCCGCTCACGCTTCCACTGGTTGCGACAGTAGAGCCCATAATAGCGACGGATCCAGGCCGTTAACGTGGTCAAAGCATACTGTTGCGCTATAGGACTGCGCAGCAACTGTTGCAGTACGCCCTTGGGTGTCAGATGTTGTGTCTGACTGATACGTCGGATCGCGTCCAGTACCGGAAACGGCATCAGATCGGCTTCATCAGTCTGCTCGACCGGACGCAACTCCGCCGTTGGCGCTTGATTGACGATGGCGGCCATCTCGGGCAGCCGTAAGCGTTCGAGCCCGAAAACGGCCCCCTGCTGGAGCGGGATCCCTTGCTCGAGGATGTAACGGTTAATCTGTAACACGCGCGACTTGCTGATACCACCGATGGGCGACAGCACCCCTGAGGTATCGCCATCCATGGTGCAATAACCGACGCTCGCTTCCGACAAATTGGAGGTTGCAATCAACAACTTGTTGCCACGATTAGCCAGCAACCAAATCCCCGGCGCGCGCACCCGAGCCTGAATATTTTGCAATGCTAAATCATCACGCTGCCAGTTGAGTGGGTCGTCCGGCGTCAGTTCATTCGCTAACTGCAAATACCCCTCAATCAGGGGGGCGATGGACCAGGCATGGTGTTGCGAACCAATACCTGCCGCCAAGCCAGCAGCAGCATCGCGCGTTACTGAACCACTGTATTCAGAGCCTTGGTACAAGGTTGTCAGGATCTTCGGCATCACAGCACGCTTGAGCCAAACCAGTGGTTCCTCATCGCGGTGACGAGGCTCAAGAACAAAACGCCCCTTCGCCAGCTCCGCCAGATATGCCTTCTCGCCCAAGCTGGCATAAGCCTGAACTTGAGCAAAATAGACCAAGGTGCCACACAGTGCAGAATCTGCCCCGCCAGAAAGACTCAACGCATAGCCTCCGGTCCAAGTCTTGCGTTGCCAGTCCCATAATCCCAGCGCAACAGCACGGCTTGCCTCAGCGTGTTCATCCTCCGCTGGCAATAAACACGGCTGCGCTAATGCCTGATGGTAACACTCTGTGGCCCACACAAAATCGACCGGAGCGATCCCCTCGGCCAAACCGGGTAATAACGGCTGACTGCTGATAAGGCGCTGCGCACGGTTGATCTGCAGATCAACGGTGGCAGTGTAAACTTTGAACGGAGCAAAGCATAAACGTTCACCGATCATCACCAGTTCACCGTTACTCGCCACCATGGCATCGCCGTCATAGACAGCACGTCCCGCCTCACATCCCAACAAATTGGTGTAGGCATACACAGCACCGTAAGCCCGGGATCCCTCGCGGACGAACTGGCTTCGCTGCTGTTGCTTGCCCAGTGCAAAGTGGCTGGCAGAGGGATTGAGGATCACATCGACCTGGCGCTCGAAGAGCGTGCGCCCAGGGCGGGATGCCACCCAGGAGTCTTCACATATTTCAAACCCAATCCGAACACCACTGACGTCAAACACCAGATCACCAACCGGGATGACATTGCCAGCATACTGCATGCTGGTCACATGGCCTGCTGGCCAGGGTGTAAACCAGCGCGGTTCATAATGGATGCCATTGCGCGCCAGATGCTGCTTGCAAACCAGACCATGAATTACGCCGCGCGACAACAAAGCCACCGCATTGAAAACCTGGCCGCCCGGAAAGTGCAACGGCAAACCAATGGCTATCAACAGTTGTTCCGGTACGCTATCGGCCAGCACCGATAACTGCGCCGGCAAACTGTCCAGCCAATCAGCAACGAAGAACATATCCTCGCAGCCATAACCGGTCAGCGATAACTCAGGAAACAGCAACAGATCCGCGCCGCTGGTTGCCGCCACCTCGATGGCCTGACGGATCAGAGTCAGGTTGCCGTCCAGATCCAGTGGTGTGGTATTGATACAGGCCGTAGCCAGAGTCAGTGTTTGACGCATCAGGAATGGCTCCTTCGCAAGCCAGGCTGGCATCAGGTCAGCTGGCTCATGATCTGTTGACGAACGCCTTGGCTCACAGCGAAAGCATCCATCAGTTGTTGCAGGAAACGGGGATCGCGACACACATTTTTAGCCGGCGAATCCGAAATTTTGGCCACGGAGTGACCATTGAACCGCACCATCTTCAAGACACAATTTAATGGCCGATTCAATTCAAAGTTCCCCGTCAGCCAGGTTCCGATGCCAAAGCTACAACGCGCTCGACCACGGAAATGCCGGTACAGGGCAACAGCACGGGTAAAGTCCAACCCGTCGGAGAACACCAAGGTTTTGGTCAGGGGATCGACGCCCAATGCCTCCAGGCGCGCCAGCAGCGTTTCACCCCAGGCGATGGGATCACCACTGTCATGCCGGAAGCCACTGTATTGATTTGCCAGCGTAAAATCCAGATCACGACAAAAAGCTTCGATCCCGATGACATCCGTTAAGGCCACCCCACCTTGCGGATACACCATCAGCCATTGCGCCAAAGCCTGTTTCTGACTGGCCGCGAGCGGAAGATCTAACCCTTGATAACTTTGCAACCATTCATGACCCATGGTACCGATCAACGGCAACGCATAATGCTGCGCCAGCAAAGGATTACTGGTACCGAGCAAGCATTGCGGCACATGCTGCTTCAAGAGCCCCAACACCTGTTTTTGGGCCGCAAAACTGAAGCGACGCCGCGTGCCAAACTCGGCAAAGCGAAACTCGCTCAGATCCGTATCATCACCGAGCCGTTGCAAATCGGCTATGCGTTGCAGGGTCACTTTTTCAATCAGTGCCGCATCAATTTCTGGGTAACGTATCGTATTGCGTAACTCACTCAAGGTTGCCAACACCGGTATCTCGAGCATCGATGCCTGGAATAACGGACCTTGCACACTAAGGTGCAGCCGTGAGCCCTGGACTCGAGTTTCGATCAACGCAGGATCAAAGCGAAAATGATATAAAAATTCGAGGAAGTCTGGCGAAAAACCAGTGGCAGAACGCGAGAAAGCTTTTAGCTCCGGCAGTGATATCGACATCCGAGCCAACCCCGCCAACTCCTCGCGCATCAACTCAAGGTAGGGAGTCAAATCTTCGTCGTTACGACACTGGAACGTCCACTCTGAAGCCTGATTTGGCACCAATCGTTGATAGGCCTGCAGCATGGTCAACTTGTAAAAATCGGTATCCAGCACGCCCTGAATACAGGTGTTCCGCAGCATCATCTTGCCTCAATGTTTTATCGTCGTGCGTAATTGTTATGCCGTGATCGTCATGGTTGCGATCAGTCGTCTTCACGCTAAAAGCGGCGGAACCTACTGGGGGAGCGAGCAGAACGTCAAGCACTTTGGCATATTTTTACACTCGTTCTGCCCGCAACCGATTATTCGACGATCTGACGTGCGCCCAGTGTCTGAACCGGGCGGTTATTTGGGTGTCCCATCAACTTAGCAAATTGCTCGATCTGCTGTTTGGATGCCGTCATCGGCTTCTTCAGCACTAACCAGCGCACTCCTTCGCTGCAAGGTGGGGTCGTCAATGACCCAGCGAAACGGTAGTAATGCTTATCCTTGGGTAACAGATCGGCCACGTTCACACTCTTGTTCAGGGCAACCTTGTCTCCAGCCTTGGCAGGCATTTGTGCCCACAAGGTTTGCAGTAATGGGTTGGCCTTGCCTTCATTGAACATCAATGCCACCACGGCCAAATTACCTGCTTCGTCAGCATGAACCAGATGCACTTCGAGCGGATACGAGCGGCCAGCGATCAAGTTTTCACTCGGAGCATGGAAGTGAAATTGTTTAAGGGTGAAGGCCGCACCATCAATGGAAATATGACTACCTGCCTCGTAGATCACCTGAATGGTGTGTCCATTGTTGAGGATTTGATCTCCTCCGGCTTGATAAGCGGTCGCAAGCGGTGCCAGACGCGCCTTTACGGCGGAGTGGATATCGACCGGCGACTGATTTTTGCCATTTCCACAGACCGCATATTCGTCACTGAGCTTGCCCCAGTTTGCTGGGGCCACATCCCCCTCATAACCCCAGTGAGCATGTTGCTCCTCAGCCAAAACTGGCGTCACAGACAGGGCACAAGAGAGCACGAAAGCAAGCTTGGTTAGTTGATGCATGGAAAACTCCAGAAAATGAAAACAAAAAAGGGCCAACGGGCCCTTTGCATGACATGCGGGAATCAGTCTGATCAGGGCGAAGGCGTCGGTACATTCCCGACGGCCTGTGCCGCAGACGTAGAGGCTTGTTCATTGACAAGCACGGCATCCAGCCGCTGTTGTAAAGTTCCCTTGGGCGCAAAGTCCCACTTACCACCATAGGTCACATCGCTGATTTGCCAGCCGAGGCGACCTTGACGCAAGCGGAGCCCATCCTGCCATTCACTCCGTTGACCATGCTTGTCATAGATCAAGGTAATCAGGCAATCACTGGTACGACGTCTTGTCTGACACGACTCCAGATGAAAGTCCGTAAACCCCTCAAACAATGAGGTAAACAGACTGCCTTCAAACAATGGCGGAACAGGCTCTTTGGCCCCAGCAAGATACTGCTGCTCAGCACTGTGCGCAGCCTCGAGTCGGCGGATCAAATCCTGGTGCAATACCGCACGAAAGGGCCTGAGCTCATCGACAGAGGGCAAGCCGCTGACGGGCTCGGCCAGCAAGAGGCGGTAAAACGTGTTCGCCACCTGTTCGGGCCCATTGTGCTGCGGCTGGACCTGATTTTGTTCACTGCAGGCCACCAGTAGCCACAAACTGGGCATCACGCCCAGCCAACGCCTAACCCCCATCTGCAGACTCCTTACAACGCTGAGGTGCAATGCGGACAACGGCTAGCCTTAATCGGTACTTCGCTGCAGCAATACTGGCAAGTCTTGGTGGTCGGTTCAGCCGCGGGCGCCGGTTTTTCTGTCCGCAATTTGTTCATCGCCTTGACGACCAAAAACAGCGCAAACGCCACTATGGTGAAACTGATGACGGCATTGACAAACAGACCGATATTCAATGTCACTGCCCCGGCTGCCTTGGCATCTGCCAATGTATGATAAGGCGCGGCCGCTTTGGCTCCCTCTTTTAAAATCAGAAAAAAGTCAGAAAAATCGACCCCGCCGAGCAATAAACCGATCGGTGGCATCAGCACATCATCGACCAGACTCTTGACGATACCGCCAAAAGCGGCACCGATGACAATCCCCACAGCCATGTCGACGACATTGCCGCGCATTGCAAATTCCTTGAACTCTTTCAACATTTCGTTACTCCTTAGGCCGTGAGGGATACACGGATGAGTCATGTTAGCCGAAGCGTATTTCGCTGTAACCTGGATGTCGTTTACTTACGGTTCACTCAGCATCAGTAAAATAATACTTGGTCCTGAGCGGTACCAGTGAATCCGGATCGCCCATCTTCTGAACCACTGTTATCATGTCGCCATGGAGTATTCGGACATTGTGCTTACCTATGCGAATCTTGCTGGTTGAAGACAACCTGTTACTGCGCCACCACCTGTCAGTGCAACTTCAGGAGCTGGGTCACCTGATCGACACGGCACAAGATGCCAAAGAGGCGGATTATTACTGCCAGGAACATGAGCTTGATCTGGCTATCGTCGATCTTGGACTGCCAGATGAGGATGGCATCAGTTTGATCCGCCGTTGGCGTGACCGTCGCGTTACCTTCCCGATCATGATTTTGACCGCGCGTGAAGCGTGGGAAGAAAAAGTGCGCGGCCTTGAAGCTGGCGCCGATGACTACCTGACCAAACCATTTCAGATGGAAGAGCTGGTCGCCCGTATCAATGCCCTCGTCCGGCGTGCCAGCGGGCTAGCCAGCTCTCATGTACAGATGGGCCCCTTTCAACTCGATCTCAGCCGCAAGGAACTTAAAGTCGATGGCGAAGTGGCCAGATTGACGGCCTTTGAATACCAGATACTCGAATACCTGATGCGCCGTGCTGGCGAAGTGGTCAGCAAGGAGACATTGATGTACCAGTTGTATGCCGATGCAGAATTACGCGAGACCCACACTATCGATGTGCTGATGGGACGGTTGCGGCGCAAGTTGCAACAGGATCGTTTCGCCGATCCCATTCATACGGTTCGAGGCCAGGGATACCGGTTCGAGATCGTCTGATGAGTTGGTCATTGCGATCACTGAGGCTTCGGTTCATCGCCGGAACAGCCGCTGGTTTGCTGTTGATTTCGTTTGCCTATGGCGTATTTGCCATCTATGTACAAAACAGCCTGCAGGCGCGTTATGCCACTGAGTGGATGGGACGCGAGATCGATTTTTTTACCGCCTTCATTGAGGATGACAGCGGTAAGCTGCACTTTCGGCCGTTTCGTAATGATCTGCGGAGTCGGATTTACGCCTGTCTCTTATACACATCTGACGCTGCCGACGAATTAGACGGTGTAGA
>CAMFKP010000041.1 GCA_945957385.1 uncultured Aeromonadaceae bacterium
AGTAGAGTTAGCTCATATGTTGGGTGTGTAAAAACGCGTTGCTTTCCAAACATCGTGTTCCATGATAACAAGCAGCTCAAGCAGGGACATTTTGAAATGGGCATTCACTTCGCGAATTTTATGCCCATTTCAAACCGCTGCGCACGCAGGCGTGCTACGCTATGCCCCTTAGCTAAATGTTATGCGCTAATAGGAATTAGATAAATCATATGGAATTGATAATAGGAACAGAGTCAACGTGGTCATTGCGTGTACTTTTGTGTGCGAAAATAGCAGGTATAAGTTGCACTGAAATAGTGATAGATCTCGAAAAACTCAATCATCATGACTTGATAAGAAAGTACTCTGAATCTGGCTTAGTCCCTGTTCTACGTGATGCTGAGTTAGTAATTAATGACTCACTAGCTATCATGGAGTATCTTAATGAAATCAGTCATTGCCTCTTATTGCCCAGAACTAAAGCGGAAAGAGCAGTAGCAAGAAGTATTTGTGCAGAACTACACTCTGGGTTTCATTTGCTAAGAAGTACTTGCCCTTTTACTTTTGATAAAGTCCAGTTGCATGCCGACTTATCAAGTAAACTTGAAGCTGAAATAAATCGAATTGAAAGTATATTTAACCGGGCAAACCTTCCCTTTATGTATGATGATGTTTGCGCTGTTGATGCATTTCTGAGTGTTATGGCATTTCGTTTAGCTCAATATGGGATATACCTTTCTGGACGTGCTGGAGAGTATCAATCTAGTCTACTGTCATGGAGCATATTCAGAAGTGAAATGTCAAAAATGCGGGCATGGAGTGGGTTATGAAAAAAGACGGAAAGTTAAATTATGTTGAGTTTGCATCAAACGATTTAGAGTTAACTAAAGATTTTTTCTCAAAAGTTTTTGGCTGGCGTTTTATTGACTATGGTTCTGAATATACTGCTTTTTCCGATGCAGGTTTAGATGGCGGATTCTTCAAATCCAATCTGTCGAGTAAAACAGCAAATGGTGCAGGATTATTGATATTCTACAGTTCTGATATAGAAGAGACTTTGCGTCAAGTAGTTAAATTCGGTGGAGTGATAACGCGTCCCATCTTTGATTTTCCAGGTGGTTGTCGTTTTCATTTTACCGAACCTAGTGGGAATGAGTTTGCAGTGTGGTCAGAAACACGCGCATAACAAAAAGTTGAACAGGGACATTTTGAAATGGGCATTCACTTCGTGAATTTTATGCCCATTTCAAACCGCTGCGCACGCAAGCGTGCTACGCTATGCCCCTTAATTGAGTGTTATCAGGAAATCCACTTAATTAATTTTTCGGCGAATGAGAGAATCGTAATATTGTTGTAGTAGGATACTACGGTAAATGAGAAATATTAAATATTTAACGTCCGCCTAAGGCGGTTGGCAACGCATTAACACTAAACTCAAACACAACAACTATAAACACCACGGCTCAATGGAACTGGAAACGCTACGCGTTGACAGTCCCTCTTGAAGCGTTTGTCATGTTTGTACTTACGGCAAATCTCTAAACTTTTTAGCCGGATTTCCTGCGTATATCCCTTTCTCTGTAATGTTCTTAGTCACAACACTACCAGCACCAATAACTACACTATCGCATATGCTAACAGGTAACACCGTTGCATTAGATCCAATTGTAACGTTGTTTCCGATAACAGTACGTCCCCAGTTATCTGGATTTTGGTCTGGCCGACCGTTCTTAAAAAGATCGTTAGCAAACATAACCCCATGACCAACGAAGCAATCGTTGCCAATCGTTACATACTCACAAATAAAGGTGTGTGACTGGATCTTTGTTCGAGCACCAATTACGGAGTTTTTTTGTATTTCGACAAATGGGCCAATAAACACGTCATCCTTTAGCTCGCAGCCATAAACATTAGAAGGCTCGATAACGGTGACGTTTTCGCCACAAATAACATTTTTAATTTGAACTTTTAAAACTCTCAGCTTTGTCATTTTACCTCCGAAAACATAACAGCGTTATTAACGCGGAAACTTTTCGACGCGCCCTACCCCCTTAATTAAATATTATCAGGATGGGGGTTTAATTTATATTTATATCGAATATCATAATCGTAATACTGTAGCAGTAATGTGCTACAGCAAAGGATAAATATGAATACCTAAATAAGGAGCTGACAGAGGATAACAACCTAAATAAAACACAGTTATTGTAACCACCGCGGTTGATTCGGTCTGAAGACTCCACATGTTGACAGCTCCTCTTGAGGTATTTGCTATATGAATTTATTGCAACAGCTTAAGAACCACTTTTTGTGCAGCTGGGGCACATTCATCAACTTGAAACTCGTCAATCCATTTTAATGATTCAATTTCTGATGCGGGAATAATTTCCCCATTAAAGGCCGCTGAGTAACAATGCATTTCCAGTTCAGTATTATCAAGGCCATAAGCTGTGTCAATAATGGTGAAATCATGCGAAATTGTGTCAGGAATCAAATCAATGTTTAACTCTTCTTTGATTTCTCGTATAAGACCTGACTCATGTGATTCGCCAGACTCTAATTTACCACCCGGAATAAAGTATTTATCTTTACCTTTGCTTTTCACACATAGAATTTTATGGTCATCCTTGAAGACCCACGCAACACTTACTAATTTTTTCATATGCCCAACAATATAATATCCTATCGTATTGATAATTCAGCATTAATTATCGGAAACTCTCCGTTTAGTAACGCTGGCTTCAGCTCTAATCTAACACAGAGCATTAGACCTGCGTACTGTTTTATTGAAATCACTTTGGTACTAGATGTCTTGCTATGTGCGGATAATGTTCTATTTACTTATATAAAGTTACACGATAATAAAATACTATGGTTTTAGTTGCTAGATTTTAAGTGCAAAACTAATTTTGCCATCTACGTAAACTCTGATAACGAAAAGTTGAACACCTGTAGCTAATGCTAGCATCGTTAATCTGATGACTTATCCCATAGTGGGTGATCGGTCATGAATATATGCTCTTCGCTTGATGGAGAGAATTCCGAATCCAATAAACCAAGAGAAAATGAGCGATATTTTGAATTATAATTATCTTCCCATTCAATGTTAGAGCCACACTTCCTACAAAAACTACGTGTTACACTAATCGATGATCTATATGATGATATAGGCTCACTTGCTCTTATTGTAATATGTTCTCTTCTAACTAATCCAAACGATGCGTATGATGATCCGTGAGATTTTTGGCACATTCGACAATGGCAATGAATTACATGTTCTATGGGGCCGTTTATAGTTATTGAAACATTTCCGCATAAGCATGAGCCAGTAAAGAAGTTCATCTTTATCACCTTACCTTATTGGTTTTCAGCACAATTTGCGTTGTTGTTATAGGAAGCTTTTTGTCTATCACAGCCATGCTTTAGTAGTAAACGAGCACAAAATACTCTAAGACCAAAAATATATCATCTTTAAACTCTATTCCAAGCTGATCGCATTCATCAGAGAAAAACTGTTGGTGTGCTTTCTTCCACCACGTTAATGTCCCATCACCCTCCCCCTCTAATGCTGCGAACTCTTCTGTAACTTGGTTGTATTGGCATCTAGTTACTAATGTTGTTTCTATAATACAAACCGGCGTACCATCCCAAGTAGTCACTACCTGAAGATGTCCAACTTGAGGTATCAATTCATCTTTATGGGTATACCAATATTCCATACTGCACGAAGCACGCTTCTCTCCTCGTAATATTAAGCTAGCACATAAGTTTGCATTGTATTCATCTGCACAAAAATAGCCTGCACTAAAAGATGTATACTTTTTAGATTGCGCTGGAGGTAATGAGTTAATGTACTGTTCTAAAAATAACTGACCTCTTTCTTCCATGATTCTATAAACCTGATCCATTCATGATAGTGTTAATAAACCAATAGTAACGTTCATTTGGCTTGAGACTACCATGTAAATTTACTTTTTGTGAGCTAGATAATTTTTATGTAAGAGCTGAAAGTTAGGTTGTTAGCATGGTCTGGACAATAGATTGCTTTTCTTGCATCGGTTCCGTGATAACAAGCAGCTCAAGCAGGGACATTTTGAAATGGGTATTCGCTGCGCACGCAAGCGTGCTCCGTTACCCCCCTAGTACGAAGTTGTCAGGAAAGGCATTTAACTTAAATTTTAGGCTAATGTAAGTTTTGTAAAACTGCCTTAATAGTGCTCTTAGGGGTAAAATAGTAGCTGAAATTTTGTTATTCGCCTCATAGTCGTTTGTTATCGTTTACCAAAATTTCCACCATGAATTTCTCGCTTTTCCACTTCCAAATTCATTAGGGTGCTGCACGCCAGAATCACCGATTATTTCCCAAGACGCTTTTGAATCAACATACATATGATGAGCTACCTTTAGCTTTTCGTGACCAGCAGCAATGGTGCCTACAGGTATGTACATATTACTCTCGTCATTCTCTCCAGGAAGCGCTGACCCGCAAACACTGCAAAAGTATGAATACCAATCATGCCTTGGTTTTGACCAGTAAGTTATCTTGTCTTGGCCTTTTATCCATGTGAATTTGTCGCGCTCGACTATCGACACCGCGATTCCACCGCTAGAAGTCGATTTGCGACAGATCAAACAATGGCAGATAAACACGTCCGAAATTTCGGCGTTTACTTTGTACTCAACCGCTCCACAATTGCATTCGCCTTTGATCAAGCTTTGACTCCTCTTAGTAGGTGCACTTGCTAACAGCGTTTTTTAGTGGAAATTTCTCGTATAGTAACGTTGTTTGTACTCTACGTCATTTAATGAAACGTTTTATTCTGTATGGCGAGTGAGGCTCGCTTTAAGTATAGAGTTAGCTCGAGCATTGGTTCCGTTAGCACACATTACTTTGCAGGCATCGGGTTCCGTGATAACAAAAAATCATCAGGCCGTGAGGTTTTTAATATTGTTGAACTATGATTATATGATCATTAGGAATTTTTATTTTTTCTACTTTGCTGTCATTGTTAAATGATATAATGGTGTTTTTACCAAAGCCTGTGAATAGGATGGTGACTTTGTTGAGCGCGATATATTCTTTTGGCGTCATTAAGTTATCTAGAATTAAATCTTTTGGGATTAATGATGAGTAAGGCTCCTTAATATAAACGGTTGAAGATTCAATTCTTATGTTTGTTGCACGCATTGCAGCATCTAAAATTGCACCTGAAATACCACTTGCAAATAGCGGGGCGAATACCATTATAAAAAGGCTAATAAGTTGCACTCGTTTATTATGTTCACATTCAAACTTGTTAGTCATCGATTTGTTGACATCTATCACTAATGCGTGGTTATTTTTTAATGTTTCATTTTTTATTTTTTCGGCGCAAGACATGTAAATGGAATAAAATAAATACAAACCAATAGTTAGAGTTGACAAGCTGAAGTAAAGAAATGGCTCTTTCTCACCAAGTTTAAAAATCAAAATTATCGCAACTACTGATAGAGGTATTGATGTCAAATTGAATGGAGCTAGCTGATACTTAACGACCGTTTTTTTTGAGGTGAGTGAGTTTGATATCCATGCAATTAATTTAAAAATTAATTTAATGATGGGGGAGAAAACTATCCCTAAGTTCATAAAGCTGATTATTATAAGTAAGTATATTATTCCAAAGCATGAACCCATCATAAATAATAGCAACCCATCGCTTAACGATAGGTCCTGAGGGAAGTGGTGGATTCTCAGTGAATAAATGGTTATGCATAATGCGCCTATTACAACGCCAAGTTTTGCTATGGCTGTAGCAATTTTTGACATTCTATCAATGTTTTTCTCTAGATTCTGGCTTGAAATAATCACAACTGTTTAACTCTTTTTGGATGGCGACTGGATATTAATTATTTGAACATGGCTATTTGTTGATAAGTGTACTTTTAGCTATATGCTAACACGTCTACCTGTAGGGATTTCCTCTAAACGATCTCTCAGTATTTCTTTTAGCAGAGCATATGCTTTCTTACCCGTACAGTGCCCTGTGTACAATTTATCAATGGGGTATTGTAACAACGCAAGACCAAGGTCTTTGATGTCTTGCTTAGTCCCACCGATACTATCGAGTAGTGGTAGACCAACAAGGTGAAATCCCCCTACGACAGCTTTAATTCGCTCTCCTGGGAAATGAGTGGCAGCAGTATCAATCATATTAATAACACCACTATGAGCGCAACCAGTAAATATAACTAAGCCATCACATTCTTTTATCACTAGTAATAACTCATGTTCGAATGAATCGTGCTCAAAGCAATTTTTAGATTGAGTATAAAGATATCGATTCCCTTTTGGTTTTTCATGTTTTGTACTTATATCAGTTATGATAAATACATTTGTGGCTATTTCAGTCGCTTGATCAAGGAAGACCAATCGAGCATTACCATAATTTAGTAAATCCGTGTTGACACCAACATTACTTTTGAAACCATACGCGCAAAAGTAATAGTGTTTTTCCTCACTATTCTTTAAATAAATCTTAGCCTTTGAATTATGAGAAATAAAATCCATAGCACCATTGCAGTGATCATGATGCCTGTGAGATATAACCGCAACATCAATACATCCGATATCAACGCCGAGTAAATGAGCATTTTTACAGAACGTATTACCTCTCCCCATGTCAAACAATATGTTCAGCGATTCAGTTTCAATATGTAATGATAGTCCACGCTCAACAGCCAAATCTTGCCTGTTATCCAACCGAGTGTTATCAACTAATGTTGTTATTATCATGGATTCCTCTAGATTCGTACCTAATGCGTATGGTTAACATCGCCAATACGGTGTTGAGTAGAACTAACACGCATTGCTTTCCAAATACCGAGTACCATGATAACAACACTCTCAAACAGGATTCATTACGGTAACCACGGCAGATTGACGCCGACTACTCTTAATGTGAAACTCGTCGCATTTCCATCAATACGCACAGTTGCTTTGTAACGCGGGAAATAATTCTTGGCTATTCTAGGATGATTGATTAGTCCAGAATCACTCCCGACAGTTACAGCGCACTGAATAAACGATGAGCCATAACGCCATCATTGTAGGTTTGTCGCCACTATCTGCATTCGATATCCGCCCGAGCGGGTTGCTCTTACTGCCACCCTATCGATACTCCGAGTCCCCGCCATACCATTGGGAAATGTCTTATCCAGCACAACGGGAAGCTCAGCGCACACTCGAGGGTCACCAGGAATATCCAACGTTAATCGGGATGCTTCACGCTTAGTTTTTCTCACCTTCCCTTTTAGGGCTTGCTCAGCATGCGCTTTATTCACAAAGGGCTCTGGCATTCGCTTATAGGGTGGATTGCCACTTTTAATCTCGTGAAGATTGCCGTTCTCATCAACCCATTGCGCTATCACCCCTCCTGCATTTTTTCGTGATGGCGTATCTAGCTGGCAATTAATAAAAGCTCTACAGCCGGGGCGATTATCCGGCGGCACTGTGACCTCTACGGTGGGCATCGCTTTACCCGTGATGGTGTGAGTTCGCCCTCTCAACGCCAATACATACATGCCATCCATCGGCTTGGCCACCGCATCATATTGCTCTGCAATCCGGGTTAAAAATGCGGCGTCAGTTTCATCGGTCTGATCGGTATGCCCCAACGGGAGCGCGTCTAATTCCGGATCGACTCGAGGTGTCAGGTGATGCGCTTCAACCACTTCCCTAAACACTTCCCCTAGAGTTTTGCCATCCCAGCTGCGGGAGCGACGCTCTTTAAAGCCGGTCGAATCGTCTTTATCAAACAGTGCAGCGGTAGCCACGATGGTGATACGGCGCGGGAAAAGCCGTGGTGTGATGCGCGTTATTTTGAATGTTCCGATTTCGAGCACTTCGGTTTCTTTGTACCCTTCATACCATGTCAGTACGGCGCCTTCCTGTGGGATGCTATCCAATCCCTCGACATTCACTTCAAGCGTCAGCTGATCGGACTGCACACCGCTAGCATCAATACGCTCAAAAGACTCTAATCGCGAATTAATGATGTCAGCCCCCTTTCCTGCACAGTAATGAACCGGGGTGATCCCAACGTTTAACTCCATACTCCCACCTGTTTGCTGACGCGTTGAATCACGGGTGCTTGCATCTGTAATACGACACCGGCTGGTAAAACCCGCGGCAACCGATATAACGCGGGATTTAACTGGTAAAGCAAGGCTTCGGTTTCATCGTCATCACGACCCAGATAACGCCACATCAAATCCGGTAACGTATCACCCGCTTGCGTTCTGATGACTTGCATTATTGCGCTCCTGTTTTTTGATGTTCGGGTCACTGAACTCTTTCAAGGTGAGAGCGATTTCTTGCACCATGCAAATGCCGTTATGCACCATTCTATCGCCCTGAAAATCAATGCTAACCAGCGTAAAGCGTCCCAAGTTGGTGCCATCGCTACGGACTAACGTGCGCGGTTTACCTTCCTCGCGGATGGCCAATAACTTGTCGTAGCTCTGCTGCCCCTTCGAACCAAACCAAAGCCCCCGTAAGGTAATTTGGTCCAGCTTCCGCCCTGTTTGTTGCTGCATCGGTAACCGGTTAAGTAATTCCACTTCTATCCAACCACCGTCAGCACTGCGGCTGAGTGAGTAAAGCGGGCTATCATCCCGCTCGCTAAATAAGAAATCGCCAAACACATATTGCGCCATCAATCACTCCCTAAACCGGCTAGTGAAGCATCTAACCGTGTATCTAGTGATAATGAGTTGCTGAGTAATGAAGGGATAAGGTTGGAAAGTTGGGCCTGAATTTTCTGCGCCAGCGCGTTATCTTGCTCCGGATCCCCTGATGCCTTGATATCAAATTTAATCTCAAACTTGTTATCGATTCTGGCCTCTCGCTGGTTTTTGCTGACGATAGTGTTAGTGGGGTCACCCTTAAACGCTGCATCAGTTTTATTCTGACTCTCCCCGCCAAACCAACTCGCGATTCGCTTAGAAAGCGAGGTTAAGATGTCACTCTCAGCAACTTTTTGGTAAGTCTCAGCAACACTATCCGCCAACCTCTCACCGATATTGCTACCCAAATCGCCCCCCAATAACGAGCCACCAATCCCCCCCAAAGCACCACCAACAGCTGTACCCACACCCGGCAAAATTAATGTGCCCAATGCCGCGCCAACCGATGCGCCCGCCCAACCACCGGCGGCGCTTCCCGCAAGGTCTCCAGCAACACTCCCTATCTGCTTACGATCACCGGTCATAACCGTGCTAGCCAGCGATGAACCTGATAATAGGTAATGCAGGGGTTTAAAGAACTTTCCGATCCGCTGCATAAGTGGCCCACCGGCATCCAGTACCTCGCGAGCCCCATCGGCCAAGTCTGCTCCGGTTGAGAGCATATCTGCGGCATCTGCCGATGCGGAAAAGCTCGCAATACCCGCGCCTAATCCCAGTAAGCTGAGCCCTTTACCCACGCCCCGTTTCTTTCTGCGCCTTTTAGTGCGAGGGTGGATGCCGTCTATTGACTCCAATGGCGAAGCCCCGTGGGATTTTCCCATCCGGTCTAGCTGACGATTCACGGCCTCCAGCCCGCGCGCCGCGCGTTCAGATGAGCGAGCGGTGCGGCTCGTCATATCACCTAACTTAGCTTTACCGATACGTCCTACTTGGATGATGTCGGAGACCAGCGAGCCTAGCCCTTTTAGAACCACGATCCCCACTTTCAACCCAACCAGTGCGGCGCCAGCTTTCAATAACCAGCTCACGGTCGTTCTTGCCGACTCGGAGGTTTCCATCAGCTCGGCGCCGGCATCCGCTAATTTAGCCACCGGCTCTAGCAAGTCATCGACCACCGGCAGCAACATATCGCCCAGCGCGATGGAGATGCGCTCAATCTTGGCGCTCACCTGTGCGATACGGTGTGCCCGAGTTTGTGCCCTCGCGTCATACTCTTTTTGCATCGAGCCGAGATAAGCGCTGCTATCCGCGGCCATATCGAGGGCTTTTTTCAGCAAGGTGGTATTGGTGGCCAACTTGGCCACTGCCCCTTTGACCTCCTCACCGAAAATCTGGCTGATGATGGCACCTTGATCTTCAGGCTTGGCCTTTTTCAGTTTCTCGAGCACCTTAAACAAGGTGCCGGCCGCATCCTTCTGCATGTCTTTCGCCAACTGTTCGGGATTAAACCCGATCATGGCTAAGGCCTCGCGCTGACTTTTGGTGGCAGAAAAGCCTTTGGTGAGTGCCCCTGAGATATTTTTCAGCGCTGTCGCGGCGGTTTCTTCGGTTGCCCCACCGGCCAACATGGCAGCAGCAAGACCGGCGGATTGCTTATCGGTAAAGCCCGCGCCCATGGCCGTCGCACCTTGGCGATTCATCACCGCAGACACATCCTTGGCACGCGCCTTCATCTCATTACTGATCTGATTGGTGTAGTCGGCCAGCTTCATGGCTTGGTCTTGGGTTAAGCCCATCGCGCTGCGCCACGTGGCTAAAATCTCCCCCGCTTCTCCTGAGGAAACATCATAGGCCACGCCCATTTTTGCGGCCGATGCGGCAAACTCCAGCAGTTCATTACTGTCGGTCTTACCATCCGCCTTTTTACCGATCCCGGCTTCACCGGCCGCCGCCACAATGTCCGTCATCCCCGTTTGGGAGATCCCCAGCTCCGAGGCCAGTTTCATCATGCGGCGACGGGTGGCGTCTTCGTCGGCTTTATCCTTAAAATCGACGACCTTTTTGACGCCGGCAAAGCTGGCCTCATAATCAATCGACTTTTTCGCTAACGCGACCAACGGTGCGCCAGCGGCCACGGTGGCCATAATGTCACCACTCAACGCCCCACGCCGTTCGGCATTCTTCTGCATCTTGTCGTTGGCCGCATTGAGCGTTTTTAGCCGTTGCTCTTGTCGTTGCAGCGCGTGATTCGCCTTGTCTGTCGCCCGTTGTAGGCGATCTTGATAGGCCGCTAACCGGTTTGCATCAGAGCCTGAAAGTTTAAGCGCACCGCCCAAGCGGGCTAACCGCTGCCGTTGTCCATCCATGGACTTCTCCAGCCGTGCTGCTTCACCACTCAGTTTATGGGTTTCGCGTTGATGCTTGGCGGCAGCCTCCGCCGCTTTCTGATGAGCCGGTGTCAGACTGGCTATCTTCTGCTGCGCCTGCGCCATGGCGCGGCTTTGCGCCGCTGTCAGTGTGCCGTTTTGCTGCAGTTCACGGTTCAAGGCATCAATCACCGCCTGAGCCTGATTCATCTCCTTGGCATAGCGACGCTGCTCTGCCGCGGCGATCCGCAAACTGGCCCCCTGTGTATCGGCAGCGCGTCGCGCCTCAGCCAAGCGAGTCGTGCTCTCTGCCAGTGAACGCTGCAATCCTTGATATTCACCCAGCAGCTTTTGTGAGCGCTCGAGCGCTTGCACCTGCTCACGGGTCTGGCCGATGGCCGTTTTGTATCGCTCAGCTGCTTTCCCCGCACTGTCAAATACTCGGGACAGCGCATCTTTCGCTTCCAGCGTGACCGAATATTTTTTACCCGTCATTCGGATACCTTTAATCTCGCCAGCGCCAGTGAGTACCGGCGCAACGCCGTGGGGATCCGCCATCCAAGGATTTCACGCTCAGTGGCGGAGTAAACTAAAGGAATGGTGTCTGTCAGTCGTTGGCAGTCGATGTCGGAAAGAAGTCCGCCGTTTCGGACAAAAAATCAGTCACCCTCTCGGTTAGCGTGTTCCAATCCGGCATGTGCATATCGAGCAGCGCATCAAAATCCAACTCGGTACAGGTGGAGACAATGACGAGGGTTTGCTGGAACGGATCGGTATGCTTACGCGCCTCCTGCTGCAAATGCACGGTCGGCGGTTGAATGGCAATTTGGCTCACGCGCCCTTTGAACTTGTCCTCGACAGGCACCAATAACACGGGCGCATCGGGATCAACTTCGGCAACCTTTTTGCCTTGCGCCATGGCTTGCTCAGCCAGAAACGGCTCGGCCTTGCCGTTCACCATCGCGCGTACGTGGCGCAGAATGCTGTTGTAATCCGGTACGCACAGTCGCAGGTATTCACTGTCAGACAGACCGGTCGAGCGCAGCAAGAGTGCCTTTTCAAACTTCATCAGTACCGCATCACTGGCCCCGTCAGATGCCCCGTCCACCAAACCATATTCAGCACGCAACTCGCGCACCGTCCGTAATGATAAGGTATGAATGTTCAAGGCGGTCAGCGGCTGCCCTTTGTCATCGACAATCGGCCAGCGCAGCGTGTGGGTTTTGCTATAGGCAGTGACAGACATAAAACCTCCAGATAAAAAAATCCCTGCTCATGCAGGGATCCGTCATCAAGGAAAACTAAGGAAAAAGAGAATGCGGTTAGACCACCGCAGCGAGGACGTTACCCAGCCCCAAGTCCACAATGTTGGCGTTGCGATCGACGTGGAATATGGTCTTTCCGTTCTCCAAACGACGCGCCGATTTGATGGAGAAATTGATCACATGCTGGCGTAGCTGTCCCATCTGGGTATTGCTCTGCTCAATGGCGGTGATTTCTGCCATTTGCCAAATCTCCTGCGCTTGGATCACCGCGCCATCTTCATCACGGAAGGTCTCAAAAATGGTCACGGGGATCAGCGCCCCAGCCGTTAAGCCATATTGGGATAGCATCGCGGGTGTCGCGCCTTTTAAGGTCAACGCCCCTTTCATCGCTTCAATACCGACCCAGTGCTCACCAGCCACAAAGGAGCCGCCACGCGTGCCTTCCATCACTTTTTTGGGGTACGCCGAGGTGTAATCCTCAAACTCCAGCAGTGAGGGAATACCGTTGAGCAATACCCGCATACCCAGTTTTGCTTGTGCGCCGGCCATTACAGCGTCTCCTCCAAAAATGATTTCACGATCCCCACATCCTCACGCAGGTGGAATACCATGTGCTCATTCGGACTGTACCCACCGTAAGCAATCACAATGTGCCATTCACCGTTCAGATACGCCTCCGGCGAGTTCAGCGTCGGGTGCAAATAGACCTGTGCGGCAATCAGCGCACCGGCCGCCGCTTCCTGCGCTAACCACGCATTGAGGCTGTCGCATTGCTGCTGCATAAACTCAGCGGTCAGGTTTTCCCCCATCTTGCGATCAGCGGTTTTAATCAGTTTGCGGATGATGGCTTGCTCTAAGCCGACTTTATTGATGAACCGGCCGGATAACGTGCGGTTACCGATGACCGAGAAGCCACCCACACTGGTGTGAGCAAAGTAGGTGATGCCATAGCGGTTCAGCAGATTGCCACCGCTGGCCTTATCCATGACGTTGTAATCAATGGTACGCTGCGTATCGTCAATATTGACGTTCATCCGCCCTTTGCCCGGCACTTCCCACGGGTTAACCCGTGCCGCCGCCCCCAACAAATGCGGGACGCCAGACATGTAAACGTAGCCTTTGGCCTTGGCAGACCAGACTTTGACAAACGGATCGACCAGTGTGGCCAAGTCATAACCCGTGCCAACCGTGCCCAGCGACTTACTGAAATTAATCGCATCTTGATCGTTGGTCGATGGCCCATCCAGCACCGGCTGCGCGGAAATGCGCAGTGCCATTTGAGCCAAGGCATCACACACCGCTTTATGGTTAAAACCCGGTGCCGCGATATGGGTCAACGATTCATCCGTGCTAATCAGGGCTTGAATACCGGTTCGACGACCGGTGTCCGGATCAACCTTACCAATGATATTGGCCACCATTCCGGCAGGCGTCAGGTCTTTACCTTTTACCGTGATTTGTGTGCCTTGGGTCAGGTCGGCAACGCACAAGGTGCCGTTTTGACTCAACGTTAAGGTGTTAACCTCTCCCACCGTGTAAATCTGCACCGCCGCGCTTTTTTCTCCCACTACGGCAGTCCAACTGTTAACGGCGCTCCCGCTGACCGATTCCAATAACGTTGAGCTATCAACAATCACCTGAATGGGACCGCCGTCCGCCTGAGAGGCTGACACAACCGTCATGGTGTAATCCTTGGCGGCCGGCTCCAAATCGGTCTCTTCACGCTCAATCACCACGTAAATGGGGACATTGGCCACCTTTTGGATTTCGGTGACCGCACGCCACAGCGTCCCGCGCTCATTGCCGGTTTTATCCAGCATGGCGGCTTGTACGGGGGTATTAATGCGCCACGCTTTACTGCGCGGGATTTGTGGATCGGCATCTGGCGCGGTTCCCACGAGTCCCAATACCACACCGCCTAGCGGACCCATGGGCTGCGGTGCCGGCTGGCTCAAAATGGAAATACCATTGTGTACGAAGCTGGTAATTTCAGGCATGGCCTACCTCCTCGCGACGACGCGGTTTCTCTTTGCTGGTGAGCGCTTTGATATAGCCGATACGGAGCAAGTGTTCGGCCTCCAAATCGGTCAGTTCGCAGGATTGCCCCTGCTCCACCCAGCACGGTTGGTTGGGAAGTTCAAAGCCAATCCGCGCGATATAACGTTTTTTCGTCATAAAAATCCCATAAAAAAACCCGCACCAAGGCGGGTTGTATACGGTTACTATTTAACGTGTATTTGACTGTCACTCAGGTAAGGCGGGGAATGTCACCGGCGGGACTCGAGTATCAACGCGGTTGACTTCAATTCGGAATTTCTTCCACGCAGTTAAACGAGCACACTCTTCTTGTGTGGCTTCATTTAAATCAACCGCGTCTTGTAGTGGTGCCATAACATTATTCGCTATTGCCAATAAACGTTGTTTTTCATGTTCAGCTTGCTGCTGGAGTTCTTCATCTGAATATTGGCGACGAAGGATTTCGCCTTCATTAAAACACCACTCCCCAGAGATGTCGGCGCGACGGTTAGCGGCGGTATTTGAAACCTCAGCCACACTCAGCCCCTCAGGGTACAGCATCGATACGTCCTGACTCAGGCTACGAATCACGCCTTTATCATCATAAGCAATTTTCAATGTATCTGGCTGAAATAGCTTTTGAACGTCATACCAATCTTGCCCATCCTCAGAAATAAAAAATATTACGCCATGACGTAGTAAAGCATCATTGATCGTTGAGCTCGCGGGCTCATAACGCTTAAAGTTTCTAATGATTTGCATTCGTATTTAACCGTCTACATTATACCAGCCACCATTAATGTTCATCTGCAACGGGCGATACCATGCCTGAGTACGGATAACCATCGTGGTAAAACAACCGGCTGGCGCTTCCGTCTCGTTACTCCCAACTGCAACAGCACCTCGGCGCAAACGCCGGACAAATGTTTGATTCACGTAATCCCATGTAGCACGCGAGTTAATATTATTATCCCTCGCTACCAGTTGCTGATTCACATAATCAGTTACCCCTGCAATAGACTGATTGACGACGTCACGTAAACCAAGGTTATTAATAAAACGCTGTTTGTCAGGGATGTCCGCACCATTCTGGTCTTTACTTAATTTCTGCCCAATGAGATTCATCACGGTGGCCGAAAAATTCGGATCGTTGCCGAGAGCCGCTGCCAACTCTTGTAACGTGTCCAAGGCGGCAGGCGATGAATTCACCAACTTGGCAATTTTCGCGACCACAAAAGCGGCCGTAGCAATCTCCTGACCAGCGGCTGAATCTACGGGAGTAGGCGCTGTAGGATGTCCCGTTAACGCGGGACTATTTACCGGCGCTTTGCTTGCCGCCAAATCATGAACAGTCTTCACCGCCTTCGGTGTTGCGGCTAGCGTCTCTGACGTACTATCTGTCGCACTACTCAGCTGAACCAAACCACGCTTACTTGTGGTGGCATTCTCTGCCGTGTATTTGCCTGCGACCAAGTCACGCACCGCTTTCACCGCCTTGGGTGTGGCGGCGAGTATCTCTGAAGTACTCTCTGTGGCGCTGCTCAGCTGCACAAAGCCCTTCTCCGTCAATGACGCATCAGGGTGGTTGCGGCTTTCTTCATGGCGTTGAATTTCACGCTTCAAATCCGCCAACGTCGGCCACACCACAGACGGATCAATAGTGACATTCACCACGCCAGCATTCTGGGGAATGAAGCGCAGCCGGTACAAATAGCTTTTGGCTTCCCCCGAGGTGATCAGCGGTTTGAAGTCCCCTGACACCCGTCGATAGGCGTACAAGATGCCGTTATCTAAAATGGCTGACATCTCATTGATGTAATACCCCGTGCCATTAATGGCATGCTCAGCCGGTATGGCGCACTCCGCCACAAAGACACCGGGGTTCTTTTCATCCTGATAAACCTTGGCCGGAAACTCGGCAATTTTATTGACCATGGCCGTCAATCCCATCGGCGATTGGTCATCCGGTAGGACGCCATTACCAATCCCGATTTTGGCAATGTTGACGACCTTACCCAAAGCGTGTGCTGTACTTTCGTAGTTCAGACCCGCCTGAGTCAGGTAGCCGCGATAATCTTTACTCATCGGATAGCCGCCTCAGAATCTGAAATGATATAAACCTCACCCACCACTGCGTGGTATACCCCGTAATCATCCGAACGCAGTGCCGGAGCCCACGGCTCACAATCACTCACCACGCCGGACTCGGCATAAATCGCTGTATACAGTGCAACATCTGCCGCCCTGACCAACTCCAGAGCCACGATATCCCGCTCAGCCTTATAGGTATTAATACGTGCAATAATCCGCCGTGACGTGGCCTCATCCAGTTGGGCATCGGGCAAATTGGCCACAAGCTTCAACTCGTAAGGCCGGCCGGTTTTGGTAATCTCTGCCTCAACACCTAGGGCACTTAAAGCAAACATCAGCCCATAGCGCGAGCAGCTTTTAGACTGAATCACCAAGCCATTGGCGGTGACATTACGCCGTGCTTGTAGTGAGTCTTCCGGAAACCAGTCCGACACCCCACGCTCAATGGCGAGCGCCGGTAAAAACTGGGCGGGTGTGCGCATGGCATCAAAGAGCCCTGCGGTCGGTGAACGCGCCTCTTGTTGGTGTAGCTCGGCCTCTATCAGCCGTAACAACGCAGACTGCAAGGGGGTGCGGTTATCTGGGAGCGAGTCACTCATACGCCACCTCCAACTCGATGCCGGTACAATACGGCGCCGTTTTGTAGTCACACACAATGCTGGCCGCCGGCTCACTCAATTCAACACGCACCACCCGCTGCGCCTGCTGCAAGGTGAAATACAACATCGACAGGTCTACCCGTCCGCTCAGGCGGTGCGTGGCTTGCGCGTATTCCTGCAAGGCCGCGGTCACCGGCTCGATATCAATCAGTCCATCCGGCGTGGGGCGACCATACAGTTTGGCGTGGATTTTATAGTGGGTGATCGTCGGCGCTTTGACCGACAGCACATCGGTCTCCAGCTCAATGTCATCCCGAGACAGGTAGGTCGCGACCTCCTTGAGTAGCGCCTCCGAGGGGATCCCTTCGGCCGTCTCACGTGACAAAATGTAGAGGGAGACGTTACCGGTGCCCGGCGCTTCACAACGTGCCTGCGCATCCAGCACTTTGCCCACCGGACTTTCGTCAGCAAAGCGGTAGCGCAAGACCACTTCATTGGCTTGTGGCTTTTCGACCGAAATGGTCGGCCGTTCGCCCAATGTCATGGCATGAAACCGGTAAGCAGTTCGGCTGCCCGTGGTGCCAAATCCAAACGGGGCCAGCAAGGCGCGGATCAGCAAGTCCCGATCGCTTTCCATCTCGTCAGGCTGGGGTGGATAGGCATTCGGGTTGCCCTTTTTTAACGTTTGTCGGAAAACCCCAAAATCCGCTGCCCGCGCATCCAGTGAATCCCCTTTGGCAAACAACATCAGCAAACTTTCAAACTGCTTATTGCGCTTACGATCTTCAAAGACCATCACTTCAGTCAGGTACTGCAGCAAAATCGTCAGGATTTCAGCATCGTTTTCTAATGTCTGTTCGACGGCGGGGACATCCTCGGGGCGGATCGCCGTGAGGCATTGCAAGAAGGCCTGCTTTAAGCGCGGATACTTCTGCGAAAAGGGTTCATATTGCAACGCCTGCGGGACGGGGATCCGGTCTATCGCCGGATTAAACATGTACCTTCACCTCCACATACTCCCCCTCGTAATGACCAAAAATCGACACAAAAAAACCCGCGTCGGCGGGTTTAAGTTCGATTCGCTTGGGACTGAAATCCGTGATGCCATTCGCGGGATCCGCCATGGCATCAAACATGTCCGCCTTGATGAGTAAGGCGACATCTGGCGACACATTCCGCCCCAGATAATCAGGAACATGGCAGCCAAAGGCACGTCGGCGGTACCGACTCCCCTGACGGGTAGTAAAGAGTTGCTGTAAGCGGCTGGCCAGTTGTTCGAAACCGCGGAGAGTGCGCCCTGTGCGCGCGTCCATCCCGAACATATTCCCCTCATTGCGTGTGACTGACCGCCCCCACCATCGGCTCGCCGTGTGGGTGACGGTGTGAGTTATAGATAGTGCGATCGTCTGACAGGTTGCGTACTTGATCGCCCAGCTCACCATGCACATTGCGCACATAGGGCGTATCAACAAACTCCACCCCGCCTGGGGCATGGATAACCAATTTCCCGACCGCCTTATCCCAATACAGGTAACTCTGCGCTATCTGGGTATACACCCAATCGGGGTTATCGGTGGGAAACGGGAAGTCGTCAGAATCAATACCGACTAAGGCAATACAGCCTTGCAAGTTATCACCGGCACCGTAGTTGAGCAGTAGCGTGGTTTCACCCACGGAGGGCTGGCGGTAATGCGCCACATCCCCCGCCGCGGCGGAAAACCATTTGATCGGTGGCGTCGTATTTTTACCGACCACCACGGTACAACGGTGACCCGACACTGACTGAATACGCCCGAGCAAAATCGCATTATTCGCGCGGCGCCGCCCAGACTCAATCTGCGCCTCGAGCAAGGCAATCCGATCTAATAAGGGCGCAAGGCGCATCGCGATAATCTGATCTAACGCATCATGCATAGTCACCTCACAGAAGCGGCCGATACGCGTTAGGGTCATCCGGATTATCCGGATTTACGGCAAACCTCACGCCATCACGGATAGGCGACGGAGTGAACGCCCCTGCACCTAAGTACAGCGGTTGGATCCATTGCACGCCACGACTTTCTACCCCATCCACTCCCAGCATAAAGCCGGTATCACCGTTAACTTGAATATCCGGCTGGCCACAACAGGAGGACGATAAACCGAATGTGTTCGAGTCAATCACGCGCTCAAGCTCTGAGGCCAAATCAATGGCCACCAACACCGCGCGCGGCACTGACGCCGGCACGACACAATGTGCGGTGATAAGAAATTGGTGTTGATAGCGGCCATCTGGTCGGCGCGTGCCGGGGTGTGCATCCTCGAATTGGATAAAGACCGCCGGACCGTTTAATGGCACTGACCCAAAGTCCTCATAGCCCAACACGGGAATATCCCCGACCAAACGGGTCATCAACCCAGCCACGAGGCGGTCATAGTACTGGCTAGGGCTTTCAATCATTTCAGCCATGTCCCCCTCCTGCCGCTAACTTGCTGCGCCCCCGTAAATCCGTCTCGAAATGGCGCAAAAAGATATCCGGCAAATTCAAAAACACCTCATCCTCCAACGCCACAATCATCTCATCGTCAATCGGCACACGGATCCGCTCGAGCGGGGTCCGCTGCTTACCCTTACGGCGCCACACCCCTCGCCGTCCGCGAATGACCGCCACAAAAGCCTGTTCGTGATAAGTCCCCCGAATCATCAGGCCACCTGCCGCCTTACGAACGCCGCCTTTAAACAGCAAGGGGTCTAGGTCATTCAAGCCAAACCAAAATTTGAGTTCAGCACTATCCTGACCGGGCTTTAAGTAGGCTTGCACACGCCGTTTCAAACTTCGCTGTACGGGACGCAGACCCAGGCGTTCACGCATCAGGTTTAACGCCTGCTTGCGGATAGTGATTTCGGTTCGCTTCATGGCGCGGTGATATGCCATGCGAATGGCTTTATCGCTCAAGGCCGAGAACTGCAACAGCATCCGCTCCAGCACATCGTCATCAATATGCATGTACAGCAGGCTCATCGCGTAAATCTCACCCCATTTCCGGATGGTAAACGCTGTGCGCCAACAAGCCCGAGCACTAACAACGTACTGCTCTGGTCTGGATACAAAACGTCAGCCACGACTCTCGGCCCTTGTGGGGTATCCAGTTCAGCGCCAACCATCAACGCTCTGTCAAGTCTCTGCCCCAATACCGTTAACGAACCATGCTCACACGTAGCGGCAAAGGGGCGCGGAGCGCTACTGCTAGGACTCCCTTTACCGGCAGACAATTGGGTGTCATAAATGGCTCGAACCGATAAAGGCTGCCCGTCTCTTGGCCGCAAAATAAAATCAGCCGCCATATGCTCCATGATGGCTTCATCAGCCCGCAGCAAAGCGCTATCAAACAGCACATCCAAAGACGCCATATCACACCACCTGAATCAGCCCACGCTGACTTAAATCAGGCACCCACTCTGGCGCTAGCCAACATGATTCCCCTTTTAACACCAGACTTACCGGCTGACCTTGGGCGTTGAACGCATCGGTGTGTAAGGTCACTAATGCAGTCACCTGCACACAACCCTTTGCGGCACTCTTTTCCCCGCTTGCACTCGGGACATCGTCCATTTCAGCCAATTCCTCCTGCGCTTCACGTACACGCTGCTGCAGATCAGCCAACGAGCCCGTCACGGGTAACTTGCGCCCTAATTGCTCACTGAGCGCATTCAATTGCGTAATCAATTCCTCTTTCTGCGACATGCTTCGCTCCTCAAAAATCATGCCCCATTCAGGGGCATGCTCATGGGTATTACGCCAATTTCACGGATACAAATTCGTCGGCATCCGCCAAAATCATCAGCGGTGCAGATTGGGTCATGGTGTACTCATGCGCAGGGTCACCGGTTTGGATCCAGTTTTTCGGGAAGCGCGTCCCTTTCACGACCCCTTCTCGGATAATCTCGATATCCTGGCAACCCCCATAGGTACGCAGACCGCGCGCATGGGTGTTGCCCAACACCATCGTCAGTTCGGGCAGGTAGTTTTGCTTTTTCCCCTTCACGATATGCTGGCCGCTGTACACCACAATCGCGACATCACCGAACATCCCTTTGTACGACACGGCTTGGCCCAGATCTTTTAACGCGGTTTCCAACACCGAGTTGGAGCCGCGGCGGGTATCCAGCTTCTCATTCACTTTTTTGAAGGAGCGGAACAGCGCCCATCCTTTCGGGTCAAACACGATGATGTTGATCACGCCACTGGCCTGCAGGGCATACGCTTCAATGTCTTCAGTGGGGTCATAAGTGGCTTTATCTTTTTTCGACCATTCTGCGCCACCCGCCTGGGTGATGTTATTGCCGGCGCTGCGCTGCATATCCACTTCGACCGGCTCAAAATCCTCACCTTCCATGATGTAGCGGCCATGCAACACGGCATCGACGGCCTGACGCTCTTCAATTTGCTGAATGGCCAACTCTTCATCTTTGAGGTTTTGCAAAATCAGGCGCTTGCGGCGGTAAGCCGGATCATTCAAATTCTGCGGGTCTTCATCCGCCAACTGTGTCACCACCATGCCCGGCGTGACTTCATGCTTCGGCTTCACATAGCCGGGTTTGAATTGTTGGCGCAGACCACCACGGGTACGCAGTACCTTGCCGGATACCGTTGGTGAGACATACACCGCCATATCCACTTCGCCCGGTATTTTGGCCAGATTCACTTCCTCGGTATCGAAGGTATAGGTCTCACGGAAGAACAGACGCAAAAACAGCTGATCAAACTTAAATTTTTGCTGCGTCGCAGTCAGCAGCTTACGAGTCGTATACATCGACATAACATTACCTATAAAAAAAGCCGCATCCGCGGCCTTCAATCATTGAACAGACAATCACACCACGCTGAGCGCAGTGCCAACAAACGCATTACGTTTAAGGTGCTCATCCGAGACACCGTGTGGCCACTGAATATCCTCCAGACGCCACGACCCACTTTTGAAATAGGTCACCTGCGTTGCAGAATCAGCGACACTTAAGGCGAGCAGCCCCACCGCGGTACCCGCTTTAGTCCCATCCCATGCCACCAATTTTCCCGTTTCGTTTAACATCAGCGGGGTCAATGCGGGTGTCGCCGCACTTAAGTCGGCCGCGCCGCGGGCGGTGTACACCGGATCGCTATCGCCCAATGGCTGAAAATAGTTCAGAACTTCTTCGCTCATCACGCCTCCTTACACTGGGATCGCCAGTAAGTCGTTATCGTCAGCCCCGACAGGCGCTGACGCCGACGTGACCGGTGCCGGCGCGCCGCGCATCATGTCATCTAAGGCTGTCTCACTGCGAGCCTGCGCACTGAGTGGTGCGGCCGCCATAATGCGTCGAGCATCCTCGACGGTCATACTCGGCGTTTTAGCCAACACCTGCGCCATCGCTTCACGCCCGTTTGCCTCTTCACAGCCGAGGATCCCCATAATGCGTGCATTCTCAGCCGCCACGGCGTCAGCCATCGCCGCGGATAACTGCTCCGCTGAAATCCCCGCCACACTCTGCGCCGCCCCTGTCGGCTGGTTATCAGCAGAATGGTTTTCTTGCATGACTCCTCCCGTAATCACGGTTTTTGATAAATGGGTTAATGCCTCGCGCATCACGCCGATAGCATCTGAATTAATTACCAGCTGGTCTGCCAGCCCGACATCCAGCACCTCCGCGCCGGCATACACGGCGGCTTCTGTCGCGAGAACATCGTCAACCGACAAGCCGGTATAACAGGCAACCTTCTCGGCAAATCGCTGCCGCGTCATATCCATCTGCGCTTGAAACTGCTCACGTACGCTGTCCGGTAACGCGCTATACGGGTTACCCTCCACCTTGTGCTGGCCGCTATACAGCAAGGTGATCTCGACCCCCTCTTTGGCCATCGCGCCGGCATAGTTACTGTGCGCCATCATCACGCCAATGGAGCCGGTTCGAGCCGTTTGCGTAATAAGGCGATGGCTGGCAGCACTGGCTATCAACTGGCCGGCACTGCAGTGCATGTCATTGGCCAAGGACCAGATCGGCTTTATCGCGCGCATCCGCGCAATGACATCCGCACAGTCAAACGCCCCGGCCACCATCCCGCCGGGGGTGTCCATATCTAACAGCACCCCGTCCACCTCGGGATCGGCCATGGCTTGATTCAAGCGCGCCACAATCCCGTTGTAGCCTGTCATCCCCGAATAGGGCTTCACACTGCGCGTCTTACTTACCAAGGTGCCGGATATCGGGATCACCGCAATCCGCTCCGCCACGGAATACGGGCGAGGCTCTCGGCGTCCCGCGTGCTCCTGAAAGGCCGCTAATTCCTGTGAGGTCGCTAGCGATTCACCGGTGGCATCACGGATGGCCGCAATCCCCATCTGCTCGGCTAACGCGCAAAAGAAAACCCGCGCATAGGCGGGTTCAAGTAGTAAGGGCTGGTTAAATGCCAACCCCGCGATATGGGGAAGATTACGCAGCATCAGCCTCCTCCTTTGTGGTGTTCTTCAGTTGTGTTTGGAAGGCGGTGGCCGCCCATGCCGGCGGGGCGAGACCTTTATTTTTGCGCTCGAGGGTCTCGCGCACTTGCTGGGCAAAGACATCTTCATAATCCAAGCCCCGCTTGGCACATTCGATTTCATAGGTGCTCAAGCCGCCTTCAATCAGCATGACCGCCTCTTGCACCTCTTTTAATCCATCAATGGCTAAACGTCCGGCACCAATCCACTCACATTTGGCCCATGAACAGCGCGCTTCTTGGAAAGAAAATCGTGCCTTAGCCGGTAATCTCACCACGCCGCGGACAATCGCCTCCTCCAGCCAGCACAAAAACATCTGGCTCGCCTGACGCGAGGCGATGAATTTGCGTCGCCCCATAAAGTAGTGCCACGACTCATTCGCACTGGCGCGCGCCGTGGAGTAACTCAGCTGCTGGTAATTACGGGATAGCTGCTCATACGACACCCCCGTGCCGGCCGCGATGTAGCAGAGCAACGATTGTTCTAGCGCAGAGAAGCCGTTATCTGCATTCTGGGCAGTTTGTAAGTTGAGGGAGTCGCCAGGGAAAAGATGCGGCACTTTGGCTCCGCCCAATTTGACTTGGGCATTGAGGTAGTAAGCGGCCATTTGTGCCAGCATCCCTTCTAATGGGGGCGTAACACCACCGGCTTTACTGCTCTCTCCCGCGCCTAAAATGAACTCCATCGCCGCTTCCGTATCCAACTCACTTTCAATCGTGGCGGCATACATGGCTTTGACGATGGCGCTCTGTAACTGGGTTTGCTGGAGCGTATCGAGCATTTTCATTTGCTCCATGACGCTATAAAACCGGTTAGCCCCGCGGGTTTGCCCATCCTCTTGCGGCTCAAAAACATGGATCATGGCCGGACGCCCATTGGGCATTTCTCGGGGGATCCGCGTCCACTTTCTGGCTGTCCAGCCCGGATACGCATCATCAGCCACATGGTACGCCAACGCCGCGCCGGCACTGTTTATCTCAACGCCAGCACGCAGCCCTGTCTCATCACAGCGACCAAACGGATTACAAATCCGCTTAGGACTGACCATTTTGAAGCGCGTGCGAAATAGGGTGTGCGTGTCACTGTCCCAGCACGGCTGAACAAAAATCTCGCCATTGAAGGCATGAACCGCCACCCCTTCACGGATCATCATGGTGAAGGTTCGCTTGCGCTCGGCATCAATGTAGCAGTGGTTATCCTCGGCATACTCTGCCCACGCATCCTCCACCTCTCGCGCGAACGCACGCGCTTCGGCTTCACCAATGCCTAAATAACGCCAGTTAGGCCGATAACTGAGTCGAAAGAACGACCCCACAATATGATCCTGATGTAGTTGGATAACATTGGCGGCAAAGCCATTGTTACGCACCAAATCATCCGCTCGCGCATTCCCGCGCGCCAATACCGGTAATAAAGCGGCATCAGCACTTTCTGGTGCGGGGCTCCACTCTTTAAGCTGACCACCAAAGCCGCTGCCACCCCCAGAAAACCCCGCAAATTGGCGTAGTGGCGTCACCCCATCGGGGGCAAGAAGTTGCAAACTCATACATAAAACCCTGCCGGACGACGACGGCGGCTCATGCCCGACTGCGCCTCTAACTCCGCGATATAACGTTTCAACTCACTGACATTGGCGGCCGTAAACTCAACCCGTCGCCCCTCTTTTTGCACCGATGTCACCCGCTTTCCGGTCATCAAATCATGCAGTGCTTTACGGGCCGCCAGTAAATCAGCCTGCGTAGCCATACCCTTACCCTCCGAGTATTTTTGCCATTTGCGCTAACGTTGCTTCACTCTGTCGTCGTGACTGCTCACGATTCTCCTGTTGAAAACTGGCTTGTAATGCCTCCAGATTCACTTGCCAGCGGGACACGCTGATCCGTAATGCGGCCAAGGCATACACAAAACAGTCCAATGCCTCATTACGACGGCCTTTGTTATCCCACAAGTAACGCCGTTTGCCGTTTTCCCACTTCTCGGTCACCTCCTCTGCCGTCAATTGCTGCGCCTCAGTCAGGTCAAACACGTCTGGATTATTGGGAAAATGCACCGCCCCGGGCATCGGTTCATCGGGCGCGGCCCGCTTGAGCGTCAAGCGGTGATAGATTTGCTCTTTGGCCGTATCAGAGCCCACTTCGGTAAGATAAACCCCGTGCTTATTACGTTTGCGCGGCATGTCGGCCACCGGCTTGCCATAGACTGATGCCCCTTTCACGGGGATCACACGAAATAAGCCATGCAGGCGCGAACGCCCGTAGACAATTTGTGGGTCAATACCCCCAATGTCCCAGCAAATACGGGATATCGACATCTCAACTCCGTTGGCTCGGCGATACACGGCATTGATGGCGGTATCCACACGTACCAGCGTCTCTTCCTCATCATGTCGTCCCATGATGATCACCCGATCAATTAACCAAGACTCCTCGCCGGGTCCCCATCCCCAAACTCGCATCTCGTAACGGTCCAACTGAGAGTCGATACCGGCGGTGAGATACGCCACCTCATCCGGAACCTGCGCCGAAAAGTGCTCTTTGCCCTCTTCAATCACTTCCGCTTCAGGCCGTTCACCGACGGCCGGCTCCCATGTTTCGCCCAGCGTCGTATTGACGAAGGTCTTTTGCTGACCGATATCACCTTTGGTTTTCAGCCAGTCTTTGACTATCTGCACCCACGTCGTAAAGGGGCTATAGGCCGTCCAAATATGGAAGGTCACACTCTCCGGCGGCGTAATGGCCTGCCCGCTGGAGGAGAACCACAGCAGACCATCTTGCGTCCATGTCCCCGTGCGCTCGCACACATAGCGCGCCTGTGAGAAATCCAGCTCGTGTTGCTTAATCACACAACCGGCATGCTCACAAAGATAGAACACGGTTTCCGGCTGCCCTTTGTCCCACTTCAACCCAAAGGGCGTGTCCCGATCGCCAAACTTCAGATACTGAGGCTGTCCACAGTGTGGGCAAGCGACATGAAAACGCATCATCAGCTCGGCATTTTTAGCCGCGCGCTCTATCTGGCACGTGCCGCGTAACTTTGGCGTGGAGCCACGAATCGACTTGGGCCACACCGAGCCCTCAATCCGCTTATCGCCCAGAAAGGTGGGTGAACCTTCCTTCTCGATATCCGCATCGAACGCCGCTAACTCATCGTAGCCAGCCACATCCACCGACTTTTCACGGTAGTTTTTGGCCGCCTTACCCCCGAGGCACCAAAAGCCACAGCCATTGGCAAAGCGTTTCATGGTCAGCGTATTGTTACGGTGTTTGCGGCCAAACCACGGTGCTAATGCCCGTAAGACCGGCACATCACGAATAGTCGGTTCGACGTGGGTTTTCATGAAGTTTTCGGCATCACTGTCGGTCGGCAACCAAATCAGTGTGTTGCGCTGCTTGTGCTCGATGAAATAGGCATACACCGCCAGCAGCATCTTGGAGTACCCAACCCGCGCGGATTTGACCACATTGACTTCGCGGATCCGGTCGTTGCCCATGGCATTCATGATGGCAACTTGAAACGGTAAGGTTTCCCAGTTCCCCGCGCCATACGAGGATTCTTTAGGCAAGTAATAGTGTGTATCCGCCCACTCAACAGCCGTCATGGGGATTGGGCGCTGTAACGGCTTCAGGCCAATGGTCACCGCGGCCTGCATATTACTCAGCTGATATCGAGAGATACTCATCCAGCCACTCCGGTAACTTATCCCCGGCGTTGGCGCAGCAGTTTGCCCCTTTCGCAATCTGCAATTTTAGGAAGTCCACATGGTGTGGTGAGATGTCAGGGCACTGCCGCTGAACAGCCAAGGGGATCGAATCCAAAATACTCGATAACTCCATCGCGATGCGGTTGAGAGCAAAAATACAAAAGTCGGTATCGACGACACGCCCTTCTGACTCCTGATTTTTCAGCTGCTGACCTTTGGCTTGTTCTTCAGTTAATGCGATGCGAGCCAGCAGTAATTTCTGGGCGGCATTGTCGTCCGTCGTCGGTTCAGCCTGTTGTTTTTTCTGTTGCCGAGCCTGCCACGCATCCAGTACCGACCGAACGTCATACAGGACTTCTCGCCCTCGCCGCTCAGTGGGAACCACACCCCACTTGTCGAACGCCTGTACAGAAATGCCTATTGATTCGGCCATATCACTTTTATTAAGCAAAACAGCCATTTACATCAACCTCACGCCCTGCAAACTGCAATACAACAACCAAGCAAATCTCAATAACCTATTGTTTTTAAATAATTTTCCCTCATTGAAACCGCCAAAAAACAGGCTCAGGTTGTTGTATTGCTCTCTGATTTTCCTTATTTTTCATAAAGATAGGAGAAACAATTAAACAACAACCAACCTCTTAAAAAAGCTCATAAATAGCGACTTTTTGCGGGTATACGCACCCGTGCTGTTTTCAGGCCTCTGAAAGGACCCGTACCGATGTTCAATTTGCCTAGCAAAGTACCGAAAGCTCCTAGCTACAAAGTTACAGGCATAAAAAAACCCGCATTAATGCGGGCTTAGAAAAGGCAACCAAGTGTCCCTATTCAGTCTCTTGAGCTTGTGGCTCCGACCGGCTAGATGGAGCTTCCAAAACTGAAAAAGGCAGAATACCCATTTCAATTTGGCAAATGACATCATATCTCGCCTGAGCTTTTTCTTTTATATCCTGTGAAACAGGAGGGTCTGATTTCAAAACTGCTTCAGCTTGCCGCTTCAACTTCTTAAGACGTCGTTTAACACGAAGTTCTTTAGGGTCAAAACCATAAATCACCCAAGCCAACGTAAAGACTTCACTCAACAATACTGAAACAATGGGAATCGCTGATATATAAAGATCTCGCAATGTTGGATCACTAATCAAACCAGCAAACTTTAGGAGAAAAACACCGGCACCACCACCACCAGTAATACCAAGAGCCTTACCTCCTCCCTTCTTATCATCAGGCATGTGAGGCTGTCTCCTTCCTCACTTTTTTATTTTTTTCTGCGATTCCGTCAATTAGCTTTAGCAGTTCATCATCACTATCTAGATAAATGCTTGTTTTATGGATTTTTTTGTCCGCATCAGTGTAGGTTATAGCAATTTTTGTGTCAGAAATAACTACATCGAGCAAACAACGAATTGCTACCCGAGAGCTGATAAATATTGCAGGGCTTGCAATAAGCAACCCCAGCCAACCTAACACACTAATATCTAAAGACATTTTATATCCATATCAGGCTTTATTTAGCTATCTTCTTGTCTGGTGATGCAAAGTGTCTACCTACATCGATAATGGACAATTTTTCTTCAATTTGTCCACCACAATTTTTCTGAATTCGCTTCATCTTCACAGCAAACAATTCACCAAAAATCTTTGGAGCATTAGGACCAGTGACCAATCGAATGAATTTCTCATCGTCCATGCGAACGGTTCGCACATCGCCATTAATGTCAACTCGCCAGCCACTTTTCTTATCCGCATGAGCAGAGATGAATGTGACCACTGCATCAAACTCTTCGATTTCTTCTTTTGTTTCGAAAAGGACCTTTGGTGACTTATATTCTTCAGCTTCTGTTTTATTGATTTTTACAAGCTCTGACTTAGCATCCCGAGACTCTTTAACTACAAAATTATCTACACCGTCTTGCATAAGTGGTTGACGAACAAATGCATCAACAGCCTTACGAATCTCAGGAGAGTTGACTATCCTTTCTACATCATCCGAACACTCAATTTCTTCACCGTCAACTTTTAACTTTACGATATCGCTATCTTGTGTTTTTTCAACGATGTCGATTCTACGGCCATTCAGCTTTTTCAGCACCTCTAGAACTGTAGCACCACCCACAGCAAGAGATGCCCCCGAAAGCCCTAACACTTGAATCACGTCTTTCGCATTCGCAAGATACTGAATAACTTCAATGTCAAAACCAAAAGAGCCAGCAATCAGCTTAGCATCTACATTAACTTCGATATCTCGTCCACCATTCACGATTTCATTTGCCGAGTAGATTGCTTCACCAATGCCCTGCAAACTGCCTGCAAACGAAAGGATATCCATCTTGTGGTTATCAAGAGCTTTCCCTTGGTAAACGATACTTACTGATTTAGCTTGTGGTTGAGATTGATCCGCCATTGAGGTTAGTCCGTTACTCGAAAAATGCGCGTGATCTTACCCCGATGATGACAAATATACCATATTTCGATGCCCGTTACGTTAAGCTGTCGACGATATCAATATATGTGGCACGCGCCTTTTATATTAATAAAGTGTTACTTGAATATTCGAGTACAAGACAGCTAAACGACCAAATAATCCCCTCGAATTCAACCAATCCCTCATCGTCAATAACCACCTAGCCAATTACATCGTAGTCTTGATGTGCTCATACGCCTGCTGACACGCTAGCCCTTGTGCTCTTGCTCGGTCAGCATATGCTGCCAGTTCTTCATTGCGTCGGAGAGATTCGCTGAGCACGTCGGCAAGCAGAACGGAGGCAGAGGCTCTTGCTGCGCTTGCTTGGGCAGTGGCGGATAAGCGGCTGGTTTCACTGTCTGCCAGTTGACGCCGGAGTTGGGCGATACGGGTGCGCAACCCACCAGCAATATCAGCGGCACGGTCAGCATCAGCCCGCGCCAGTTGCAATTGTCTCTCAGCATCTGCAGCCACCTGCTCTATATCTTTCTGCCGTTTATTCTCAAGCTCACGCATCGCCTTTTCATGAGCAGCGCGTTCATTTGCATCTGCAGCATCTCGCTCATTCCAGCGCGCCTGCCATTGTTGATTAGCCACCCGCTTACCGGCCTCTTCACCAGCGGAATAAAGCCAAGCTGATAACCCCCATAACGACAAAGCCACCAGCGAGACTATCGCCAGTGGCTTCCAAGGTATTTTTCCAATCATTGATAGGCCGTCAGGTTTATCCGCCATAGTTCAAGTCAACTCCGGGCAAACATATCTGCACTTCATGCATAAGCTTCTCCCTCGCTGTGTGCAATAAGCGTTTTCGACCACCAGCCCCCCATTTCGCCATCTTACTAGCACACTGACTGATGTCTCTGGTTTCACTATCGATGATATGGTCAATTTTGTTCAGTCGAGAAATGGCATTCACGCCAAGACGAACGGCTGTTCTAAATACCTCATATACCTCTATTTCAAACTCAGGTTTAATCCACGCCGCATATCGAATGGCGAGCAACTCTATCCCCCACACACCGGGCTCATCCCCCCCGACAATAACTCTAACTGGTTGATTTTGTTCCAAAGCCCTTTTTTGGGCTTTGGCTTTTAAGGCATTAATGAATCGCTTGACCTGCGCGCTACGCAGGAATTTGCTTGGTCTTTGAGCTTCAGTAGCCTCCCCGTTTGCAACAGCGGCGGCATGAAGATCATTGATGACTATAGCGTCCTGCTTCATCGATACGAACGGACACGCCGTTAATCAATACGGTTGGATAATTCATCGGTAGCTACCTTATAGAAATGAGCCTCGTTGCCCAGAAACGCCGCCCACAGAGAAACGGTGTTCCTCCAAGGCTCATTTCTGTAAGGCTCTGTGTTGCCTGATGCGCTGGGCATAGCGCAGATACGAAAAAGCCCCGCGTTAGCGAGGCCTTTTATTCTCTAGCTTGGACTTACTCTTTAGCCTTTCATTAGCGTCTGACGAGCATTTGCATCCCCACGACAAATACACCGAACCGTATCTCCAGCTAGCGTGGTGATATAAGCCTCATCACTCTTTGCAATAGAGATGCTCGGTGTATTACCTCGCCAACAATACTCAACACTGGCGGTTAGATTTGGATCTTGATGATGAAACTCAAGGCGATACATGCGACCCAGCACATGCATCTCTTCGACGTGACGACCATCATTTGTTACCGTAATTTTCTTCAGTGCGTACATAGAATCACCTTTCGTTAGCAATAAAAAAGGCCGCCTAAGCGACCTTTTAATATCAACTCTCAATGCTACGAGGTATGACATGCAGTGCAGCAGTAATAGCAACCATTTGCTTTGCTATACCCTAAATTTTTAGCTTGTTGTACCGCTGGAGCACAGGAGGAAAAATCTCCGAGATATCTACAGTTCTGTGCCGCGGGCATATGCGAGCATCCAGACTTATGAACCTCATGATCACCATTAGCTTGTGCATTCTTATTGACATAATAATCAGCCAAAACAATTCTCCCTTTGTTAGCTATTTACAAATCAATGACATCAACATGACTATAAGTCACGCTGATAGCTAATATGGTTGAATTGTTCAAGAGGTTCGATGACTAAAGTCACAAACTAACGGACACCATACCTGCTATAACCTGTATCAACGATTGAAATTCTCTTTTTTCGATCTGATTCGAAATTATATTTTACGACCTAGACTAGACCGGATACTTCTGTCGAGGCAGTTCAAAGTGTGGGCCATCATAGAAGCGCTCATCATCACTTCGGCCATTCTGATTCCAGTCTCCCCCCCAGCGTAATGAGATGCCTAATTCGTTAGCCGCCGCAAACATGGCCTTGGATACGGATGCAAATGCTTTGCGGTCATTCCACGGAATAACGCCAGCCACCAGCGGAGCACAGTCAACCGCGTGGCCAGTCAGGTGCCGGCTATTCATGGTTTTACTCTTGCCATTGACCACCAGCTGACGCTGACGAGCTTCAGAACGCTTACCCTCAATAACTTTAAAATCCACTTTGGTCAGCTCTATCGCGCGATTTACTACTTTGACCAAATCAGGATGCACGCCTCGCAAGTTTTCAAGGCTGTGCTTGCCTAAGTAAAACGACATCACTCCTCCTTAGGAACGTGCTTATTGAGAATCCGCAAAGCAACAATCTGCAGCTGCTTCACGCCGATAAAGCCCACCATGCCGCCAATAAATGCTGCCGCGTCGACCGGTATGCCGAACCACTTCATCCCCGAGACAAAGGAAAGAGAAAGGGCGCCACATAGCGCCCCTTCCAAAATCATCGTTCGTTTAGTTCCGCCGCCGTAGAGAACTCTGAAAGCAGCAATAGTGAAAGCAAGGCAGAAAGAATAGATAGTCGGGGCATTCTGATACGCCCACGCACATAGCATCGCCCAAATGCTAGGGTCTTTTTCTGACATATAGCCCTCCTGAGCGTCATCGCGACGAGTCTGGGCTTAACCTGTCGCATACAAAAAAGCCACCAAACCCAAAGGCCGGTGGCTAGGAATTTAAAGATAAAAAAAACCAGAACCTCTCGATTCTGGTAAGGAATATGGATATTTATTTTTTAGTTCAAAAACAACATGGATATTGATAACCGCCTTTGTAAGACAAAACAATACAGATTCATTTATTTGGAACGCATATCACACTTCATGCTTCTCATTTTGTTCTTGGCTCTGGGACACAAGTAAGAAAAAGTAAGCTCGCAATGAAAAAATAAAATAAACCGCAGGCTCCAAAAATAGTAAGGAACACAAAAAATCGCGCTAAATGTATGTTTATTCCTAGATAGGTTCGAAGATAAAAAACCATCCAGAGTAAGTTATCTATTGTCATATTGACTAAGTGAGAAAAGCTCTCCGCATGAGAGGTTCCCAACATGACTGAAACTGCAGCAATCGTTGCTACAAAGGAAACAATCCAAATCCATTTATTCTTCAAAGGAAGTCGCTCTGTACTGAGCCTATCTTGGTCGTAATACTAGCCTGCCACGTTAAAACAACAACCATAAACATGTTTCAGTTTATAACTCATGAGTTAAGCATATCCCATGATATTCATGCATACGCATAAACATGTTTATAAAATAACAAAGAAGAATAATGAGATCGTGAATGTTTTAAAATGCCGTCACAATCGATTACATGCAACAGCACGCATCGCTATTGTTGTAATTATTACACCAGCACGTTCATTAGGTTATCCTTAAATGAAAACTCACATATTACGGTGTAGTAAAAACGCCTTGATTGTTTTCCACCCAAAAATGAAAGTCATAACTCCGGCTATCACTGGGATAAAATCGATCCCCCACAGTATATAAGCCATGAACTCTGATTTAGGAAAAGCATTAAGCACATATACAAATTCAAAAAGAACTACAGTCAAGACAGCAAAAAAAACTGTGATAAATAGACTCAACAACCCAAAATGCTTGACAGTAGTAAGAAAAGAGTCTCGTGCATCATCTTCCGTAGATTTGTGATAGCCCATATCAGCCCCCTACATTCATGATGGATTGCCTAATTAAGCATACTAATCAACTCAAACAGCCGTTGTTGACTGGATGTGTGATTACGTAAACCAACTCTCAAATCGAGATTGCCTTGGACAGGATGCAACTTTTTTGTGGTTATTACCACA
>CAMFKP010000042.1 GCA_945957385.1 uncultured Aeromonadaceae bacterium
TCTTTGCGTTAGTTTATCTAACTGCGAGGTGTCTACAAAACCGGTGGCGATTCAATTCAGACGGCGAGCGACTTCAGAGATAGGTTCATTGCGAAAGAAGGCCATCCCGACGACTAACCACAACACGAGGTCAGCAGGCAGGCGACGCCTGCGGATGGTGGCTTTATCAGACAGAGTGGCGGCGGCAATAATCCATTCATCTGGAATATGGTGGGTAAAGAGGTCCAGCCTGGCCAGAGTTTCAGCAGATGCATCCATGGCATCATTCAGAGCATTCGCAATAGACATAAAAAAATCCGGAGCCCAAGAGAGACTCCGGATTTTCCTACAGCATGAGGAGCGGTCAATAGATCCTTAACTGATCAGCATTGGATCTGATGATCGGCTTTTTGTGGCTGGCGGAGACTCATTAACGGGTCAAGAACTCCGATTAACGGCTAAATCAGCGAGCGACATTAGCGCTTGACGATAGGGTGTCTCAGGAAGAACAGATAAGGCCAATTTGGCTTTCCTTATCTCATCTTCGGCTTTGTTGCGACTATAGTCGAATGCTCCAGTCTGCTGCAGAATCTCCTGGATCTGCTCCAGATAATCCAGACCATTGCGCTCCATGATCGCTCGAGTCAATAATTGCCGTTGTTCATCATTGGCAGTACGTATTGCATGAATGAGGGGCAAGGTGGTTTTTCCTTCCGCCAGATCATCACCAACACTTTTCCCCATTACGTCACTGGCCGCTGTGTAGTCCATGACGTCGTCAATGATCTGAAAGGCCGTGCCCAAATAGCGCCCGTAATCTTGTAAAGCAGATTCGATAGATTCGTTTGCAGCGGATAAAATCGCAGGTAGCCGTGTCGCGGCTTCAAACAGCTTGGCTGTTTTACAGTAGATGACGTTAAAGTAAGCCTCTTCACTTAGGTGTGGGTCATTACAATTCATCAATTGCATGACCTCGCCTTCAGCAATGACGTTGGTTGTCTCAGCCAGTATTTCCATCACTCTCAAGTTGCCGATTTCGGCCATCATTTGAAATGCCCTGGTATAGAGAAAGTCTCCAACCAGAACACTGGCTGCGTTACCGAATAATGCGTTGGCCGTATCACGTCCACGACGCAGATCTGACTCATCGACTACGTCATCGTGCAACAGAGTCGCGGTGTGAATGAACTCGATGATGCTGGCAAGCTTGATATGCGCATCCCCTTGGTAATTCAAGGCGCGAGCAGCTAAAACCGTCAGCATAGGCCGCATGCGTTTGCCACCGCCACTGATGATATAAAATCCGAGCTGATTGACGAGAGGGACATCCGATTGCAGACGTTGCATGATCTGGTTATTGACAGCCTGCATGTCGTCAGAGGAGAGAGCACGAATTGCGTGTTGATCCATGGCGATGAGTTTGAGTTCCAAATACGCGGCATTGCCGAACTTGTATTCACGGATTCTACATGAATTGTTAAACTAATGCAGTTCTTGGTGTTAGCCTAAAGTTGGCACACTCTGCGATCATAAAATGATCGTTAATCCATAAATGGGCTTGCCTGTGTTAGGTAAGTTGCGTAGAATGCGCGCCCATTGTCATCAAGTTTTTTGTGCATCGCTTTTACAAATGGCAGATGCCCAATTCGGAGTTTAAACATGTACGCTGTTATCCAAAGTGGCGGCAAGCAACACCGTGTAGCTGAAGGTCAGGTCGTACGCCTGGAGAAGCTGGAAGCTGAAACCGGTGCTACCGTAGAATTCGATAAGATTCTGATGGTTGCCCAAGGCGAAGAAGTGAAGGTCGGCGCTCCTTATGTTGCTGGCGGTAAGGTTGTGGCAGAAGTTGTGGCTCATGGCCGTGGCGATAAAGTCAAAATCGTTAAGTTCCGTCGTCGTAAGCACCATCGTAAAGAGATGGGCCACCGCCAGTGGTTCACTGAAGTTAAAATCACTGGTATCACTGCTTAATTCTGAGGAGACCATCAAATGGCACACAAAAAGGCTGGCGGTTCTTCCCGCAACGGTCGTGATTCCGAAAGTAAGCGCCTCGGCGTGAAGCGTTTCGGTGGTGAAAGCGTTCTGGCGGGTAACATCATTATCCGTCAACGTGGTACCAAGTTCCATGCTGGTGAGAACGTGGGTTGTGGTAAGGACCACACTCTGTTCGCTCTGGCGGCCGGCAAGGTCAAGTTCGAAGTCAAGGGTCCGAACAACCGTAAGTTCGTCAGCATCGTTGCTGAATAATTGACACGAAAGATGTTAAAAGCCCTGCCATATGGCGGGGCTTTTGCTTTTCTCGAGCAACAAAGAGAGCTCGTTGATGTGTCCCTGGAGTCTCTATAATTCCCCCATGATGGCTGCTCTGGGGACAGGAGTTGTAAAAACATGAAATTCGTTGATGAGGTTCAAATCCGCGTTGAAGCGGGTGATGGCGGTAATGGTTGTGTCAGCTTTCGCCGTGAGAAGTTCATTCCCAATGGCGGCCCTGACGGTGGTGATGGTGGCGATGGTGGTGATGTCTACTTGTTGGCTGATACTAACCTGAACACGTTGATCGACTACCGTTTTGAGCGCTTCCACATGGCCGAACGCGGAGAGAATGGTCGGGGGGCCAACTGTACCGGTGCTCGAGGCAAAGATTTGGTCTTGAAGGTGCCTGTTGGCACGCGTGCGCGAGACGAAGATACCGGTGAGATCCTCGGTGATCTGACCAAAGAGGGTCAGAAACTGATGGTTGCCAAGGGCGGTTTTCACGGCCTTGGCAATACCCGCTTCAAGAGCTCTGTTAACCGGGCTCCCCGTCAAAAAACAATGGGAACCCCGGGTGAGGTGCGTAATTTACGCATGGAGCTGTTATTGCTGGCGGATGTTGGCCTGCTGGGACTGCCTAACGCGGGTAAATCTACATTCATTCGTGCAGTTTCTGCTGCGCGGCCGAAGGTGGCTGATTATCCATTCACCACGCTGGTGCCAAATCTCGGTGTTGTTCGTATGGGCGAGCGTAACTCGTTCGTTATAGCGGATATTCCGGGTTTGATAGAGGGAGCCGCGGAGGGGGCTGGACTGGGCATTCGGTTTCTCAAGCATCTTGAGCGTTGCCGTGTGCTACTGCACCTGGTGGATATTTTACCTGTCGATGGCTCCGATCCTGCCGAGAACGCCAAAACTATTATCCGCGAACTGGAAAAATACAGTCCTGAGCTGGCTGCTAAACCACGCTGGTTAGTGTTCAACAAGCTGGATCTGGTGCTTGAGGAAGAAGCTGACGAGATTATCGAGCGTGTCGTGAAGGAGTTGGCATGGGAAGGCACTGTCTATCGCATCTCAGCATTTGATAAACAGGGTACGGATCCTATTTGTTACGACATTGCCGGCCTATTGGAAACCTTGCCTCGGCAAGAAGAGCTGGAGCAGGCCAAACCTGAACGCGTTGAGTTCATGTGGGATGATTACCATAAGGAACAATTGGCTCAGCCCCACTCAGATGACGATAACGACGACGATGATGATGACTGGGATGATGACGACTACGATGTCGAGGTTATCTACACCCGCTAATCAGTAACCGGCCCCGTGAATGTGTGAACATTCACGGGGTTTCTGTCTGGAGCTTGCATGTCCATCTTTTCTCCGGCGAGTTCGTTGGAACGCTTTGTCTATCGTCATATCCGCATCATCCATGTCCTGAAAATATCGCTCGCGTTGTTGATTGCTCACCTTTTGAATTATCTGTATCCACTTCCATATCTAGCGTGGACCTCGGTGACGATCGTCATCATCATGCTGACGTTGCCTCAGGTTGGCGGTGCGTTGGAGAAGTCTATTCAGCGCGTGATTGGTACTTTATGCGGCGCTTTATATGGTATCGGAATCTTATATCTGACTAGCAACCCATGGTTGACCGCCTTGCTAGCCTTATTGGCGATTGCGTTTGTGACATGGCGAGCCAGTGGCAAGATGAGTTACGCCTATTTGGTGGCCGGCTTCACGTTAATGATTGTTCTTGACGGTGGGGAACAGGGAATGTCAGAAGCGATTTGGCGCACGGCAACGATTTTGCTGGGATGCCTGATCGCGATTGCTGTCTCGCAATTGGTCTTGCCATTGCGAGCGCGTAATGAATGGCGTTGGTTGCTTGCGTCATCACTTTTGGGCATGTCGCAAATCTGGTTAAGCCATCTTTCTCCGAATGTGCATCGTCCTTTGCGTACTAAGGGGCGCTTGAAACTTTTGGAACGCAATATTCAGCGCCAGAAAGGCTTGTTACGTTCAGTGACGCTGGAAAGCCGGACTTTACGCCACTCGCAACGCGAACTGGATCAACTTGTCGATGCTCAGGCTCGCTGCTTATTACTGATTGAGCTGATAGCCCAGAGTCGATGGGAGACGGCTGCCAGTGAGCAGGAAATTCAACACAATTACGGGATAAGCCTGCGTGCTCGCTCACTGGCAGAATGGACGGAACAGGCAGGGGCGTTTTGTTGCGGTGATATCGAGGCTCTGCCCGCGCTGGAATCTGTGTTGGAGTTGAAATCCGATCTACTGGAACAACTACAGTTATCTGCGACGCCAGTGTTGAACACATATGGTTATAGTTGGCTGATTTATCAATGCGCTTTGCAGTTAGCGCTGATAGATCGCTTGCTCCGTAGTCTGACTCGGCAGAGCTCGCGGGCTTCTGCACCGTGATCCTTGATATGGGTTAAGGTCTGTTACGGACGCTGCGCATACAATGCCCGCCAGCTAGCACACCTTCAAGGACGAAAGCGATGCAACAGCACAAAATTCTTACCCGGGAAGAACAGACCGAGGTTACCCGGGTTCTGGTAAAGACGGCGCAAATGCTGGCCTCTTGCGGCGCAGAAAGCCGCATCATCGAACAAACCACCTGCCGGCTTGGACATGCGCTGGGGGTGGAAAGTGTCGAAATGGCCATTACCCCGAGTGCCATTATTCTGACGACGCTCAATCACGGCTCCTGTATTACAACCACGCGGCGTATTCATGAGTTTGGGATTCATATGCAGGTGTTATGCGAGATACAGCGCATCTGCATTTTGGCGGAGAAGCGTCTGCTGGAAAATACCGCTGAGGTTCGGGCTCGTCTGGATGCGATTAAACCGTTTCGGTATAACCGATGGCTGGTAGTGCTGATGATCGGCCTCTCCTGCGGCAGTTTCAGTTTACTGTTCGGCGGTGATTGGCCTGTTTTTATGATTACGACACTGGCGTCAGCCGTAGCCATGGCGGTTCGTCAGGAGATTGCATATCGCCATTTCAGCCCGTTACTCAATTTCTCTGCAACCGCTTTTGTCGCGACAGTGATCGCCAGTATGGCAACGCTGTTTGAGCTAGGAAGTCATCCTGAGTTAGCTATGGCGGCGAGTGTCTTGCTGTTAGTGCCCGGTTTTCCGTTGATCAATGCTGTATTGGATGTGGTGAAGGGCTACTACAACATGGGACTGGCGCGCTGGTTGACGGCGACCATGCTCACATTGAGCGCTACAACAGGGATCGTGTTGGCGATGAAGTTGACAGGCGTCTGGGGGTGGCAACCATGAGAGAAGTCGTTACCTTGGTTTTATGGGATGCTTTCTGGTCTGCGATCCCCGCCGTTGGCTTTGCCATGTTGTTTTCGGTACCACCCCGTTTTTTGAAATATTGTGCCGTGGTCGGTGCTCTCGCCCATAGCCTCAGAGCACTGCTTATACATTATGGAATGCCGATTGAATGGGCCACGTTGGCCGCCAGCAGTCTGGTGAGTTTGATCTTCGTATATTTGTCACGACGCTTGCTTGCACCGCGCCCTGTGTTCACGGTGGCTTGTATCATTCCAATGATCCCGGGAAAGTTCGCGTTTAATACCATCATCGCGGTACTTAGTATGAACAGTGAGGGCGCCAGTGCCCATTTGATTTCCGCGGCACTGGAAAATGGTCTCAAGACCTTGATTATTTTGGTGGCACTCAGTTTTGGGCTCGCCATTCCACCGTTGATCATTTACCGTAACCGGCCAATTGTCTGACCGGGAGTTAGAATGCTGATTTCTTTGATTGTGGCCATGGCCCACGACCGGGTGATCGGTGCCAATAATCAGATGCCGTGGCATATGCCTGCCGATCTGAGGCATTTCAAACAGATGACGCTTGGCAAGCCGGTGATCATGGGGCGTCGCACCTTTGAATCGATAGGTCGACCGTTGCCAGGTCGTCGCAACTTGGTGATTTCTCGCCAGCAAGGTTGGTCTTCGGAGGGCGTTGAATGCTTTGCCTCTCTTGAGGCGGCTTTGGCGCTCACTCACCATTGCGATGAGGTAATGATTATTGGTGGTGGGCAACTCTACCGAGAGGCTCTACCTCACGCAGATCGCCTGTACCTGACCCATATCGATCTAGCGGTAGAGGGAGATACCTGGTTTCCTGATTACAATACGGACGGTTATTGCTGGCGACAGGTAACGTATGAGAGCCACGCAGCGGATGATAACAACCCATATCCGTACTGTTTTGAACTGCTAGCTCGGGTGCACAACAAGTAGCCATATTGCACGGCAAAGAAGAAAGGACGCAATCAGCGTCCTTTCTTCTTTATAGAGGTATCAGTCTTAATCACCTTTGGCATAGACAGGGCAGCCAAGACTGAACGTGGCATCGTCGTCCCAACGCCACATGGTCAATTGATTACCCCAGACACAGCCTGTATCGAGCGCGTGTACGCGAGGTTGTGGACACTGTCCCATCAGCGCCGCCCAATGGCCGAAGATTAAGTCAGGCTCGTTGTGGTCGGCTTGCCGCTGTTCAAACCAGGGGGTGAGGCCAGGGTGTGGTTGTTTGGGGGATACCTTACTATGAAAGTCGAGGCTGCCGTCTGCCGTACAAAAACGCATACGGGTAAAGGCGTTAATGATGTAGCGCCAACGTGGGAGCCCAGTCAGCCGTGGATCCCAGCGAGCAGGATCGTTGCCATACATATGACAGAGTAACCAGTTCCCCTGGTCGCTACGCAGCAGATCTTCTACTTCACGCGCGCAGTAGCGGGCTGTGGCCAGATCCCACTGTGGAGATAATCCGGCATGGCTCATCATTAACGGCGCGGTAGCATGCTCGGCGAGCAGTGGACACATGCGTAACCATTGCAGTAATTGGCTGGCATCAGGCGCTTCCAGTAACTCAGAGAGCCGATCCTTCTTCTTCGGTTTGGCATAACCCGCAGCCGTAGCTAAAAGGTGCAGATCATGATTACCTAGTACGCTGGTTGCTCGATCGCCGAGTGAAACAACAAATCGCATGACCTCGAGCGACTTGGGGCCGCGGGCCACCAGATCTCCGGTTAGCCACAGCTCATCTGTTGTTGGATCAAAGCCGGCGATATCCAGCAGCTGACGTAATTCGTCATAACAGCCCTGAACATCACCTACACAATAGATAGCCATATATTACTTAATGCAGCAGGTGTGGCATTGCCAACGTGAACATCGGGATGGGCTCCTCAAACAGGTTTCCACCCGTATCTTGAAAGGTATAGCTCCCTTGCATGAAGCCCAAAGGCGTACGCAATTGAACGCCACTGCGATAGGCGTACCGCTCGCCGGCATCGATCTGGGGTTGTTCACCGACAACTCCGGAGCCCTGCACTTCCTGTTGTTGCCCATTGGCATCCGTGATGAGCCAATGGCGCTCCAGCAACTGAATGCTCTGTGACAAGCCATTTTCGATTTCAATCGTATAGGCAAAACAATATTCGGCCTCATCCGGACTGGATTGATCTTCCAGATAGTGTGGATAAGCGCGGATTATTATCTTGCCCATCAACTCATCATCCTTATCGGTGAGCCGAGACCCAGTTCGCAATCGTCACAAACTGTTGCAACGTCAGGTTTTCTGGTCGCAGGTTAGGATCTATGCCCAGTTCCGTCAATTGTTGCTCGGTGATGAAATTGCGCATGCTGTTGCGGATGGTCTTGCGGCGTTGATTAAACGCTTCCATACAAACACGGTGCAGATCCTCGATGCGGGTGGCGGGATAGGGTAGCTGACTATGGGGTACCAACCGTACAACTGCCGAGTCTACTTTGGGCGCCGGTTTAAATGCTCCTGGGCCGACGTGAAGCACCGGAATGACCTGACAATAGTACTGCGCCATGACGCTTAGACGGCCATAAGCCTTGCTATCCGGGCCTGCCGCGAGGCGGTCGACCACCTCTTTTTGTAACATGAAGTGCATGTCACGAATGCCTGCGGCCTGTTCAAACAGATGGAACATCAGCGGCGTCGAGATGTTATACGGCAGATTGCCAAAGACTCTTAGCGGGCGATCATCGGTACGTAAGCTGCCAAAATCGAACTTCATCGCATCCGCTTCATGGATCGTCAGCTTGCTACTCAAGATGGGATGATGACGCAAGCGTTCCGCCAGATCTCGGTCGAGCTCCACCACATGCAGGTGTTTTAGCTGGCTGGCAACGGGCTCAGTCAGCGCTCCTAACCCGGGGCCAATTTCAACCATGATGGCGTCGTCAGACGGCGCAATGGCTGCGACAATGCTGTCGATGACGTAGTGATCGTGCAGAAAGTTTTGGCCAAAGCGCTTACGCGCGGTGTGGCCGAGGTGAACTTTATCGTTACTCATGTTCTTGCTTTTACCATATCAAGAGCTTGTTGCAGCGCCGTCAGCAGACTGCCAGCATCGGCGTGCCCTGTCCCAGCCAAATCCAGTGCAGTACCATGGTCGACCGAGGTGCGAATGAACGGCAGGCCCAATGTGATATTGACCGCTTTGCCGAAACCTTTGTATTTCAGTACTGGTAGTCCCTGATCGTGGTACATCGCCAGCACGGCATCGGCATCTTTCAGATATTTGTCCTGAAAGAGCGTATCGGCAGGTAAGGGACCCACCAGGTCCATTCCTTGCTGACGCAGAGCGTGTAGCACCGGTTCGATAACATCAATTTCCTCGCGTCCCATGTGGCCGCTTTCACCTGCGTGGGGATTCAGGCCACAGACATAGATTCGCGGCGTTGCAATCCCAAATTGTTGCTGCAAATCGTGATGCAGAATCTGCAGGGTTCGAGTCAGGCTGGACGGTGTAATCGCCGCTGAAACGTCCTTGAGCGGAAGATGTGTCGTGGCTAGAGCAACGCGGAGTCCTGCCGTGGCCAGCATCATCACGACCTGATCACAACCCGCCAGTTCGGCAAAGAACTCGGTGTGACCACTGAAATTGACGCCGGCATCGTTGATCACCCCTTTGTGTACGGGGGCCGTGATAAGCGCATCAAACTCACCGGATAGCGTTCCGCTAGCTGCACGTTGCAGCGTGGCCAACACATAGTGGCCGTTGCGCTTGTCCAGTGTCCCGGCGATCTCGACGGTGTTCAGGTTCACCGGGTCAACGGTGATGGTGCCGGCAGGTTGTGGGCGGGCCTGGCGTGCGGCGTCATAGCGCTCGATAGAAACGTTGAGTCCTAGCTGTTGGGCGCGCCGCTGTAGCATCAGGGGATCGGCGACGACAACAAGCTCTGCCGGCCAGTCACGTTGACTCAGACCGAGGATCAAATCCGGACCGATCCCAGCGGGTTCACCAGGGGTCAACACCAGACGAGGAATCGCGTTCATCAGTTTTTCTGTCCGCTGATAATGTTGATGTAAGCTTCGTCGCGCAGTTCATCCAGCCAGACCTGAACTTCCTCGGCAAAGCGGCGGTTATAAATCATCTGGTAGGCACGGTTTTTCAGATTTTCATCTGTGGATTGCTGTTTGCGCCGCTCTTCCAATTGCACTATGTGCCAACCGTGACTGGAACGGAACGGTTCACTGTATTGTCCAGGTTGCAATTGCAATAGAACATCCCGAAATTGGGGATCATAGATGTTGGGGTCGGCCCAGCCCAATTCACCACCTTGCACCGCTGAACCGGGATCCTCGGAGTACTGTTCTGCCAACTTAGCAAAGTCCGCGCGTCCTGATTTCACTTCGGAGAGAAAACCGCTCAGCATCTGCTTGGCCTTGGCATCGGTCAGGATGATCGAGGGTTGTAGCAAGATATGGCGGGCTTTCACTTCCATCTGCTGGTCAGCATTGGCTCCACGGGTTTCGAACACCTTGACGATGTGCAGTCCGGAACCAGAGCGTAACGGTCCGACAATATCCCCAGGATTGGCACTGCGAGCCGCATCCGCCAGCAGGGTCGGCATCTCTTCGAGTGTCATCCAACCCCAGTCGCCACCCTCCAGCGCTTTGGGCCCGGCACTTTCAGCGATGGCCATCTTGCGGAAGTCGGCGCCTTTCTTAAGTTCAGCAATCAGCTGTTCTGCCTTGGCTGTAACACGCGCCTGTTCATCGGCATCGGCATCGGATGAGAGAGCCAGCATGATGTGGCCGACATGGTACTGCTGCGCCTTTTGACCTTGGGATTGCAGGAATTTAACGACTTGCTGGACCTCTTGGTCGGAAATGTTAATCCGTTGCCGGATCTGATTCCGACGGATCTCGCTCATTAAGAGTTCACGGCGGACTTCATCCCGGAATTGGGCTTCGTTGAGGCCCTTTTTTTGCGCATCCATCCGCAACTGGTCAACGGACATCTTGCGCTCTGCAGCAATGGAGGCAATCGCTTGATCCAGCTGGGTATCACTCACCCGCAAGCCCTGACGGTCGGCGAGTTGTAGCACCAGGCTTTCACTGATCAACCGATCCAGCGCCTGTTTGCGCAACTGTGTCTCATCTGGCAGCGACTGATTGGATTCAGCCGCGTCAGCCTGCACTTTATTGACCAGGCTATCGAGCTGGCTTTGCAGAATCACATCCTGATTCACGACTGCCACGACACGGTCCAGCGTCTGGGCTATGGCCAGATGACCGAAGCTGGCACAAGCCAGTATCAGGCCGAGCAGGGGGTTACACAGGTTTTTGTTCATCAGTTTCATTCCCGAAGGTGGCAACTAAGGTTAATCGTTCAGGTTGAAGGGACGGGTATAGGGCAGCAACTTGGTATCCAGCGTATAGCTGGTTCCCGAGCCGACACTGCCTAATCCCTTCATCTGGAATTGAAGGCCGAACCGGGTCTCTTCCTCGGCAGTCAGGGTGACGTTATCTGGTTTGTAGGCACGTTCGAGCACCAGATCTACGCTCCAGCAGCAGGAGTCATAGCGCAGCCCTAACAGACGATCGATGTTCCGGCTTTGCTCGGTATCGTAGTAATAAGCGGCGATAGCTTGCCACTTGCGGTTAAGTGGTACTTTGGCAAGCAGGCCAAGCTGACTCATGTCGGTCTGCTGGTACGGTGCATCATAAATGACGTTGCCTTCGCGGACATAGCGATAGTTGACCTGGCCCATGAAGGCTTCTTTACGGTATTCAACGGCACCGTTAGCAATGGAGATCTTCTTCTGCTGGGTATCATAGAAGCTGCGCGCCTTGAGGAACCAGGGATCGCTGGGGTGCAGATCGCCCTCAAACGTCAACAAGGAGCGAGAGTTCAACAGCTGTTCGTCATGGGGGAGCAGAGTGACCTTGGGTGTCTGGAAGTTGTAAGCCTGGCCCAATGTCAGACGCAGACGCTCCACACTTTCGTTGTCAAAGACCCGGCTGGTGACCCCCAGGCTCATCTTGTTGGCATCGCTGATGCGGTCCAAGCCGGCAAAGCGGCGATCGCCGAACAGACTGTAATAGTCCGGCATCATGTTGGTGGTGTCATACAGACCGATGTCGTTCTGATCTTTATACGGCACGAACAGGTACTGGAATTCAGGTTCCAGAGTCTGGGTATACAGCTGGTTATTCCAGTGGCCAATTCGATCGAACACCAGGCCGCCATTGACCCGGGCGGCGGGGAGGGTGCGATTGGTACTGTCTGCCAGCTCGCCAAACCCGCGCTGTACATAGTAGGCATCCATATCATCCGGCACTTCTTGCTGATAGTGGGTATACATCAGCTTGAATTCGGTTGACAGGCGATATCCCGGTGTCTTGGCAATCGGGATGGTCACCACAGGCTCGATGTGAAAACGCGTACCGGTATAGGCTTTGCGCTGACTGGATGAGTGATCAAAGCGGGTCAGCTCGCCATGGACAGCGGTATCCAGCCAGTGGGTCTGGTGATAGGCATTGTAATTCAGGCGTGGCAGCATCTGATGGGGCTCCAGCGCGTCAGGCAACAGGATCTGGTAATCGCGAGCCTCGCCGCTGAAGTTCCACATCGGTTGGTAATAGCCCGCGGTCAGCGATTGCATCAACTGGTTGTCGACACCGCTCGACAGCGGAGGAGACAAGTCGTTGAAATAGTTGTAGTCATGGGCGCCAACACGGGTGCCCAATATCCGCATGCGCAGATTATCATCTGCCATTTTCGAGGTGTGATCGACGTGTGCTAACCAACGGTGTTTCAGTGAACTGTCTTTTTCCTCGGCCTTGCGATCGCGTTCCATATACTCGCCATACAGGCGTCCGCTGTGTTCTTCGGACGGCAGGTAACGGAACTCATTCTGCAGCATGTTACCGCGCTTCTCGATGTAGCGCGGGGTGAGCGTCATGTCATAGTTTGGAGCTATGTTCCAGTAATAGGGGGTACGTAAATCCATACCATCATCGGAGCCAAAACCGAAGGTGGGGTAGAGCAGGCCGGATTTACGCTCATCCTTGACCGGAAATGTCATATACGGGACGTAAAACACCGGCACGTCGTATAGCCAGAGACTGGCGTTCCAGGCTTCACCAAAGACCTCATCCTGGTTGACGTTGACCGAGCTGGCTTTCAGCCACCACATCTCCTGCCCGGGGGGGCAGGTGGTGAACTGCGCCTGCTGGAACTCGATGCTGTGTTCATCGTTACGCAGATGGATGCTCTCGGCCTTGCCGCGGGCCGGCGAGCCGTGCAGTTGATACTCCGCCTTGTCCAGACGGGTTTCCCGCGTTTTCAAATTGGCTCGCAGTGCCTCATTGGTACGCAATGTCACCTGACCATCCTGATAGAACACATTGCCGCTGGCGGTCAGATCATGGGTGGATTGATCCAGTTCGGTATAACGCGAGCTGAGAGTCCGGATGCCCTGGAAAATCTGAACATCGCCACTGTAGATGGCTTTGCCGGTTTGCGTCGCTTCGACCCGATCGGCGTTGACTTCGACCGGAAGCTGGTTGAGGTTTGCCGGGTTCGGTTGGGCGGCGGGCACATCGCTGTAGCAGCGCTGGTCGAATACACCGGTGCCGTCAGCGGCCAGCGCCTGACCATAACCGGCGAGGCTGGTGGTGACAATGAGGCTGCAGGTCAGGCCAAGGGATCTGTCGGTCATGAATTCATTGCTCAAAAGAGTTTCACTCGGGTCGAAAAGGCGGTTCCAGAAGGCATGTCGACCGCGGTTGTGCTTTGCGGGCCATTATTTTATGTTAGCGGGCAATGATAAAGCATTATTTCACTCAGGGCTAACCGCCCTCTTTTTCTGCCTCATGACACTAGATCGCAAGCAAGGCCTGACGGCCTGGGCGCGTGAGCGCCTAAATCTTCCCGACCTGACATTGCAGCTGATTTCCGGTGATGCCAGCTTCCGTCGTTATTATCGGGCCGCAGGCCGCATCTGGGTGGATGCGCCGCCGGCCACCGAAAAAAATCGCGAGTTCGTCCGCAATGCGGCCGCTCTGGCCGAGGCCGGGATCCGTGCGCCGCAGGTTGACGCCGTCGATTACCGCGCCGGCTGGCTGTGTGTCTCCGATCTCGGCGACACCCTGCTGCTGTCCCAACTCAACGAAACCAGTGTGGATGCGTGGTACGCCAAAGCGATCGATCTGCTGCCGCAATTAGCGTCCGTCCGCTTACCGCTGGAGCCGTTTGATCGCGCTTTTATGGCGCGCGAGAACACCATCTTTCCGGAATGGCTGCTGGAGTACCACCTGGGGCTGACGTTGACTGCGGCGGAAACCCAATTGCTGGCTGACACCTTCTCCCGTCTGGCCGAGTGTAATCTGGCGCAACCTCAGGTGGTGATGCATCGTGATTATCACAGCCGCAATCTGATGGTCTGTGATGACGGTGAACTGGCGGTCATCGATTTTCAGGACATGGTGTTGGGGCCATTGAGTTACGATCTCGTCTCCTTGCTCAAGGATTGCTATGTCCGCTGGCCGAATAGTGTGGTGCGCCAGGGTGTCGCCCGCGCCTACCAGGCCTATGGTGCTGCCGGACTATTGGCCGGATACAGTGCCGATGAGTTCCGCCTGGCATTTGACTGGTGCGGCATGCAGCGTCATCTCAAGGCGGCGGGCATTTTCACCCGCCTGCACCATCGTGACGGCAAGTCCGGCTACCTGGCCGATATTCCGCGCACCCTGGGTTATGTTGCCGAGGTAGCGGCGGCCAGCCGTGAGTTGCAGGATTTTGCCGACTGGTTGCAATGCCGGGTGTTGCCGGCCTTTGCCACACAGGAGCCGTGCTGATGCGGGCCATGATACTGGCTGCCGGCCGCGGCGAGCGCATGCGGCCATTGACCGACCAGCTGCCCAAACCGCTACTCAGCGTTGGCGGGCAGCCGCTGATTGTGCACCACATCCGCAAACTTCAGGCTGCCGGGGTGACGCAACTGGTGATCAATCATGCCTGGTTGGGGGACAAGCTGCTGGCAGCGCTGGGCGATGGCAGTGCGCTGGGGGTGTCAATCCACTGGTCAGCGGAAGGGGAGTCCGGACTGGAGACCGCAGGTGGCATCCGCCAGGCGTTGCCGCTGCTGGGTAGTGAACCGTTTCTGGTGATCAACGGGGACATCTGGCTGGCGTGCGATTATCAGGCTTTTGTCAGCCAGTCGCTGGACGGTGTCGATGGCCATCTGTGGCTGGTCGATAACCCGCCACAACACCCGCACGGCGACTTTGCGCTGGAGCAGGGACGGGTGGTGGACCGTCCGGGGTTGACCTTCAGCGGCGTGGCGCTGTACCGGCCTGAGCTGTTTGCGTCGATGGCGGCAGGCAAGGCGCCACTGCTCCCCTTTTTCCAACGCTGGATTGCGCAGCGGCGGTTAAGCGGCGCGCACCTGCAGGCCGATTGGCGTGACATTGGCACCCCGCAGCGGCTGGCCGAGCTGGATGCGCAACTGAAGGGGGGGGCCGATGCAGTTTAAAGGCAAGCTGATTGGCTTTCTGGTCGGGCTGTGGCTTGGGCATGTGATCGGTGCCATCTTCGGTTTATGGATTGGCCATCTGTATGATCTGGGCTTGCGCCGCCGGGCCAACTTTGGATTTCGTCGGGTACCGACGCGCGAAGAGCAGGCGCTGTTTTTTCATACCACCTTTGCGGTGATGGGGCACATCGCCAAAGCGGCAGGCCGTGTCAGCGAGCAACAGATCCGCATTGCCAGTCTGTTTATGGATCGGATGCAGTTGCAAGGCGATCTGCGCCAGGCGGCCCAAAGTTCCTTCCGTCAGGGCAAGGCGGCGGACTTCCCGTTGAGCGACGAGCTGAGTGCGTTCCGCCGCGCCTGTCATGGTCGTCTCGATCTGTTGCGCGTGTTCCTGGAAATCCAGATGCAGGCCGCCTTTGCCAATGGCAGTCTGACCGGGCAGCAGCGGGCCCGTTTGCTGGAAGTGGCGGAACTCCTCGGCTTTTCACGCTGGGAGTTGGAGCAGTTTCTGGCGATGGCGGAGGCCGAGGCCAGCTTTGGCCAGCGTCATCAGCAGTGGCGCGAACAGTCAGCCGGTGGCAGCGCCGTGCCACCGCGGGATCGTCTCAAAGATGCCTATACGTTGTTGGGGGTGGCAGCCGACGCCAGCGACAACGAGGTCAAGAAGGCCTATCGCAAGCAGATGAACAAACACCATCCCGACAAGCTGGCCTCCCAGGGGCTGCCACCGGAGATGATGAACATGGCCAAGGAGAAGGCCCAGGAGATCCAGCAAGCATGGGAGCTGATTAAACAGCAGCGTGGCTTGCGCTAGCGGTGCCTTAATCCAGGCGCCGTAACCGTTCTCCGGCAAAGAAGGCGTCGATGTTGGCGCTCAGTTGGCTGGCCAGCGTCTGCATCGCCTCGTCGCTGGCCCAGGCAACATGCGGCGTCAGAATAAAATTCTCGCCGCTCAGGGCTGCCAGCAGGGGATCGTCCGCCTGTGGCGGCTCCTGGCTGGCGACATCGGACGCCGCTCCCCCCAGATGTTGCTGTTGCAGCGCCTGCAGCAAGGCCTGGTCATCGACGATGCCACCACGGGCCGTGTTGATCAGCAGCGCGCCGGTTGGCATCGCCGCCAGCTCGCTTGCGCCGATTAATCCCCGTGTCTGGGCATTCAGCGGGCAGTGTAGTGACAGCACATCGCTGCTGCTGAGCACCTCGTCGAACGGCCGCCGTGGCCAGCGTCCAGCCACGGCGTCCAGTGACGGCGCTGTTTCCCCGCGACGGGCGGCAAACACCACCTGCATGCCCAAGGCCTCCCCCAGGCGTGCTACCGCCTGGCCGAGTGAGCCGCTGCCGATCAGCCCCAGCCGTTTCCCCGCCAGATCATGCAGTGCCGGTCCGAACAGACAAAAATGCGGGCTGCGCTGCCAGTCGCCGGCCTGCACCGCCTGATGGTAGGCGAGCAGACGTCGTGACAGGGCCAGCATCAGCATCAAGGTGTGTTCGGCCACGGCATGCTCGGCATAGCGCTGTATGTTGCAGACACCGATGCCCAGACGGCGGCAGGCGGCCAGATCGACGTTATCGCTACCGGTCGCGGCGATGGCGATGAGCCGTAATGTCGGTAGCTGTGCCAGGGTGGCGGCATCGAGCCGCACCTTGTTGACGATCGCCACCGTGGCGCCCTGCAGCCGGTCGACGATCTCTCGTGCCAGGGTTGACGGGTACTCCTGCCAGCGGTGGGGATGGCACGGTGCGGGTAATGCGATGCGGGCAGGGAGAGTATCACGGTCGAGAAACACGATCAGTGGCGGCATGGGGGCTCCGATTTATATTGACCTGTCAGCGATGACAGGGTTAATTCAGCGGGCTATCCAGCGTGGAATACTATTTTGTTATCGCTAGATAGAATAATAATTCTGCCAGGTGATGAATTGTAATAAGTTATTAATTAATAATATTAAATTAATTATATTTCCTGTTTAAAATTATTTATTTTCAGCTGGTTTCGGTTATTTAAATAATATTGTTTGCCGTTGGCTAATTATTTCCAACCGAGAAAATTCAACCAGCCCGCCAGCTGATCGCCGCGTTCGTCGCGGGTTTGCAGGGCGAGCTGACGCCAGTCGAGCTTGTTTTGCCGTTTGACGGCCAGGGCCCGTTCGCGCACCGCCTGATCCAGCCAACTGACCTGACCGCTGCGGTAGAGATCCAGCACCGGGCAGGGGAGGCCGGCGATGTCGCGCGCCAGTATCTGGTTGGCATCCGTCGCCGGGTAAAACGCATCGATCAGCACCAGCCCATCGGGCGCGGCCAGGGTCTGGCTGCTGAGCAGACCGCCGAGCCAGGCGGCGCTGCTGCCGGCAGCGACCAGCAGGGTATAGCCACCGCTGCCGCTGTTATTTTCCATCAGTGCCGTCAGCCGCAGCTGCCAGCTTTCACGGAAGGCCTGGATCGCCAGTTGATCCTGCTCCGCATTCGGGTCGAGGGTCAGTTGGCGCGGGCTGGGCAGCATGATCAGGGTATCGAAACCGAGGGCATTCAGGCGCTGACTCAACGGCAGCAGGTCTGCCACTTGCTGCCAATCGGGCAACAAGACCGCGAGGCCAAGGCGGAAGCCCTGCTCGCTCTTGTGGAGCAGGGTGACTTGCTCGCCGACCTTGGTGGTCTCGCCATGGGCTTGCCAATCTTCAGCCTGCCAATACTCTTCGGGATCTGTGCTCGCGGCCGCGCTGACAACAGGGGTGGCGGGCTGGCTCTCTGGCGCTGCGGTACTGTCTGCGGCAGAAGCGGCCTCGCCGCTGGCGGATGCGCTGGCTTCCGGCGCCGTGGGGGCCGCGGCGGGCTCGGCGGCGCTCAGCGTGGCCGGGCAGGCGCACAGGATCAGGCAGATCAGCAACAGGTGACGCAGCATCGGATTCTCCATGGCCCCAGGGCGATGGCTGGATCATAAGCGGTTGTGACGGTCGGAGAAAGTGGCCGGCCCTCTGGATGTGAAATGGCCGGCAGAGGCCGGCCATCATGTTGCTGAATTACAGCGGAAACGGTGCTGGCGCCTCGAACGTCAGGCGCTGGCCGGAGAGCGGATGGTTGAAGCTCAGCATGGCGGCGTGCAGGTAGAGGTGCGGTGCCGCGGCTTGAGCCTCGGGCGGTGCGTAGAGGTGGTCACCGAGGATCGGGTGGCCGAGCTCCATCATGTGTACCCGCAACTGGTGTGAGCGCCCGGTGATCGGTTTGAGCTTGACCAGACTGCGATCGGCCTCGACACGTTGGCAGATGTAGTGCGTGATGGCGCGCCGGCCATGTTCGTAGTTCACCTGCTGGCGCGGCCGGTTTTCCCAGTCGACACACAGCGGCAGATCGACGGTGCCTTCGAGTTTCTCCATCTGTCCCCAGACCCAGGCGTAATAGTACTTTTCGGTCTTGCGATCCTGAAACTGACGTCCCAGCGCGCTGGTGGCTTGTGCCGTTTTCGCCACCACCAGGACGCCGGAGGTCCCCATGTCCAGACGATGCACGGCGCCGCCTTGCGGATAACGGCTCTTGACGCGGGATGCAATGCTGTCGAAGTGTTCAACGGCTTTGCCGGGGACGCTCAAGATGCCACTGGGCTTGTTGACGACAATGATGTGCTCGTCCTCGAACAGGATGTCGAGGAAGGGCTCCTTGGGCGGATCGTAGTGGAACGTGCTCATGCCTCTTCCTTGTCAATCGCCCCGCAGAGCGGGGCGAGGATGGGATTACTGGTGGGCGACGACGACAAACCGGATGGCGTCGAGGCGCAGTTGCGTCTGATCCAGCAGGTGGTCGAGCTCGGTTCTGAGTTCGCGCAGGTGGACCAGCTCGGAGTCGCGCACGGACGGGTTGACGGCGCGTAGTGCCTCCAGCCGGGCCAGTTCACTCTCCAGGGTATGGTGCATGCGTTGGCGAGCCTCGGCAACGATGCCGGCCAACTGTTCGCCAGCCTGGGCCTCGGCCTGGTTCAGCAGCCCGTGGATCACCGCCTGTGAGGTGCTGACCAGTTTGCTTCCCAGATGACGGTTGACCGGGCTTAACTGGCGATCAAACGCGGTGAAACTGACCTTGCTGCCCAGGTTATTGCCCCCCTTGTCCAGCAACAGGCGGATCGGGGTCGGCGGCAGGAAGCGATACAGCTGGGGATGGCTGGCTGACTCGGCGACAAACACCACTTCCAGCATCATGGCGCCAGCCGGCAATGCCTTGTTCTTCAGCAGTGCCACCGAGGTGGAGCCGATTTCTGAGCCGAGCACCAGATCGATACCACCGCGGATCAGCGGGTGATCCCAGGTGATGAAGGTCAGATCATCGCGCGACAACGCGGTGTCGCGTTCGAAGGTGATCGTCATGCCATCGTCCGGCAGGCCGGGGAACACAGGCACCAGCATATGGTCACCCGGCGTCAGGACGATGGCGTTCTCGCCGCGGTCATCCTGCTGGATCCCGATATCGTCAAACAGCTGCAAGGCAAAGCTGGTCAGTGCCGTGTCGTCATCCTCCTCGGCCAGCTGTTCAACCAGCTGACGGGCCGCCGCGCCGCCGCCGGAGTGGATTTCCAGCAGACGATCGCGCCCCTGTTCCAGCTTCGACTTCAGCGCTTCGTGTGCACTGCGGGTACGTTCTAGCAACGGCAGCAGTTGCGCCTCATCGGTGACGTTTTCCGCCAACAGGGTGAACAGATCGTCTCGTACCGATTCAAACACCACGCGTCCGGTCGGACAGGTCTCTTCAAAGGCATTCAGGCCGAGGTGGTACCACTGCTGCAGCGTCTGTTGGGCCGTTTCCTGCAGGTAAGGCACGTGGATTTCGACGATGTTCAGCTGGCCGATGCGGTCGAGACGGCCGATGCGTTGCTCCAGCAAGTCCGGATTCAGCGGCAGATCGAACAGCACCAGATGGCGGGCAAACTGGAAGTTGCGCCCTTCAGAGCCGATTTCGGAGCAGAACAGCACCTGGGCCCCTCCATCCTCCTGGGCGAAGTAGGCGGCGGCCTTGTCGCGTTCCAGCAGGCTCATGCCTTCGTGGAATACGGCGCCGCGGATCCCTTCGCGCAGCCGCAGTGCGTTCTCCAGCGTCAGTGCCGTTGCTGCCTCGGAGCAGATCACCAGTACCTTGTCATGGCGTGAGGATTTCAGCAGCGACAGCAGCCAGTCGATGCGGGGGTCGAATTGGGCCCAGCTCGCGGCATCGCCTTCGAACTGCTGGAAGATCTTCTCCGGATAGAGGTAGCGGCGGGCCCGGGTATCGGCATCACCGCTGTTGCCGCCCATCATCCCCATCACCTTGATTGCGGTCTTGTACTGATCCGGCAACGGCAGCGGATAGAGGTTGAGGTGACGCTCCGGGAAGCCCTGAATCGCGGCGCGGGTATTGCGGAACAGTACGCGGCCGGTTCCGTGACGGTCCAGCAGCGCATGCAGGATCTGCTCGCGACCTTCGGCACTGTGCAGGGCGTCGACATCCAGATCGTCCAGACAGTCGCGCAGCGTCTGCAGTCCCGCGGCATCGAGCTCGCCACCGTCCAGCAACTGCTGGGCAACGCTGGCGACCTGACCATAGGCCTGCTCCTCGGCCAGGAAGGCGTCGTAATCGTAGAAGCGCTCCGGATCCAGCAGGCGCAGACGGGCAAAGTGGCTCTGGTGGCCGAGTTGATCCGGGGTCGCGGTCAGCAACAAGACGCCTGGTGTCTCGTCGGCCAATGCCTCGACCATCTGGTAGGCGCGGCTGGGCGCCGATTCGCTCCACTCGAGGTGATGGGCCTCGTCAACGACCAGCAGATCCCAGGGTGCCTCATGCAGTTCATCAAAGCGCGCGCGCTTCTTGCGCAGCCAGTCCAGGCTGCAGATCACCAGTTGTTCGGTTTCGAACGGGTTCTGAGCCTCGCCGGCCAGCTCCATGCAGCGCTCTTCATCGAACAGCGCAAAGTGCAGGTTGAAGCGGCGCAACATCTCGACCAGCCATTGGTGCTGCAGCGATTCCGGCACCAGAATCAACACCCGCTGGGCGCGTCCTGACAACAATTGCTGGTGGATGATCATGCCGGCCTCGATTGTCTTGCCGAGACCAACCTCGTCGGCGAGCAATACCCGCGGGGCATGGCGATGGCCGACTTCATGAGCAATGTGCAGCTGGTGCGGGATCAGGCTGACCCGGCCGCCGGCCAGGCCGCGGGTCGGGCTGCGGCGACGGGCGTGCTGATGGCTCAGTGCCTGATAGCGCAGCGCAAAGCGTGACAGGCGGTCAATCTGACCGGCGAACAGGCGATCCTGCGGTTTATTGAACTTCAGGAAGTGACTGAGGAATACCTCTTTAAGCGCCACCGCTTCCCCGTTGTCCTCGCGGAGGCCGAGGTAGGTGAGCAAACCATTTTGCTCTTCAACCTCGGAGATCTTCAGTGTCCACTCTTCGTGACTGGTAATGACATCACCCGGATGAAACTGAACTCGGGTGACCGGAGCATCTTCCTTGGCATAAATACGGTTCTCGCCACTGGCGGGAAACAACAGGGTCACCATACGTCCCTCAATGGCAACCACAGTACCCAGACCCAGATCGGTCTCGGTATCACTAATCCAACGCTGGCCAAGTGCAAATGACATCAACAACTCCCACGCCACACAGCTACAACAAAAACGAATGCGAGAAAAAAGGGGCGCTATGTTACCCGAAGCCTGCGGTCTTATCACCCGCCGTCTGCGTGATTATGCGCGCTTTACTCGTGGCCATGGCATGCCATCCCGCGCGAGCGCCTTTTCTCGAAGCGTAGTCCTTGTCCGGCGGCTTGTCGGCTAATTCCCCTGTTCCGGCTCGGTGTTTGTCGCTGGCAATTGGCGCTAGAGTTAAACAAACAACCGAGCGGAGAGCCAGCATGACCGAGTGGGTAACGGGGCGCGTTAGCGCGGTGCGTCACTGGAGTGACAAGCTGTTCTCATTACGAGTGGAAGCCGATCTGGCGCCCTATCAAGCCGGGCAGTTTACCCGCCTGGGATTGATGTTGCCGACGGCGGAAGGGGCGTTGGAGCGGGTGGCCCATGCCTACTCGTTCGTGAATCCGCCGCAAGCTGGTTATCACGAGTTCTACATAGTGCTGATCCCGCAAGGGCGGTTGACGCCGCACCTGCAGCAGTTACAGGTCGGTGATACGTTGTGGCTGGCCAGACAGGCCAGCGGTTTCTTGACGCTGGATGAGTTGCCGGCAGGTCGTGATCTGTGGATGTTGTCGACCGGGACGGCGATAGGACCTTTCCTGTCGCTGCTGGCGGCAGGTGGCATCGCGGAGCGCTATTCGCAATTGGTGCTGGCACATGGGGTGCGCTGGGGGAGTGAACTCAGTTACCGCGACGAGATAAGCCAGTTGCAGGCGCGCTGGCCCGGACGGGTGCATTATGTTCCTTGCGTAACCCGCGAACCCTGGCGCGAGGGAATCGCGGGGCGGATACCGGCGGCGATTGCGCAGGGTGCGCTGGAAGCCTGTGTCGGCTTGCCGTTCAGTGCCGACGCCAGCCGGTTTGTGCTGTGTGGCAATCCGCAGATGGTCAAAGAGACGTTACAGGCGCTGCAGCTGCGCGGTTTTCGTAAACACCTGCGCCGTGAGGCGGGCGAAATCTGCATGGAAAATTATTGGTAGTGATTAACGGGTGAGCCACATCATCAGACTGAGCAGCAGGGCCAATCCGCCACCGAGCCCAATGATCCAGCAGAACCCCTTGAGCCCCTGGCGCAACGGGATACGCCACCACAACAGGAACAGTAACCAGCCCAGAGCCAGCAGTAACGGTAGGAGAAAGAGTCTGGTCATGCTGATCGGGGCCTTGTATGCTCGAGGGCTGATATCGCCATTGTACCTGTTGTTGTCTGTCATGACGTTACTACCGATCACGTCCCTTCAGTTTTCAGTCCTGCCATCCCCATGGCGGCGCGGGTCATAAGCCCGTGACGCTGGCTACAGCCTGCGCCCTGTTTATCAGCGCCTTGTTGTCCGCCACCCTACTGCCTGGCGGTTCCGAGGTGGCGCTGGCGACATGGGCCTGGCAGCAGCCCCAGCAGCTGCTGTTGGGCTGGGGTCTCGCGACCACAGGGAATGTGCTCGGTTCTATGCTGACCTGGTGGATGGGGTACCTGGTTGCGCGCTGGCGCCCGCTGTACGGTCCACATCGTCGGGCGACACAACAGGCATTGGGCTGGTTACAGGCATACGGTTATTGGGCGCTGCTGTTAGCCTGGTTGCCGCTGGTGGGGGATCCGCTTTGCCTGCTGGCCGGATGGTTACGCTGGTCGTTTTGGCGCAGTGCCGTGCTGATTTTGCTGGGGAAGGCGGCACGTTATGCGCTGATTGTCGTGACGGCCAGCACCTTGGCCTGAGGTTGTCTTTTTCTGCATTCGAGGTAGGAGTGAACGCCGTGTTATCTATCAAATCCTTGTCGTTCTCACGCGCGTGTGCCCGCCTGATCTGCGGCTGCGCTCTGCTGTTGCTGGCGTTACCGATATCGGCGGCAACGCAGCTGGTATCGGAACAAAAAGCGCTCCCCGGTAGTTTGGCGATCCCGTATCAAATGTATCGACTGGATAATGGTTTGACGCTGATCCTGCACCCGGATCACTCGGATCCGTTGGTGCATGTCAATGTCACCTACCATGTCGGCTCATCCCGGGAACAGCAGGGCATGACCGGTTTTGCCCACTTCTTTGAACATATGATGTTTCAAGGCTCACAGCATGTCGGTGATCAGCAACATCTGAAGCTTATCCAGCAGGCGGGTGGCAGCGTCAACGGGCAGACGGATAACGATGTCACCCGTTATTACCAGACGGTGCCAGCCAATGAACTGGAGCGGGTGTTATGGCTGGAGTCCGATCGCATGGGGTTCCTGCTGCAAGCCGTGAGTCAAAAGAAGTTCGAGATCCAGCGCGATACCGTGAAAAACGAGCGTGCGCAACGTATCGATAATCAGCCTTATGGCCGGATCGGGGAGGTGATGGGCGAGAGCCTCTACCCTCGAGATCATCCCTATTCGTGGCCAGTCATCGGCTATACCGAGGATCTGAACCGTGTCGATGTTAACGATCTGAAACGCTTCTTTTTGACATGGTATGGACCGAACAATGCCACCCTGACTATTGGCGGTGATTTTGATCCCCAGCAGGCCCTGAGCTGGGTCGAAAAATATTTTGGTCCGCTGCCGGCCGGACCCGCGATACCGCGATTGCAGCCACAGCCTGTCGAACTCAAGGCTGATCGTCATGTGACGCTGGAGGATCGCATTGAACAGCCTGTATTGCTGGTATCCATTCCGACCCGGGTTCGCCCCGGGAGTGAGGACGAGCTGGCACTAATCCTGCTCAGCGAAGTCCTGGGGGGATCGAAGAACAGCCTGTTTTATCAACAACTGGTCAAAACCGGGTTGGCGGTTCAGGCCAGTGCTGATTTCTCCTGCCGGGAGCTGGATTGTCGCCTCGATCTGACGTTGGTGCCGAATACCAGTCGCATGCAGGGATTGGCCCCGTTGGCGCAGAAGGCGGCGACCTTGTTGTCCAACTTTGCCGAGCGCGGTGTGCGTGCCGATGATCTGGCGCGGGTGCAGGGGATCCTGAAGGCTCAGGGGGTCTGGCGTCTGGACAGTGTTGAAGGCAAGGTCAACGAGCTCAGTGAAGGGCAGGTGCAACAGGGTGATCCGCAAGCGGGTCTGAAACAGTTGCAACAGTTGCAAGGCATGACTGCGGCGCGGGTGATGCAAGCGTATCGACAGTTTATCGCCGGCATGCCGGCGTTGTGGTTGAGTGTGGTGCCCAAGGGGCAGACGAAATGGCAGGTTGCCAAACCGGACTTTCAACCGTCGACGCGTCAATTGAGCTCCTATCAACATCAGGCGGCGCCTGCTCTGCGTCAGGTGAACGACCATTTTGACCGCAGCAAAATGCCGGCAAGTGGGGCAACACCTGTGTTAAAAATGCCGACGTTATGGCGTAGGACGTTGGGCAGTCTCTCGGTACTGGGCAGTCAACAGACGGAACTACCTGCTGTCTCGCTGATCATTACATTGCCCGGTGGGCGCCGGACTGAACCTGCTGGCAAGGCCGGTGTGGCCAACCTGACGGCATTGATGGTGCGTCAGGGAACGCGGCGTTTGAGTGGTGAGCAGTTAAGCGATGAATTGCAACGCATGGGAGCCAATATTGGCTTGTCTGCGGACCTGTATAACACCTCAGTCGATGTCAGCGCGCTGAGTGAAGCCCTGCCGAAGACGCTCGCTCTGGTACAAGAACTGTTGGCGGAGCCGGCGTTCCGAGAAGAGGACTTTATCCGGCTCAAGAGCCAGTTGTTACAGGCAGAACGCCAGCGCGGCCAGGAACCCAGTGTGCTAGCCGATCGGACGTTTAATCGTCTGATTTATGGGACGGCATCACCGCTATCCGCACCGGATGAGGGCTATCTGGCGACGCTAGGGGCGCTGACGCTGGCAGATGTGAAACGCTACTATGCCGAAAACTACCATCCCGCTGGTGGCAAGGTCATCGTGGTCGGCGATGTCGCGCCGGAGACGATTGTCTCCCGGTTGGCTTTCCTGACAACAGATCCGCGTGTTCCACGCCAGTTACCCTCAGTCACGCCTCGCCAGGCACAGGCCGCGTCGGGGATCTATCTGCTGGATTTACCTGGTGCGGTGCAATCGACATTGCGTATTGGACGGCGCGCTTTGCCGTACGATGCGACCGGTCCCTTCTTTGTGGCCCAACTGATGAACTTCAACTTCGGCGGTAATTTCAATAGCCGGCTCAATCTGATGTTGCGCGAAGAAAAAGGCTATACGTACGGCATAAGCAGCCATTTCAGTGCCGTCCCCGATGTTGGTGAGTTTATGATTGCGGCGGATGTGCGCGCTGATGCCACGGTGGACGCGTTGCAAACCTTGGCGACGGTCATGACAGATTATCGTCAGCAAGGACCGACAGCGGCTGAACTGGACTATCTGAAATCCGCCTTTTCACGACAAGAGGTGCTGTCCTACGAGACGCTGGATCAGAAGGCTGATTTCCTGCTGTCTTTGGCGTTACAGAATAATCCGGATGACTATATCCAGCGCCAGCAGCTGCGCTTGCAGCAGATCTCTGCGTCTGAATTGAAACACGCTGCCCAAACATGGCTGGACTGGCAGCAGCAAGTTATTGTCGTGGTTGGCGATGCGGCGAGACTTGAAAAGGGATTGCGCAGTCTCCACCTACCGGTGCAGCGAGTTCCTAATCCGAATGATTCCCGCCAAGGCCCTTATCCCGCCAAGGCTCAATCCAAGCAAGGAAACCTATGAAAACAGAGTTGTCGCTGACGGATATGTTGGAGCAATTGAGTGCTCCAGAGCGAATTGGTGCCGTGCGTGGGATTCGGCGGGGGCTGGAACGGGAGTCGTTGCGGATCACGCCGGAGGGGCGTTTGTCGCAGCGGCCTCACCCTCGGGTGTTGGGGGCGGCATTGACGCACCCGAACATCACCACGGACTATTCCGAAAGCCTGATGGAGTTCATTACTCCGGCCTCTGATTCGATGGAGACGCTATTATCCCAGTTGGCCGATATTCACCGCTATACCGCGCAGCATCTGTGTGATGAACGGCTGTGGCCCTTGTCGATGCCCTGTTTCATTGGTGGTGAAGAGACGATCAGGTTAGCGCAATACGGTAGTTCGAACCTTGGCCGCATGAAGACCCTGTATCGGCAGGGGCTCCATCATCGCTACGGCAGTCTGATGCAAGTGATTTCCGGCGTGCACTTCAATTTTTCCATGCCAGACAGCTTCTGGAGCGAATGGCAGGAGTTGCAGGGTGTCCGTTGTCAGTGCAAACGCTTTATTTCGGATGGCTATATGGCGTTGATCCGTAACGTTTACCGTTATGGCTGGCTGATACCCTATCTGTTTGGTGCTTCACCGGCGATTTGCAGCTCTTTTCTGCAGGGGCGGCAAACCGGATTACCGTTTGAGAAATTAGGCCGTGGCACTCTGTATCTACCCTATGCCACCTCGCTTCGGCTTTCTGATTTGGGATATACCAATAAGGCGCAAGCTGGTCTCGGTATCAATCACGATAATCTCGACAGTTATCTCATCAGTGTGCGGCGGGCTCTGCGTACCCGATCTGAGGAGTTCACTGCACTAGGGATTAAGGTTGATGGTGAATATCGCCAGCTCAATGACAACATTCTGCAACTGGAGAATGAGTTATACGCGCCGATTCGCCCGAAACGCACGCCACGTGCTGGCGAGCGCACACTTTCGGCTCTGGAACACAGGGGCATTGAATATATCGAGTTGCGGACTCTCGACATCAATCCGTTCTCGCCGTTGGGCGTGGATATTCAGCAACTCCGATTCCTCGATTTGTTCCTGGTCTGGTGTTTACTCAAGCCTTCACCGCTTCTGGGTGAAGAGGAGATTCAGCGTAACCGCCAGAATTTGACGCGTGTGGTATTGGAAGGGCGTAAGCCTGGCCTGCAATTGTTGACCCAACATGGCGAGCGTTCATTACGTGAGTGGGGGGAGCAGCTGTTTGAGGAGCTTAATCAGGTCGCTCAATTGCTCGATCGGACCTACGGTCGGGTTCAGTACCAGATCACCCTACAGGCTGAGCGTGAGAAGCTGCTGGATCCTGACAAGACACTCTCCGCCAGACTGTTGGACCATCTGCTGCGCTATGACATCGACAATGGTGCTTTTGGCCGAGAGCTGGCTGAAAAGTACCGCCAGCAGCTGCGTTCAGAGCAGTTGACGTTTTGGGACGGCGCCTATTTTGCGGATGAGGCCCACGCCTCCTTGGTCAAGCAAGCAGAGCTTGAGGCAACGGATCATTTGAGTTTTGATGAGTTCTTAGCAAGCTACTTGGCTCACTGACGTGTCGCAGCAAAACGAATGTAAAAAACGCCGGTCTTGACCGGCGTTTTTTATCATGCATCAGCGTTTTAGCAGATCATTATTCGGGTAGTTGGCAGCCAACACCTTGCGCGCATTTTGGGCGGGGACCGTTAAGTCCAGTTTATCGTAGCTCTTGATCATGATTTCTAATGCCGGTTCCACCTGTTCGGACTCGGTATAGCTCTCGATGATCATTTTCCCCCGGTTCGCGGCCGCAACCCAGGCACCGCGGCGATAATAATAATCGGCGACACTGAGATCATACTTGGCTAGGCGTTCGCGCAACGCAAGCATTCGCGCGCGAGCATCTGGTGCGTATTTGCTGTGAGGATACTTGGTCAAAATGGTCTTAAAGTCACGAAATGCCTGCCGTGCATACGACGGGTCGCGATCCGATCTGTCCATGCGGAACAGGGAATGGAAAAAGTTATGGTCGGCTTGCATATTGCTTAGGCCACGCATGTAGTAGACGTAATCCACATCTTTATGCGTTGGATTTAGACGTAGGAAACGATCAATGTTGGCTAGCGCGTGTGCGTTATCCGAGTCCTTGTAGTAGGCGTATATGAGATCCAGCTGCACCTGAGCCGAATAGGGACCAAAGGGGTAACGGGAATCGAGCGCCTCGAGGAGTTCCACGGCCTTGTTATAGTTACCGACGTCCAGTTTTTCCTGAGCCTGTTGATACAGTTTCTCTGGCGGTTCGTCAGGAACCTTCTCTTTCTCGGTAGAGGAACAGCCGCCAAGCAGGGCAAATACCAGGGTAAACGGCAGCAGCAAGTGAGACTTCTTGAGCATGCAGATTGGGTCCAGTTTTCCAGAATTGCAGAAGTATCCGTTAAGCTCGGGCAAAAGAAAAGCTAGAATGCGCCGAACGTCCACCCGAAACTAGAGATGATCCATGAGCCAAGCAATCGAATTAACCGGTGTTTTTGCGGACCAGCATTATGGCATGCGCCTCGATCAGGCCTTGTCTGACCTGTTCCCCGATTACTCCAGAACACGGATCAAGGAGTGGATCCTGCAAGAGCGAGTCAGCCTCGATGGCAAGACGGTTGCGCTGCCGCGCGAGCGCGTTTTGTCAGGTCAGGCGGTGCACATCAGTGCCGAGATCGCTGAAGAGAAACGCTGGAACGCACAAGATATTGAATTGAATATTGTCTATGAAGACGAGCATATTCTGGTGATCGACAAGCCTGCCGGTTTGGTCGTGCATCCAGGTGCGGGGACGCCGGATGGCACTGTGCTGAATGCCCTGTTGCACCGTTATCCTGAGATTGCGGATGTTCCACGTGCTGGAATTGTGCATCGTCTCGATAAGGACACGACCGGACTGATGGTGGTAGCCAAAACTGTGCCGGCACAAACCCATCTGGTCGATGCTCTGCAACGTCGGGATATTACCCGCGAGTACGAAGCGATTGCAGTGGGGCACATGACTGCCGGCGGTACTGTCGATGCGCCGATTGGCCGCCATGGCAACATTCGTACCCAGATGGCAGTGACTCCGACTGGCAAGCCAGCGGTGACCCATTACCGTGTGATGGAGAAGTTTCGGGCGCATACTCGTTTGCGCTTGCGTCTGGAAACCGGGCGGACTCACCAGATCCGTGTGCACATGGCGCACATTAAACATCCCTTGGTTGGTGATCCTGTTTATGGCGGCCGTCTGCGACCGATTCGAAATGCCTCGCCAGAGTTTACTGCGGCGCTGCGCGGTTTTCGTCGCCAGGCACTGCATGCCACTATGTTGCGGCTTGCTCACCCTGTTACCTGTGAATTGATGGAGTGGCATTCTCCCATCCCGCAAGACATGGTCGATTTGATTGAGGCCCTGCGAATTGATACTGCTGAGCACCCGGATGATCTGGTATGGATCTGATTATTCCGCAATGGCCGGCACCCGCGTGTGTTCGTGCCTGCTTTTCTACTCGCAGCGGAGGGCGCAGCGCTGGCTCCTATGCCGGGCTTAACCTCGGTGCTCACGTGGGAGATGATCCTGCGGTGGTCGCTCGCAACCGACAACAATTAGCCTCTGTGCTTGATTTACCTCAAGCCCCGCTCTGGTTGAATCAAGTTCATGGTACCGAGGTTGTTGTTGCAGATGCGGCGTCTGTTTATTCGTCACCGCCGATTGCAGATGCGGCGGTGACGCATGTCACCGGCATTGTCTTGTCGGTCATGACCGCTGATTGTTTGCCTGTGCTGTTTTGTAATCGTAGCGGGTCTGTGGTCGCAACGGCGCATGCCGGCTGGCGAGGATTGTGCAATGGGGTCCTGGAGCAGACCGTCAGTCGCATGGCGTGCCCAGCTGAAGACGTGATGGCATGGATGGGGCCAGCCATCGGACCGTGCGCGTTTGAGGTCGGTGAGGATGTCAGACAGGCCTTTTTGGATAAGGACAACGCTGCCGTTTCAGCGTTTATGCCGACAACATCAGGAAAATGGCTGGCTGATCTGTATCTGTTGGCGCGTCAACGATTGGCTACGGTTGGTGTTTCTGCTGTCTTTGGCGGTGAGCATTGTACCTTCAGTGATGCCACGCGCTTTTACTCCTATCGTCGAGATGGTCAGACTGGCCGCATGAGTGGTTTGATCTGGATGGTGCCGACTTTTTGACCATCTCACCTTGAAAGGTATCCATTGATCCCCATCTTGTAATCAAAGGCAGCCGTTTGGGATGCCACGGTTTTGATACAAGGGGAGAAATGCGATGCGTCTGGATCGTCTTACCAGCAAGTTTCAGGTTGCGATTTCCGATGCCCAATCCTTAGCGTTGGGTCGCGATAACCAATTCATGGAGCCAGTACATCTGCTGTTGGCCCTTCTTAATCAGGAGGGGGGCTCCATCAAACCGCTACTGACATTAGCGGGTGCGGATGTTGCGTTGTTACGTCAGAAATTGACGCAAGAGCTGGATCGTTTACCCAAGGTGCAGGGCGTTGAAGGGGATGTTCAACTCTCCCCGCAACTCGGACGCCTATTGAATATGTGCGACAAGCTGGCTCAGCAGCGTCAGGATCAGTTCATCTCTTCTGAAATGTTCATTTTGGCCGCTTTGGATGATCGAGGCGCTGTCGGAGATGCATTGCGTGCCGCTGGTGTGAAAAAAGATCGTTTAGACCAGGCCATTGAGCAAATTCGTGGTGGAAACAAGGTGGACGATGCGGAGGCAGAGGAAAAGCGCCAGGCATTAGAAAAATACACGGTTGACCTCACTGCACGCGCAGAGAAAGGTAAGTTGGACCCTGTGATTGGCCGTGACGAAGAGATCCGGCGCACCGTACAGGTATTGCAACGACGTACTAAAAACAACCCGGTATTGATCGGGGAGCCAGGGGTCGGCAAAACAGCCATTGTTGAGGGTTTGGCTCAGCGCATTATCAAGGGTGAGGTTCCTGACAGCCTTAAAAACAAACGGGTACTGTCGTTGGATATGGGCGCCCTGGTCGCAGGAGCGAAATATCGTGGTGAATTCGAGGAACGACTCAAAGCTGTTCTCAATGAGCTAGCCAAGGAAGAGGGTAGCGTCATTTTATTCATCGATGAACTGCATACTATGGTTGGGGCTGGTAAGGCCGATGGCGCTATGGATGCCGGCAATATGCTCAAACCAGCACTGGCGCGGGGTGAATTACACTGTGTGGGGGCTACAACACTTGATGAATACCGCCAATATATAGAGAAAGATGCCGCGCTCGAACGACGCTTCCAAAAGGTGTTGGTTGAAGAGCCGAATGTCGAAGATACCATAGCGATTTTACGCGGTTTGAAAGAGCGCTACGAACTGCATCACCATGTTCAAATCACCGATCCGGCGATTGTTGCCGCAGCAACTTTATCGCACCGTTATATTTCGGATCGGCAATTACCGGATAAAGCGATTGATTTGATTGATGAGGCTGCAGCCAGTATCCGTTTGCAGATTGACTCCAAACCGGAACAACTCGATCGCCTTGAGCGCCGCATTATTCAGCTCAAGATGGAGCAGCAGGCGTTGATGAAAGAACCCGACGACGCGAGTCTGAAGCGTCTCGAACTTATCAACCGAGAACTGCAGGAAAAGGATCGGGAATATAACGAGTTGGAAGAGGTATGGAAGGCGGAGAAGGCATCACTGGCCGGAACGCAACATATCAAGGCTGAGCTAGAGAAAGCGCGACAGGAGTTTGAGGTGGCAAGCCGTGCGCAGGATCTGGGGAAAATGTCTGAGCTCAGATATGGCCGAATTCCTGAACTGGAAAAACAGCTCGATTTAGCTTCGCTGGCTGAGATGCAAGAACAGAAATTGTTGCGTAATCGCGTAACAGATGCCGAAATCGCCGAAGTCCTGGCACGTTGGACCGGAATTCCTGTTGCCCGCATGCTTGAAGGTGAGAAAGAAAAGTTGTTGCGGATGGAGCAACAGTTGCATAGCCGTGTCATTGGACAAAATGAGGCCGTAGATGCGGTGGCGAATGCAATACGTCGTAGTCGTGCCGGATTATCAGATCCGATGCGCCCTATCGGCTCCTTTTTGTTCCTCGGGCCCACAGGTGTGGGTAAAACCGAGTTATGCAAGGCATTAGCAGAATTCCTATTTGATACGCAGGATGCCATGGTTCGTATCGACATGTCTGAATTCATGGAAAAACACAGCGTGGCACGACTGGTGGGGGCACCTCCTGGATATGTTGGTTATGAGGAGGGTGGCTATCTCACCGAGGCTGTGCGTCGTAAGCCTTATTCAGTCATCTTGCTGGATGAAATAGAAAAGGCACACCCGGATGTGTTTAACATACTGTTGCAAGTGTTGGATGATGGCCGGTTAACTGATGGCCAAGGTCGTACGGTTGATTTTCGCAATGCCGTGGTAATCATGACATCGAACCTGGGATCCGACCTCATTCAAGAACACCATGGCTCATTGGCTTATGCTGAGATGAAAAACATGGTAATGGATGTGCTATCGCATAGCTTCCGGCCCGAGTTCTTGAATCGAATTGATGAAACGGTCGTATTTCATCCGCTAGGACGCGAACATATCCAGTCCATTGCTCGTATTCAGCTCAAGGCGCTGTTATCGCGGTTAGAGGGTATGGGCTATGTCGTCGAGCTTAACGAGGCATTGTTGAATCACCTCGCGGAGGCTGGGTTTGATCCGGTATATGGTGCCCGGCCATTGAAGCGAACGATACAACAGGAACTGGAGAATCCGCTGGCTCAGATGATTTTGTCTGGTAAAGCGCAACCGGGGAAACCGCTGCTTCTCGATATTCAAGACGGTGTTATGATAATGCGAGACGCATAATTAGTAACAATTTGCACACCAAATCGGCTGGTTGCTGGTTTGGTGCGCAAACGAACTGTTGGTTATGTTTTTTCAGGAAAAAGTGCTTGCCAACGAGCGCGGCATCCCTATAATGCCGCCTCGCTGACAGGGCAGAGA
>CAMFKP010000043.1 GCA_945957385.1 uncultured Aeromonadaceae bacterium
CGGAAGAGGGCAGCATAGTGGTTACGACCAGCTGATCTTCACGGAGTTGTAGATCGCTGATTACCCGTTCGCCGACCGGCGTCGTCAACGAAGGCGACATCAGGTTCAGGTACCAGCCGCGTTTTTCGTTGTAATTGACCTCATTGTTGGAGATGACGCGCACCGACAAGCCAGCGTTGCTGGTCGCCGTGCTCTCCGTCACTATGGTCTGCTGGATCAGCTGGCTCTTGGTAATCACGGCCGGATCGGCCTCCAGCTTGTCCCAGACGCCATACAAGGTTTGCAGCTGGGTCGAGGTGCGGTCGCCATCGCGGAAGTAGCTGCCGGTGCCGAACAGTACCATTACGCCGCCATTGGGATGGGTTATGACCATGGGGCGGGCGGTAATCGGCTGCCGGTTGCTACTGCTGCAGGTGGCATCTACGCAGGCGGTAAATATCTTGCTGACGGTCCAGCCATTACTTTGGCTGGAGCGCAGATCGAAGCGCCACAGGTTGCCCAGCAGATCGCCGGCATACACTAGATCGGTAATCCGATCGCCGTTCAGATCCACTGGTATCGGGGTACTCAGGCCGTTCATAGTGCCGTTGCTGCTGCTTTCATCCCCTGCCAACTCTTTGAGTTTATTGCCATTTTGCAGGTTAAGTACCAGCAGCTTAGCGGCACGGGCATCTTCGTAACCGTTCGGAACGATGGCGACCCAGTCGCTGCTAGCCAGTTGGCCCATGGTCGGCTGCGGTATCGTATAGCCCATGTCACTGCCGGTATATTCCCACATTGCGTTGCTGGCACTGAAACTGTCCGGCGCCGTGATATCCAGCGCGAACACCGTCTTGCCACCCGCACCTGTACTGCCGAGCAGTATGGTTTTCCAGTTGCTGCCGAATTGGGCATCCCCGACTTTCGGGCTGCCGTCCACCAGATAGATATGATTACGCGCGTAGGCGGCATCCGTCAGTTTGTTCAGTTTGAGGACTGTTTCGGCCGGAATATACGCAAAACGTTCGACCCCATCGGACTCGCGAAAACCGTGCAGCATGCCGTCGTTGGCACCGACATACAGCATCGGCGTACGGCTGGCCTTGCTACTGGTAAAGGCGGCATCACCCACTCCGTAGTCTTGATTGCTGACCAGCACCGGACTGGAGTTGATGATATCGCCCAGCAGGGTGCTGCGCGTGCGGAACAGGCCATTGGTCCGGTTCAGCTCCTTGCTCTGATCTCCGCGCACCCAGTCCAGCCGGTTAGAGCCTTGGCTGTCGGTGGTGCCTGCGGCATCCTTGTTCAGCGCCGCCTGTTGGCTGGTATCTAAATTGCTCCAAGTGAAGGAGACGGCGTTGCCACCGGTGGTCTTTCTCGTATAGATGGCACGGGATACGGCTGCCGGGATATTGCTTGACGCTCGCCACAGTGCATTACCTATGCTGCCATCGGTACCCAGCGCAAAGGCCGTCAACTCACCACTCCAGTCTCCTGAGTTGAAGCTGGCTTGATACATGCGGCTGGTGTTGCTCAGGCGGGCTGTGTTGCTGACTGTGGCACTGGAGGCACCGCTGCGCGCCTGGACCTGGGCAAAGGCATCGGTCAGGGCGTCGATAAACAGGCTGGGATCGGAGGCACTGTAGAAGCCCCCCCGACTGTTGACGGCCGCATGCCAAAGATCATCGACGCGCTGATTATCTTCTCGATCCGTCGGATCCGGCCAACTGCTGGTTCCGGCGGTGATTGCCGCCAGCGTCGTGCTTTGCAAGGCCGGGGTAGATGAGGGGAGTGAGCCGCTCAGACCAAAGCTGACGGTAAAGTTGACCATGTGTTGCCAGAACGCAGGGTCATCCGATGTGGGGGCAATTTTGTTTTTGACATTAGGCTGCAGATCCCGCTTCCAGTAATACATGGCAACGTCAGCCAACGTATCCGCGTAATTATCTTTATACGGTTTAACCGGCGTATATTGATAGGTAGAGTTATCTCTGTCATTGGTTATGGATGAACCATTGGTGTTGTCATTATTTTCTCTTGCGGCAGCAGTATTTGCCCAGCCGGCCGTAGGGTTTCGTGAATTATTTACGTTCCAGTAGCCGTCTGTCATCAATATATGGTAACTCTGGCGGCAAGTTTTAAATTGACTGCTGTCACTGTCCGTCGCAGGATTATCTGCCCAGGGGCTGCCAGTGCCGCTGCGTTCATAATATTTCCCAACATCATCCATCGCTCGTCTTAGCGGGGTATAGCCGCCAAGTGGAATGGCATAAAGCCAGTTATAGAAATTGCTTTTTATGGTTGAATTAAAAGGCCGTACACCGGCTTCAATGGTGTCCGTGGCTATGCCGTCTATCGTCATCTGATCATGATGCAGACTGCCGTACCCGACCCGTACCGAGGCATCCAGCTGGGCGAAAGCCAGACCAATGCCGGTTTGTGCGGCTTTGGCGCGCGTGCTGTAATATTCATTCCAGTTGGCAAAATTCTGTTTTTCCTGAGCGTAACTACACTGTCGGGTCCCATTACTCTGGGCTGTACAATCAGTTCGTTTACTGCCGCGAGAATAAGTCGCCGTATTAGGGGTGATGTTTATTTGATTGCCACTGCCATCAATATAGAAACAGAGGTAATTTTGGGGGTCGATAGACCACATTTGCCCTCTGGCATTATAGTCAATATATCCATATTGGGCATAGTTGGATATTTGTGTGCTGTCCAGTGTGTCGGCGTTCGATAATGTTGGACAATCTCTACTTGTCGAATTGCCAAGGCTGTTGCCACTACTATCGACTCTGGGGAGATATCTTACCTCTGGGTTGTAATAGAGTTTATTTACACTCGGCTTAAATGCCGTACTATTTGTTGGCGCCGAGTCTGAGTCAGTTAGATAATACCACTCCATTGAGCCGGAATTATCAAAAGTAAATACCAGATTTGGCGCAATGGCATTATCACTCTGTAAATAGAGCGGTTTGCTGGCCAGGGTATCAGCGAGAACGTTCTGGCCACATAACAAGGCGATACACGTCGTCAGGGCGACCAGATAATGTGGAGCGGGCATCGGTTTCATAGTGGTAGTCCTTATTCCGTTATCGGCTAGCGCCGGAACGTGGATTGCAATACGGCACGGCTGGTTCCGGTCTGGCCGACAGAGCTGGCGGTGACCCGATAGATGATGGTGGTTTCCAACGGCGTATCGGCTTCCAGGCTCTTGCCCTTGTTGATGATCTCGGGCCAGCGTTCAATATAGAAACGCGGTGTTTCGGCAATGCCGCTGATGGTGGACGCGGTGCGCCAGACGGTGCCGCTGGCGCGCCAGTCGGTTGCGGTGGCGCCGCTGGCCATCTTGTCGTAGAGCCCATTGCTGCCATCGGTGGCAAACGTCAGGCCGGCCCCAGAGGCGGCGAGCAGATCTTCGCCATCGCGCAGTGTTGCTTCGGCAGCCAGGAACGCATGTTCACTATCACGACTGTTACCGGCCATCTTTTCTTGCAGTGCGCTGCCTTGCATGGCGGCAAGCCCGGTCAGCGTTAACAGCAGCAGCATGATGAGACAAATAACCAGAACCATGCCGCCTTGTTTTATGTGTGATGTTGTGGTTTGCATAGGCTTTCCTAGTTCAGTCGGTTGCGCAGCACGGCGGTGACAGTGGTCGGCAGATACCAGCGGGTGTCTGCCGCGCTGCTGGTGCTGCCATTAAAGGTGATGTTCTGGCGCGTGTTGACCACTCCGGTCTCCGACGAGCCGAGCAACAACTCCATCTTGATGGTGAGCACTTGAGTCCACATTGAGACGTTGCCGGCGGTGACATAACGATCGGTCTGGCGATCGGCATTGGTGTCGATGCCATACAGGATTTGCAGGTTATAGACGCCATCTTGCATCACGGTCGCAGCGCCGCCATTGAGCTTGCTGTATAGCGCCGGCCGTCCGGTGGCGGCGTTGGTTGCCAGATAATAGGTCTGGCTGCCATAACGCATGATTTCGGCGTTGGTGCCGTAGATATTCAGCTTGTTGTTCGGATCCCAGCTGCTGATGCTATTGCCCGGCGTGACTGAGTTGACGCCACTGTGAACTATGTTGGCCTTGCCACCAGAGAGCGTGATATTGGTGACCTGGAAGATATGGCCTTTGTTGCAGTCGGTGACGATGGCGATGTCGCCGATGGCCAGCACATTGTTTGCTTCCTCGACGGCAAACAGCTGAGCGGCATTGTTGTTGGCGACGATGCTCAGCGGCTGCGAGTCGGGCCTCTGTATCATCAGCAGATCGGTGCCAACCAGTGGGGCCGGATCGCCGGTCAGGTGGGTTGCCAGCTCGCTAGGTAGGGTCGCACCCAGATTATCGTAGCCCCGTAGCCCGGCATTGAAGTCATAGGTCAGGGTTGACGCATTGTTCAGGGTGTTGACCAGCGAGATATCCTGCTTGCTCAGACAGCCTCGGTATCCGGCCATGCGCAATTGCCGCGGCAGTTCACTCTGCAGATAACGCGTGGCCTCCTGCACCTGGGCGACGGCCTCGCCAGTTTGATAGGTGCGGTTGTTGGCGACAAACACTTGTAGTACCGCGACGGTCAGCAACAGTCCCAATACGATGGCGATCATTATTTCAACTAAACCGAAACCGCGGTTTGGTTGTGCTCCCGACATGAGGCGTGTCATGGCTATAGCTCCGTCCGGTAAATGAACTGCTGGCTGGACGAGGCGTTCTTCAGACGCGATTCATTCCATTGGATTGTCACGGTAAATGCGGCTCCCGAGTGGCTGATGCTGCCCTTGCCATCAGGTAGCGTGGCCAGGCGCCGCTTCCAGTTTTGCAAATCCACGGCATAGGCGGCGGTGCCTGTCGGGGCGGCGGCTGTCAGGGCGACGTCGTAGCTGCCGGCGCGAGCCTGGCTCTGATTGGCGCGCATCAGATCGGTGATTTCGTTGGCCAGCTCGGTGGCCAGACTGCGGGTCATGGCGGTCTGGTTGCTTTTGAGCGAGGTGGTTTGCAGCGCCACCATTCCCAGCACGCCTAATGCCAGAATCACCAGGGCGATTAATACCTCTAGCAGAGTGGCTCCCCGTTGGCGATGAGCAAGATGCTGATTCATAGCCTCTCCTGGTTTAACTGCTGCAGCTGATGCGCTGCAGGCTGGCACGACCTGACAATTCAATATTGAGCTGGCGTTGTTCGTTATTCTCGCAACCGTTCGGTTTGAGTTTGATGGCGACCGCCGCGGTAGGGGAAACCAGATTGCCCTGTGCTGACAACAGCAGCCGTGCCGGGGCATTACTGATGCTGCTCTTGAGTGGATCAAAGCGTTTGAACAGGGTATCGCCGGTGGCGCTGAAGGTGTTGTCGCCGTTATCGATGCGGATCTCCCAGCCAGAAGACCAGTCATTGCTGGTCAACGGGGCGATCCAGACGGCCGATCCGCGCTTGACGGCTTCGCTGCGTGCCAGATGAATGCTGTTGAGCAGCAGGTTGGCCTCCGCTTTGACACCGCTGTCGCGTGCCAGGTTATTGAACGCCGGGACTCCGACCGTCGCTATGATTGCCAAAATGGCAATCGCCACCATCAGCTCCAGCAGCGTGAACCCATCCCCATGGGTTCTTGGTGTCGTAGATTGTGTTGCCATATCCTTCGTCCTGAATTCTGCATTTTGCCCACGTATTGGCTCATTCGGGACGCTCGTACAGCGGGAGCGGCAGATATGGCATGGTGGGAGAGTTTCAACGCTTTCAACCCAATTTTAGTCGTTGGCTAGCGCTTTCTCTGGCTGATACCGTTTTTTTATAGTTGATTTCCAATTGGGTCTTTTTGTCGGTGCCAAAAAAGTTTCGCTCGAACCTTATGGTGGAATTGCCGATAGATTGGCGCGGAAAAGTAGTGATGTAAATACGTGAAGCAGTTATTTATCTTAATGATAAATAAGAAATTATTAAACAAATGCGGTTTTTGTGACGCAGGTATTGATCTGTAACGTTACCGTAGTTTGTTGGCATAGAAAGCGCTTTCTTGGCTGCGTCTGTATCCAAGTGGGGTTAATCCCTGCTTGCAATGGGTGGGGGCGGCATGATCACTAAACTTCAGGTGATCGAGATGATGCTGCGACGTAATTCATAACAAAACAGCACACAACGACCATATCCTGCCGTTAAACAGTAAAATTGATCTTTTACTCAATTTTACACCTCACTCGTTGTGGTCATTGCCGCGATGGCCATAGATCCTGGCCTGAAGCTGGTCTCGACAGGCGGCCGACTCCTTTAAATCACAAGGACGGTTATCAGGGACAAATCGCTACCTGGCTCGCAAAATAGCCCCCGTTGGTAACGTTTCGTTTGGTCATAGCACGGCTTCGTGAGACTCTATTGAGTGTTGTATCTAGCTGAAATTGCAGCTGTCTGCAGACCAATTACGTGTCGGAAAACGTAGCCGAGATGAAACAAGGAAGAGGTATGGTGAAAGCAACCAGAGGATCCGGGTTTACCCTGATCGAGTTGATGATCGTCGTCGCTGTCGTGGCCATTCTGGCGGCGGTGGCGGTGCCTGGCTATCAGAAGTATGTGCGCGATAGCCGGCGACAGCAGGCTCAACAAGGCTTGCTGACGCTCTCGCATCTGATGGAGCGCTCGTTTGCCCGCACCGGGGCGTATCCGCTCACGCTGCCCAGCGCCGATTTGCCTACCGCGTATTACAACTTTTCGCTCTCGGCCTCCTCTTCAGCCACGGCCTACGAGGTGCAAGCGGCACCCACTGGCAGCCAGAGTGGCGAGAGCTGCGGCACCATGACGATCAACCAGGCCGGGGTACGGACACCGGCCTCTTGCTGGAGGTAACAGGGATGACGCAACACAGAACGATGGGCACGGCAGGCTTCACGCTGGTCGAGATGATGGTGACCGTGGCGGTCGGCATCATCCTGATCGCCATCGCGGTTCCGGCCTACAGTTCGCTGGTGAGTAACTCCCGGCTGGATACCACGACCCAGTCGATCTCGATGGCCTACCGCATGGCGCGCAGCGAAGCAGTGAAGAAAACCACGGCGATAGAGGTGCGGCCGGTGAACGCTGACTGGAATCAAGGCGTTGAGGTGTGGCAAGTCACGCCCTCGACCCTCATCTGGTCGGCCGGGGCGCCGGCACAGGGGGTGACGTTGAGTGTTAATGTGCCCTCCGCAGCTGCCAGTACCCAGATCCGGGTGACTGCCAATGGCTCGGTCAGCACGTCGCAGCAAATCACCGTCACCTCCAGCACGCTGAACCAGACGCGCACCCTGTGTGTCCGTCCCAGCGGTGCCCTCACGGATGGAGATTGCTGAGCCATGATGCCTCCATCCATTCGCACATCTGGTCGTTTATCCGGTTTTGCGCTGCTGGAGATCCTGATTGCGTTGATCGTCGCGGCGATTGCGCTACTTGGGCTGGGAACCTTGCAGTTGAAGGCGTTGCAGTCTGCCTATAGCAGTCTGGAATACACGGTGGCGACGATTCATGCCAACAACCTGGTCGAGCGGGTATGGGGTGATCTGTGTAATAACCAGGCCAGCGCTGCCGTCTATACCGCGACGTTGACCAGCTGGCGCGCCAGCTTGCCTGCCAGCACCAGCGGCACAGTGCCCACCAGCTTTGCCAGCAGTGGCACCTATACCCTCAACTGGAGCGATAGCCGGTTGAGCGATAACAACACCCTGGCCCTGCAGGTGACTTACCCGGCCATCTGCCCATAACGGAAGCGATGATGAATTCAGTGCGTAACCACAACGGTTTTAGTCTGATCGAGTTGATGATCGCCATGGTGCTCGGGCTGGTGATTGTGCTGGGAACAGCCTCATTTTACAGCACCCTCAAAGGCACCATCCTGACGGCGAACAAGCTGGAGATTGCCCAGGAGAACCTGCGCAGCGTCTATCAGCTCGTCGCCCGCAGTCTGCATCAGGCCGACAGTGTCAGCGCGACGCCGCAAAGTCTGACCGTCACCTATAACAACCTGCAAACCGGTGATGTGGTGCTCAGTTGCCTGGGCCATAGCCGCAGCAATGGCGATCAGGATGTCTTTACGTTGCAAAATAATAATGTGCTCTGCCGTGACGGGAACGGTGCGGCGCAGGTGATCGCCACCCATATTGCCAGCATGGCCGTTTCGACCCTTGGCAGCTATGGCGTGCAGCTGACCCTGACGCCGCAGGATGTACCAACCTCGCTCTCGAGCGGAATAACAATGCAATTTGCCCTTCGCCAAAAATATATCAAGGACAAGGTAACCCCTTGAACGGGATTTAATTTAAGGAGCAGACATGGGAATTAAGATGGCTCAGTCCGGTCGCCAGCGTGGTTACGTATTGGTGACGGTATTGATATTAGCAATGGTCGCCAGCATGGTGGCGTTTGTTTCCATTCGTGAAAATCAATTACAAGAGCGCATGAGCGGTAATCAGCAGAAAATGATTAATGCGCGTCTGGCGGCGGAAAAAGGCATCGCCGCAGCGCTGGATTATGTCAAGACTCAATTAGCCAATGGTACCGATATTACAACGATTGCCAATAATGGCGGCATTGCGGCATTACGGGGTAATCCGGATGTCTATCGCCTATCAAATGTTGTTTATTCCAGCACAGACAAACGTTTGACATTATTAAGCACCGGCCATGATGTCGGTAATGATGCGACCGCACAATTAAAAGCGCGTTTTGAGTTACGTGCTAGCGGTTCAGCTATTGCTAAAGGTGTCATTGGGTGTGAAAACTTAGAAGTGACTGGTGGCGGTTTTATCGATAGCTATGACTCCAATAAAGGTGGCTACAATGTAAACTCCAATCGAGCCAGCAATGCCTCTGTGGCGATAGTAAACGGTAATGGCATCGAAATCATTGGTGAGCCAACAAAAATACCCGTTGGTTTATCTGTTATTAATGGGGATTTAACAACATATAATGGATACGTTCACTCGAAAGGCTCTGGTTCTACTGTTTCTGGAAATGTAACTGCCAATGGTGTGGTCATATTAAATGGCAATACTAATGTGGGTGGGAATGTTACAGCCAAAACAGATGTAACTTTGAATGGCAATAATAATGTTGGTGGAAATATTCACTCCGGTGGTGGTTTTATCGCAGATTCTGGTTCTTCGGTACAAGGTGGTGTTTCCGCCAACTCGGTCCGGTTAAATGGTAATACTGTGGTGAATGGTAATGTGGTGGCTACCGGGGAGTTGGTAACTAATGGCAATAGCACCATTAAAGGCAATGCTTCAGCCGCCAGTGCTGATTTAAAAGGTACCATCAATGGCAGCTTGTCAGTGGATGGCAACAGCATTGCGACGGACAATGGCAATGGCAAGGTATTAGGGGGCGTAAATTATAACGCCACTGACCGGTCGAAAAACCCTCAACCCTCTATTCCTGAACCAGGCGTACTGGCTGAGTATTGCAAAGCGCGCGCTGATAATACCTGGTTGAAGCAACAGCTGGGGACGTTACCTGCCGGTAATAATGGCGAACTGACTAATAGTTCATTTACCAACATGGCGTCAGCTAATAATAAAACGTATAGCAAATTAGATCTCAAAGGAGATAATGCTGATAATAAGCAGGTTATCGAGGTGACACAAAACACCACCTTATATGTGACCGGTGGTGTAACCATGGCGAATCTTATTGTCAAGGTGAGTCATGGTAAAAGTTTGACAATCAAACAGGTGACTAATGGCATAAATGCAGTAGTGGATATGAATGATGTCGCCATCCTGTCATCCGATGGTGCACCGCTAGGAACAAGCAATAATGGTGGTGTGCCACCAGTTTCTATTTATACGGATACAGGCGATCAGGTTAATATCCGTGCTGAAAATCATGAGGGTGTGAATACACCTATGTTTTCCGCGGTATATGCGCCTTTGGCCAATATCGGAATTAAAGCCGGTGCGGGTGAGTTTTCAGGATCTCTATTGGGGAAAAGTATACAAATTCAAAACCCATTAGGCTTTCATTATGATGAAGGGCTATCTAATGCTGCGGGTGGGGGCGGGGCACCGACGTTGAATTTGCTCTCGGTGCTGGATGCCTATCCCGATTAATTTCCAGAAATAACATATTAAAAATAAAGGAGGCTTGCCTCCTTTATTTATTTGTGTGGCAGGGCGTCATGGGTTGAATATATTCCCTGTGAAGACTGACATTGTTATTTCCGGTTATTACATTGGCTGGCCGACTGGATTAGCCTCAACGACGATATTTGATATGGCAAGCCTGCCTGAATTCAAGGAGTAGCGCGTGTTGAGAGCCCATGACGGTTTTTCCCTGCTGGAGTTGTTGGTGGCGTTGGCGATAGTGGCGATCCTGGCCGGCATGGCCTGGCCCGGGTATCAGCAGTGGGTGTGCCAGAGCCGGCGCGGTGCAGCCATCAACCAGTTGCTGACGTTGCAGTTGCGCCAGGAGGCGTACAAGGTCGAGCAGGGACAGTTCAGTACCAGCCTGGCGGCGTTGGGGCCTGCCAGCGATGAGCATTACGACTATGCGCTCAACACCACGGCGACGGGGTATTTGCTGACGGCGTATGCGAAAACCGCATCGCCGCAGCGCAGCGACCAGGGCTGCCAGCGGTTGACGCTGGATGTGGATGCGCAGCGCTGGCCGCCGGCGTGCTGGCCGTGAACGATGGCGCGGGCCCGGTGAGACGGTGCGTGCGCAGGCAAAAACACAACAGGCGCCCATCACGGCGCCTGTTGCTTTTCATCATCTGCGCTGCTGGGCGCCGCTTGGCTTATTGCGCCGCAACCAGCCATTCGACGCGACAGCGGGCGTCGGCGTGTTGCGCCAGGCGATCCCGCAGCCGCGGCAGCAGGCTCGCCAGCTGGGTATCGAGCTGCCAGGGCGGATTGAGGATCAGCATGCCGGAACCGTCCATGCCCCATTCCGCCTGTTGTGGTGCCACCTGCAGCTCGGCCACCAGTTGCGGACACCCCAGCCGCTCCTGACAGGCTTGCAGCAGATCACGGCTGCGGTCGTTGGCTTCGGCCAGGATCGGGTACCAGACGGCATAGATACCGGTTGGCCACTTGCGCAGCGCCTTCTGCAGCGTACTCACCACGCGGCCATAGTCCTCCTTGAGTTCATACGGCGGGTCGATCAGCACCATGCCGCGGCGTGGTGTCGGGGGCAGCAGGCCGAGCAGCCCTTCGAAGCCATCGCGGTGGTGCAGCGCGGTGCGCGGATCATGGCCCAGATGGCGGCGCAGGATCTCGATCTCCTGATTGTGCAGCTCCATCAGTGCCAGCCGATCCTGCTCGCGGGTCAGGTGGCGCGCCACCTCCGGCGAGCCGGGATAGAAACGCAGCGTCTGCTCGTTCAGCGTCTCGATCACGCTGAAGTAGTCGGCCAGCTCGGGCCAGTCGGCGCGCTCGTCCCACAAGCGGGCGATGCCGTCTTGGTACTCGGCCTTCTTCTGTGACCAGTCGCCGCTGAGGTCATAACAACCGCCGCCGGCGTGGGTGTCCAGATAGCAGAACGGCTTCTCTTTTTGCCGCAGTTGGGCCAGCAGCAGTGTCTCGACGGCATGCTTGAGCACGTCGGCATGGTTACCGGCGTGAAAGGCGTGGCGATAACTCAGCATGAGGGGTCTCCTGTTTCTGACGGCGTGCCGTCGATAGCATCAGCATAGTGGGCGGGACAGGCGCGCGGCCTAGTCACCGGCGGCAAAGGTCTGTTCGCGCAGCTGCAGATCTTCACTGAGGGTCATCCACTCCAGCTCAATCGCTTCCAGCTCGCCCGTCAGCGGCCCCTGTTCGGCCAGCAGGGCCGTCAACTTCGGCTTGGCGCCATCGGTATAGATCTCGGGATCCGCCAGATCAGTTTCGATCTGCTGCAGGCGCAGCTGGATCTTCTCCATGCGCGCTTCGAGTTTTTCCAACTGCTGTTTCAACGGTCGGATCGCCTGGCGGAACTCGGCTTCGCGCCGCTTCTGATCCTTGCGTGCCGCGGCCGAGAAGGCACCCGCCTCGGTGGGTTTGTCGGCGGCCGCCTGGTTGCGCTCCTGCTCCAGCAGCCACTTGTGGTAGTCGTCGATGTCGCCATCGAATGCCTCGACGCGGCCGCCGTGCACCAGATAGAACTCGTCGGCGGTGCTGCGCAACAGGTGGCGATCGTGCGAGACGATGACCATGGCGCCCTCGAACCCTTGCAGGGCCAGGTTCAGCGCCTCGCGCATGTCCAGATCCAGGTGGTTGGTCGGTTCATCCAGCAGCAACAGGTTCGGCTTGTCCCACACCACCAGCGCCAGCACCAGCCGCGCTTTTTCGCCGCCGGAGAAGGGACCGACCGGCTCCAGTGCCTTGTCACCGTGGAAGCCGAAGCCGCCGAGGAAGTTGCGCAGCTCCTGCTCCGGACGATCCGGGGCCAGCCGGGTCAGGTGGGCCAGCGGGCTGTCGTCGTTGCGCAGGAACTCCAGCTGATGCTGGGCGAAGTAACCGATGCGCACACCCTTGGCCGGCTCGAGGCGGCCGGAGCGCGGCGCCAGCTCACCGGCCAGCAGCTTGATGAAGGTGGACTTACCGGCGCCATTGCGGCCGAGCAGGCCGATGCGCGAACCGGGCACCAGGTTGAGCTTGATCTTGTCGAGGATCAGACTGTCACCGTAACCGGCGCTCAGGTTCTCCATGACGATCAACGGCGTGGGCAGTGCATCCGGGGCACGGAAACTGAACTGGAACGGTGAGTCGACATGGGCCGGCAGGATGCGTTCCATGCGCTCCATCGCTTTTAACCGGCTCTGGGCCTGACGCGCCTTGGTCGCCTGGTAGCGGAAGCGGTCGACATAGGACTGCATGTGCGCCAGCGTCTGCTGCTGCTTGTCGTACATCGCCTGTTGCTGTGCCAGCTGTTCGGCGCGCTGCAGTTCGAAGTCCGAGTAGCCACCGGTGTATTCGTTGAGCTTGCCGTTCTCGATGTGAATGATGCGTTCGATGACGCGGTCGAGGAAGTCGCGGTCGTGGGAGATCAGCACCAGGGTGCCGCGATAACTCTTTAACCAGCCTTCGAGCCAGATTACCGCATCCAGGTCCAGGTGGTTGGTCGGTTCGTCGAGCAGCAGCAGATCGGAACGGCACAGCAGCGCCTGCGCCAGGTTCAGGCGCATACGCCAGCCGCCGGAGAAGGCGCGCACCGGCGACGCGTGCTGTTCGCTGGCAAAGCCCAGGCCGTGCAGCAGGCTGCCGGCGCGGGCCCGGATGCTGTAACCGCCGATGGCCTCGATGCGGCCGTGCAGCTCGGCGACGCGCAGGCCGTCACCGTCACGCTCGGCCTGCTGCAGCGCCGTCTCCAGCGCGCGGTATTCGCGGTCGCCATCGATGACATACTCCAGCGCCGGTTTGTCCAGCGCCGGGGTTTCCTGGGCGACACTGGCCAGCTGCCAGCCGGCCGGCACGGACAGGCTGCCGTTGTCGACCGTCAGCTCGCCCTTGAGCAGCGCGAAGAACGATGACTTGCCGCAGCCGTTCTTGCCGACGAGACCAACCTTGTGGCCGGGATAGATGGTGGCGCTGGCGTTATCCAGCAGCAGGGTATTGCCGCGACGCAGCTCGATCTGACTGGCGATGATCATGAGGATGTCCGTGCTGAAAGCGGGGAGGGTGCCAGATAGCGTTGCTGGCACTGCTGATACTGGGCGGCGCTGGCCAGGCCAGCCTGGCGCCAGGCGGCCTCTTCACTGTGGCCCTGGCGCAGCAGCGTCTGGGTTTGCAGCAGTTGCCACTGCTCCTGCCAGCCGATCAGGCTGCAACCGAGCTCGTGCTGGAACAGATCCATCACCTCGCGTGGCGACAGTCCCTGTTCGCGCAGGCAGGCGTTGGCTATCGCCGTCAGATCCTGGCCCTGCATCAGCTGCTGCAGCGCGGTCTGCAAGCCGGCCGGCAGTGCGCGCTGTGGCTGGTTGTGTACCTGCCACTCCGGCAGAAGATCGCCCAGCAGGCGCAACAGGCGCCCGGCGTGGCCCTGCCAGTCATGGGGGGGTGGCAATGTCAGCAGTCGCTGCAATGTGGCGACCAGCAGCGCATCCCCATGGATAAAGCCGGCGGCGCTGGGGCGCGCACCGCTGACCCGCAGCGAGAAGCGGATTCGGCTGAGACAGGCGCCTTGCCACAGCGTCAGGCCATGCAGGCAATCGGCGGGCAGCCAGAACAGATCGCCGGCCCGCAGCACCTGTTCGTGGCGGCCGAGGCGCAGCAGGGCCGAGCCGGCGCTCAGGTAGAGCAGCTGGTCGGCGACGGCACGCCGGCGGCCAAGCGGCAGCAGGATCGGCGTAGTTTGGGTGTCAATGTGAACCGGATAGAACATGGAGGCCTGTCGGCTGCGTTGAATTGGCGCCGATTATACGGAAAAAGGGGCGTGGGGACACATTTTCACGCCAAAAGCGCCGTGTCAGCGCCCTGGCTGCGGTAGGCGGCGGTTTTTTTTTCCGGTATGCTGATGCGCAGTTTTTCCAGCCGCTCATGGGGCGGCGCCAACAGCGGGAATCCGACATGAAAGTAAGCCACCTGAGCGTAGTTACCCTCGACTATACCGTTTCTGATGAGTCTGGCGATGTGCTGGACAGCACCGAAGGCCGCGAGCCGCTGGTCTACCTGCACGGCGCCGGTTTTCTGGTTCCGGGTCTGGAAAAGGCCCTGTATGACCGCGCTGCCGGCGACAGCTTCGAGCTGAATGTCGATGCCGCCGATGCCTATGGCGAATACGACGAAGATCTGGTGCAAAAGGTACCGGGCGAGCTGTTCGATGGTATGGAAGTGGCTGAAGGCGATACCTTCGTCGCCGATACCGATGATGGCCACCGTCCGGTGACGGTGGTCGAAGTGGCGGAAGATTTCGTCAAGGTCGATGCCAACCACCCGCTGGCCGGCGTCAACCTGCACTTCAACGTCACAGTGCGTGATGTGCGTGCCGCGACGGCCGAAGAGATCGCCCACGGCCATGTTCACGGTCAGGGTGGTCATCATCATGAGCACGAGGGCTGCTGCGGCGGTCACGGTCACGACCACGGTGACGATCATGAGTGCTGCGGTGGCCACGGCCATGCTCACGAGCATGACGATGACCACGAATGCTGTGGCGGCGGTGGTTGCGGTCGTCACTAAGCGACGCGGCCGTACGCGGTCGGTGTCTGGAAAAAGCCCTCCCTTGCGAGGGCTTTTTTGTTGCTGTTGGCCGCCGTGTCGCGATATTCGCCATCATCATTGCCGCGATGACAGGGGCGATTGCCGCGATGACAGGGGCGGGCGTGATGAATTCGACTCACCGCCGGCAATGATATATTTAATGCGACCGGCGCAGATTATTTTATAATTCGAGTATTAATATCGCAGTTAATTTCAGGGCGCTTTATTTTTTAATTAATGCCATGATATTTAAATAAAAAATATATTCAGCCCTCGCGCCATTTATTTAATATTTCCGTCGATAGATATTGGCTAAATATTATTTCATTGGTGCGGAAATAAATAATATAACGGCCGCAATGAGCGGCCGTTAAGGGTAGCGTGAGCGGGGCTGGCTGCTTCAACCGGCCAGGAAGGCGTCGATCTGGCGGCGGATACCGGCGCTGTCGAGACCATAGGCGGCGAGGATCTCCTCCTGGCTGCCCTGTTCGATGAAGCGATCCGGCAGACCCAGTGTCAGCACAGGTTTCAGGCAACGCAGACGCTGCAACGCCTCAATCACCGCCGAGCCGGCACCGCCCATCAGCGCGCCCTCTTCCAGCGTCACCAGCAGGTCGTGGCTGGCGGCGAGTTCGGCCAGCAGCGCCTCATCCAGCGGTTTGACGAAACGCATATCCACCAGGGTGGCATCCAGCGCCTCGGCGACCGGGGCTGCCTGATGCAACAGGGTGCCGAAGGCCAGCAGAGCCACGCGCTGGCCATGGCGCAGCACGCGCGCCTTGCCGACGGCCAGCGCCGTCATCGCCGGTTGTGGCTGGGTGCCGTTGCCGGCACCGCGCGGGTAACGCACCGCAGCCGGTGAGTCCAGCAGGAAGCCGGTGTAGAGCATCTGCCGGCACTCGTTTTCATCCGACGGCACCATCAGCGTCATGTTCGGTACGGTGCGCAGCGCACTGATATCGAAAGCGCCCTGGTGAGTCTGGCCGTCGGCGCCAACGATACCGGCGCGGTCGATGGCGAACAGCACCGGCAGGTTCTGCAGTGCCACATCGTGGATCAGCTGGTCGTAGGCGCGTTGCAGGAAGCTCGAGTAGATGGCGACCACCGGCTTGAGCCCTTCAATGGCCATGCCGGCGGCCAGCGTCACCGCATGTTGTTCGGCGATGGCGACATCGAAATAGCGCTCCGGAAACTGTTGCGAGAACTCCACCATCCCCGAGCCTTCGCGCATCGCCGGCGTGATGCCGATCAGCCGCTCGTCGGCGGCGGCCATATCACATAGCCAGCGGCCGAAGATCGCCGAGAAGCCGGGCTTGCCGCCGCTGCTCTTCGGCAGGCACTCGTCGTCGGGATTGAATTTCGGCACGCCGTGATAACCGATAGGGTCTTTTTCTGCCGGCTCGTAGCCTTTGCCCTTCTTGGTCATCACGTGCAGCAGCTGTGGTCCCTTGAGCTGACGCATGTTGCGCAGCGTGCGGATCAGGGCATTGACGTCATGGCCGTCGACCGGGCCTATGTAGTTGAAACCGAACTCCTCGAACAGGGTACCGGGGATCACCATGCCCTTGAGGTGCTCCTCGGCACGGCGTGCCAGCTCCTTGACCGGCGGTAGCCCGGAGAGCACCTTCTTGCCGCCTTCGCGGATCGTGGTGTAGAGCTGGCCGGAGAGCCAGCGCGCCAGGTGGTTGTTCAGCGCGCCGACGTTCTCGGAGATCGACATCTCGTTATCGTTGAGGATCACCAGCAAATCTTCGTGCAGATCGCCGGCGTGGTTCAGCGCTTCGAATGCCATGCCGGCGGTCAGGGCGCCATCGCCAATGACGGCCACCGCCTTGCGCCCCTTGCCCTCGTGGCGGGCGGCAATCGCCATGCCCAGCGCCGCGCCGATCGAGGTGCTGGAGTGGCCGACCGACAGCGGGTCGTACTCGCTCTCCTCGCGCCACGGGAACGGGTGCAGGCCATCCTTCTGGCGGATGGTGTGCATGCGATCGCGGCGGCCGGTGAGGATCTTGTGCGGGTAGGCCTGGTGGCCGACATCCCATACCAGACGGTCAAACGGCGTCTGGTAGACATAGTGCAGGGCCACCGTCAGTTCGACGACGCCCAGCCCGGAGGCGAGGTGGCCGCTGCTGCGACTGACGGAGCGCAGCAGGAAATCGCGCAGCTCGGCGCACAGCTCGGGCAGCTTCTCCGGCGGCAGCTGACGCAGCTCGTCGGGGGTATTGGCCAGCGCCAGCGTCGGGTAATCGGCAATGTTCAGACTCATGGACTTCTTGTCAGACTCTCAATAGGTGCGTTCGACGACATAGTCGGCGAAGGCACGCAGGATATGCGTGTTATAGGGCAGGGTGGCCAGTGCGGCCAGGGCCTGCCGATGCAGATCGCGGGCCATGGCCTGCGCCTGCTCCAGCCCCATCAGCGCCGGGTAGGTGCTCTTGTCGAGCGCCAGATCCGAGCCTTGCGGCTTGCCGAGCGTGGCGGTGTCGCCGGTAATATCCAGAATGTCATCCTGGACCTGGAACGCCAGCCCGATGGCGGCGGCGTACTGCTGCAGCGCGGCCAGCTCGGCCGGTTGCAGACCATGGTGACACAGGGCGCCGAGCGTGACGGCACATTCGATCAGCGCGCCGGTCTTGTGGCGGTGGATCTGCTCCAGCGCCGTCAGGCCGACTTTTTGCCCTTCAGCGGCCAGATCCAGTGCCTGCCCGCCGCACATGCCCTGGTAACCGGAGGCGCGGGCCAGCTGGCTGACCATCTGCAGCTGGTTGCCCAGCAGCGGGGCGGGTAGCGGCGTGTCGGTGAGGATCGAAAACGCCAGCGTCTGCAGCGCATCGCCGGCGAGGATGGCGCTGGCTTCATCGAACGCCTTGTGCACCGTCGGATGACCGCGACGCAGATCGTCGTCGTCCATCGCCGGCAGGTCATCGTGGATCAGCGAATAGGCATGAATGCACTCGATGGCGGCCGCCGGGGCATCGAGGATCTCGTCGGCGACGCCGAGCAGTTGGCCGGTGGCATAGACCAGAAACGGTCGCACCCGTTTGCCGCCGAGCAGCAGGCCGTGGCGCATCGCCGCCTTCAGCGACGGGCTCAGCTCCGGCAGATCATCAATGTGCTGCTGCAGCAGCTGGTCAATCCGTTGCCGGTATTGGCGTTGAAAGCCATCCAGGTTCACTTACTGCTCTCCTTGTGTCGGGTCGAAAGGCACCAGCTGCTCCTCGCCATCCTGATTCGCCAGCAGGATACGCACCTTCTGCTCGGCCTGGGTGAGCTTGGCTTGCCCGGCGCGCACCAGCTGAATACCGCGCTCAAACTGCTTGAGCGACTCATCCAGTGGCAGGTCACCCTGCTCCATCTGCTGCACTATCTGTTCGAGCTCCTCGAGGGTGGCTTCGAAACTCAGCGTGTCTGCTCGCTTGCCGGTCATGTGGTCTCCTGCGCGGTCGGATGACAAAACGGCGCCATCTTAACATCTCCTAACCCGAAGCGGGAGCAAGTGCGCTCACCGGCGTCACGGAAGCGAATTGTCACACGCTATTTGGGGTCGGCCGCCGGCATGGGTATAATTGCGCCCCTGCGCCGCCTTGGCGGCGTCACTGTGCTGTCGGTATGCCTGCGGGCGTGCCGGCCTTGCCGCTGCGGCGGCCATTATCAATCGAGTCCACGCTATGAAATTCATCGTCAAACTGTTCCCGGAAATTACCATCAAGAGCAAATCCGTCCGCCAGCGCATGATCAAGGTGCTGCAGGGCAATGTGCGTAACGTGCTGCGCCGCGTCGAGGCCACGGCGCGGGTGCGTATGGACTGGGACAAGCTGGTGGTCAGCTGTGATGACGATAGCAAGCGTGATGCCGTGGTCGAGGTGCTCTCCTGCACGCCAGGCATTCAGGCGTTTCTCGAGGTGCAGGAGTTCCGTTACACCGATCTGCACGATATCTACCTGCACACGGCGGCGGCCTACGGTGACCAACTGGCCGGCAAGACCTTCTGTGTGCGCGTCAAACGCCATGGCCAGCATCCGTTTACCTCCATCGAGGTGGAGCGCTATGTCGGTGGCGGCCTGAACCAGAACCATGTCACCGGTGGCGTGCGCCTGAAGAAGCCGGATCTGCAGATCAACCTCGAAATCGAGGACGACAAGCTCTATCTGATCACCCAGATCCACCCCGGACTCGGCGGCTATCCGCTGTCGACCCAGGAGGATGTGCTGAGCCTGATCTCCGGTGGCTTCGATTCCGGCGTCTCGTCTTATCAGTTCATCAAGCGGGGCTGCCGGGTGCACTACTGCTTCTTCAACCTCGGTGGCGCGGCCCATGAGGTTGGCGTCAAGCAGGTGGCCTATTACCTGTGGAACAAGTTTGGCGCCTCCCACAAGGTGAAGTTCCTGGCGGTGCCGTTTGAGCCGATCGTCGCCGAGATCCTCGAGAAGATCGATAACGGCCACATGGGCGTGGTGCTGAAGCGGATGATGATGCGCGTGGCGGCCAACCTGGCCGAGCGCATGAACATCGAGGCACTGGTGACCGGCGAGAGCCTGGGTCAGGTCTCCAGCCAGACCCTGACCAACCTGTCGGTGATCGACCGCGTGACCGAGACCCTGATCCTGCGGCCGCTGGTGACGATGGACAAGCAGGACATCGTCGATACCGCCCGTCGCATCGGTACCCTGGAGTTTGCCGAGACGATGCCGGAGTATTGCGGCGTCATCTCCAACAAGCCGACCGTCAAGGCGCAGATGAGCAAGGTGCTGGAAGAGGAGAGCAAGTTCGACTTTGCCATCCTCGAGCGCGTGATCGCCGAGACCCGCTGGATGGACATCCGTGACATCGCCACCGAGACCCGCGAGCAGGTGCAGGAGGTCGAGACGGTGCAGGCGCTGCAGGCCGATGAGGTGATCCTGGATATCCGCTCTCCGGATGACCATGAGGAGCGGCCGTTCGCCATCGAGGGCCATGCCGTGGTGCACCTGCCGTTCTACAAGCTGGCGACCCAGTTCGGCGATCTGGATCAGAGCAAGACCTACCTGCTGTATTGCGACCGTGGCGTGATGAGCAAGCTGCAGGCGCTCTACCTCAAGGAGAAGGGCTTCAACAACGTCAAGGTGTACCGCGCCAGTTAAGCTGGACACCGATAAAAAAAAGCGCCGAAAGGCGCTTTTTTTTGATGCCGAACGCGGCGCGTTACGACCAGTTGACCAACAGTCCCTTGGCCACTTGCTGCGCGATTTTTTCGCCCAGCAGGACCTGCAGTGCTGCCAGTGCAAACGGGACGGCGGTGCCGGGCCCCTGACTGGTGATCAGCTTCTCGCTGCTATCGACCACCACATGCTCGTTGCGGTAACCACTGGCTGGCAGCTTGCCTTCGGTCCCCGGATAGCCGGTGACCTGGGCCGGCCCAATCAGATCATGATGGGCCAGCACGACGGCCGGTGTCGCACAGATGGCGGCGCGCCAGGCACCCCGTGCGTGCTGTTGACGCAGACGCTCAATCACCAGCGGGTTATCGCGCAGGTATTCGGCGCCCGGCAGCCCGCCCGGCAGCAACAGCAGGTCAAACGCCTGCCCGTTGAGCTCTTCGAGCAAGGCGTCCGCCACCAATTTGACCCCGCGCGATGCGGTGATCTGCAGGCGACCTTGCGGACAGATAGAGGCGGTGGTGACCTGGATGCCACCTCGCACCAGGATATCGATGCTGGCGACGGCTTCGAGCTCTTCGCAACCAGGGGCGAGAATGACCAGAGCGCTATGGGTCATGGAGTCTCCTTGGCCTTGATGGCCTGATACAACTGTTGATGAAGGGGCAGATGCAGCTTGGCTTCCTGCGCCTCGCGCAGCACAAAGCCGGTGATGAAGTCGATCTCGCTCGGTCGTCCGCACGCCAGATCCTGCTGCATCGATGAATAATTGTCTGCGGTGAGGCGAGCCACCTGCAATACCTTGTCGCGCCAGTAGGCCAGATCGCCGCTGAGTCCATGCCGCTGCAGCAGCGGCAGCAGCTCCTCGCACAGCGCCTCGACTTCGTCCTGGCGCTGCAACAGGCTGCCGTTGCGTTCGCCGCTGAGCGCCGTCAGCGGATTGATGACGGCATTGATCACCAGCTTCTCCCACTGTTTGTGATGGATCGCCTCGCTCCAGCCGGCGTGGGGCAAGGCGCGAGCCAGCAGTTCAGCCAGCGGCTGCCAGGCGCGGGCGGCTGCATTGGCGGGGCCAATCCAGGTTTCGCCGGCGCCGGTATGGCGGAATGCCTCGCTGCCCAGACGTAGCGCGCCGTTGCTGGTGACCATTAACAGCAGCGGGTTGTCGGGAAAGGCGCGCCGCACCCAGGATTCAGTGCCCATGCCGTTGTGCAGCAGCAGGATCGGCGTCGCGCTCGGCAGTTGCCCGATCAGCGGTTCGAGGGCCGACTGCACCTGGTAGGCCTTGGTGGTGACCAGCAGCAGGCGGATATTGGCGGCATCCTTGGTCTGCAGAAAATCGGGTTCGAAGTGGTGCTCGTGGCCTTGCAGATCCCACCAGCTCAACTGGAGCGGCAGGCGGACTTCGGCATCGTTGGTGCGCAGCAGGCTAACCTGGTTTCCGGCCTCGGCAAGCAAACCGGCGAGTACACCGCCGAGGGCGCCGCAGCCGAGCAGGGTCCAGTGGTCGAGATGGCGTGGCATGGCAGGGTCTCCGGCACGAAAGGAAGTTGTTGTTATCTTAGAAGGTCTGACGTCACAACCCAAGGGTGGCAAGGGGCGTCAAGATTGGGTCTTGGCCGCATTTCTGCTACATTGTGGCCCTTTTCGTTCGCCGATACAGGATGTGACCATGCCCTCTTTTGATATTGTCTCTGAAGTTGCCATGAACGAGGTCCAGAACGCGGTCGACAATGCCAACCGTGAACTGCAGACCCGTTTCGATTTTCGTGGTGTTGAAGCCTCGTTCGAACTGAACAAGGAAGAGATCAAGCTGGCGGCTGACGCCGATTTCCAGCTCAAGCAGATGCTGGACATACTGCGTGACAAGCTGATCAAGCGCAACATCGAGGCCACCAGCCTCGACATTGGTGACTCAGTGCATTCCGGCCGCCGCTATTTCCTCGACGTCAAGCTCAAGCAGGGCATCGACAAGGAGATGGCCAAGAAGTTGGTCAAGCTGCTCAAAGACTCCAAGATGAAGGTGCAGGCGGCCATTCAGGGTGATGAAGTGCGTGTGACCGGCAAGAAGCGTGATGATCTGCAAGAGGCGATTGCGCTGATCCGCAGCTCGGATCTCGGCCAACCGTTCCAGTTCACCAACTTCCGCGACTGAGCCCGAACGCTGGCAAAAAAAAACGGAGCCGACGGCTCCGTTTTTTGTTTCACCCGTGGGTGATTAGAACTTGTAGGTCACGTCGAAGTAGTGACCGAAACCGGAGGTCTCGCCACCGGCACTGCCATCCTTGACCAGCGCCATGTTGTGGAAGTACTTCAGGCCGTAACCGGCGGCGAAGCGCTGGTTGTGCCAGTAGATACCGTGGAACCACTCCATGGAGTCAGAGCTGTGCAGACCGTCGTTGTTCACCTTGTCAGCGCCGAACTTGTAGTCCAGGTAACCCTGATAGGCGATGAAGGAGTTGTTGCTGAAGTTGTAGACCGGCTTGAACCAGTTGGTGGAGACCATGTAGCCATCCCACTTCTTCTCGTTGCCAGCACCGTAGTTTTCGATCACGTAGCGCGCATAGGCGTTCAGGCCCATCTTGCCAAACCACGGCATCTCGACGTCGGAGCCGACACCCCAGTAGGTATCAAACAGTGCCTTGTCGCCGATGTTGGTGACGTTGGCCAGGTAGAACTCCTTGAACGGACCAACGGAGAGATCCTTGCCGGTCAGTGCGTCGAGGGACATGCGCGGAGCAAACTTGGCGAACATGTTGTCGCCACCGTGGCGATCATCGCCCTTGCTGTCGAAGATGTCGAAGAAGTCGACATAACCATACAGATCGAACAGGCCAGAACGACCGCCGAACTCCATTTCCAGGTAGGTGCTGTCCTGCGCACCGAACGGAATGCGGGCATCCTGACTGCGCATCAGGTTGAACTGCATCCACTTGTAATCGTTCTTGTGAACGTCGCCGCTGTAGTCGGCAGCCAGTGCGGGCATAGCGGTAGCGGTAGCCACCAGCGCGGCCACCAGGGTTTTGCTGAATTTGACCATGTTGTGTCTCTCGTCTTCTGCGTTCTTGTTGGATTCCGTAGCGCCCATTTTTTTAAAACCGTGAGCGCGGCGGCATTTTAGTGCGCGTAACAGGGCAAGAGAAGGGGAAATTCTGGCCAGTTGGTCACGCACTGAGCAATTTTGGCATTTTTTTTACAGCAGAATGAACTTCCAGGCCGATCTGGTGATGAAATAAACGTTTGCCGACACACTCACGGGCCATAATGAATCCGGCAAACGCTTGCCGAAAACGGTTGTTTTGTCGGTTTGCGGCGGATTAGCTCGCCGGTCGCGTGATTTTGCCTTCTCTGTTCGCGGGCGCCGCCTTGGAGTAAGGTATCGGCCTCGGATTTTGTCTGGAACTTCTGAACATGAACCACGTTTCCTGGCAGCAGCTGTTGTTCTCGCGCCGCATGCTGATCTGCATTTTTACCGGCTTCAGCTCCGGGCTGCCGCTCTATCTGCTGATCAATCTGGTGCCGGCCTGGCTGAAGACCGAAGGGGTGGACATCAAGGCCATCGGTTTCTTTGCGCTGATCCAGTTTCCGTATACCTGGAAATTTGTCTGGTCACCGTTGCTGGATCGTTTTCCGATCCTCGGATTGGGGCGCCGCCGGGGCTGGATGCTGCTGACGCAGCTGGGGCTGCTGGCGGTGATTGCCGCATTCGGTCTGTTTGCGCCGCAGCGCGACCTGTGGTCCATCGCGGTGCTGGCGGTCGGGGTGGCCATCTTCAGCGCCAGCCAGGACATAGTGCTGGATGCGTTTCGCCGCGAGCTGCTGGATGACATCGAGCTCGGGCTCGGCAACTCGGTCCACGTCAACGCGTACCGCATCGCCGGTCTGGTACCGGGCTCGCTGTCGCTGATCCTGGCGGATCACCTGGCCTGGAGCAGTGTCTTTGTGATCACGGCACTGTTTATGTTGCCGGGGGTGATGATGACGCTGCTGGTGCGCGAGCCGCAACGGGCCGTGGTGCCCAAGACGCTGCGCGAGGCAGTGGTCGAGCCGTTCCATGAGTTCATCACCCGCCAGGGCTGGCGTTCGGCGCTGCTGATCCTCGGCTTCATCTTCTTTTACAAGCTGGGTGACAGCATGGCGACGGCGCTGGCGACCCCTTTCTATATGGAGATGGGTTTTAGCAAGACCGATATCGGCATCATTGCCAAGAACGTCGGTCTGTGGGCCAGCGTGGGCGGCGGGCTGCTCGGCGGTATCTGGATGGTGAAACTAGGCATCAACCGCGCGCTGTGGCTGTTCGGCCTGGTGCAACTGCTGTCGATTCTGGGCTTTGTCTGGCTGACCGGAACCGGGCCGGACCGGCTGGCGCTGGCGCTGGTCATTGGTTTCGAGGCGCTGGGGGTCGGGCTGGGCACCGCCGCGTTTACCGCCTTCATCGCCCGCTGCAGCGACCCGCGCTACACCGCGACCCAGTTTGCGCTGTTTACCTCGCTGGCGGCGGTGCCGCGGACCTTCTTCAACGCCAGCACCGGCTACCTGGTGGCGCAGTTTGGCTGGAGTGGTTTTTTCTGGCTGTGCACCGCGCTGGCGATCCCGGGCATGCTGCTGCTGTGGTGGGTGGCGCCGTGGCAGGAGGAGACTCCGGTTAATGGCGTACTGCCGGAAGCAGATGGAAAATAAATGGCTGCAGGGAATTAAAATAATATTCCTGAGTTAAAAATAAATAATAATTCGTTATTTATCATTTTGTTGCAATTATTGTTGTTGAGCTGAAAATACTATTCAACGCGCGCAGTCAGCTAAAAATAATAATCCCGCCATTGGCGGGATTATTATTTATCGGGGCCTGTCATCGTTGACAGTTAAATAACGGGTTACTGGCTGATCGTCGCCTTGGTGATCAGGATCGGCTCCACCGGCACATCCGGTGCGCCGAGTACCGGGCTGACTTCGGTCGGCTTGGCGGCGATGGCATCCAGCACGTCTAACCCCTGAGTCACCTTGCCGAATACCGTGTAGCCACTGGTCGCCAGATTGCCGTCCAGCGCCTTGTTATCGCGCAGGTTGAAATAGAACTGGCGCGTGGCACTGTCCGGATCGGCCGTCCGGGCCATGGCCAGGGTTCCGCGCAGGTTGCTCAGGCCGTTGTTGGATTCGTTCTGTACCTGCGAGCGGGTCGGCAGTGACTGATAGTGGCTGTCATAGCCGCCACCTTGCACCACGAAGCCCGGAATTACGCGGTGGAACAGCGAGTGGTTATAACTGCCGTCGCGCACATACTGCAGAAAATTGGCCACGCTCTGCGGTGCCTTGGCGGCATCCAGCGCTATGACAATCTTGCCCAGCGAGGTCTCGAAGGTCACCTTTGGCTGGCTGGGAGCCTTGGCCTGGGGGGCCTCGGCGGCATTGACCAGCAGCGGCAGCAGGCACAAGGCCAGTAACCAGCGGCGCATCAGTAAGCTCCACCCTGGATGGCGCCACGGATCTGGCTGTCATTGAGCATGTCGTTGAGCAGCTTGGCGCACTGTTCATTCAACATCAGCTCGATATCGCCGATATCCGGCTGGGTGGCGCTCTCTTTCATTGCCGACTTCTGATAGGTCTTGACGATGCCGGTGCCACCCTTCTGCACCTGCAGCTTGACCTCCAGCTTGACGCGGGTCTTGTAAGCCATGCCCGGCTTGGTCACTTCGGCCTGCATGTTCTGCACGATGAGTTTCAGCTGGGTGTCGGCCTGCGGGCTGACGCTGGCGCCCTGAGCGGTGAGTCCTTTCTTCAGTCGATCCGCCAGCACCTGATCCGGGCTGATGTTGTTCGGGATCAGCACGACCGGCTCATCTTTCTTGGCGATCTTGATGATCTGGGTGCCGACGCGGGTATCCTGACTGGAAACCGCCACCTGTTTGCCGGAGAGCAGGTTGTCCGGCTGATCGTTGATTTGCGGGTTGATGCTGGCACTCTCGGGCCAGGTGGTGGCGCACCCTGTGGCCAGCACGGCCAGCAGAGCAAACAGTACTGATTTCATGGCAACTCCTATCGTTTGGTTGCGCGTAAAATAACAAACTTCTGGTTCGAGGCAACAGTCTCGACCGCGGAAAACAGCCGTTGGAGCTTGATGTGGTAGCCCAGATGCCGGTTGCCGATCATCAGCAACTCGCCGCCTGGTTGCAGGCAACGGCGGGCATCGTTGAACATCTGCCATGCCAGCTGATCGGTGATCGTCTGCTGCTGGTGAAATGGCGGATTGCACAGCACCAGGCGCAAGGAGTCGGCTTCTACGCCGTCCAGACTGTTCCCCAAACGGAATTCGCAGCGTGCCAAATCCTGGGGCCGGTTCTGCTCGACGTTGGCGCGGCTGGAGGCGATTGCCATATGGGACTCATCGACGCATAACAGCTCGGCCTGCGGATTGTGCTGCAGCGCCATCAATCCCAGCACGCCGTTACCACAACCCAGATCGGCGAGGCGCCCGCTCAGGTTATGCGGTAAATGTTGCAGGAAGAAGCGCGCGCCGATATCCAGGCTGCCGCGGGAGAAGACATTGGCGTGGTTGACGATCTGGTACTGGGTCTGTTCCAGCGGCCAGCATGTCGGGTAGGGGTTGGCGGCACAGGCCGGCGCCTGCCACTGGCTGTAGATCAGGCGCGCCTTCTTCCAGGCCAGCGAGGTACGGGTTTCCCCCAGCAGTTGGCTAAACAGCTTCAGCGTGGAGGTGTGAATGTCACGGGCCTTGGCGGCGGCGATGATGCGGGTGGCGGGTGTCACCACCTCGCGTAACCGGTGCAGCTGGTACTCCAGCAGTGCCAGCGTCTTCGGCACCTTGATCAACACCAGCTCCGGAGCCGCCGGCAGCTCGGCCAGCGCATCGAACTGGCACACGCTGTCAGCATCGAGGTCGTTGCTGGCCAGGTTGCGCCGGCACGCCTCCTGGGCCAGAAAGGAGTCGCTGACCGCGGTCGGGCGGTAGCGCTGCAGCGCGCAGCTCAGGGCACCGAAACTGTCGTTGAGAATTAACAGCCGCCCTGGCGTGAGCGTGGTCAGCAGCGGGGCAATTTCGTTCAGCAGGTACTCGTCGGCCGCCTCCCAGGCTTGCAGGCTGGGATCGCTGTCGCGCGGGTAACGGTGCAGGGTCAGGGGTTGTCCCAGCAATTCGACTTGGCTCATGGGCTCTCGGGGTGATAGTCAGCGTGGCCGCTATTCTAGCGAGCTGACGTCACATCACCAACTTCGGCTGCAGGGCTGGAGGCGCAGGCTTGAGTCGCGGACGGGATAGAGGTAGGGTGCCGGTTAACAGAATGTTAACGCGTGAGGAAAAAGCATGGCGATGCAACAGCAGATTGAACTCAAGGTGACACAGGCATTGGCCCCGCAATGGCTGGAGGTGACGAACGAGAGTTTCATGCACCGGGTGGCGCCCGGTGCCGAATCACATTTCAAGCTGGTGATTGTCAGTGCGCAGTTTGCTGGGTTGCGTCTGCTGGCTCGCCATCGTCTGATCAATGCGCTGCTGGCTGACGAGCTGAGTCAGGGGGTGCATGCACTGGCCCTGCATACCTATACCCCGGAAGAGTGGCAGCAACGCGGCAGCGCCCCACGGACCCCCTCCTGTGTGGGACGACCTGACGCCAGCTAGTCGATTTTTTGTGTGACCCCAGGGACAAATTGACCTCAATCAGAGCCGGGATCACCCGGCTCTGTGCTAGCATGGGAGGGTGATAGAAGGCATCTGTATGATTTTTGTGGCTTTTTATCAGCATGCCTGCGCTGTAACTCCATCTTCTCTGTCTGCGGTTGGCTGCGCTGGCCGGCCGCTTCTTGTCACTGGGAAAGACTATGATCACGATCAAAAAAGGATTGGATCTGCCGCTTGAGGGGCGTCCTGCGCCCCAGGTTGACTCACTGCCGTTGCCGCACCAGGTGGCGCTGACTGCCGAGGGATTCCCCGGGTTGCGTCCGTCGCTGCGGGTGCGCGTCGGTGATGCGGTACAGTGCGGTCAACCGCTGTTTGAAGATAAGGGCAATCCCGGCGTGCTGTTTACCGCGCCGTTAGCTGGTCGGGTAGTGGCCATTCACCGCGGCGCACAACGTCGCTTTCAATCGTTGGTACTGGCGGTCGATCCGGCATTGGGACAGGTGACGTTTCCACGCCATGATATGACGGCGCTGGTGGCGTTACCGCGGGCCACGGTGCAGGCGCAGTTGCTGGCGTCCGGCCTGTGGACGGCGCTACGGACCCGGCCGTACAGCAAGACGCCTCGTCCTGACTCGGTGCCGGCCGCCATTTTTGTCACCGCTATGGATAGCCGGCCGCTGGCGGCGGATCCGGTGGCCATCATTCATGAACAACCGGCCGCCTTTCTCGATGGTCTGGCGGTGCTGACGCGGCTGACGGACGGCAAGGTTTTTGTCTGCAAGGGGGAAGCCAGTTTACCGCGCTCTCCCCATCCCCAGGTGCAGGAGCAGGTGTTTGTGGGGCCCCATCCGGCCGGCTTGCCCGGCACCCATATCCATTTCCTGCAACCGGCGTCGGCCAGTCGTACGCAGTGGCACATCGGTTATCAGGATGTCATCGCCATCGGTCATCTGTTCAGCCGTGGCGAATTGGATGCCACCCGCGTCATCAGTCTGGCCGGGCCCGGTGTGAACCGGCCGCGCTTGCTGCGCACCGTGCTGGGGGCGCAGATCAGTACGCTGGTAGCCGGTGAACTCAAGGCGGGTGAACAGCGGGTGTTGTCCGGCTGCGTGCTGGCCGGCACGCCAGCGGTAGGCCCGCTGGATTATCTCGGCCGTTTCGATCTGCAGGTTTCGGTCTTGCCGGAGGGGCGCGACAAGGCCTTGCTCGGCTGGGTGATGCCGGGGCGCGACAAGTTCTCGCTGACGCGCAGTTTCCTCGGTCACCTGCTGCCCAAGGCGCGCTTTGCCTTCACGACCGCCAAACATGGCAGCGATCGCGCCATGGTGCCGATCGGCAGTTTTGAACGTGTGATGCCGCTGGATATCTTGCCGACCCTGCTGCTGCGCGATCTGCTGGTCGGCGATACCGACAGCGCCCAGCAACTGGGCTGCCTGGAGCTGGATGAGGAAGATTTGGCGTTGTGCACCTTTGTCTGTCCCGGCAAGAGTGAATACGGGCCGTTACTGCGCCAGTGTCTGACCAAGATAGAACAGGAGGGCTGAGATGAGCCTCAAGCTGCTACTCGAGAAGATCGAGCCCCATTTCACCCCCGGCGGGCGCTACCAGAAGTGGTTCCCGCTCTACGAGGCCTTTGCCACCTTGATGTATACGCCCGGCACCGTGACCCGGCGTGCGGCCCATGTGCGCGACAGTGTCGATCTCAAGCGCATCATGATCATGGTCTGGCTGTCGGTGTTTCCGGCGCTGTTCTGGGGGCTGTATAACGTCGGCAACCAGACGATCATGGCGCTCGGCCATCAGCCGGCGGTCGAGCTGACCACCTTGCTGGATGGCCACTGGCGCTTCTGGCTGGCCGATTTTCTCGGCGCATCGCTGGACGCGGGGGCCGGTGTTTACAGCAAGATGCTGATCGGGGCGCTCTATTTCCTGCCGATCTACCTGACGGTGTTCATCGTCGGCGGTTGCTGGGAGGTGCTGTTTTGCATCGTCCGCCGCCATGAGGTCAACGAGGGCTTTTTCGTCACCTCGATCCTGTTTGCGATGATAGTGCCCCCCACCTTGCCGCTGTGGCAGGCAGCGCTGGGCATCAGTTTCGGGGTGGTGATCGCCAAGGAGCTGTTCGGTGGCACCGGCAAGAATTTTATGAACCCGGCGCTGGCCGGACGCGCGTTCCTGTTCTTTGCCTACCCGGCCCAGATTTCCGGCGACGCGGTCTGGGTGCCGGTGGACGGCTACTCCGGTGCAACGGCGCTGAGTCAGTGGGCGGCGGGCGGTCAGCATGCGTTGATTAATAACGCGACCGGGCAGCCCATCAGCTGGCTGGATGCGTTCCTCGGCAACCTGCCGGGCTCCATCGGAGAAGTGTCGACGTTAATGATCCTGCTGGGCATGCTGATGATCGTCTACATGCGTATCGCCTCGTGGCGCATCATCGTCGCCGTGCTGCTGGGCATGGCGGCCACCGCCACGCTGTTTAATGTCATCGGCTCCGAGACCAATCCGCTGTTTGCGATGCCATGGCACTGGCACCTGGTGCTAGGCGGTTTTGCCTTCGGCATGGCCTTCATGGCGACGGATCCGGTGTCGGCCTCGTTTACCGATACCGGCAAGTGGTGCTACGGCCTGCTGATCGGGGTCATGGTGGTGCTGATCCGGGTCGTCAATCCGGCGTTCCCGGAGGGCATGATGCTGGCCATTCTGTTTGCCAACCTGTTCGCACCGCTGTTCGATTACTTCGTCGCTCAAGCCAACATCAAGCGGAGGATTGCCCGTGGCCAGCAATAACGACTCCATCAGCAAGACCCTGGCCGTCGTCGGTGGCCTGTGTCTGGTGTGTTCGATTCTGGTGGCGGGGGCCGCGGTCGGATTGCGGCCCTGGCAGGATGCCGCCAAAGCCCGTGATCGTCAGGCCAATATCCTGCGCGTTGCCGGCCTGCCGTTGCAGAATATCGCCGCGACCTATCAGCAGCGGATTGAGGCTCGTTTGCTCGATCTGCACAGCGGTGAGTTCGTGGCGGGGGACGCCAATCGCTATGACATGAAAAAAGCCGCCAAGGATCCGCAGCAAAGCGTGTTGATCGCCGCCGAGCAGGATGCGGCGGGCCTGAAACGGCGGGCCAAGCTGATGCCGGTCTATCTGGCCAAGGATGCGCAAGGGCAGGTTGAAAGCCTGATCCTGCCCATTTACGGCCAGGGGCTCTGGTCCACCATGTACGGTTTCATCTCGCTGGCGCCGGATGGCAATACCGTCAAAGGCATCACCTACTATGACCATGGCGAAACGCCGGGGCTGGGCAGCGAGATCGAAAATCCGCGCTGGCAGTCACTCTGGGTCGGCAAGCTGCTGTATGACCCTCAGGGCGAGGTCGCGCTGAAAATTATCAAGGGCCATGCGCCGGACGGCGACCCGCACCGCATCGATGCGTTATCCGGGGCGACGCTGACCAGCAATGGCGTACAACACACCTTCGACTACTGGATGGGACCGGATGGCTATGGCCCCTTCCTCGCCCGCTTGCGCAATGGAGGCCTGAATCATGGCTGACAAGCATGACACCCGCCGCGTGCTGGTAGAGCCGCTGCTGCAGAACAATCCCATCATGTTGCAGGTGCTGGGCATCTGCTCGGCGCTGGCCGTCACCAGCAAGATGGAGACGGCGTTTGTGATGGCGCTGGCCGTGACCGCGGTGACGGCGTTTTCGAATCTGTTTATCTCGATGGTGCGGCACCACATCCCCAACAGTGTGCGCATCATAGCGCAGATGACGATCATCGCCTCGCTGGTGATAGTCGTCGACCAGTTGCTCAAGGCGTTCTCATACGAATTGTCGAAGCAGTTGTCGGTGTTTGTCGGCCTCATCATCACCAACTGTATCGTCATGGGTCGGGCTGAGGCTTATGCGATGAAGTATCCGCCGTTGCCCTCGTTTCTCGACGGCATTGGTAACGGCCTTGGCTATGGCCTGATCCTGTTGCTGGTCGGCACGGTGCGCGAAATTTTCGGATCCGGATCCTGGTTTGGCATCACGTTGTTCGAGACGGTGAACAATGGAGGCTGGTATGTCCCGAATGGCTTGTTATTGATGCCGCCGAGTGCGTTTTTCCTGATCGGTTTGCTGATCTGGGTGATTCGGACCTTGAAGCCGGAACAACAGGAACCGGCCGAATATGATGTGCACAAGGAGTAACGCATGGAGCACTATCTGAGTCTGTTCATCAAGTCGATCTTCATCGAGAACCTGGCGCTCTCGTTCTTTCTTGGCATGTGTACTTTTCTGGCGGTGTCAAAGAAGGTCAAGACGGCATTGGGGCTGGGCATTGCGGTGGTGGTGGTGCAGGTGATCGCTGTACCGGCCAACCAGCTGGTCTACAGCCACGTGCTGAAAGAGAACGCACTGGTGCAGGGGGTGGATCTGTCGTTCCTCGGCTTCATCACCTACATCGGCGTGATTGCTGCGCTGGTACAGATCCTCGAGATGTTTCTCGACCGCTATGTGCCGGCCCTCTATAGCGCGCTGGGGATCTTCCTGCCGCTGATCACGGTGAACTGTGCCATCTTCGGCGGGGTCTCCTTCATGGTCCAGCGGGAGTACAACTTCAGCGAGTCGGTAGTCTACGGGCTCGGCTCCGGGATCAGCTGGGCGCTGGCGATCGTGTTGATGGCGGCGATCCGCGAGAAGATGAAATATTCGGATGTGCCGCCCGGGTTGCGTGGTTTGGGGATCACCTTCATCACCGCCGGCCTGATGGCGCTCGGCTTCATGTCCTTTTCCGGCATTTCGCTGTAAGGAGTCACTGTGCAGGAAATCCTACTTGGCGTAGTGATGTTTACCGTCATTGTTCTGGCGTTGGTGGTGCTGATTCTGGTGGCGAAATCACGGCTGGTCAGCGCCGGCGAGGTGCAGATCACCATCAACGGCGATCCGCAGAAGTCGATCTCGACGCCGGCGGGCGGCAAATTGCTGGCCGCCCTGGCGGCCAAAGGGATTTTTGTTTCGTCAGCCTGTGGCGGTGGCGGCACCTGTGGTCAATGTCGCTGCAAGGTGCTGTCCGGTGGGGGCGATGTGCTGCCGACCGAGATGAACCATCTGAGCAAACGGGAAGCCAAAGCCGGTGAACGTCTGGCCTGCCAGGTCGCGGTGCGCCAGGACATGGCGATCGAGCTACCGGAGGAGATCTTCGGTATTCGCAAGTGGCAATGCACTGTGCTGTCG
>CAMFKP010000044.1 GCA_945957385.1 uncultured Aeromonadaceae bacterium
CAACAGCACCAGCGACTTGCGTACCGCCTCACGTGCCAGAGCCCCGTGTTCGGCACTGCCGAGCACTGTCTGCTGCCCCGCCAGTTGGCGCTGTGACGGCATCGGCTTGTCCCACATTCCGGCGCGCATTTTGACGCGCAGGATCCGGGTAACGGCATCATCGATACGCGCCATCGGGATCCGTTGCTGCTGTACGGCATCCAGCAGGCTGCTGCGGAAAGCCATCCAGTCCTTGCGCGCCGTAACCATGAACACATCAATGCCGGCCATCACGGCGGCATTGCAGGCGCCCATGCTGCAGCCGGCAATTTCACTGTGCCCGTTCCAGTCCGAGACAATGACGCCATCGAAACCCATCTTCTGTTTCAACACATCGGTCAGCATGTATTTGCTGCCATGCAGCTTGCCGTTGTACTCGGCGCCGTCGGCGATCTGCTCGGCGTAGTTTTTCGGATCCTGCCAGCTGTTGAATGATGCCATCACCACCTGGGCGCCCGCGTTGAGACCGGAGAAATAGCCCATCGCATGGATATTGCGCAGATCATTTTCCGAGTAGAAATTGTCACCCCGGTCGATACCATCGCGCGTACCGCCATCGCCGACAAAGTGTTTGACGGTGGAGATGACGTGGCGCTGCCCCTTCAGATCGGCCGCCGAGCCTTGCAAGCCGCGCACCATTTCGCCGGCGTAGGCATAGACAATGGATGGATCTTCGGAGTAGCCCTCATAGGTGCGCCCCCAGCGATCGTCACGCGGCACCGCTACGGTAGGCGCAAACGTCCAATCCAGACCGGTGGCCGCGACTTCCTGGGCGGTCGCCTGACCGATGCGGTAGATCAGATCGGCATCGTGCGCAGCACCCAGGCCGATGTTATGCGGGAATATGGTCGCCTGAAACACGTTGTTATGACCATGCACAGCATCAGTGGCCCACATGAACGGAATGCGAAAACCGCGCCCCTGAAACGCCTGCTCGGTCGCCTGCCAGTATTTGTCCGCCTCCGCGGCCCACGCCTTGGCTGGGGCATGCTTGTTATTGCCCGGCCAGCCACCGCCGCCGTTGAGCACAGAGCCAATCTTGTATTGACGGATTTCGTCCGGTGTCACCTCACGAAAATCCGGCTGCAACATCTGGCCAATTTTTTCCTCCAGCGTCATCTTCGCCAAAATGGCCTGCACCTTGGCCTCGATGGCCTGATCCACCGGGATCGCGCTGTGAATCACTGGCCAGTCGGCAAAATAGGGTGTCGGTGCAGGAGCGGCCCCGGCACTGGCAGATGCCAGCAGCCCCAGGCTGATGCAGGCACTCAACATCACGGATCTGTACTCTCTTTTTTGTTTCATTATCTCAACCCCGAGAACGTGAAGCGTATGATTGAATCATCTGAAATCGATTGCATAAGTGTAATCGCAAAAATAACCTGCTCGCCAGCTGCCAACCGCTCATTTCGTCGTCACAGCATGATCAAATCATAGAAATAGTGAGCGAAGTCACAATTGATACTCTCAATATTAGAAATCGATTTCAAACCTCGAGGTCCGGGCGTTAGGATGCAAACACCTTACTGTCATGGGTAGGGTGTATTGGTTTGTTCCATACCAGTTTGTTCCATGTGTATGTTCCTTTTTAAAGCCGGGGCTCGCCCCGGCTCTTTTATTTTCAAAAGGTTACATAGTGTTTCATCTCCCATCCCTGCATACTTCCGTTCCCTTGCGCGTTATGCGCTGTTCCGGCCTGGTGTCATGTACGATTTGCTAGGGCGCCCGAAGAAATGAAGTCGAACTCGCTAGATGGGTGAAGAAAAAGCCAAACTGAGTGCAAAGTGCCGCTCTGCTCACAGTTCATACACAAGGATTTGATTTTTAGCCGTCGATCTTGTTTCTTTCGTGTGAAATCGATTTCCACTTGTCGCCTACGACAAGCCGATGTCGCCATTCAAGCGGTGTGTTAATTCAGAAGAGGCAGTAATGAAGCTATTTAGAAAAAGTAACGTCTCGCTCATCATCTCCTGCGTGCTGGCCATGCAGGGTTGTGCCAGTAACGGTAACGCCGGCAACAGTGCAGCCGTCGGTCCGACAGACGAGCTGCTGACCAATGGCAGCTTCGCCCAGGGAACGGATGGCTGGTGGTCTGCCGGCGGCCCGTTAAGTACCGACCAGCAGATGGGCTGTCTGACCTTTACCAACGGCGGCAGCAATCCCTGGGATGTCATTTTTGGTCAATCCGGCCTGGCGCTAGCACAAGGGCAAACCTACACCTTGAGTTTCACGGCCTCTGCCAAGCAGCCGATCCATGCCAAGGCGCTGATTCAGCATGATGGCGCCCCCTATACCAGCTATCTGGTACAGGACATCGAGCTGGGTGCCAGCGCCAAACAGTTCGACTTCAAATTCACACCGTCGGCTACCGACGAGAAGACCCAATTCCAGTTGCAGCTTGGCACCCAGACTCCAACCACCGTCTGTGTCGGCAAGGCCTCCCTTAAAGGCCCGCGCCTGAAGGCCAAAAATGACTTTGCCGAAGTCCGCGTCAACCAGGTCGGTTACCTGCCCCATGCCCAGAAGCGCGCAACGGTCGTCAGCGATGCGGCCACACCGCTGCCATGGACCCTGCTCGATAGCCAGGGTAACAAGCTGGCAGAAGGCCAAACCCGGCCGTTTGGTCTGAACCCGGCCTCCGGCGAGAAAGTACACATCGTGGATTTCAGCCAGGTCACCCAACCGGCACGCGATCTGGTGCTGGTCGTCAATGACAAGAAGAGCCACCCGTTCAGCATCGATCCCCAGCTGTATCAAAAGATGAAGTTGGATGCCCTCTCCTTCTTCTACCAGCAGCGCAGTGGTATCGACATCGAGAGCAAATATGTTCAGCGTCCCGATCTGGCCCGCCCGGCCGGCCACAAGCCGGAACAGGTGACCTGCTTTAACAAGACCGATGCCAAAGGCAACGCCTGGCCCGGCTGCGACTACAAGCTGGATGTCACCGGTGGCTGGTACGATGCCGGCGATCAGGGCAAATACGTGGTCAACGGCGGCATCTCCACCTGGACGCTGATGAACTTCTACGAGCATGAACAGTACGGTCGCAAACGCTCCGCCAGTGCGTTTAGCGATGGCCAGGTAAAGATTCCGGAAAGTGGCAACGGCAAGAACGATCTGCTGGACGAGGCCCGCTGGATGATGGACTTCATGCTGGCGATGCAAGTGCCGGATGGCAAGAAGGCCGCCGTGCCGGTCGGTGATCAATCCGCACATCTGGATGCGCTCAAGCTGACCGAGATCGATGCCTCCGGCATGGTATTCCACAAGGTCGCCGATGAGGCCTGGACCGGCATGCCGCTGCCGCCGCACAAGGATCCGCAACCGCGTTACCTGAGTCACCCCAGCACAGCGGCCACGCTGAATCTGGCGGCGACCGCGGCCCAGTGTGCCCGGGTCTGGAAACAGAGCGATGCCCCCTATGCCGCACGCTGCCTGAAGGCAGCCGAAAAGGCCTGGCAAGCGGCGAAGAAGCATCCGGATGTCTACGCCTATGACAACTTCGTCGGCTCAGGTCCCTATGACGACACCCAGCTGGATGATGAATTCTACTGGGCAGCCGCCGAGTTGTTCGCTACCACCGGCAAGGCAGAGTACCGCGATGCCATCAAGAACTCCCGTTACTACCTGACGACACCGAAGGGTGACAAGGACGCCACCGGCGACCTCTACTGGCAAGGTGTCGCCAGTGCCGGCACCATCACGCTGGCCCTGGTGCCCAACAAACTGCCGCAAGCCGATGTGCAGCGCGCCCGCGCAGCCATAGTGGCGACCGCGGATGCCTATCAGCAACGCGTCGATCAGGAAGGCTATCTGATCCCCTATACGGCGGAGCAGTATCCCTGGGGCTCCAACTCCAACCTGATGAACCGCAGCATCTTCCTGGGGCTGGCCCACGACATCACCGGCGAGCGCAAATATGTGCAGGCCATGTCTGATGCGATGGACTACCTGCTCGGCCGCAACCCGCTGGATCAATCCTATGTCTCCGGTTACGGCAGTCGCCCGCTGAAGAATCCGCACCACAGATTCTGGGCCCACGAAGTCGATGCCGCCTCCCCGATGGTGCCACCGGGCGTGCTCTCTGGCGGTCCAAACTCCATGAATTTCAGCGATCCGGTCGCCGCCACCCTCAAGGGCAACTGCATCGGCCAGATGTGCTGGAAGGACGAAATTGGCGCCTGGACGCTTAACGAAGTCACGGTGAACTGGAATGCCCCCTTCTTCTGGACCGCCAGCTATCTGGATGAAGGCGATCTGGCTAACTAACCCTGTAACCTAATAAACGCGGCACACCTCGGTGTGCCGCGTCGTTTTATCGGAGCCATAATGACTAAACAGAGCCTGTTCGGCCTCACGCTGCTGTGTATCGCCACGGCCGGATGTAATCAGAAGAGCACCTCACCCGTGATCGAGCCCCCCATCAGCGGCGATGCCCTCGCCACGGTAAGCCCGGTTCCCATCGGCGTCGCCGTCGGGATCGGCCAGTTCGAGGCACAATCGAGCCTGCGCTATAGCCCGCAAGCCACGGCCCTGCAACAGACGGTGGCCCGCGAATTCAATCTGGTCGTCGCGGAAAACGTCATGAAACCGCAATACCTGCACCCGGAAGAAAACCGCTACTTCTGGGATGACGCCGATTACCTGGTGAATTTCGCCAAACGACACGGCATGGCCATTCATGGTCATACCCTGGTGTGGCATCAGGCATTGCCGGCGTGGATGCAGCACTACAGCGGTAACTGGGATGCAATGCTCAAGGAGCACATCAGCACTGTGGTCAGTCGCTACAGCGCCGATATTGCCAGCTGGGACGTGGTCAATGAGGCGTTCCTTGACGATGGTACCCCGCGCGACAGCGTCTGGCAGCAGCATGTTCCCGACTACATTGCCAAGGCGTTTTACTATGCCAACCAGAGCGATCCGGATGGGGAGTGGTATTACAACGATTACAACATCGAAGCGATGCCGAAGAAACTCGATGCGGTGCTGGCCATGGCCAAGGGGTTACGCCAGCGCCAGATCGGCATTACCGGCATCGGTTTTCAGATGCACATCGATCGTTACTGGCCGAGCCTGGAGAGTATCCGCACGGCGTTTGAAAAAACCGTCGCCGCCGGACTCAAAGTACGGATCTCCGAGCTGGATATCCGCATGAATGTCAATGGCGATGAGCCCCTGCTGAGCCCGCAACTGGCGGCCATACAGCAACAACGCTATCACGATATCATTGCCACCTATCTGCAGGCGGTGCCGGCGGAATATCGCGCTGGCATCAGTTTCTGGGGGGTGAGCGATAAATACAGCTGGGTGCCGGCTTATTACCAGCACGCCGACTGGCCGCTGCTCTTTGACGGTAACTTGCAACGCAAGGCGGCGTGGCAAGGGGTCTATGATGCGCTGCGCGCGCAATAAGGGCGCCGGCTACCGACCTAATACTGCCAAAAAAAAGCCGGATCGAGATCCGGCTTGTTAAATGGCAGACAGGGATTGCCGCTTATTCGACATAGGCGCGTGTCGATTGTCGCGCCACTATGGTCAATTCCGGCAGCTCATCGAGCAGCTCAACATCATCGGACTCCTCACTGCCTTCGATCAGCCCCAACAGCGTCTTGGCCAATTTCACCCCGGTCTCGTAGATCGGCTGCTTGACTGTCGTCAACGGCGGGTTGGAGAAGGTAGAGAACGGCAGATCATCAAAGCCGATCAGCGAGACATCATCCGGCACGCTCAGGCCGTTTTCCCGCAGCCCCAACAGGGCGCCATAACCGGTCTGATCGTTGGCACAGAACACGGCCGAGAATGGACGGCCGCTGGCGACCAGCTGATTGATGGCTTCGCGGCCACCCACTTCACAGAAATCCCCCTGTACCACCAGCTCAGGATCAAACTCGATACCGGCACTGGTCAGCGCCTGACGGTAGCCATGCAAGCGCTCGATGGCATCTTTCTGATCGGCCAGGCCGACAATGTGCGCGATCTGCGTATGACCAAGATCCAACAGATAACGGGTCGCCATGTAGCCACCCAGACGGCTGTTGACGTTATACGAACGCACGCGCTCGGTATTGATATTGTGGCCGGCGGCAACGATCGGCACCTGTTGCGAGAGTTCGATCAGATTCTGCTGGCTGACATGGCCGGTGAGGATCAAGATGCCATCGACGCGCCGGGCAATCAGCAGGCGCAGACGATCCAGCTCCTGTTGCGGATTCCAGTGCCCGCTGACGACAATCGGCACGTAACCGGTGCCTTCAAGGGTTTTTTCTACCCCGCGCAGCATCTCATTGGAAAAGGGGCTGTCCAGATATTGGGTCAGCACCCCCAATGTCATGGACTGGCCGGTTTTCAGCGACTGCGCCATCAGGTTCGGACGATAATCGAGCTCTTTGACCGCATTCTCGACGGCAATGCGCTTCTCTTCTGCAACTTTTGCCGATCCGGTTAATATACGGGAGACAGTGCTGGCCGAAACACCGGCGACACGAGCAATATCGTAGACAGTGGCTTTTTTCATCTGGGCTGGCTGCTCGCCCCTCCTCATTATTATCGGATGACGGCAAAAGAGTCATCGAAACCAGCCGCAGACAATACTACAGGGCTATAACTAACACAAGCCAGCCCCTGTCATTCTGGAACATCGCTCACTTCTATTTCCGCAAAGAAAACATCACGGCCTTTTTTATATCCTGCGCACTCGGCAGTCCGTATGAAAAAAATCGCTTCTTCATATTTTTTTTCGGCAACGGCCTGGCGGATATGTTGATAATATTCCTGTTCACTCATTATCGATGGCGTGCGATTTTTTTCACAAAATTGTGGTTTGACGGCCGGGGAATTTACCGCTGCAGCGCTATTTTCATCCGCTTCAAAATTAAATTGCAAACGCCCGACTGGTGAATGGGGAATAATCGAACGCGAGAACTTGCCGACCTCGGAAACCCGATCGTACCGCATGCTGTTCAGCAACAGCTCTTCATCGATACGCGTGTTGCCGACATAATCTTTCTGCTTGGAAAACACCAGCATATACAAGCTTTTGTAGCCTTCTGGCAACGTGAAGCTGCCGCGGTAATTCTGCCCGGATGACTGGCCGCCATCATAGGTAAACTGCGTACTGTCGATGACCTTCACCACGCGGAATTGTTCATCCAAAATCATGACCGACGGAATAAACACCGTAAAGTCCAGTGGTGAGAGCACGGAGACTGAATGACCAAGCCGCTGCGGATTGATCAAATACGCACCGATATAGCTTTTACCGGAATCAAAGGCAAAGACCTGATTATCGACGCCAATTTGCAACCAGGTTTTAGCTTGTTCGATGGGTTGATAATGTAACTGACTAAATTGACTCACGGCGTTTTTATCCTGCAGCTCCTGGCGTTCATCCAGCACTTGCTGCTGGAATGAACGAACCCCGGATGAGGATGACTTATCTATATTTCCATCCAAGTGAGCACTGCAGCCCAGCGTCAAAAAACTAATCACCCAGAATGCGCTGTTGGTTAATTTATGCATATTCATCTCCCCTCTTATTTTATTACCAACGTGGCTAGCCACATTATTTCTAAAATCCGTAATCCGTGATGCTCTATTGTTTTTATTTCGTCGCGGCCAGCCTTGGCCCACCGCCGATTGGCAAAGCGGGCCTTTCGGCCCGCTTAATGGATTACCACCACATATCGGCTTGAATACCGACCAGGAAGTCCTCGCGACTATCCAGCCAGCTGGCCTTGTAGTTGCGATCCACATAGGTCGCCAGCAGACGGATCTCCGGTGACGGCCCCATGCCGGTGTTGACCGTGAAGGTCGGCACTATGCTGACCTTGCTGGAGTGGCTGCCCTGATCGACGTTATCGACAATCAGGTTATTTTTCACATAGCCCAGTTCCGTCTGTACCGAGAAGAACTCGTTGATCGGGAACACAGGGCGCAGTGACGCGGCATACCAGGAGTCATGTCCGCCGAGCTCATAGTCGTTGTACTGGTAAGAGAGGGTCGGCAGGAATTGCACGCTGGCGCCATACCAGCCGCCCCAGACAAACAGGCGATAGGATTGGTCACCCTCACGCACCTTGGTCTGATACGGCTTGTAGCCATCGTTCTTGTCCTGCACCGTCTTCTGGTACAGAGAACCCTTGCGATACATAGAGGTGTTAGTCAGCGTGGCCCCCAGCAGATCACCGGAGCCCAGACCCCGTCCCGCTTGGGCGATGAACTTGGAGAAACCACCCGGCAGGGTGAAGAAATCATCCCGCGAGTAGATCGCCGTGCCTTCGATCCCCTTGGTGGCGTACTTGTTGCTGTCGCCATTGAAGCTATTGTTCGGCATCTGCTTGGCCGCCACTTCGACGTCCCAGGCGCCGTAACGGGCGCTGGTGTGCAACGTGTGCATGATGGCGGACGAACCATCCGGGCGTTCAGTGTGGTCGGTATCGTTGCTGTTGATGTAGGCAAAATTCCACTTGCCGCCACCGAGCTCCAGATCCTTCACCCCGGCACCGGTACCGGAATAGTCGGTATAGAAGAAGTCAGTGGTGTAGATGTAGTTTTCGCGGCCGTAGTAGCGCATCCCGCCCCACATCTTGCCGGTCGGGGTAATGCCGCCAAGTTCGACATAGGTTTCGGAAATGCCGGTTTCGCGCGGTGCAGTCCGGGTTTGCAGGCCATCGCCCTTGGATTCGACATTCAGGTGAATATCCACCGTCTTGTTGCTACCCAGATCCCACAACTTGTTGAGGCGGCCTTCCCAGCTGTTATCGACTTCGGCGCCCAGACGGCCCATGTTCTTGTCGATTTCGTCGGCATAACCGGCCTTGCTAAAATTATCTTTGGCATCAAACAGCGATCCGGCTCGAATATACCCGTGGAAACCGATGGTTTCAGTGGCTAACACCGCAGGTGAGAGCAAGGCACCGCCTGCCAGCGCCATGGACAGCGCCAGATAGGTTACTTTCATAATCATCCCTTAATTCAATACTGGTTATCGGATCAGATCTTTTTGCAGCCGGTATCGGCCGCGGCCGTCGGTGCCGCCGTCAAGGCCACATTGGTCAGCGCGAAATTCATGCCGCTCATCGAGTCCCAGGCGCCGGAAATGTACAGGGCCTTCTGGACTGAGCTCATGTTGCTGACCGGGATCATCGCGCTGTACGGGAAGTGGCAGCGATACCAGGTGCCATCGGCAGGTACCTTGTCCGCATTCAGGGCAACAAAGGTGCCGTAATCCGGACCGGCCGTGCCATCGGCGCGGATCTGCAACTCAGGCGAGGCGCCATAGCTGTTGACCTTGATATCAAACACCATGCTGCCATCCTGGTAGGCGCTCAGATCCTTGGCCGAGTTGTCTGCACCAAAGAACAGGCCGCCGTTGCCTGGGTAATTGACGCTCAGCACGCTGCTCTCGTCTGTCTTGTCGACACCGAAGCTGTTTAACGGGTAATCCGCCGCCAGTGCGGTCGCTTTGCTGGCATCACCGGAGTAGTAGAGGGCGGCATCGGCACTGGTCAGCGCCGGAGCGGCATTTACGCCTGAGCCGGTGTCCGGCGTCGTCTCGCTGCCATCCTTACAGGTCACCGGATCGACCACAGGGGTGTCGGTGGTAGTCAGCACGTAGCGAACATTGGTGATCTCGTAATCAAACTTCTCGGTGGTACCCAAATGGAATGGGGTGTGTACCGCAGCCAGATTAATCGCGGTGGCGCCCGGGAAAGGCTTCATGCAATTGACCGGCACCACCAGCTTTTGCCAGTTGCCATCGCTCTTGAGGTATTTGGCAATCGGCAGGCTGCTACGGTTCGGGTATTCGTTATCAATGGACACCGACATGCTCTGCGGTGCCGCACTCTTGGCACGGATCTCGAAGTCGATAAAGCCAGCGGCATATTTGCTCAGGTTGATCGCCGCATCGCTCTTGAGCATGAAGGTGCCATCACCGTCGCCACTGACTTGTACATCGGCGGTGTCATTTTCGCCGGCGTTGTTGATCAGCACGGCACTGATGCTCTGCATCGCCACCGGCGTGGCGGTGACCGCCTTGACCGCCCAGGCATCCTTCTCCGACTGCACCATGGGGGCGGCGCTACTGGCGGCGCCCTTGCCAAAGAACAGGCTGGAGGAGTCGTTGTCTACCGGTGGTGTGGTGCCACCGCCGGGATTGCTGCCAATGTTCTCAGCACCGCCGCAACCTGCCAGCAGCGAAGCGGCTATCAACGACAGGTGAATTCCTTTTTTTACAGTGATCATGGTGGCCCTCCATCCAAGCCATAAAACAGTCCGGGAATGTACCGCCCGCAGCTTGCAATCGATATCATGCCGCGACGACGTGAGGCCAATTCTTATGAAATCGATTTCCAATGCAATAAGAATCGCAGTTTGTCGTTTCGTTTCGTGCGACCAATCACAGATGGCAACCGGATACGATTGGCTATTTTGTACCACCCCAACCATAACTCATTGTATACATTCATTTATTAGCTTGAGCCATGCTAACACCTCAGCACAGCACTCCAACAACCGCACGCCTTCACCGTCCGCGGCCGGCAGAATGTCGACCCCGTCACAAAGGATATCGATTTCAGACAAGGTGTGCCGCGTGAACGCCAGAGGAGCGCTCCCGTTTCGCCGCCCCTCAGCTTGCGTCGTGTCGGCGCCGTAGTTTGGCAACGGGACTCAAAACCGCAGTGCGCTGTGGCCTGCTGTGGTCCGTCCGCGCTATAAACCACGCGGGTATAACGCGCCATCGAAACAGCAAGATCACATTGAATGAAATAAACGTTAAGAGCTGGATTAAGGCTGGGTTATAATAAAATGAAATCGCTTTCAAATAACCGGATGGTGACGATGGGAAATATGATCTGCCGAGGGATAGTGGCCATTTGGCTCGGATTGTTGGCCATGGATTCTATTGCAACCACCTTGACGATCGCCTCCTATCCTAATTTCGATGCCTCGGTGCGCGAAATGATCAGTGAATATGAAAAGGCCAATCCGGAAATAAAAATCCGGCTGGTCAGTCTCTCTTATTACGACCATCACAATTCACTGTATACCGCATTAAAAACCAATACGCCGATTGCCGATGTTGTCGGTATTGAGCAGGGATTTATTTCAAAATTTGTTTATTCCGGGAAATTAACCGCCCTCTCCCATGCCCCGTTTGATGCCGAAAAATACAGTGATCGCCTGACGCCATTTATGGTGGTCAACGGCCGCGGCAACGACGGCCAGTTATATGCGCTTCCGGCGGATATTGGACCCGGCACCCTGTTTTATCGGCCGGATAAATTGCAACAAGCCGGCGTCAGTATTGATGACCTGACCCGGTCGTGGGAGGAATTTATTCAAGCCGGGGTGAAATTAAAAGCCCAGGGTATTTTACTGCTGGCCAATGCCGAAGAAATAAAAGATGTCTATATCCGCACCGGCATAAAATCCGGTGAAGGGATCTATTTTGATGCCGCCGGCCGGGTGCTGGTCAACAGCCCGCGCTTTGTCACCGCCTTCACCCTGGCCAAACAGATCCGCACAGCCGGTCTCGATGGCCGGCTGCAGATCTGGAGCAATGACTGGGCCGAGAGCATCCGCCGCGGCCATGTCGCCACCTTGATGATGGGCGCCTGGTTTACCGACCATCTGGCGTCATGGATCGCTCCGCAGGATGCCGGTCGCTGGCGCGCGCACCAGTTGCCGGGCAATGTCTACGCCAACTGGGGTGGCTCCTATTATGCCATCCCGCAGAACGCGGCCCATAAAGCCGAGGCCTGGGATTTCATCCGCTACATGACGCTGGCGCCGCAAGTACAACGCCATCTGTTCACAAAACTGGATACCTTTCCGGCGCTGATGGCGGCCCAGGCCCCCGATCTGATGTCGCAGCCGGTCCCCTATCTGGGTAACCAGCCAGCACGGCAACTGTGGCACACGGCAGCCAACACCATGCCGGCGATTGTGGCGAACAAGCACGATGCCTATGCGGCAGAGATCGTGCGCAAACAGCTGGATCTGGTGCTGGATAATGACAAGGATATCCAGCAGGCACTGGCCGACGCCGAACGCCAGATCCAGCGTAAAATCCAACGCCCGTGAGTTTTGATGCATGCGCTATCGGTTTTTGAATGACAAGCGGCTGATCCCCTACCTCTATCTGCTGCCGTTCATGCTGCTGTTCCTCGGCTTTACGCTGTTCCCGTTGCTGTTCTCGTTGTGGATGGCGCTGCACAGCGCGACCGACGCGGGTAGTTTTTTGCAGATGAGCTTCAGCGGGCTCGAGAACTTCCGCTATCTGCTCGAGGACGACTGGTTTCACGTCGCTGTGTATAACACTCTGTGGATCGCGCTGGTTTCCGGCCTGCCGCAACACCTGATCGCCATCCCGCTGGCAACCTATCTGTACCGGCACAGCCGGCGACGCAACCTGCTGTCGCTGTTTCTGTTTTTTCTGCCCTACCTCACCTCGTCGGTGGCCATCGCCTTGGTGTTCAATGCGTTGTTCTCTCGCGATTACGGCTTGATCAACCAGTGGCTTGCCGCGCTGTGGGGCCTGGTGTCACCCGCCAGCACAGCGCCTCAGCCACCGATCGACTGGTATGATGCCGAGCATATCCGCTGGCTGATCGCCCTGGTGGTGTGCTGGAAAAACACCGGCTGGAATACGCTGATCTACCTCGCCGCGATGCGCACCGTGAACAAGGATCTGTTCGAAGCGGCGAGCCTGGAAGGTGCCGGCTTCTGGAAACAGCTGCGTATCGTGGTGCTGCCGAATATCAAGCCGGTGATGCTGCTGGCGCTGGGACTGACACTGATCGGCAACCTGCAGCTGTTTGACGAAGCCTACCTGCTGACCTCAGGCACCGGTGGCAGTGGCCAATCCGGCCTGACTGTCATGATGTATATCTTCAATCTGGCCTTCATCGACGGCGATTACTCCCTGGCGTCAGCGGCCGCCTGGTTGCTGACGCTGCTGTTGCTGATCCTCCTGCCGCTGCTCAAAAAGGGGACCCGCGATGAAACGACTTGACCGCCAGCGCCTGGGCACCGAGATCATGCTGCTGGCGATTCTCTTGTTGACGCTGTTTTTGGCGTTGCCGTTCTGGTGCATGCTGGTGTTTGCCACCCACGACGAAAGCGCCATCTTTGCCATTCCGGCACCGCTGTGGTTTGGCAACCAGCTACAGGCCAACTACCAGGCGCTGCTCGCAGCGCTGCCGGCGTTCTGGCTGAATGTCAAAACCAGCCTCTATATCAGCTCGGCGACAGCATTGGCGAACATGCTGCTGTGTGCCCTCTCCGGCTGTGCGTTCGCGCTGTATGACTTTGCCGGCAAGCGGCTGCTGCTTAAGGCAGTGATCCTGGCGCTGCTGTTTCCCGCCGTCCTGAACATGATGCCCACCGCCATCATGGTGTCGTTTCTGCAGTGGTTCAATCAACCCAGAGCGCTGATCCTGCCGGCGGCCTGCGGTTCATTTGGCATCTTGTTTATCAAACAATATATCGAGCAGGCGATAAGCCAGGACATGGTGGATGCCGCTCGGGTCAACGGCTGCAATGAGCCACAGCTGTTCATCCACGTCGTGCTGCCGGCCATCACGCCGGCGCTGGCGACCGTCGGGCTCATTACCTTCATCGGTGCCTGGAATAACCTGATCGCCCCGCTGATCGTGCTCAAGGATGCCAGCCTGTTTACCGCCCCGCTTGCACTGCGTTCGTTGCAGGGCGTGGGTACCATTCCCTGGGGCGCCATCTGCCTGGGCGCCAGTCTGACCACCTTGCCGTTTATCCTGCTGCTGGCACTGACCGCACGCTGGATTTTACGTATCACCTACCAGAATGCCGAAGTGTGACACCAGCACCATGGCTACCAATGACAAAGCGCGGCCGCTGCCCCCGGCAACAGACCGCGCTCTGGCTGCTCAGGCCTAGGTAACGACCTTATTCGGTCGGGCGCAGCACCACCGCCGTGTATTTGGCGTAGGCCGGCTTGCCGGAATAGGTCGAGGGCGGGAATTGCGGGTTGGCACTGATCCAGTTATTCATGAACAACTGCATATAGCCGGTGACCGGCTTGTCGGCGCGCCGCACCGTGACCCACTTGTTCGCGGTGCGACTAAACACCTGCCAGGTCACGCCGGTGGCATCAATCTCGAACGCATAGCGCTCCAGATTCCACAACGCCATGCCGTAATTGGCCAGCTGGATGTCCTGGGGTGACTGCTGGCCGGCGATCCAAACATTGGTATGCAGCAGGTTGGTACCCCCCATCAATTCGATGTCCACCTCGTAATGCGAGCTGGTCCCCGCCTGACCGGCGTAGGTAAAGAACGAACTGATGGTGCCGGGCACGGCGCCAGCCTGCATCGTCACCTCGTAACGGCCGCGGCGCATGTAGTTCGGCGAGCGCACTTCGGCACAACTCTTGGCACCGTTCTCCACTTTGGCATGCAACACCAGCGTGCTGCCTTCCTGCCAGGCGTTGGCCGCACGCCAGGTACAGTCAAATTCGGCACCACCATTGCGCCAGCCATCCGACACTTGCCAGTTGATATTATTCCAGCTCAATGCTGAGGCCGGGGATGACAACACGGATGCCAGCACGCATCCAGCGAACAGGTATTTCATTTCCACACGTCTCTCCTTATATATTATCAGGGCACAACCCGAGTGCAGAATATATATAGGCAGCACGTTAATCCGCTGAAGAAATCACACCATCTGATTTCAAAAAAACAGCCGGGAAAATGAAATTATTTCAGTGCCAGAAGGGTTATTTCAATCACACAAACCATATTACCAATAAATAAAGTCTCAATCAAACCCCATTGGCGATTATTAAATATTTAAACCCTATAAATAAAAAAGCCACCATCACGAGGGGAGTGTGATGGTGGAAAACTTCCAATACACGATCGATAGCAGTATTAACGGGCCTGGCGGCGATAGACCTCAACCAGTTCGGTGGCTAATTCACGGCACAGAATCGAGGTCATCAGGTGATCCTGGGCATGCACCATCACCAGCGTCATCTTGGTCTTGCCCTCGCCTTCATCCGCCTCGATCAGCTTGGTCTGCACGGCGTGGGCGGCTTTCCCGGCCTCGGTGGCTTCGGCCAGCAGGGCGGTGGCTTGTTCGAACTGGCCTTCACGCGCCTGGCGCAGGGCTTCAAAACACAGGCTGCGGGACTGACCGGCATTGACGATAATGCCCATCACGGCTTCTTCTAAATCCAACATATTGACCTCTTAAAAACCATTATTACGGGAAACTTCGGCAAACCATTCGCCACTCTTTTTAACGGTGCGAACTTGGGTATCCAAATCCAGACTGATAAAGCCATAGCGATTCTTGTAGGCATTCATCCATGACCAATTATCAATAAAGGTCCACAGGTGATAGCCGCGGCAGTGGGCGCCTTCCTGAATGGCTTTATGCATCCATTTAAGGTGCTCACGAATAAAGTCGATGCGATAGTCATCCTTTACCTGACCATCATCGGCAATAAAGCGTTCTTCATTTTCCACGCCCATGCCGTTCTCGGAGATATAGCAATCAATATTGCCGTAATGATCCCGCAGATTAATCAGAATATCGTAAATACCCTTTTCGTAAATTTCCCAGCCACGATAAGGATTCATTTTACGACCCGGCATTTCATAGTTCTCAAAGAACCAGTCCGGCATAAAAGGCGCATCCGGGCTGATGGCGGTCATACGCGCCTTGACGCGTCGTGGCTGGTAATAGTTGATGCCCAGCAGATCGACCTTGCCGTCGGCAATCAGCGCCAGATCCTCGGCCTGATAGACCGGCAACTGATCATGCTCCTTGAGCAGGCTGACCAGCTCGGCGGGGTAAGCGCCCTTGACGGCCGGATCGAGAAACGCGCGGTTGAAGAACAGATCGGCAATGAACGACGCCTTGAGATCTGCCGGATGTTGTGACCGCGGGTACGACGGCGTCAGGTTCAGCACGATACCGATGCGCCCCGGCAGGTTCAGACTGCGATAGCAACGCACCGCCAGGCTATGAGCCAGCATCATGTGGAACGCCACTTGCGCCGCCATCCGGAAACCAAACTTGTTCGGATAGTGGAAGTCGTACAGGTAACCCCCTTCCACCACGACCACCGGCTCGTTGAAGGTCATCCAGCAGGCCACGCGATCGCCGAACAGGTTAAAACAGATCTCGGCATATTTGGCATAGGCCTCGACTGTTTCACGGCTCTCCCAGCCGCCTTTTTGCTGCCAGTACAGCGGCATATCAAAATGGAACAGACCGATGAATGGCGTAATACCATTCTCAATCAGGGCATCAATGACATTATTATAAAATGTCACCGCTTCCTGATTCACGTTAATACCATCCGGCATCAGACGTGCCCATGAAATAGAGGTCCGGAAACTGTTGTGACCAATATTTTTCATCAGTTGAATATCTTGGCGATAATGCTGATAAAAAGTTGATGTTTCCGCCGGACCAATTTGGTTATGGAAGCGGTTGGGTTCTATTTCAAACCAGTGGTCCCAAATGGTTTTGGCTTTACCACCTTGTTGCGCCGCACCCTCTGACTGGGCAGCAGACGAAGCACTGCCCCACCAGAAACCTTCTGGAAAACGATATTTCATTATTTAAATCCCCACTGTGAGAAACACAGGACAGCTATTTAATTCAATTTACTCAGGCCTGACTGGTTGCCGGCTTAAGATCCGCGGTGTCAGTGGCACTGTCTGCCTCGGCGGCATCCTGTTGTAACAAGGTGCGCTCATAGGCTTTGACGAACGGGTAATACATCAGCGCCGCCACGGCCATGCAGACAAAACACATGATCACGGGAGCAATCGCCCAGTTGGTAGCCCAGGAGGCGCCAATCGGTGCCGGCGTGGTCCAGGCCGTCAACATCACCACCTTCTCGACCAGCCCCAGATCCACGGCGTACCAGGCCAGAATGGCGTTGATCACCGGAATAAAGACGAACGGCAGGAAGAAAATCGGGTTCATGATGATCGGCGCACCGAACAGGATGGGTTCATTGATGTTGAAGAAGCCGGGCACTATGCCCATACGGCCGATGGTGCGCAGATGCGCCGCCTTACTGCGGATCAGCAGCATGGCCAGCGGCAGGGTCGAGCCGACGCCGCCGATAAACAGGAAGTGGTCCCAGAAACCTTGCACGAAGGTGTGCGGGATCGCCTGACCAGCCGCCAGCGCCGCCTGGTTGGCCGCCAGATTCGCCATCCAGAACGGGTTCATGATACCGGTGACGATCATGGTGCCATGGATACCGGCAAACCACAGGATTTGGCACAGCAACACCGCCAGGATCACCGCGGCCAGGCTGTCCGATGCCGCGACCAGCGGCTTGAGCATCGCCATGATCGCCTCGGGCATGATCATGCCGGTGGTGTGCTGGATCAGCAGGTTCAGCGGGTGCAGGGTCGCCATGATCGCAATGACCGGGATCAGCACCTCAAACGAGCGGGCCACACCACTGGGTACCTGTTCCGGTAATTTAATAGTGACGTTATTCTTTTTCAGCCAGCGATAGACTTCGGTGGCATAAATAGAACACAGCAAAGCGGTAAAAATGCCCTGTCCCGAGAAATATTGCATCGAGATGGCGCCATTTTTTAAATCGGCCGCCACCAGCATGAATGACATTAATGACAAGAGACCCGTGGTAATCGAGTCAAGGCCATAATGTTTGCCCAAACTGGCACCGACGCCCATCGCAATAAATATGGTCATCAACCCCATACTCATATTGAACGGCAGCATCAGCTGTTCACGATATTGGCTGGAGAAATCCAGCCAGGCACGCGCAAAACCCCATGTGGTTTCAGCTGAGATCGGCGGGAAAATAAACACCAGCATGAAGCTGCCGACAATCATGAACGGCAGTGCGGCAATAAAACCATCACGGATCGCCAGCACATAGCGTTGCTGGGCGATGACGCCGGCCATCGGGGCCAGCCGTTGCTCGATCACTTTGACGAGCGCGTTATACAGTGAGCTCATTCGCTTCCATCCTTCCTGAGCAATCAGCCAATCAGATTCAGTGCAAAATCCAGCACCTTGTCACCGCGTTGCATGCCGTAATCCATCATGTCAATCGGTTGCACCTTGATGCCATGGGGCGCGGCCTTAGCCGCCAGTTCCTGCTGCATGTACTTGATTTGCGGGCCCAGCAAGACGACCTGATAGTTCGGCATCTGATCATCAAATTCGGCCGCGCCGAAGGCCTTGATATCCGCTTCCAGTCCGCGCTTGTTTGCCTCGGCCAGCATCTTCTTGACCAGCAGACTGGTCGACATCCCAGCAGAGCAGCACAACATGATCTTTTTCATCGGTTTTCCTCCGTATAGAAATCTTGCTGCAATATAGATCCAGAGCCACCCCATAGGAAATCGATTTCATGCTGTTTTTGTTTATCTGTGATTTAGATCACTGCCATTTCGACCCATAAAAATCACAAAAGGACTTTATGTCATTGATATATATTGGTTTATATTTCTTATTTTAATTCAAGAAAGCCTTGGCTTCATGGACACTGACAATCCAAGGCATCGATTTCATGAAATAACAACACAAACAGAGCCAGACGATGCCGATCTGAATTTGCGGCGCAGACCGGCCAACGGCGCAGTGTCATCCGGGCGATGCGGTCTGTACGGGGTGAGTCGGGCCGGGTGCGAAGGCAACCGCGCAGGAGGATGCAAAAGAGGATGTAATGGAGAGATCAGAACGCAGGCCAAGCCGCATCGGCATTGGCCTGCTGTAGGCTCACGCTGCGGTGCAGCCGAGGCGGAGTCCGGCCCCGTTAATCGATGTGGATCAGGAATTTCTCGCCGTGACTGGCTTGCTGCAGTTGCCGTACCGCGTCAGGCAGTGCGGCAAACGGGCTCCTCCGCAGCGCCGGCACCGCCAGCTCGCCACTGACCAGCTGCTGCAGCATGCGGTTGCCCGCCGCCACCAGCTGTGACCATTGTCGGTCGGAGGCATGGACATGGGCGGCCCCGAGCGCGATCTCATGCAACGAGTGGCAGTGATTAAACGCCGGTAGCGGGTTGTGCTCTAACCGGCCCAATACCGCCACCAGGTGGCCGTAATAACCCAACGCTGGCAGGAGTTGTTGTGCCTGCGTACTCGACACCAGATCGATAATCGCATCGAAGGGTTGACCACCATTCGCCGCGAGCAGCCGTGCCAACCATGCCGCATCGGCATAATCTGCAACCGCCTGTACGCCGTGACGGGTCAGCCAGTCATGGTGCCGGGCCCCGGCGCTGGCAAACAGCCGCCAGCCCCGGGTGCTTGCCAATTGCACAATCCAGTGGCCAACATTGCTGCCGGCGCCGGTGATCAGCAAGGACTGGCCTGCTGACTCAGGTAATTTCGCCAGCGCTTGCCAGGCGGTGAGTGCCGGACAGGGCATAGCGGCCGCCGCCTCATCACTCAACCCCTCAGGTACGCTGAGCAGCGCCCGCGCCGGCACCTGGGTATGACGGGCAAAGCTGCCGGCCCGCCGCAGATCGGTGTGATAGGCCACGCGCGTGCCGACAGCCAGGTGATGGACGTCGCAGCCTACCGCCACGACCAGCCCCATACCATCCACACCCGGCACATGACCTGACTGCCAGGCGCTATGGCCATGAGCCATCAATTTCCAATCCACGGGATTCAGCGCTATGACCCGATTGGCCACCACCACATCCCGTGCCCCCAGTGGCGGCAGGCGATAGGGCTGCAGTGTCAAAGCCTCGGCGCCGCCCGGGCCAGACCAGCACCAGGCTTGAGTCGTCGACCATGTCATGGCAAAGATCCTCTTTGTTAAAACGAGAACAAGCTTGCAGACCGAGCGGGCGAACGCAGTCAGCCCGCCCTCGCGACCTGGCGTTTACTGGCCTTGATAAGCCCCAGCGGAATAGGTCAGTTCATAGCTATGGCTGTAAATTTCCAAAATATTGCCGAATGGATCTTCCATGTACACCATCCGATACGGCTTCTCACCCGGGAAATATTCACGGATCGGCATCCGTTGTTTGCCTCCGGCCGCCACAATGCGCGCGGCCAGGCCTTCCACATCCGGATCCTGGACGCTGAAATGGAACACCCCGGTCTTCCAGAATTCAAAATTCTGTTCGCGGCGCTCGCTGTTAGGAAACTCAAATAATTCGATGCCGATCTTGTCACCGGTCGCGAGGTGCGCAATGCGAAAAGAGCCCCAACCCGGCCCAAAGACATCGTTACACATGATGCCTATCGCCGAGTCATCTTCGGTAATGGTGGTCGGCGGCATGATCAGATACCAGCCCATGACCTGGGTATAAAATGCAACGGCCTGCTCCAGATCGGTCACGGTAATGCCGATGTGGGAAAAATTACGTGGATATGTCATAGCGCACCTGCGGTCTGTGTTAAAAACTGCCGCCATGATAGGTATCAGGTGCATAATGAAAAATAACGACAAACTATTTGATGCCATAAAATCTATTTATGATAAATCCGCTGTGGCTGCGCACATTGCGCTGCGTACATGAAACGGGCAGCTTTACCCGCGCCGCCGAACAGCTCGACCTGACCCAGGCGGCAGTCAGTCAACATATTCAGCGCCTGGAAGCGCAGTGCGGTCCCCTACTATTGCGCAAACCGCGCCAGCTGGAACTCACACCGCGCGGCCAGCTGGTACTGGCGTTCGCCCGCCAGCAAGATGAGGCCAGCGAACGACTCCGCGCCCAGCTGACCGAGGACGACCCCTACTGCGGCGCTATCCGCATGGCCACTCCCGGCAGCATTGGGCTGCGGCTCTACCCACTGCTGCTGGAACAGCAACGCCTCCATCGGCAATTGACGATTCAGCACCGCTTTGCCCCCAGTCAGGAGATAGTGCAGTCCGTGCTGGACGGGCGCAGTGACGTCGGCCTGGTCGATTACCCGCCGGAGCATCCCAGTCTGCATGCCGAGCCGTTTATGCGTGAAGCACTCTGTCTGGTGGTGCCCCACGAGATCACCTCGGCCAGCTGGTCACAGTTACAGGCGCTGGGGTATATCGATCACCCGGATGGCCGCAGCATGGCGCGTCGATTGCTGGGACGTCGCTATCCGGGTCAACGTGTTGACGATCTGCCGCTGCGCGGTTTTACCAACCAGATCGGTCTGATACTGGAGCCGGTGGCCCTTGGTCTGGGTTTCACTGTGCTGCCGCATTTTGCGGTCAGTGCCTATGCGCAACAGGAGGCGATCCGGGTGCTCCCCGGTCAGCCCGAGGTCATCGACACCCTGTGGCTTATTTATCGCTCGGAGTGGCCGCTACCGGCACGGCACCAACGACTGGTCGCCTGGCTCGCGGAGGCCTTAGTGAGGCCAGCAACACAGACCAGGCGCTAAGGTTTCGCTAAGCTTCAGGCATTAAGCTAGCGTTGAAACAACAGCTTGCGGCGTAACGTGGCACGTCGTCTCGGTTCACATCACAACAACGACATCCGGGAGTTTTCCATGGTCAGATACCACCCTCTACTTATCGGCATCCATTGGCTGGTCGCGCTCGGCGTGCTGGTCGCCTACATCACCAGCGGCGATCCGACAGAAGCGGGCAATGCCTTCGAAGAACTTATCGGCCAGGTGCATGTCGCCGCCGGTGACATGGTCGCTGCCCTGGTGCTGCTGCGACTGCCATTGCGCCTGATCCTCGGCGCGCCGGCTGCGGTGCCGATGCCACAGTGGCAGGCGCTGGCCGCCAAAGGGGCCCATGTCGCGCTGTACGGTCTGATGCTGCTGGTGCCGCTGGCTGGCTGGAGTGCGCTGTCTGAGCGCACCGACAGCTTCTCGGTATTCGGCTGGTCACTGCCGCTGATGACCACTGTGCCCGCCCCTCTGAGTGCCCTCGGCGATCTGCACCCGCTGCTTGGCAACGCCTTCTTGTGGCTGGCCGGGATTCATGCCGCTGCGGCGCTGTGGCACCACTTCAAGGAAAAAGACGATACCCTGAAAAAAATGGCCCCCTGGGTCAAGTAACGCGCGCACGTCGGCCTCCGTCATCGCGACGGAGGCTCGTCGCCTGCTGAAAGCGAGAATCCACGCTCTGGCTGACACCGGCAGATTTAAGCCGATAATTCACCGGAGCGGATATTGAGAATAATTTATTCTTCACAATTAAAATAATAGTGATAATGAGAAAAGCTCCATATTAAAAACCGCGCTTTATTTACATCTATACACTGACAAGATGATTTGCTTAAATGCGCGCACTTAATCCGCCAGGTATTCATGATGAATAGGAAAACCGCTGCAGCCGCGCTCTCCATTGCCTCAAATACAACGTTAATTATTATTAAATTAATCGTTGGTGTTATTTCTGGCTCCGTGAGTATTATTTCTGAAGCCATTCACTCCGGAATGGATTTATTTGCCGCCCTCATTGCTTTTATTGCGGTAAAAAAAGCCGATGTGCCACCGGATGATCATCATCCGTATGGTCATGACAAGGTGGAAAATGTCTCCGGCGTACTGGAGGCCATTCTGATCCTGATCGCGTCGGGCTGGATCATCTTCGAGGCCGTGGTCAAATTATTCCACCCCTCACCCGTTGAACAACTGGGGCTGGGCTTCCTCGTCATGCTGCTGTCGGCCCTGATTAACTGGCTGGTCTCTGGTCATCTCTATCGGGTTGCCCAGCAAGAGGATTCCGTGGCGCTGGCGGCCGATGCCTTGCACCTGAAGGCCGATGTGCTGACCTCTCTGGGTGTGGCGCTGGGTTTATTGGCGATCTGGATCGCCCAATGGTGTGGCTACCAGGTACATTTCCTCGATTCGGTGGTGGCCATTGCGGTCGGCCTGTTTATCACCAAAGAGGCCATCGAGATGCTGGTGCACTCCTTCCAGCCGTTGCTGGACCACAGCCTGAGTGCCGAAGAGCGCCAAACCACGCTGGATATCGTGCAGCAACTGCTACCGGAATCCGGCGGTATTCATGCGTTACGCACCCGCAAGTCTGGCAGCCGCCGCCACATCGACTTTCACCTCAATCTGCCACGCACCATGACGGTGGAAGAGTCCCACGCCATCTGCGACCAGATTGAACAGGCGATCAGCCAGCATTTGCCGCGCGCTGTGGTGCTGATCCATGTCGAGCCAAGCTAGACCGCACCGCCTGAATCACAACCCGGCGGCATGGCAAGCGAAACATTGGAGGAAAGCATCATGAAATGGCTACTGGTCTTGTTGTGTGGTGTCAGTGGGTTGGCGGCCGCGGCCGAGCCGCAGATCCTGGGCTTATATGAACAGATCCTGCTGTTACCACAACCGCTGTTGCTGGAAGCCAAGATCGATACCGGTGCCGACACCTCATCGCTGAATGCCCAAGAGATGGAAACCTATAAAAAAGCGGGGCAGCGTCGGGTTCGATTTACAATTAGCGGCTTGAATAAACAACACGAAATTATCACCGTTAATTACGATCAGGAAATAATTAAAACCATCATCGTCAAGGGTGCTGGCGGTAAAGATAAAAGACCGGTAGTGGCATTGGATATCTGTATTGGCGGTAAGCAATATCATGAGTTATTTACACTGCGTGATCGTGGAAATATGCAGTATCCAGTCTTGTTGGGGCAAAAGACACTGCGCCAGCTGGGTCTGATTGATGTCAACCAAAAATACCTGTTGCCCGCTCGCTGCGCTGCCGAATAATCCCCACCTGCTTGCTGCGCTATCGATATCTGAATAAGTGCTATCGATAGCGTTTTTTCTCACTTCTGCTTCGCCACCAACCACGTATCTTGAAAGCAACACCATGCTTGGCAGGAGGCCTATCATGACAGTACTCATCGTTGGTGGTGACCGGGTCAGCAGCACAGTGCGTCTGCTCGCCGAAGCCGGGTTTGCTGAATTTGCCCACTGGAGCGGCCGCAAGTCCGGCGAACAGCATCAGGCGATGCCGCAGGATACCGAACTGGTCGTCATGCTGATCGATCAGGTCGGTCACTCGTTTGCCGGCAAGGTCCGCCAGCAAGCCAGTGCGCAAGGCCTGCCTGTGATCTACGCACCGCGCTCCCGGGCGCGGTTACACACCCAGCTCCAACGACTGCACCTGCAGTGAGCCATCTTGGCAACAGTTTGCGCGGCGCGGCATAAAATCCCTTGCGGTAGCACCGCGCCACCCATAAAATGAGTGCGCACTCACTTATTAAAGCAAGTTCGATATGGCCCGACCGCGTAGTGAAGATAAACAACTTGCCCTGCTGGATGCGGCGACCGAGATTGTCGCCGCCCAGGGGCTCGCCGCCCCAACGGCCCAGATAGCCAAGCGCGCCGGTGTTGCCGAAGGCACCCTGTTTCGTTATTTCGCCACCAAGGATGCGCTGCTCAACGCCCTGTATCTGTATCAAAGCCGCCGCGCCAGTGAAGCCACCAACACCGCCTGGGATGAGCGTCTGCCGATGGAAACACGCATGTTACGCATGTGGGAAGCGTGGATTGATTGGGGCGTCGCCAATCCGGCGGCGTTCAGTGCCATTGCCCAGCTGGAGGTCTCCGACAAATTGACCGACGCCGCCCGCGCCGAAGCCTGGGGTTTGTGCGAATGCGCGCAGCAATCACTGCACGGTATGCAATTCCCGGGTATGGACCAGCCAAGCTCGCTGGCGTTTTTCAATGCCCTCTCCACCGGTATCGCCCAGGCAACCATTAACTACCTGCTGCAACACCCGGAACACTCCGAGGCCTGCAAGCGGGCATCGTTTGCACTAGGATGGCCGCTGCTGCAACAGCCTTAAGCCGTAGCGGTGCAGTCAGGGCAATAGCCCGACTGAGACAGACATATAGTTGCGACGATAGTTGCGACATATAAATGAGTGATTAATCAGGCAAGGCCGGTCAACCGACCCACAGTGGTGCCCAGTGGTTGATGACGGCATAACCAAGGAGAAGCGGATGCCCCCCTGGATACTACTTGGCATTGCCATCGGCTGCGAAGTGCTGGCCACCTCGGCCCTGCCGGCCAGTCAGGGCTTTACCCGCCCGCTGCCTTCGTTTGTCGTGATACTGGGCTATGGCGTGGCGTTCTACTGCCTGTCGCTGGTGCTCAAACATCTGCCGGTCGGCGTGGTCTATGCCATCTGGTCTGGTGCTGGCATCGTGCTGGTCACCCTGTTTGGCTGGCTGTTCTACCAGCAAAAAATCGATCTTGCCGCCCTATTCGGCATCGGCCTCATTGCCAGCGGTGTTCTGATCCTCAACCTGTTTTCCAATACGGTCAGCCACTAGACATGGCCGACAGCCTCATCAGCAGGAGCCGTCAATGCGTGTTCAAAGCGATAATCTCCCATCAAGTCGCCGAGTTCTGATCGCCGGGGCCAGTGGCCTGGTCGGCCAACATCTGCTGCAGGCATTACTGGCCGATGCCAGTGTCACCGAGGTATTGACCCTCGGCCGGCGCCCACAGCCATGGCAACATGTCAAACTGCAGCCGTTGATCGTCGACTTTGCCCACTTGCCTGCGCTACCACCGGTCGACGAAGCCTATCTGGCCCTTGGCACCACCTTGAAACAGGCCGGCAGCAAAGCGGCATTTCACGCCGTGGATTACGCCGCCAATCTGGCTGTGGCCCAGGCGGCGCTGGCGGCCGGGGCACAACGCATCGCGCTGGTCAGTGCCGCCGGGGCCGATGCCCGCTCGCACTTCTTTTACAACCGAACCAAGGGCGAGTTGGAACTGGCGCTGCGGCAGCTTAATCCGGCCGGTCTGCTGGTCGCTCGGCCTGCTTTGCTGCTGGGCGACCGCGCCGCGCTGGGGCAACCACACCGACCGCTGGAGCGTGGGTCACAGCGGCTCATGGGGATCCTGGGGCCACTGCTGCCCGTCGGCTGGCGACCGATTGCCGCCGAAACCGTCGCCCGAGCCCTGACCGATCTGTTACCGACACAGCAAGGTGTACGAGTCCTGAGTTCGGCCGAATTGCAGCGCCATCACCGCCTTAACGCAATGGAACAGACAGATGTCAGATCCTAAACCTCACCGCCGCCGCTACCACCGCTGGCTTGGATTAACGCTATTAACAGGAACCGCCGTGATGACCTATTCACAGATCTTCGATACTGATCCGAGCGTGGCAGCGCGCCCGGCCATGGCCAGCCGTCTGGTGAATGGCACCTTTGATAACCTGGCGCCGGTGCATGGCCTGAGCTTTGCCGATGGCCTCAAGGGCATGTGGCACTTTTTGATGGATAAATCTGCCGAGTCAGTACCGGATATTGCCATTCCGCTGCAACCACTGACGCGCGACGAGCTCCTTGTCGCGGCCGACAACACTCTGTGGCGCCTCGGCCACTCCACCGTGCTGATCAAACTGGCGGGTAAATTCTGGATCACCGATCCGGTGTTCACCGAGCGCGCCTCACCGTTCTCATTTGCCGGCCCCAAGCGCTTTCATCAGACCCCGATAGCGTTGGCTGATCTGCCGCCGCTGGAAGCGGTGATCCTCTCTCACGATCACTACGACCATCTGGATAAAGCGACGGTGCTGGCACTGGCGACACACACCCGCTGGTTCCTGACCCCGCTGGGCGTGGGTGATCGCCTGCAGGCGTGGGGCATTCCGGCGGCTAAAATCCGCCAGCTCGACTGGTGGCAGAGTACCCAGCTTGATGCGGTGACCTTCACCGCAACCCCGGCACAACATTTCTCCGGTCGTAGCTTAAGCGATCGTAACCGCACGCTCTGGGCCTCCTGGGTCATCGCCGCACCGCAAGCCAAGCTGTTTTTTAGTGGTGACAGTGGCTATTTCGACGGCTTCAAGGCGATTGGCGAGCACTTTGGCCCCTTTGATCTGACGCTGATTGAAAACGGCGCCTACGACCAAGCCTGGGCCGGTGTGCATATGCAACCGGAACAGAGTCTGCAGGCGCACCACGATCTAGGTGGCAAATGGCTAGTACCGATCCACAACGGTACTTTCGATCTGGCATTGCACGCCTGGCGGGAACCACTGGAACGCATCAGTGCTCTGGCCGAGGCGCAGCAAGTGAACATCAGCACGCCACGCTTTGGCGAGCCGGTGGACATAATGCAACCGCAGAGCCGCGCTGCCTGGTGGCGCGCCGAACCCGCCACACAGCAAACGGCACAAGCCAGTACACCGGCTGCGGACGCCGAATCGGCTACGCCGCAACACAGCGCCGGTCCGCGCTGGTTGACGCAGTTAGCGGGCCTGGTGAGCGGCCGCCGCTGGCTCTGCGCCGAGAAATAACCCTTCCCGGTGGTGAACCGGCCCGCTGTTGCGGGTCGTATCAGGTCGCGATCCCGGCGTGCCAGACGATGTTGTCACCACCTGCTGGGTAACGATCGCTGCCGCCAGCCGCGACAGCGCATCTCATCGCAGGCGCTCAGATCGGCAATCGGCACCTGACCACGGAAGGTGACCCAGTTCCGTGACGGTATGGGTCATCGCGCTGATCAGCAAACCGATTAACCTCAGTGGCAGCCGCCCAGGTGGCTGGTGTGGCCAGCCAGCGGCGTCAGCTCGGCGGGCTGCTCCAACTCTTTGAGGATGCCGCAGTCGCGCATGGTCTGTACCGACTGGCACTGGTGACGCAGCTCGATCAGTTGTTGGGCCAGCGCCTGCAACTCGCTGATACGCGTCTGCACATGCTGCAGATGATCATCGATCAGCGCATTGATGCTCTGGCAACTGGCATCGGGCTGCTGGCGCGCGGTAAGCAGCGCGCGGATCTCCTCGTGGGTCATATCCAGCGAGCGGCAGCGGCGGATAAACACCAGGCGCTCCAGATGCGGCAGGCCGTAATCGCGGTAGTTATTCTGCTCGTTGCGCAGCGGCGCCGGCAGCAGCCCTTCACGCTCGTAATAACGCACCGTCTCGACCGGACAGGCCGCCAAACGGGCCAACTCCCCTATCTTCATGCCGCCTCCTCGTGCCGACTTGACCCTGTAGTGACTTCAGGGTGTGAAATGGCATCATAGCCTTAGCCTTGGAGGATGACCATGTCCGAACGTCACCTGAAGATCACCCCGCATCGCGCCGTTGCCACGCCGCCAAACAAGCCGGTGGGCAAGATCACCATCTCAGGGTTACACAAAAAGCCCGTCTCATCGCAGGATGCCCGTGCCACCCGTCAAACCCCGCTCGGCGCCGCCGGGGCGGCCGATACCCAATGTGGCTGCCACGGCGGCTGCGCGACACCGCCCTCCCGTACGACGCCGAGCGCCGGCGCAGCGCAAGCGGGCGATGAACAGCACACCCTGTTGATTCAGCAGATGTGTTGTCCGGTCGAAGAGCAACTGATCCGCAAGCGCCTGGCCGCCGAGCCAGCAGTCCATGCGCTCGAATTCAACCTGTTGCAACGCCAACTGCAGTTGAGTCTGGCGCCCGGAGCCTTGCCAACCATCGTTGCTGCGCTGCGCGAACTGGGGTTTGCCCCCGAGCCCGTTGCCGACACCGGGCACACGCCCCCGGCCCCCCAAGCCAAGGCGCCGTTGTGGCCACTCGGGCTGGCGGCCCTGGCCGCGCTGGGCGCTGAAATCGCGCACTGGTTGAATGCGGCGCAGTGGGTTGCCGCCGTGCTGGCGCTGCTGGCCATCACGGTCTGTGGTGTGGGCACCTACCGCAAGGGGTGGCAGGCGTTGCGCCACGGCAGCCTGAATATCAATGCGCTGATGAGCCTGGCGGTGACCGGCGCCCTGCTGATCGGTCAATGGCCGGAAGCGGCCATGGTGATGGTGCTTTTCAGCCTTGCCGAGCGCATCGAAGCGCGCTCGCTGTCGCGCGCCCGGGAGGCCATCAGTGGTCTGCTCAGCCTGGTACCTGAGCAGGTCAGTGTGCTCGGCAGCGACGGCCAATGGCAGCGCCTCGCCGCCGCAGAGGTCGCTCTCGGAGCCCGGGTGCGGGTGGCGCCGGGTGAGCGCATCGGCCTGGATGGCCAGGTGCTGGCCGGCCACTCCAGCGTCGATCAGGCGCCGATCACCGGCGAGAGCCTGCCGGTGGAGAAAACCGTCGGTGATGTCGTCTATGCCGGCACCATCAACCAGGAGGGGGCGCTCGAAATCAGCGTCACCGCGCCGGCAAACCAAAGCCAACTGGCGCGCATCATTCAGGCCGTCGAATCGGCACAAGGCGCCAAGGCGCCGTTGCAGCGCCAGGTCGACCGCTTTGCCGCCATCTATACCCCGGCGGTGCTGGCGATCGCATTCCTGATCGCCCTGCTGCCACCACTGCTGCTGGATGGCGACTGGCTGAGCTGGATCTACAAGGCGCTGGTACTGCTGGTGATCGCCTGCCCCTGCGCACTGGTGATCTCGACGCCGGTGACCATCGTCAGCGCCCTGGCCGCCGCCGCGCGCCACGGCATCCTGATCAAGGGCGGCCTCTATCTGGAGCAGGGGCGCCGCCTGACGACACTGGCACTGGATAAAACCGGCACCCTGACCGCCGGCCGCCCGACGCTGCAGCAGCTGATCCCGCTGACGGATCTCAGCCACGAACAGTGCCAGCTGCTGGCGGCGAGCCTGGCCAGCGGCTCCGACCACCCGGTCTCCCAGGCGATTGCCCGCGCCGGTCTCGACAGCGCGTACCTGGCGGTCAGTGCACTGCGTGCCCTGCCCGGCCGTGGCGTGCAAGGGACGATGAACGGTCTGCGCTACACCCTCGGCAATCATCACCTGTTGCATGAGCTGGGTCTGTGCAGCCCCGAGCATGAGGCGCGCCTGTTGCCGCTGGAGCAACAGGGCATGACGGTAGTGACGCTGATCGAGGAGCAGAAGCTGCTGGCGCTGTTTGCTGTCGCCGACACCTTGCGTCCCAGCAGTGCCGAGGCGATCACCCAGTTGCAGCAATTGGGGATCCGCACCCTGATGCTCAGCGGCGATAATCCGCACACCGTCGCCACCATTGCCCGGCAAGCCGGCATTGACGAGGCACGCGGGGATCAACTGCCGGAAGACAAACTGCAGGCCATTGCCGCGCTGGCACACGGCGCCGATGGCCAGCGGGGGCTGGTGGGCATGGTCGGTGATGGCATCAACGATGCGCCGGCGCTGGCGCGTGCCGATATCGGCTTTGCGATGGGGGCCATCGGCACCGACAGCGCCATCGAGACCGCCGATGTCGCGCTGATGGATGATGATCTGCGCAAAATTCCGACCTTTATCCGCCTATCGAAAGCGGCGCACCGCATCCTGATGCAAAACCTGGCGCTGGCGCTCGGTATCAAGGCGCTGTTCCTGGTGCTGACACTCGTCGGCAGCGGCACCTTGTGGATGGCGGTATTTGCCGACATGGGCGCCAGCTTGCTGGTGATTGGCAACGGCCTGCGCCTGCTGCGGCAGTAAGCCATGTGATTGCCGCCCCTGGCGGCGGCAATCACGGCCGCGCCTCACGCCTCCGGCGGCGGTGTTGGCTGCCCGGTTTGTGGCGCCTGTGCCGGTGCGGCATACCAGTTGGCCTTCGACACCAGTTTGGCATCGGCCGGATCGGCGATGTAATGCGGCGACATGATCTGCACGCCGTATTCGTTGAACACGTCCTGAATATTGGCCAGCAACATGCTCATCAATTGGGCGCGGGAGCGCGGCTCACTCGGTACCGCCTGCGCCACCAGACGGTATTCCGGATAGAAATCCGACAGCGAGACCTGGAAGACCTTGGGCTCCGGCTCACGCAGAATGCCCTCGGTGCGGCGACAGGCTTCCAGCAATAACGCCTCGACCTGACGCCACGGCGTGTCATAACCGATGGTGACGGTGGTGTCGACGATATAACCGCTGCCCTGAATGATGCGCGAATAATTGCGCGTTACCGAGCTGGTGATCAGCGTATTGGGGATGGTCAAGGTCTCACCCAGGCCGGTCATGATGCGCGTGGTGAAGATCCCCATCTCGATGACGGTGCCCTCGTTGTCGCCGACTTTGACATACTCGCCGCGCTTGATCGTCCCCGAGTAGGTCAGGATCAACCCGGCCGCCGCCTGCCCGACGACATTCGACGCCCCCAATGACACCATCAGCCCCACCAGTACCGACAGCCCCTTGAACGCCTCGGTCTCTGCGCCCGGTAGATAGGGGTAAGCCATCGCCAGCGCAAACAACCAGATGGCCAGCGAAATCAGCCGGTTGGTCGGCGCCAATGTTTCGTTGGTCAACCAGGGGATAGTACCCGGAATGGCCAAGCGCATCAGCAGGGTGCGTAACAGCGCGACACATCCTTTGGCGATACCAAAAATAATCACCACCAACGCCAGACCCGGTAACGCATTGACCGTCGCCTCCAGGCAGTAGCCCAGTAATGCACTGAGATAACTGTTCAGGCCATCGCCCCAGGGCCGGGTATAGGGAAATTGCCGCAACACAAACCCCAGCCACTCATACAGACACAGCAAGATCAGCAGCCAGCAGAGAAGGCTGATGCAGCGCCGCAAGATAGGAAAAACCAGGCTGGTATCTATGATGTAGGCGTTCTCGACTTTCAGCTTGCTGGTCTTTTGCCGCATAAACGGCAGCAGCAGTGCCAGCATGCGCTGCCGGGCCCAGCGCACCAGTCGGATCGCCAGCAGCAATAGCAGGGTGGCCGCCACAGTGTAACCACCGGCACGCAGCATATAGCGCAAATTGCGTGACTGCTCCGTCGCCTGAATCACCTGCCGCAGATTCTCTGCCGTCCGCTCGGCAACCAGCGCGACTGATTCGTCATCGGGTCCCAGATCGCCGGGGGTGATGATCAACGCACGGTGACCACTGATCATCACCAGCCGGCTGTCATGCAGCGGGTCAACGCTGACGTGCAGGTTCTCGCCGTCATGGAGCAGATCGCCAATCACTTTCTCCGCCCGCAGTACGCGCACCGCGGGTGTTTCCCCCATCAACTGAGCGCGCAATGTCACGACATAGCGGTTTGCCAGCCGCACCTCGCCAGACGGCACAGCGCCAGGCTCCAGCAACGGATCCTCACTGGCCAGACAGGACGTGACCAGCGGCCCGAACAAGAACATCACAAACCAGGGCAACACAAACCAGGACAACACGATGCGGCGGCTCATGGCAGCCTCCTGTTGATGATTGATAGCGACGTACAGCCTGCGCTCATTGGAACCTTATTGCGGTCTACGACGTGTGATGCGAGCAACAGTTTGCGTAGTTGCATACATGGCACGCCGCTGCTGTTGAGCATAGTGCGAAAGTCCCCACCACTGCGCGGTCCGCCACCCGGTATTAGCCTCCCGAACGCAACGGCGGGTTCCACGCACCGCCTTGCCCGCAGGACAGTCAATTAATAAACACGCTATCTAAATATCTAAATATCTAAATATCTAAATATCTAAATATCTAAATATCTAAATATC
>CAMFKP010000045.1 GCA_945957385.1 uncultured Aeromonadaceae bacterium
GAAGCGCCCTCATCAGGCGCTGAAGATGAAAACCCCGGCGCAGGCCTATGCCCAAACCGCTTAGTTGTGCAGGAACAGCTGGGTCAGTACACCACTACAAAAACAGCCGCTGATTCTGTAGCATTTGAAGCATCAAAGAAGTCAACAAATACGGACGGTAAAGCGTGTTTGTGGGGACTCATCCAGACAATCTAATGAACTGAAGGAATAAGGTATGAATTACTACGCGGAGGAACACTTCTAGGTAACATAAACAACTTGGAAGTGTCATGAAAAAACTAAAAGCGCAATACAAATACCAAACGGTTGTGACATCACAGTACCGTACTTGGATACGGTATCCTTTGCTTCAAAGCGATCCATTAAAAAAGTTCAGTACTCGTCAGGAAAAAAGCTATTACTTTTTACATCGCATTGAATACAAAGAATATTCAATTAAATTGAGGCCCTCTCGAGGCTCATGCTTGGCAAACCCATGGGATGATTATTCATCTGGTTGCTATGATACAGCAAAGAGTTGGAAACATAATTCTAGAAGGCGACATCAGCACTACCGAGAAACGAGTTTCGTCGATGAAGCCAGCTAATGACTTCGAATACTGTCGACTGTATTCGTTTCACGAATAGATGTCCCTTAGTGTCAGATCAAATACGGACAACCTCTGTTGTGCCCATCGAGTTCAGTGCTCCAGAGCTACCATTAACGGGCGACCGGCGGTTCATCCCCACTGGCGTTTTTCAATCCACGCGCCCGCGTGGGGCGCGACCCCTTAACCGGGGGCATTTTTTATCGACCTTCCTGTTTCAATCCACGCGCCCGCGTGGGGCGCGACGTGGCCGGTGCTGATCTCCGACATGCTTCATCAGTTTCAATCCACGCGCCCGCGTGGGGCGCGACCGGCCCCCATGAGCATTTGATAAAACCCATAATTGTTTCAATCCACGCGCCCGCGTGGGGCGCGACCTTCCGAAAATGCCATCGTCATCGCGTTGGTGTTGTTTCAATCCACGCGCCCGCGTGGGGCGCGACACATAACAGCAGGTAGTGCATTATTGTATGTCATGTTTCAATCCACGCGCCCGCGTGGGGCGCGACAGTTGCCAACCATGCGCTTTGTGTCCATGGCGCGGTTTCAATCCACGCGCCCGCGTGGGGCGCGACCAGTGTAGCCGGCAGCGACCAGTTGCGATTTAGTGTTTCAATCCACGCGCCCGCGTGGGGCGCGACTGATCCTGAGCATAAAGACAATCCAGGATGGAAGTTTCAATCCACGCGCCCGCGTGGGGCGCGACGTGTCGGTGTAGATCCTGATGTTACAACTTTAGGGTTTCAATCCACGCGCCCGCGTGGGGCGCGACTTGGTCTTTCAACAAGAATGAATATGTAGTGCTGTTTCAATCCACGCGCCCGCGTGGGGCGCGACAAGGGCTAGGCGTTTAGCAGGAGATAACGAAGATGTTTCAATCCACGCGCCCGCGTGGGGCGCGACCTGTAACCCACACAACACCCTCGGTAATGACCGAGTTTCAATCCACGCGCCCGCGTGGGGCGCGACTGTTGATGCCGCAGAGCGCAAGGCAGGATTTCCTGTTTCAATCCACGCGCCCGCGTGGGGCGCGACGTCAACCTTCTTTGACAGTACCCTGGCACAGTTGTTTCAATCCACGCGCCCGCGTGGGGCGCGACTGGTGACTTGGGCTACCGCTCTCGCGGTAAAGGTGGTTTCAATCCACGCGCCCGCGTGGGGCGCGACCAGGGCAAGAGTCGTCTCTGTCACCAAAACGATGTTTCAATCCACGCGCCCGCGTGGGGCGCGACGCCTCGAGTAGCGTATCGCGGGCTAGCGGATAGTTTCAATCCACGCGCCCGCGTGGGGCGCGACACGGTAGCAAGCCCGCCATAATCTACGCAGTCCAGTTTCAATCCACGCGCCCGCGTGGGGCGCGACAAGGGCGATGACCTGACCAGCCCAGCGCTGTATCAGTTTCAATCCACGCGCCCGCGTGGGGCGCGACTGGTTTCTTCGGTGCGGTAGCCCTTGCTTTGCAGTTTCAATCCACGCGCCCGCGTGGGGCGCGACAGGGGCTTGATCCGCTTGGCATATACATCTGCCAGTTTCAATCCACGCGCCCGCGTGGGGCGCGACCTGCCAGCAGATTGAGCCTCAGCAAGCTTTGCTCGTTTCAATCCACGCGCCCGCGTGGGGCGCGACCGATTTAGTCCTGTCTTCGTTCGGGCCGCCAGAGTTTCAATCCACGCGCCCGCGTGGGGCGCGACCCGATTCGCGTCTTTATTTTTGTTCTGATTGCGGGTTTCAATCCACGCGCCCGCGTGGGGCGCGACAGTACCAAATCGCTGGCCTGCTCCCGCGCAAGCTGTTTCAATCCACGCGCCCGCGTGGGGCGCGACTGAAATGACAATACAACTAACCGAACCACAAATGTTTCAATCCACGCGCCCGCGTGGGGCGCGACGCCAATTCAGATACACGGTCACGGTATTGGTGAAGTTTCAATCCACGCGCCCGCGTGGGGCGCGACGTCCGGCGATGTGCGCGTGGATACGTTTGCGCCAGTTTCAATCCACGCGCCCGCGTGGGGCGCGACTTTCAAAAATCAGATACTGGTTTGACGCCAAGGTGTTTCAATCCACGCGCCCGCGTGGGGCGCGACTTGCGATTATGTTTGATCCATCATCATATATTTGTTTCAATCCACGCGCCCGCGTGGGGCGCGACCAGCCAGACAGAATAATCCCTGACCCCAGACCTATGTTTCAATCCACGCGCCCGCGTGGGGCGCGACCAGCGGCAAGTTACTCGGGTTCACCTATGTGCCGGTTTCAATCCACGCGCCCGCGTGGGGCGCGACTCACAGCCGGCCCGCTATTGTGTACGCAGTCCAGTTTCAATCCACGCGCCCGCGTGGGGCGCGACTTGGCAACGCCTGTAATCACAGAGTCAATCTTTTGTTTCAATCCACGCGCCCGCGTGGGGCGCGACTGGCGGCCTCTTTTGTGGTGTGGCAAACGCAACGAGTTTCAATCCACGCGCCCGCGTGGGGCGCGACCTCCGCCAGACTGTACAATCTTCTCGATTGCCTGGTTTCAATCCACGCGCCCGCGTGGGGCGCGACGAGATGATCGCCTCAATGGCTAAATCCTGATGGCACGTTTCAATCCACGCGCCCGCGTGGGGCGCGACTTAACCACGCCTGATGCGCTGCACTTGCTGTCGAGTTTCAATCCACGCGCCCGCGTGGGGCGCGACGTGTTTGGTCTGCCTACAAACCTTGAATTCCAGCACAAGTTTCAATCCACGCGCCCGCGTGGGGCGCGACGTCGTCAAATGCGATTCTCACGTGTGTTACTGAGTTTCAATCCACGCGCCCGCGTGGGGCGCGACAGATTGTTCAGTCTGGCGGTGAGGGGTTCTTCAAGTTTCAATCCACGCGCCCGCGTGGGGCGCGACTGCCTTTTTGCAAAGGCAGATCCAGCCTACCCTAATAGGGCAGTCTGCGCTAATGCTTATCGGATTACAGTGAATATCATCTAATCAGAAGGGGTAAACCAGATTGACCATTATTAATCAGTAGGTTACAGATGCGCCAATCTACCAGGTTTTTGATGAGCACTAGCGGTTGGCGTTTAGATAATCAGGTCGCTTTTGAAGATATCCCGAGCAGGCTTGGCACCATGATGCTCGACCTTACATCGCCACTCCTTCCCTAGACGATAAAAACGCAAGCTGTCCACCTCAGGATCATACGTCCGTAGCAACTTATCTTTGAAATTGACCCACTGAGCAGGGTCAATCTCGCACTCAAAAACTGAGTACTGCACGCGAACACCGTAGTCCAGACAGATTTTGGCCAAACGACGCAAACGGCGTTGTCCCTCGGGATCCGCTAAAGAAACATCATAAGTGACTAATACCATCATGACCGCATCCCCTTAACGATGAACATAGGGTGGATACTCCACCAAGTCACCGCGTAGATGCTGCGCGAGCAGCATGGCCTGCACATGAGGAAGCAGCCCAACAGCCACCTTTTCCCCCAGAAATGGATGAGTTATCTCTTCTTGCTTTTTTGCCTGCCAACTTTGAAGCAATAGACGCCGAGCGTCTTCTTTCATGAGAACGCCGCCCAGCATATCTGTAGAAAAATCCCCCACCTTAACCTGCTGACGGTTTATCAGGGTCAGCACCAGTCGATCCACGATCGGAGCGCGAAACTCCTCCAATAGATCCAGAGCCAGACTATCCCTACCCGGCCGCTCCTCATGTAAAAAACCAACCTGCGGATCCAGTCCAACACCTTGCAAGGCACCACTGATCTCTTTTGATAACAGCGAATACATAAATGACAACATCGCATTAACCGGATCCTTCGGTGGACGACGCGTCCGCCCATCAAAGACAAATCCGCTCTGCGCAGTGATCATCTGGTTAAACACCCCGAAATAGTGACGAGCCGCCTCCCCCTCAAAACCGCGGATCCGATCAGAAGCAGTCTGATTTTTCAGCTCGGTTACAATCTGTCGTAACCGATTTGCGGCAGCAGAAACATCGGTATTAGCGCCATAAGTGCGCAAATGCCGTTGCAGCACAATGCGTGAAGATTGCACCTTGGCAGCCACAATATTGCGCGCAATATGGCTCTTACCGTTGTCGGCACAGTGGAATTGGGCACGACGCAATAGAACATTTCCGGTTTGCTTACCCACGACTCGAGCTTGAAAACGGCCAAACATGTCATAAAACGCCAGTTGCGTACCACTCTCCCCACAAAAGCCCATCAATTGCGGTGAGACCATCACGTTGCCAAAACAGAAAATATGACCTACCGAATGGATCGGCACCTGCAGTAACTTTTTACGTTCTCCCTCGATTGTCTGCTCAACTAACAGCGTTTCTCGCTGCTTGTGAAGATAGGCTCCATCGCGAGTGATATAGAGGCAATTCTGCAGCTTTTTCACTGATTATCCTCCTCGGCTGAAAACAAATCCGTCAGATAATCCATCGAACAATCTTTGGCCTGAGACTCCGGCTGACACCACTCTTGCAGTGAGCAAGCCGAGCAATGTTTACCCGGTTTTGCATGCGGTAGCTCACCCGATGACAACAGCCTGGAAACCTGCTCAATCACCTGCAGTGTGCGTTCACGAAGTGTAGAGCCAAGTTCAACATCGGTACGGTGGCGCACCTGCCAGTACCAAAGCGCGCCACGGGTTATGAACTGACCCGTCATCTCTTCAAGACACATAGCTTGGGCACACAACTGAATGGCATCCGCGTCATGACTCTTGGGCTTGCCGCGCTTGTACTCCACTGGTAACAGAGTTCCGCTGGCCAGCTCCTTCTCCAGCAGATCGAGCTTACCTGTTAACCCCAAGCGGGGAGCACTTACCAGCACTCCCCGCTCATAGCGCACGCCTTTGCGCGTCTCCGGCTCCCCCTGATCCACGCGTTGATGCAGCAATTGTCCCTGAGCTGTCAACCAGTTCTCGCTCCAGACCTGACTGTTATGGATCAGCGCGCACTGACGCGGGCAGAAAGCATAATGCTGCAATGCAGACAACGGGATCAGGTGAGGATCATCCATGTTGATTACTCGGTAATACGCAGCAAAGCAACACCTTGCGGCAAAGTTGCATCTGCCACAGTGACCCGGTAATCGGCATAACTACGTGCAGGCCCATCGCTTACTCGGGAGATCTGGATACTGTCAAACAACTTTCGTGCTGGGGCATTGCCCAGTTCACTGTCGTGCTTGAAAACATATAAAGCACAGCAACTCATTTCACCTCGAGCAGCCGAATGATCGTGATCAAACATGTTGGTCAAGGTTTGCCAAAAAAGTTCAAGATCTTGCTCGTCAAAACCGGTCTGCTTCGCCAGATGCGCAGAAACGTATCCATGACAACGAAACAAGGCATATGGCACCGTATTCTTACGGCCCATGGTCCGGTTATCACCATCCTGTTTGAGCGCCTCAGCTTCGGTAGCTACGGCACAACGGGTAATGGAATGCTCCTGGGCTACAATCGGATCGATAGAGCGGGCAAAGGTCAATTGCACCGGGCCGCGGACCTGGCCACAATTGACGCCTGTTGACATAACGGCACCAAAGGTCCGGATATCATAGAAGTTTTTGCACATCCACTGACGAGCTTCATCGACTGCATCTCCCCCCTTGCGTTTCTTCTCATCGCCTTTGAGCAATTCACTCTTACCAATGCCCTCGTAAGCTCGCTCATGAGTTTTATTCAGTACAGCCTTTTCTTTGACATAGATTTCAAACGGAGGTTGTTCTTCTTTCACCAACCCAACATAGTTGCGCACCTTGCGCTTCAAACACACATCCGTCACCAGCCCCTGCCCGGTCTCAGCATCAACGCGAGGCAAGTTCCCGGCATCTGGATCGCCATTCGGGTTACCATCACGCACATCAAACAGCAGAACAAACTCATAGCGGTTGGACAGGCTCATACATTTTCTCCCTGATTGGTCTCTTTCTTGGCAAACAAATCCTGACGTTGATGGTAATAACCGATTGCAAAGAGCCCTTGGTCTTCCAGGCTAAGATGAGCAGGGAAATCAGCAATATCGGTTATGATGGACTGGATACGCTTTTCCACTACCGTGCGGAAAGCTGGGTTCTCCAGTTTTTTCAAATGATGGGTATGCAAGCGCAGCAAAGTGCCGAACACCGCCTTCGGCGTACAACTGGCACTGCTGTAATAGCGGTCGCGGATCGTGGCATTCAGCCCCGGATTGGCATCGGCTTGCAGTTTTTCCAGCACAGCAAAGAGCCGCCCCAGCAAATAGCCAATACGGGTTTCTTGTGGATTGAGTGACACAGTCACCTCCTTGTGATGATTGACACGGAATTGACGATTCAGCCAGGCCTTGATCAAGGCGGCTCGGTAATCATTAACCAAACCTTTTTCGGCTTTAAGACGCGCCAACAAGGCAGTGAAAAGTGCATTGGGTAATGGCAACCCAGAGAGGATCGCGCGAATAACCGAGCCCGCTAACAAGGGCGAAAGATTTTCATCTTTGCCCAATGCAGCCAGGGAGCGCAGCAAGGGTTTCAACGGAAATATGCTCCCCATACGAGCACCGACAATAGCCAGATCCACAAACCATTGGCCCAGAGATTCGGAAAAACTAGCCACCGTTCCTACCTGCCAAAAACGGATAGAAACCCGCGCAGCATTTGGTGCCAGCCCCAACAGATAAAAATGTTCTTTTCCATCTGCAGCCTGATAGGAACCGTTATGTAAGGAAGAGAAGAACGCCTGTACCGCCCGCACATTGGCATCTGGATTATCTTTCGGTGCATCCGAAAAGATAAATGGCAGCAAGGTTTCCAACTCACAACGTTTAGCCGCCCAGCAAACTACCGAGGTCTCCCCCATTTGCAGACGATTCGGGCTGTCGGTGCGCAAAAGGTGATTGAGTGCCGTGGTATATTCAAAAGCCACCTGCTCTCCAATTGGTGAATTGGCCCCCTGCTGCTTCCATCGCCCCCAGGAACAGAAGGATTCCTGGTTGAAGGACACTATATTCGCCCCCGAGGTTTGAGCTCCCCATACCCCCTTAATAGCCGGATGGGTCACCGCCAACGCGGTTTTGTCTCCAGATACCAGACAACGTACCTGTTCCCCTCCCCCCTGCCCTAACGTTCTCTGATAAGCCGCAACCACATCAGGACGGTTAAAGACAATGCAGGCTCCATCTTCCACCAGACGAAATGTCAGCAGCGGATTGGTTTCCTCAATCTCTGGCCACAAAGAATCGGCCCTCAATGGTTGCTCCGGCAACTCGTAAAACTTCAGAACTGCGGCTATAGCCGGGTTGTCCAAAATAGAGTCAAAGGTTTCACGAATGGTGCGAATAAAACAGCTCTTTTGCTCCTGTGTCCGCTCCGGTTTACCCTTCTTGTCTATACCCAACACATAATCGGCTGGATCCCACAGCACATTGGCAACCACTCCAGAAGTCTTCTTGGCACCTTTGGCCAACATAAATAGACGGGGTTGCTGTTTTTTACCAATCAGAGTCCGAGTGTCTTCAAACTGGATAAAATGACCGTTCTGATCGATGACTATCACGAACGGGATCCCCTTCTCCTCAAAACCGAACGGAGCCAACGCATCATCGGGATCCTGTTGTTTGCGTCGGTAATATTCACATAATGCCTGCAAGATCATGCAAGTACCTCCAAGCTGTCACGGTGCGGCACCGTAATCACGCCCTGTTGCATGTTTGCTCGGTAGAACAGTGGTGCCGGAGCGGCAGGTGAACAGTAATCCAAGTCATACAGCATCCAGCCAAGATCCCGATCTTCGGGAATAGCGGGCTGGTTGCCATCTGAATCAGCGTCAACCAAAGAAAAATCACAAGCAAATTCACGGCAGCCCAGGTAAGGTTGATTGATGCACTGCCCCCGTTCAGCGCGGCGACTAAACATCTCGGCAAATTTATTGTTGTTATCAGTTGCGCCAGCTTGTGCAGTCATCTCAAAATTGGCATGCAGGCGATAACGCACATCACGTAACAGTAAACCCGCACGTTGTTGCCGCTCTTCTTCCACATATAGCCCCAAGGCACCCTTACCTGCTTTCATGGCTGAGATGACATTTCGGGAAGAAATGACACTCGCGACTTCATTGCGGCGCAGATTGATCCAGCGAATAGGGTTCAGTACCTCGATACGGGTCACCTGCCAACGAATTGCCGGTTTCCACAGGATCGATTCAAATACACTGCGCGCTGCAGAAGGTGTAATCACATCATAACTGACGCGCTCAACCTTCATTTCCGGCCTAGTAAAACAGGCCAAATCACCACTAACCTCCAAACAAAATCCCATTCTGTTTTCCTCCCACGAAATCCGAGCTCGTTGTTCACTCGCCCCCATGCCGATCACCATTTATACCAGCCCACTTCAAATAATGACCATGACTCGAACCCCAACGGGTCTCAATGCACCCCCACAAAAACACACAGTCAATTCAGTAGATGTTTTTTTCATTAAAACTCGAAGGTGAAAATGTCTTTCTCCAATTCACTACTTTCTCTATATTGGTTACACGCTCTAAGGCGATAAGCCTTATAGTGAAGATTGAAACAGTAGTTGTTTGTTTGCTGAACATGGAAGGGGGCGCGAGTTCTGACGCTCGCCCCCCTTCTTAAACAACTGATTGTTCGACAGATAATAATGACTCCGGCATCTCAACTCCCCAGATAGGGCTGTAAGAACTATCCAGCAACACTATCATTCCTGCCTGAACATCCAGCGCCCCCAGCCGGTGCAACTGGTTCGCCAAGCCTTCTGGAAGAGTGATGGTATAACGCTGAAGTTTTCGGTATATCCAGGCTGCACCTGGTTCCTTCATCAGTTTCGCCAGCCACATGGCAACGGGACTTTCTTCCTCATCAACAGCACGATAGGGCACGATCACAGCCACCCCCTGATTGTCAATCAGGCGGAATGCCTCGGCTGCCGAACGAAACTGGATGGCCAATGGCGCCGTTGAGGACTGTTCAGCTCTGAGTAAACGGCAGATACCATGCAGGTCACGATCCCCCTTGGCATTAAGATGTTCAAAGAACCGGACAAAGGATTCTGGAGCTAGAGGATCAGCCAACAGCCCAGCCTTGACCAATTCAAGGGTACATTGTTCGGCCTGACGTAATAGTCCTGGCGGCGCCGACTGTTCCGGCATGAATACCCATACCCGCCCAGATAAAGGTAAACGACCTTCCCTATTACAACGACCAGCTGCCTGAGCTATGGCATCCAGTCCGGCCATAGCCCGAAACACTGTAGGGAAATCCAGATCGACCCCAGCCTCAATTAATTGGGTACTGACTACACGCAACGGCCTGCAATCACCGGCCTGCCGGGCAGCTAGTCGTTTGCGAATTTCACCTATAACGGCTGAACGATGCTCGGCGCACATATGCGCAGATAGATGCAGGTTATTGCCATCATCCGACAGGCGGGAATACAACTCTCGAGCATGCTGACGAGTATTAACAATGCAAAGTACGGCCTCTTCAGCCATGGCTTTTTCGGCAACCAAATCCCAACTAACTGGCTCGGTCGATATACGAATATCAACACGTTTTAATTGCCTGGCCAGATATTCAGGTTCAGTCATCATTTCGCGAACATCTTGCAAACCACCTAGTAACAGCCTGCCAAACGGATCTCGGCTTTCAACCAATACAGGTTGAGTGGCAGTACAAAGCACCCAACTCACCCCAAACAAGTCAGTCAGTTGTTGCATGGTCCGAGTAATTGGTTCGTGAAAATCTCGTGGTAATTGCTGAGCCTCATCAAGGATGATCACGCTGTCGGCTAGATTATGTAGCTTGCGGCAACGACTGGTACGCGATGCGTGTAGTGACTCAAACAGTTGTACATTGGTAGTAACAATAAGCGGCGCATCCCAGTTTTCGGTAGCCAGACGGGCATCGGTCTCTTCCTGCCCATCTAGGTTGCTGTGATGTTCCAGCACAGCATCATCTCCCAGCACACGCCTGAATACCGCAGCATTCTGCTCTATGATACTAGTAAAAGGGATGGCATAGATGATGCGCTTCTTGCCATGCTGAAGGGCATGAGCCAAAGCAAAACCCAAGCTGGCCAGTGTCTTTCCTCCACCGGTCGGAACCGTCAGGCTAAACATTCCGGGCTCCATCTCTGAGGCTGCTAAAGCCTGTTGTAAGATGGAACTGCGTAATGACTGTAAAGGAGATGCCGAAGCATTGGCTTGCAGTGCTGCCATATAATCCCGATAACGTTGCTGCAAAGTATCAAGATCTGGATATTTTCCCCGCCACGCATATTGCTCAGGTAGCATATAACGTTCGGTATCCAGAAAATCCGCATCAACCAAACAAGAAAAAAGCATACGCAGCCACAGAGCTGTTGATTCAGGCGTTAACCTTGGAAACTGAAGTGAAACATCTGATGCGTCAAGAAGCTCAATGGGAATATTGGCAGCAATAGTCTCTTCATATTCTTGAGTAGACTCAGCCAACCGATGCTGCAATGAACCCGGCCCACCAAACCAGTCTGATAGTCCAGCATGATGGCCTGCAATCAAATAAGCCAATATATGCCCCATCCCATCGCCTAACGTCTTTATAGCGTGAACAGCACCCGCTGTTGAATGAGTCACTCTACCTAACGCCTGCTCAACATGAGCATTTTCACGGTCATAACCAGATTTGTCTCTAATGTACTGCTGGAAATGAAATCTGAATTTACCCAAGTCATGCCAACGTCCAGCCAACCTGACCCAACCAACCAAAGATCCACAAGACAGGCTAGTTGCCAACTCAGAAACACCATAAAGATGTTCAATCAAGTCATGTGGATCAGACCAAACACTATTTTCCTGTTTCGCATGAGCAATGTAATTATCCAATGCCATTTCCTATCTCACTTCAAACATTCCACAATCATCCTATTCAACGAGCTGGTGCGTTCAGAGGGAGAAAGTACCTCCACGTTTCAGCGGCAAAGCGCAGCAGGTCACGAGTCAGATCGTGAAGGTTGTGACATCAGCATCAAAAGCACAGCCACTGCAATCTGGCAATGAAGATGGCTCCATTTGGTATCAGTAATGTATTTGCTGGTCACTGAAGCAACAATACTGTTTTCATCAACATGTCGCTTTTTCGAGCAGATAAATCGCTAACACGTACTGGGGCCATTCAACAGCTCTGCGTAACCACGATTCCCATGGCACATACTACTCCTGTTACTCGCCCACATCGTGAACCACCACCAAATGAATCCGGTATATTTCTTGATCATCCCCACTGTTTTAACAATTTACTGGGTATTCTTTTCGCGTCCGATGGTCATGACACTTACAACAGCTTGGCGTAGTTAGGGGAAAGAGCCCCTCTAGTTCGGAGTGCAAGAATCGGCAGGTCGTTGAAGGGGGACGGGAATTAAGCAGGAAACTTCATCCTGGCTGGTTCGCCGGTTAAATTTGCTTGTCTGGGGGCGGTTATTCCGCCTACAACACCTATATTTCAGCTGCTTAAGGTTGTTTATTAGTCATTTCTGGTGTTATTCCCGGTTTTTAGAGAAATCTATCCCACTGATGTATCATTTGGTCTACCCAAAACAGGTTGGCCATGATGAATAACATCGCCAGTTAATTATCGTTTTTCTGAAGCCCTTCTATCTGGCTTTCACAAAAGCGAACTACTGTTTGATGGGGCAAAACAGATGTTCCACTTTGGCTCGGGTGCAGGCCTTTAAGTATTCGATATGTGGACGGTGACCTTGTTCTTCGCGGATGCGCCTTCAGGGTTCTCTCTTCCCCAGGTCGCTCTGTTTTCCGAGCAAGGCTATGAACCTAATCCAGATTTCGGTCTCATAAGCCACACCAAGGAGATAATTTGACAGCGAGTGGCTTTGAATTATCGCCCAGTATAGTTGCCCATTGTCTAAATCAGTGACGTGATTCCCCCTTGGCTTATGTAGAAAGATATCCTTATCTCCGTTGTTCACATTGACACTCTCAAATATTCACGCTTCAAGTATCCATCCCCGCCAAACTGGCAAGCTTTTCCAGCAGAGATGCCTTGCTGTTCTCTCTGAGACGAAGAATGCCTGTTGTCAAAGTCGACAGGTAAAGCTGCACAAGAGGCTCCTCCAGTAGGTTACCTTCGACCTCGGTGTAGCTAATCTTGCCCTCCTCTCCTACATCTGTTGGCGCGTATACCATCAAATCATGCAGGTTTGAAAAGCCACATGAAGACTGAACTGATAGCTGAGATGGGACAAAGTAGCGGACAAACTTACCCTTATCCTCTACGAACGATGAGTCTCTCCATTTGACATTCGGAGCGACCTTTTCGGCTGGCGGCAGATAAAACGGCAGTAGGGCGCTATCACTAGAGCGGCGATAGTAGCCACTCGTTAGTAGGCCATCGTTTTCTGCGATTGTTGCCAGGGCATCATCAATGGATGGGTAGCGGTTATTGAGGATAATTTTGGGGACGAAGTTGCCAGCGTAGCGACGCAAATAGCGTCCCGAAGATTCATCAACAACGTACATGCTATCCGACTGAAACGTCCTCAAACACGGAAACCGGGATTGCAATTTCTCCTTCTGTTCCCACTCAACTTCGGGATAGAAGTCACTGTCTACAATGGTCAACTCACCGTTAGCGATAACAATCCTGACCAGAGCAAGATAATCAAGTGCCTTTCGATATGCTCCAGTTTCCTGAAGCCGCACCCTGTTTAAAAACAACAAAGTGAACTTGCCTTCGGGCGTAAGTGGGGAAAGCGGGATAGAACCGACTGCGTAACAGTGTTTGATGGCAAGTTCGACAGCACACCGCCTTAGGGCATCCCTCTTCTCTGCGACATCAATGGTATCGCTACTGGTGATGTCGATGCCTTGCATGACCGGGATATCTATCGCTGCCGTACCCCCTCCTTGTCTATACAGTTTTGAAAACTTGGCCCATGTATAGGAATCAACATCCTCTTTTGTCGCCATACCGTTGGCCAGCGCATGATATGCATCCCAAGGCCGCTTGAGTGACTCATTTTCTACCAGAATACTACTGTCGTTGTCGTCATCGCTGGCCTTGTTGAGAACAAGCCAGGCATCTGCCGGACTCAACTCATCCACCCATGCTGCATCGCGGGTTGGCTGGCCATCGTTGTAAAACTTGTATGCATCGAACAGGACTTGATCAGAGGAGAGCGTGTCGATAAGCGCCGATTGGTCGGAGACTGATAATTGTACGCCGGTATTATTGACGATTGACAGTTCACGCGACACCTTGCTGATAGCCTCAAGCCGCAGGTGGGGTTCAGCGGTTACATGTGTCGGTTCGAACACTACCCTAGTGTGAGCAATGCCGGCCCGCGTGTACACGTCACTGAAAAACTCGCTTAGACGGTTTAGCAGGTACAGCCTTGAACGGCGTATATCTCTATCGTTGAATGTGATTTCTGGCAACTTGCTCTTGCGGCCATCCAGCTTTATTAAACGTTCCCCCTGTATCAACGAAAGCGTTAGCCCCTGATCATCCTCTCCTGACGATGCCACTTCACCTGAGATTATTGCGTTGTCTTCGCTTTTGAACGATTGTGCGACAAGCACAACTTGAAGCTGATTGTGAGTTGAAGTTTTCAGTTCGAGTCGAAAGGCCTCAACCACATCATACTGTTTTTTTGTCGTGAAAATCCTGGCGCCCACATAGATGTCAGGACCGATCATAAAAGCTTTGAGATTACGCGAACCAAACTCAGTATGCCCAAGCAAGGCCGCAATCCCCGCCAGCCGAAGAACAGACTTGGCGTCGACAGCCTGAGATGGCGTAATCAAACCCTTGTTAGTGCAGGGGCGCAGAAAGTAGTACCGCTTCTTATTAGTGGGGTCTTGAAAGAACGGGATGGACTCGGCAGTAACACCACTGCCCACCTCCTTGGCTAACTGTCGTTTAAGGTCGTTAATATGTTTCGGTATAGCCGCCTTTTTTGTTTGAAAATTGTCTAGCTCGACCATGTCAGGCTGCCATGGTGTCTGCTGCGCCGAGAGAAAATCGAGCATCTTCCTCGCGGCTTCAATTGGTGACTCATCGAGTTGCAAGAAGTTCGTCAGGGCGCAGGCTTTGGCCCCTGGCATAATCGGTTCAAACATTGGCATCATCCCTGTAGATTGCGTCAACTAAGGTCATGAAATTCTGGTTGAGGACATACCGGACCCAGCCGTCGCCATCATTTTCAGCGACGAATAGGTTGAAGAATCGTACTACTCGGCCATCCAGTGTCTCCTGACCGCTAGATCTCGGGCCGCATAAATTGAGGTAGATTGGCAATACCGGTTTGGGTCCCAATTTTCGCTCCACTATTTTGGCCCGCCTGATAGCGTCTCGTTGCGCTTTCATCGGGATCTGCAAGGACGCTTCAACAATCCTGGTTTTGACCGGTGCATCATCTCGTAGTCTACGGCCGACGAGCCGGTCTGTTCGACGACCCCAATTCTTCAAATCAATGGCCAAGATCTGGCTTGTCCCTTCGATGAACACATCAAAGCGCTCAAAGATATCTCCTGCATTAGGATGCTTAGCCGCATCGATTGGCTGAACCCAGGGACGACTCGAAATCAGATTGCTAAAGATCAACTCAGCGAAGTACCCCTTCACGTAATCCATGAAAAACAGTGGTCTCGGAACCCAGTTAACAAACAGCGAGTCTAGGTTGATAGTCGCCTTCCTGACTGCGGTCATAAACTCCCGTGAGCTACGAAGCCCTGGCGGAATCAGTTGTTCTTCAGGCTGATATCTACGTCCGTCGGTGTGGTACAAATCTGTGATCAGCGACAGGGAGGACTGCCGACCAGTCACAGCTTCAATGACATCCTCCCCTAATGCCTCACAGGCATTAGGAATGGCAGCCACAGCCTTTTCAGCTAACACCAAGTACAAGTCTTTGCTGGTACGTGTCACAAATGCATAATCGAGAAAGGACCTCCATTTATCCGCTGGTATCCCGGCATCTACCTGCCTGAGTGAATGCACATAAGCAGCGGGATCAGTAAACATCATGGGACTTCTTATCTTCTCCCATGCCTCACGTTTTGTACTATCGCGGAAACTACGATAAAGCAACGCACTTATTGCCAGGAATGCAACACCCTGCTTCACTTCCTTTTGAACGTGACTTGCCCAATCGTTGTCCGATTGGAACATGGCGGTTTGTTGTTTAACGGCCTCAGTATGTCGAAATACCGCATGGTTACCTGCCGACAGACGTTTTTCAAAATGAGGCTCCATTTTGTAGAACTGCACCAGCTCATGAACCACCTCTTTGTTAAGCAGTATGTGCTGAGTTGCAGGCATGCCTTCAACACGTTCAGCTCGGCCAATCGTTTGAATGAGCTCCCGGCCAATCTTCCGGTAATACTCGGGATGGAATGCTTCTTCGCGTCCATCAGCAATGGCCTGCGGCAGATCCCGATAGTGATACATCCCCAGTGAATTATTGAGATACAAGTGCTGCAACATGGCCTGAAGCCGTTCGGTCAGCGTCGCGGCTTGGTCTGGCGCCCTGTACAAACAATCATAGTAAGGCGACATGGCCACCATCAGGATGTCAAAATCTTTTCTGTCGCAGCCCCGATGATCGGGCGCCGAAAATCTGACATTTCTCGCTTGCTTTAAGGTCAGATTCAACCCTCGTGCTGCTGAACGGAAGCTGCTGACAAATAGCACCTTGTGGCTGGTTTCATCCAGCAGGCTAGCGAGCACCGACTCATCAACATCCTCATCCGTACCATCCGTCTCCGTTAACAAGCGAAGTTCATCATCAACCACCTTCGGTGTATCCTTCCCGAAGCTGGCTGTATAGGTAATGATGCGGATGGGGTCGCCCTCTGCACCCCAAAAGTTCGGATCAAAAGTATAAAGCCCCTTGGTTTCCACTGAGGCCTCAACGCCCATTCCGCGCAAGGCCATTCGGCTCAAGACCCCTTTTAATTTGTCTACGGTCTGGGTAAAGACCATTGCCGAACGCTCCTGACCACACACCAGTCTGGAGAGAAGTGCTGCGATGTATCGGATCTCGTTGCACTTATGCGGGTTTTTCTCGGTATGTCCATCAGGTAAAGTGAGCTCATTCAGAAATACTCGCTCAAGTCTGTTATGCAATCTGCCTGGCTGGATCCCTGCTGCAAGCTTTAGTGGATCAGCATCAAAGTCGGCTACTTGGATGTTTCGCTTCGCAGCTCGGTAATGCCTGAAATCTTGCATGAATTGCATCTCATGGTCTGTTGCCCCTAGCAGTACCGAATCTGCCAGAGCCAATTGTCGGCTCAAGTACGGCAAGTTGTAACCGCCCCAGCATCCATTCATTCCGCCAGTTGCCGACATCAGATAAACAATGTTACCGGGACGAGAAACTTGGCCTGCATCCGCATCTTTGGCTCGGAGAAATGTGGTCAGCAGATCTTCCGGTGTCTTTCGTAGTACCGTCGCAGCTATCGAGATGATCCGTAGATCTGTGGAGTATTCGGTTTTACGCCCAAAATCCTCAACAATACTCAGCGCAAACTTGCTTTGCCGGAACACCAATTCCTCATTCAACAGAGGATCCTCGGCTGTAGCCAAGTCCTCCGGAATACTATCCGTGCTGATCCCCCAGTGACCAATCTTCTGGCGATATAAAGAGAGGACTTTCCACTGATGGTCGCTAATTCTTGAAAACTTGCCGTCATCCTGAACAGGGATAGGCGTATCAAGCAGCGTACGGGTCATCATCATGATGAAACGGAGGAACTCACCGAGAGAAAAACTCTCTTTTTGTTTGGAAGGGGCCTCCGCCTCAAGTGCCGCGGTAGACACCAGCTCAAGGTTCCGATGTGCGATGGATGGAACCACCCGGACCTGCTCTAGCACTGCATGGTCAAACAGCTCCAACTGCTCATTGAAGAACAGATACTCAAGGTCTGTCCGCATATCCTTGATGAGCTGCCCAGCGGCCAAGATTTGCTTCTTATCCTGAAACACACGTTGCAGGCGTCGATATATATCAAAGAGGACTTCAGGCGCTGTTTGTTCCGGCCATGGTTTGTGCACATCAGTGATGAAATTCTTGATCTTTTCGAAGATCTTAAGTTTTTGTTTGAGGTTTTTGAAATCGTTCTGAACGTCGCTTTTGCCAAAAAAATCCTGCACTAGGACTTTGAGCTGTGCGCTGTTGAACGAAGCAAAACAAGTCAGTTTCTTTAAGCCATCCATCTGTTCGTAGATTGATGCGCCCGACGTCATCACAACCTTGATATCATTTAGATGTTCGATAATTTGGCTGGTTGAATTGAAGAGTTGCCTAGCGAAAACATCGCCTTCAGTATCGGCATAGTTGGCCAGGCTGCCGAGATCGAAATAATGGAAGAAGGCATAGACAACACGGTGCAAATCCACATCCCGATTGGTCAGCTCTTTCTTCTGAGCATTGAAGATGTAGGAGTAAGCCTCTTCCTCTTCATCAATCATGAGACAAAAGCGTTCGCTTCGAGCGCCAGCCCATTCGAAACAGCTATCATGCGAACGGAAAACCGCGCTCGTCTTGCCCAGCTTATTGGTCTTCTGTTGAACTTCTCTGACTTGAGAAACAAATTTGCTGGCGGTAGCAACAATGATCCCCGGTTTGTGATCAAACAGATTCATCGGCATGAGCTTTAGCAAAATTGGTCGCAGTTCAGTATGTTCAACATAGCCAAGCTGATAGTTAGCCTGCACTTCACACTTGATCAACTCGGCACATACGGTGTTCAGTCCTGCCCAGATCCGGTTCAACGCATCGTTCATTTGCTCTAGAAGCGTTGTATCAAGCGGACTTTGTTTAGCCCATTCTCGGCACCGCCGGTATTGCTGAACAGCATTTTCGACCTGACGAATCCAGTCCCCAGGGGATTTACTCTTTCTCGTCTGGCTCCCCGAACTATCCGCATCGGAAAGTGCAAATTGATCGTCGATTGGCTTACCACCTCGAAGTGCATTCGAGGCAGCACGACAAAACGGGAGGATCTCATCAAGCAGAGACTCATCATTTGCATAATCGCTCCGAGCATAAAGCCGATAAACAGGGATATCGACTAGACTTCTTCGCTTTAGCTCATCGGCGATAGCAACCTCAAAGTCCTCTACCAGACGCTTTATAGGCGCAATGTAGATAGGAATTGTTGGGTTGGGAGCAAGAATGGCATCCACAGAGAACTTGGCAGCACAGAAGGTTTTGCCGCTGCCCGTAGGTTCATTTGCACCCTTGATGATGGGATGATTGGTCTCAATGCATTGACTCAACGGAGAATAAAATGCATCAGCTAACGGAAAAGCTGGCCTGGAAACTTTAACTTCATTTTTCATCGCATCGAACGGCCATAGTTGATCCTTTGCCTAATCTGGGGCGACAACAAAACAGTTGCCTACAGTACCGGATAAGAAACGGTGTCAATTGAATGCTCGAGAATAAAGTGTCTACTCGGTTACGCCAATACTGGTGACCTGCACATGTCGTGTTTTCAAGCACATATCAAATTGCTCGAGGCTACATGAACCAGCCTCGTAGGCTCCAACGACAAGTCGGCGATTCATGTCCCGCCATCCCCCAGATACCATGACGTGATTGAGCTTCTAGCGAGCTGTATTTTTTGGGAACAACAACAGCACCAACCCGCATACCCAGACATCGATGAACAGCAGAAAACCGGTCAGGCTCAAGCTGAGTTTGGCGAGGGGTAAAAACACGAGTCCAACCAGATTGAAGTAGTTGAACAGAAGAAACGCGCCATAGTGGATAAGCGTCGATACTGCAGCCATCGCTGTCATCACCAAAAGTACGCCAATCAATCGGTTAGACAGGCGTGATAGTCCGAACATATTCACCATCCATAATCAGAAACGAAAAAGTTGATTGATGCATCCTATCCAAAGCAAGCAAACTGGATATTCACGAAGTGGAGTAGCATGATGCATGTCGAGTCCCCTACTCACTTCACCTAACCGGTCGTCAAATTTCCAATGGAAACATCATGATCCTGTTCTGCGGTGACCCTCATGGGTCGTTTGACCACATCATCCAGCGTGTCCTACACACTCGTCCGGCGGCGGTGATCCTGTTGGGAGATCTGTGTCTCTCCAACCCATTTGAGGAGACATTTGCCCCCATCCTCGATCTGACGAACATCTGGTTTATCCACGGCAACCATGACACCGATAAGGTGCAGTACCACGACCATCTGTTTGCCACCCCGGGGCGTAATCTTCATGGTCGAGTGGTCGAGATTGACGGTGTTCAGGTGGCGGGTCTCGGCGGCATTTTCCGTGGCCAGGTCTGGTACCCTCCAGAGCCGCCTTCTTACTCCAACCGCCAAACGTTCCTTGCGCATTGCGGAAAGGGAAATCTCTGGCGTGAAGGTCTTCCTCGCAAGCACCGCAGCTCTATCTTTGCCGAAGACGTGCAGTACTTGCAGACACTCAAGGCAGATATTCTGGTCAGCCATGAAGCCCCGCACGCCCATCCCCATGGTTTCCTAGTTATTGATGAGTTGGCTCAATCATTAGGTGCCAAAACCATCATCCATGGACACCACCACGATGCATTTACATACGACGATCCCAATCAAATCAACGTAGGGTTTAGGGATTTTTTTGAATACCATCGATAGCACGGGTTAATTGAAATCAATCCACCAAACGCATGTATCCCCCATCATTGATCATGAAAGCCACGGTTTGGTCCCCCGTTGAAACCTGTAATGTCCGTTTGGTTCTGTACATCCATAGGATAAAAACAACCAGCCAAGGCACCATAAAGCAACACAGCCATTTCATCCCCGAACCCATGCGACATCAGCCATTCGACGCCCTGCGCAAAATCACGGCTCTGCCTGAAAGCGCTCAGCGCCTGCAAGACAGAGTTCATCCCAGATAACCGCTCAATATCAATGCTGCCTCCGGCGTTGTGTGCCTTGAGCCAGTCGGTAACATTGGGTACGAGGCGCCCTAGGCAACGCGCTTCAAATGTTGAGAGACGCATGATCTTCAGCTTATGCTCCTGGCTGGGCGGAACAGCCTCATCCCGGCGTAAAAACTTGTCCAACCACAGCCCCAGCAACCGGGCCGAGGAAGCACAGACATTCTGGGAGCCAGACCACTGAGCGATCGTTTCCAAAAGCCGAGTCAGTTGCTCGAGTACGGGTTTGTCACTGACTCGCAAGCGATAGCAAAGCACCACAGCAGGTAAGTCAGCCTGCATCCAGTGAGACTCACCCTTGATTGCTGAGTCAGTGCTGCGTTCATCACATCGAGCCAGGTGCTCCAGACTCTGCAGATAGCGTTCGGCTGACTCAGGCTGCTGCGCCTGCTGCAATGCCAGATAAGGGCCGAGCAGCATATTGCTCGCGATGCTTGGCATAGGGTCATCCATGGCTCGATGTCATGCTCAATGGCGATCTCGCTTGAAGTGGCGATATTTATGGCCAACGGTGATCACCAACCCACCCCCCAGTACCAGATAGTGATTACTGATGCGGTCACATTGCGCACGGCTAAGCACACCGGACTGTAACAACGCCGAGCGTGAACGGCGGTCGAGATAGACCACTTCACTCCCCTTGTGATAGCTGGAGCGGCCGTAATTCAACAGCAACTCGACGGCCTCGCCCGAGATACCACGTTGCTGCATTCGCGTAATGGCATGCTGGCTGAACATAGTGCTCTCCTCGGCGTCATTTGATGACATAAGCATATGTCGCCTGTATAGTCATGCCTATACTGGTGACACATACATGTCACCTTTTCGAGCAGATAGATAAAAAGGAAGGAATAATGAGCAGGGAAACTCTGACCTGGGATCAGACGCTACGTTTTCGTCTGCTGGAGATAGTGCTGCAATGGGAGGGCCGGCTGACGACCAATCACCTGTGCAACGCCTTCAATATCGGCCGCCAGCAGGCATCCAAGGACATCAATCGCTATATCGGCGAGTTCAGTCCAACCGGATTGGAGTACGACCGCAAACTCAAGGGTTACAGGCCTACGGCCGATTTCAAGCCCCATTTCAGTCAGGGCACGGTCAACGAATACCTGCACCTGTTGCATCAGGACAAGGCACAGACCAGCACCTTGTCGTTGATGGACTTACGCTATGGCCATACCGAAGTACTGGATGTGCCCTCCCGTCATGTGGATCCGGCCATTGTCCGAGGCTTGGTGCAGGCAGCGCGCAATCAGTTGCGCGTAGATGTCGACTACGCATCACTCAGCTCTGAAGAAACCAGCGGGCGCAATATAGTACCGCACACCCTGATCTACGATGGGATCCGCTGGCATGTGCGAGCCTACTGTGAAAAACGCGGTGAATATCTCGACTTTGTGATGAGCCGCTTTCGCGGCGTGCCGGACTTGCTGGATGCATCGCCCCACGGCCGTGAGCTGGATGTCGAGTGGAACACTCTGGTCGAGGTGGTAGTGACACCCAATCCCTGCATCTCACCCGGCAAACAACAAATTATCGCCGCGGACTATGCCATGCAGGATGGCCAACTGCGCTTTACCCGGCGGCAACCATTAGTGCACTACACCCTGGATCGGATGCAGGTCAGCTACGATGGCCAGCATCATAAGACCCCGGATCAGTTCCCCCTAGTACTGAAAAACCGTGATGAGTTGATTGCGCAGGGCTGCAAGTTCAAGCTGGCGACGCCAACTTAAATAGGCCACAAAGAAGCGGATATGCCGGGTAAAAAAGCAATTGTTGTTGAGGATCCCGGACTACGTGCCTATTATTGAAGCATACGGCAAATTGCCGTATGTTCGTTGACGGAGGATAGAACTATGCCAGCAGCCATATCGACCGCGCGCCTCGAAGCCCGGATCAGCACAGATCTGCATGCAATGCTCAAGCGTGCCGCCGAACTTCAAGGGCGGACCATGACAGACTTTGTTGTGGCCGCAGTTCAGGACGCCGCACAACGCGCCATCGAGCAAAATGAAATAATTCGTCTGTCGTTGGCCGATCAACAATGCTTTGCACAAGCCTTGTTGTCGCCGCCACAACCAGCTCAAGCCCTAGAGCGAGCATTTGCCCGCCGCCGCACACTCTTGCGCACTGAATGAGCAAGGCCCCGTTTCGCCTCACGCCACTCGATGCCGCACATAACCGCACCACATTTGACTGTGGTGCGGATCCGCTAAACCGATACTTGCGGGAGCAGATCAGTCAGGATATTCGCCGTCGTGTGGCCGCGTGTTTTGTCGCGGTGACGGACGAGAACCTCATTGCGGGTTACTACACCCTAGCATCAGCAAGCTTGTTGCTAGCGGAGCTTCCCACCGACATTGGCAAGAAGTTGCCTCGCTATCCTACCGTACCAGCAGTGCGCATGGGGCGGTTGGCCGTCGATCACAAATTCAAGGGACGAGGACTCGGTGGTGCGCTATTGGCCGATGCGCTCGAACGAGCTGCTCGCTCCGAGATTGCCGCCTATGCGCTGATGGTGGATGCCAAGGACGAGACAGCAGCGGCTTTTTACCGACATCATGGCTTCATCACGCTACCAGATTCGCCACTTGCCTTGTTCTTACCGCTGGCGACCATCCCCGCAACTGATCGCGGTAGCACGAGCGTAGGATGAAATTCTATCCATGAACGGGGAACAAATGCCGCCATTTTAGGCGGCATTTGTCTCTCTGCTGGATGGCACCTTATTTTCACACCACAAGTACTGCTCACCAAATCGTTGCCCAGCGTGCTGCGCCCTAGACAGTTTCAGTATGGAGTTCTGGTCACCTCGAATGGCCAAAGTGGGCCGAAATTCGACCACCGAGGGTGTGGGTAGCGCGGCGGGTAAAATTAATGATCAATTTGTACCTCGACGTTCCAACCAAAGATATACTGACCTCGTCATCCTAGCCGGAGAACACATCATGAGAGAAACTATCAAAGCCATTTCCCAACGGGCTGCTCGTGAAGGGCTCGGTACCCCCGAGTTGTTCAACGGGGGGGTATATGTCACCAAGAACGGCACCCCCGAGCTGTTTATCACCACCGCCGCCGATCGGGCCCAGGAGCTGGCCGAACAGCAACAAGAGCGTGAGCAAAAGGCGCTGGTGAAGCTGGTTGCCCTAGCTACCCAAGACATTACCAAAGGCAATACTTATACCGTGGATGAGGCGTTGGCACGGTTGCGGGCAGCTCGGACATGACGCTGCCGGTGCGCGTGACCGATACCGCATTGCTCTGCCTGCAAGACATTGAAGCCTTTGATGCGGTGCGCAGTGGGGCCGAGCGTGCCGCCGCCCTGGTGGAGATGCTACTCACCGCAGCTGTGACGGCGATCAGTGAACAACCCCTCCTCTATCGCCAGTGCCCAGCCACGGCCGATTATGGTCTCGATGTGCACGAGCGTATCGATCAGCGGGGATTTCGGGTGCTCTACAGCGTGAAAGCCGATGCTGCCTATATCTTGCTGATACTTCACCAGCGCCAAAGCATTGAGGATGCGCTGTACCGGCATCTGATTGTGCGGCAATGACTATTCGAGGAGTGACGGTGGCGTAATAAGTATTCTGAATGACTTGAAGAAAAAACTGAATGGTATTGCGCCAGGATTTGGAGACAACAGTTAAGGTATTTCTATGATGTCGATGCACTCTTTATTATCAAGGACTATAGCTGTTGACATTCCAGACAATATCCGGCATTTCGATATGTTTGAAATCCGCCGCGACACCACTCGGCGTGAGGCATTGTTGTATTTCATGGTATTAAAGAAAGAAGTGCAGGATAAATTATTGTCCAAGTCGAAAGAGAGCTATTTCATCGAGCCGGCAGCCGAAACTATCGTGCGCGAAAACAAGATTATTTTTATAAAGCGCCCCGACAAAAACAACAGCATCGCCGAATCCTGCGACCTTGAGAATTATTTTTGCAATATTGTTCGTCTAGACAGTAAAAGAAGCTGTGATATCGTCATTTAGATAAATTGATTTGTGATTTTCGGTGAGACATTCGCATTTTCCATAACTAAATAAAATAAAGGCCATCAGAATGACCTCGCAACCATAAAATGGATCGGCTGCTCTTGGGTTTCCGCTTAGTTGAATTGAAGCAGATGAATCATTACACTGCAGGTCACAGTGGCAATAATAGAATGCAAGTGGCAGAGTTAATTAATTTCAACTGGGGCTGTGTTGCATCCAGTTCATACTTAAGGATTGAGGACTTCGAATGAGTATTCTGGATGACTTGAAGAAAAACCTTAACGATGTCGCGCCAGGGTTAGGAGACAAAACCTCAGCACTGGTCGAGAAAGCCAAACACCTGCAGCAGGAAGTCGTAGAAAAAGCGACACCGCTGGTCGAGAAAACTGCGCCACTGATTGAAAAGGCGACTCCTATCGTCAAGGATGCCGGCAGTAAAGCGCTCTCGTTTGCTAAAGAACAACAAGATAAAACACGCAAAGCCATCGCAGAAGCCAATATTCAGCAACAAGCAGCTCAGCAACGTTATGAAGTGGAGCAGGCACAGAAGGCAGAACAGATCCGGACTATGTATGAACCACGGCAAACGCCGGATATGCCGCAATTTATCGAAGAGGCCTTCCATCACGAAGATCAGATCATCGGCTTCTCCGCCGTCTCGGGTGTCGTGCTGGAAACCAATAAACGAGAAAGCATGACGTTAAACGCAGGGCTCCATACATCGAGTCATGCTGGGATCGGTATGGTGGCAGGTTATGGTTCGGCCAGTCATAGCACTCATAGCAATCTTTCTGTTTCTGCCAACTCTGCCACAGAACATGAATTTTGGTTGTTAACCGATCAGGGAATAGAGCAGCCTTTTCAGTTAAGCAATCACGATATTCCGCTACGAGCTGGACAACGCATTACGCTAATTTTTTCCTCACGTCCTAATGGTCGGAATCGACCCGTTGTTATCATTAATCATAATGCACAGCGCTTTTGGCAGTTACATTCTGGGGCATCTCTGAATGCACTCTATGCATTATACACAGTCAAACCTGGATTTTTTAACCGACGCGAGGTGGAAACCAAGCGAGCTCGACTAGAAAAAGCCTTGGATGAACGTCTCAATCAATTAGGCCATTGGGGTTTCCGTTACGGAATCCCGAAAAAAGAAGAGTAAGTCATTAAAAAACCTGTGTTATGCCTATCGGCATAACACAGGTGAATTAGACTGCCGAGCTAACACAGCAATTACTCACAGTAATTACTGTAAATCTTGTGTCAGCGATGGCGCGCCAAATGCCTGCAGGGTAGCGCCGCTGGCTTTAAAATAATCGCCCCAGAAACTCTCCAATAATTGCACGGTTTTACCAGAGCGGTATCCCGTTTTGCTGCTGCTTGGCACTAAACCAGCTGCTGCGACAAAAACACGCACATCTTGCAGATTGGCCTGTAAATTCGCCGTGCTAACTTTTTGCATTTCTTTAGCAGGGTCAATTTTCCGGATCTGATTATTTTGATAGAAGCTGGTGTAATCAGAGTTTTCCAGCATATCGGATACGATAAACATGACCTTATCCGTTGCTGCGCTTTGTTTCCATGCCTCGCCAATTTGTTTCAGGCTAAAAACAATTTCACTTTTAACAATGTCTTTGCTGGCATCACCAAAGCTGCTCCCCATATGCTTTGCAATTTGCATCTGGAAATACTGCTGCTGTTTTGCCAAACATTGATCCAGCTTTTTCAACGAATTAGAGCCAATATCCTCGCGCACTTCTTTTACCGGGCTGGCTTGTAATTCACCCGAAAACTCCAGCCCGAGATGTGAATCAGGCAAAAATGCTGAGAACCGGAACTGCTTCACCTTGTCACCCGGTTGCACAAAACGCAAAACATGGGCTAACGCCTCACGTTTTAACTCATCAGGCAGCTGAGTGGTTTCATCCACGACAACGATCAATTCCCGGCCCTTGAATTCCGGTTGATTCGCGGTTAACCCGGCATATTGGTAACAGTCCGGGATATCATTGCGCTCTTTGGCATAACTCCCGACGGGTAATAACAGGGCGCCAAGCGCCCATGCTATTAATGATTTTTTTATCATGCCGAAACTCCTGCGGCTTTCTGCCGCATACGCAATAACCGCTGGTTACGGCGTAACGCTTCCAGATCCAGCCCGAAATCGGATGCCAGCGTGGTCAAATCATTGTCATCCAGCTTGCAAAGGTCCAGATCAGCCAACTCTGCCGGTAGCTGAAACTGTGCAGGAGAGGTTGCAGCAGGCACTACAGGTGCCTGGGGCTGGGCCATAGGTTCTGGTGCAGTCACGGGTGCCTCCTCCACCGCAGTCGGTGCCGGTGTGGCCACGGTTGCCACCGGGGCCGCGGCAACTGGAACGTCCGTGGTTACTGGGGCCGTGGCCGTCTGTGGTGCAACGTCTCGCTCAGACCCGTTGGAGCGCTGTTTATGCCGCGCCAAGAAGGCAAAGAAGGTACGTTTTGCCAGACCACCCTTCAGCGCGCTCTGCTCTTCGACAGAAGTCACCGCACGGTGGCTCAAACGCTCTTGCAGGCGTTGCAGGTAATTTTCTGCATCCGCAGAAATCAGTTCACGCTTGAGCTTTAACCAATCATTCAGTTCCGAAGCACTATTAAAGTCCTTGGTATAATGGCGGGCCTTTTTCGACTCTTTACCAATCAGGCTAAAGGCATAGCCAAAATAGATGCCTACCACCTGAATCATCACGTAAATCACAGACAAAATGATGAATGTCACTTTGCTCGCCGTGGTACGAGCGACCGTGACTTCATCGTTTGCCTTCTCATCGGCCTTATTATTAACCTCGGCCATTTCATCCGGGAGTTCAATGCCATCACTGCCCTGTGTGGCCGTGGTCGCCGCTTTGGCTAACGCCGTCTTACCGGCATTTTCCATCGCCGCAAAAGGATCGCTATCGCTACTCTGCTCCGCATTAAAAATCTGCCCTTGGTTAACACTTTCGGTGGTATCCGCTTCCAGGGTATAACTACGCACCAGATAAGCACCGACAGCCAGGCTGATAATATAAGCCACCGTAATGATGGTCACTTTGTAGCTGGTGGTGACCGTTGCATTAGCCGGAACACGGTTCAGCAGCTGGATATATTTGGGGCTATCATTGTCACCGTAGGTTTTATCGATGCTGATATTTTTCTCTGGCTGCAAATTACGGCGACTAGCAGCTTCGTCATTGCTCCACCATTCCCGAATTTTATTCAACAGCTCATTTTTGTGCCATTCCTTACCCGTGAGTTCGGTCAAGAATACGGCGGCAATCGACAACAGGAATGCGACAAACCAGGCCAGCATAGTTTGTTCATTCGATGAAGCATTTTTAGCCATAAAGGGTGCAAGCACATACGCAAAGCCAACCGCTTCAAGCATGATAAGACCAATGATCAGTCCCCACAGCAACAAACCTTTTTCAGAACGCCCCAGCTCCTCCGATTTATTCAGATAGTCATCGCACTTCTCATAATAATCAGGGCTTTTATTGAACGAATTGTAACGGCGGTAGAAATCGCCACATAGCTGGGTTTCAACAGGATACCAACCATCCTCTCCTAATTTATGAGTCGCTCGGCCAGCACGCGCTATGCCCCCCAGCAGCGGAAGCGACCAGCCCATCCGCATAAAAAAGTAGCGAACCTCATCCCACCAATGCTTGACCGCCAATACGAACACCATAAACGAAATTGCCAGCGATATGGCTTGCCAGTACATCATAAAAAACAACTTCACTGTTTCCATTTCATCACTCCATATCTTTAAATACTGGTGTTGCGAGGTGAATAGTCGGCTACGTAATCACTGGTCGCTTTTTCATAATACAGCGCACCCTGCTGCGCTTGCGTACCACCGTAAGGCAGCAATATATCCATGCATTGCACTGGGGCCTCTTTATTATCAATAAACACCCGCATCAGGATATTATCTTTACCCTTATAGGTTGTCGCGACCGCCTGGTATTTACCGGTTATTTTCCGCTGGCCTTTATCATAGTTTTTGGTGATAGCCACTTGGGGTTGTTGCGCCAACTGACCACCATCCTTCAATACGGCGACCGGATTGATATACACCACATGGCCATTAACCTTTGCCGCCCAAACCTTGCCATTCATACCCGGCAGATAATCGGTGGTCTTGTGCGCTTCCACTGGTTTCCCCGCCAGGTTTTTCACCTGCCCGATGACCCGCGGAGCATCTTGCGAACAACTGGACAGCGGCGCCTCGTTGGCAACCGCCGAGCTGATCAGTCCAAAACCGCTGCTGTAGTCCGGCTTAAACGAGGAGGCCAATTCCCAATGTCCATCGTCAGGTTGTCCGCCAAAGTCGATCTGGGTGGCGGTACTCCTGGCCGATGACTGAGCGACCATATTTTGAGTCGTCTGGCTTTGAGTCGCCTTGCTTTGAGCCGTTGTGCCGGTATTCGACTTAGCGGCCGACGAGGTAGAGGCTGTCGTTTGATCACCACTGCTGGTTGTTGTCGTCTTTTTCGCTGGTTTTTTCGGCACTGCGGTTTGCTCCCGAGCAGTAACCGCTGCCGAAGTATCTGCCACATCACGCGCCACCCCGTGCTGGATGTAACGCGGGTTTTGCTCTTCTGCCGCGATGCGCTTGGCCAGTACAGTGTCATCTTGCAATTCAACCAACTCGACGCGCCGGTTTGCGGCACGTCCGGCATCGGTGTCATTGCTAGCCACCGGGCGGCCTTCACCGGCACCTTGGTAATACAGGCTCTCGGCCGGAATTCCCTTGGTGGCCAAGATCTGCACGACCCTCTTGGCGCGTTGTTCAGAGAGTTGCTGGTTAAATTCGGCAGCACCTGTGCTATCGGTATGGCCAATCACCAGCAATGGCGAATTCTGATTCCCGTTTTTAGTGCGCCCTGCCGAGAAAATGTCGGCGAGCTTTTCCAACTGACGTTGACCGGCAGCGGTCAGCTCCGCACTTCCGACATCAAACATGGCTTCATCGGCAACTTGCGCCACCATGCCGACGGCCTGCGGCTCCTCCTTGGCGGACTCCGCCGCCTCTCGCTTCGCTTTCAGCTCTTCGCCTTGCTGCGCGTAGACATGCTCAATTTCGATGCGCATGTTTTCTTCCTGCGCCAGTTGGCGTAGCGCCTTTTCGTGCTCATCCCAGGCATAACCAGCAACACAGCCCGCCGCCAGGCCAATCGCCGCGCCTTTCACGGCCCCCTTTTCTCCACCCAGCAAGGCGCCGACCCCAGCACCGAGTAGCGAGCCACCAATGCAGCCCAAGGTAGTGCGGCCTACGGTATCTCCGACATTATTGACGGTCTGGCAACCGGCGAGTGTAGTAGTAATGAGGGTAACAAGCACCGTCGTCCTGAACGGAAAAGCGGCATAACAAGATGGTGACCGCATACACACTCCATTGTTATTATTTCGTTAAATATCAGATGAATACGTTATCTTATGTAATCCAGCGCCCGCAGTGTATCGTCAGTCTCAGACGGTAACTACCACCAGCACAGAAAAATATGGAATAAAGCTAAATTTTTTTAGACTCTGCACCGGTTCTGTGTTGCGAGATCCGGCTTGGGGCAAGAGAGCCCGGTACCATAAAGAGGTTCGGCAGCCCGAGGGCTGCCGACATTTAAGGGCTTGAACACGGAGAGCCACCAGCACCATAAAGAGGTTCGGCAGCCCGAGGGCTGCCGATAGTGGGGTTTATTTGCGTTTTTTCAGTCCTGCCAGTCCCAGCAGCCCCAAGGTCAACCACCCGAAGGAGCCACCACCTGAGCCACCACCTGAGCTACCGCCTGAGCTACCGCCTGAGCCGCTATCGCCACCAGAGCTGCCAGTGCCCTTCAGGGATACCGCAACCGGATTACCGCTCACCGCTGCACCTGATGCGCCCAGCAACTCAACAGAAACCGCCTTGGTGCCAGTGAACGAGGTCAGGTTTTTCGCCGTCAGCGTGAAGGTTTTGCTGGTTTCGCCTGCTTCCAGTGTCAGCACTTGTGCCACGTTATCCAGATAGGCATCCCCTGCGGTCAAGGCATCGCTATCAGAGGTTACAGTCACCAGCACCGGTTCAGCAGCCGCTTCGCTCATGGTCACGGTCAGGGTGGCCGTAGGAGCTGATTCAGTCAGGGTAGCGTTATCGACAGACAGCGTTACCGTCCGGCCTTCATTATCACGGGCAGCCGCCAGACCAGCACCAGAGCCGACAATATCCAGCAGGTTGATCAGTGATACATCCATCGGACGGCGATCCGTGACATTCAGCATCCCCTTGATGACCGTTTCTTCTTCATCGCTAAACAGAGCTGCTGCATCGGCGGCTGTGGCGGCAGACGGTGCAACGGTACACATCAGACGGCCACGATTCGTGCCATTGCAATCATTACTGGAGCTGGTATAGAGATCCACCAGCCCGAGCAGATGGCCGATTTCGTGAGCAATTGTCCAAGCATTCATCTTGGGATAATGCACTGTCATGGATGCTGCTGGCTTGGCAATCGCGTTAATATTCCCATCTGTCAGTGAGTCCACCAGCACTACATAGTCTGCACCGGTTGCCTGTGCCGCAGATGCCAGCACTTGCTGTTCAGAGCTGGTCATGCACAGATCAGCCCAATCCAGAATATGGTCAGCGGTGGCAGTGTAGTGACCGGTCTTGATCAGAGCATCTACAGCACCGACTGCTTTGGTTGCCTCTTGGCCCACACAATCCGCAGACGTTTCCCCCAGCACGCCGTCATAGGCTTGAATGGCCTTGACGTTGAATTGCACATCCAGACCAGATACACCGCCATTGAACAGGGTGTTGGCTTGAGCGAGCTGGTTGTTCAGAGACTTGAACACGGCTTCGTGACCGTAGGTGTCGAAAGTGGATTGAGACACCATGAACAGTACATCGATGTTGGTCGTAGCAGCGTGAGCCATGCCAGTGAAACTAAGCAGCAGAGGCAGCGCTAGCGAGCGGACGAGCGGACGAGCGGACGAGCGGACGAGCGGACGAGCGGACGAGCGGGATGATTTCATAAAAAGTCCTTTTCTTAAAATAAGCAGCTGAAGAATGGCAAACACACTGAGCATTTTTACTAAATTTAACATTTTCACCTGCGGCAAGCCATGGCTGGCCTCACAATCCAGATGCCAGACAGGAAGCGCAGAGCAGAGCAGAGCAGAGCAGAGCAGAGCAGAGCAGAGCAGAGCAGAGCAGA
>CAMFKP010000046.1 GCA_945957385.1 uncultured Aeromonadaceae bacterium
ATCTGCTTATCTGCTTATCTGCTTATCTGCTTATCTGCTTATCTGCTTATCTGCTCAGTATTGTTTGTCTAACATGATGGACATATTATTTTGATGCACAATAGCAGAGACATTGACGTGTTTAATAAAGAATATGCAGTGGTCAGTAAGGGCTGTTTTAACCAATAGACAGCGAATAAAAATAAGCACCAGGCTTGATATCGAAATAAAGGCCCGATGTGGGCCTGTATTTCATGATGACGGGTTAATTTTTAAAACGCAGGTCTTCTTCGACCTTTACCTGAATGGTCACCGGCTTTCCTGAGCGAAGGACAGCAACTTGCACGACTTGTCCCGGAGCTGTTTCGGCGATGGTATCCATTGCCGCCCTAACTCCAGCGATTTGTTTGCCGTTCAGGCTGAGTAAAATATCGCCGCTTTTTAATCCTGCCCTGGCGCCGGGGCCGTTCGTATCCAGATTTTCGATAATGAGGCCATGCAGCTCGCCAAGATTGAGCAATTTTGCGGTGACAGGATCTACTTCAACCGTAGATATTCCAAGATAACCACGAATGACCCGACCGTTGGCGATTAAGTCTTTCATAATCCGGAATGCTAAATGATATGGAATGGCAAAACTGATCCCTGAACTTTCGGCATTGTTTGTTTGATAGGATGCGGAATTAATTCCCACCAAATCACCATTACTATTGACCAGTGCCCCACCTGAATTACCTGAATTAATTGCGGCATCAGTTTGTAGCAAATCCTGTCGTCCATTACTGTCTGGCCCCATGGTGCTTAGGCCAATGCGACCTGTGGCGCTGATAATGCCTTGCGTAATGGTTTGACCAACATTGTACGGATTGCCAATTGCCAGCACGACATCACCTACTTGGGGTGAAATCTTATCGTTCTGAGGTATGACAGGAAGATTATCGGCATTAATTGAAAGCACGGCCAAATCGGTTGGTGGGTCAAAACCAACGAGGTCCGCAGTGAATATACGGCCATCCTGCAAAGCAATAATGATTTGGTCTGCTCTGGCTATCACGTGATAATTAGTAAGAATATGTCCTTTCTTACTCATGATTACCCCAGATCCCAGCCCCTCCGGACGTAACTCGGTTTGTTTACCGATATTACTTTTTTGAAAGCTACGAGTATAAATATTAACGACGGCGGGGCTCGCCGCGCGAGCTGCTTTGGCGTAGCTTACTGGCGCTGGCTCATCGCTGGAATAGAGTTGATCGCGGCTGCTACCTACTAATTCAGGAAATAATAATATCAAGGCGACTGCCAAGATAGCTCCGGAAATAATGGCTTTGGCGATGTAACGTAAAAGCGGAGAGAGTGGCATGATGTCCCCTTGTGCTACCGATTATGCGCAGAATAGCACAGGGGGATTTAATATAAATGTGCGGTGCCAGAGATATGGCACCGCACATTGATTACCGCAGGACGAGATACAGTGAGCTGTTGCCGCGAATAATATTGAGCGCCAAGACATCAGTGCGATCTTTCATTACCTTGGCCAGCTGATTGATATTATCCACTTTCATTCGATTAACGCCGATGATGACATCGCCTTTGCGCAGGCCAATGGCCGCAGCAGGGCTGCGTGCGGTTACATCGGAAACTTCAACACCGGTCAGGTTGGCATCCTTTTTATTTTCCAACTTGGCACCCTCTAATGCAGGGTGCAGTGTTTGCGCTGGCGTTGTATTTTCCTCGGATTGCTTCAGTGTCACCTTGACGGTTTTTTCTTTACCATCGCGGATCAGTCCGAGATCAACCTGCTTACCCGCTCCCATCGTCGCGACCTTAGCGCGTAACTCACCGAAGGAGTGGATGGTATTGCCATTGATGCTGACGATGATATCGCCGGCTTTGATACCAGCATTATCGGCAGCAGAGCCCGGCATGACCTGGCTGACAAATGCACCATTCTGTTTGTCATAACCAAAGGCTTTAGCCAGATCCGCAGTCAGTTCACCGCCCATTACGCCCAATACACCACGACGCACTTCGCCGTATTTGATGATTTGGTCTGTCAAATCGCGAACCATGTTCGATGGAATGGCAAAGCCAATACCAATGTTGCCGCCATTGGGGCCGAGGATCGCGGTATTGATTCCGATCAGCTCGCCCCGCAGGTTGATAAGTGCTCCGCCAGAGTTACCAGAGTTGATCGCCGCGTCGGTCTGGATGAAATTTTCCAGATTTTCGATATTCAGCCCGCTGCGTCCCAGCGCGCTGACAATCCCCGAGGTGACGGTCTGCCCCAAGCCAAATGGGTTGCCAATCGCAATTGCGAAGTCGCCCACCCGCAACTGGTCTGAGTCGGCGAGCTTGATGGCCGACAGTTTGTCTGCCTTGACTTGCAACAACGCTATATCGGATTGCTGGTCTTCACCGATTTTCTTTGCCGTCAGCTCGCGTCCATCTTTGAGCGTGACCTTAATTTCATCGGCGCCATCAACAACGTGGTAGTTGGTGATGACGTAGCCCTTGCTGGCATCAATGATGACACCGGAGCCTAGGGCCTGAAATGGACGCTCCTGAACTTGATCAGGGGGTAAGTTGGGGCCAAAGAAGAAACGAAATTGCTCTGGTATGGATTCTTTCGTAACTTTTTTCCCGGACACCGAGATGTTGACGACCGCCGGGGTCACGGTTTCAAGTAGCGGTGCCAAGCTGGGCATCTCTTGGCCGTTCACGGCTAACGGCAGTGCGGCGTGCACAGCAAGAGGGAGACCGGAAAGACCCAGTGCCAGGGTAATAGCTGTCAAAGTAAGACGAGCAGAGTTCATCATCGATTACAACTCCTAATAGAATGAAAGAGACCGTTTGGCCGCTTCTATATGACTAACAGTTGTAATAAAAGTTCCTAGGCGAGACGATTTTTGTCATTCAGCAACCCGGATGGCTGTCCAGAATAGTCGAGGGGCTGAATGTCGTTAAGCGGTTGGGGCTCTGTTGGCTCGCTTGTTGCGGCGTCATGATTAAACGGATTATGTTCTGCGGGTAATAACTTCTGACTTTGTTCAGCCATATGCTGAGTCAAACGCTGATATTGCTCATCCAGTTGTTCCAGTAAATTAGCCGTGCTGGAGAAGTGATCTCCCATCTCGCGTTTGTAGTGCGTCAACTCTTTGCGTGCCCGTGTGAGTTCGGCGTGCAGCTTATTGGCATCGCCGGCTCGAGACGTTGCACGCCCAGCCACAAAGCCGATGATGACGCCTATCAGAACAAACAAAATGGTGGTGAATTCGGTCATAAGTTGCATCCTTTAACTTCAGGGAGTTGCAAGTAATATGTCGCACTATACCTGCTACCGCGTCATGTGGGTACTGTGTAGGCTAGCGATTCTTGGCTCGAAGCTTTTAGATTGGTTGCCGAGGGGGATAACAGGGATAAATCCGCGGATTTGCTCAGGAACACCTTGCCAGAGTGGTCTTTTGTTAGTCAAAATATGCGGCCCGTTGTGATGGGGGCATCTATCGCAATGGGTGGGCTGGGTGATTTGCAAATTTCACGGGCAATGAAAGATGCAGGTGATTTCTTGGGCGACTTCACTTATAATCGCCCAGCCCACGTTACAGGCCGCCGATATGGCGGTACTAGCACACTCACCAACTTGTATTCGAAGGGGTACGGGTAGGTAAATTTTGTCGTATCCGTGTAGCGGATACGGTTTATCTTTCAAACAGTAATTTGGGTTAACTGTAATGAAAACTTTCGTTGCCAAGCCAGAAACCGTAAAGCGTGACTGGTACGTTGTTGACGCCGAGGGCAAGACTCTGGGTCGCCTCGCCACTGAGATTGCCAGCCGTCTGCGTGGCAAGCACAAGCCGGAATACACCCCTCACGTTGATACCGGTGATTACATCATCGTCATCAATGCCGAGAAGGTTGCTGTGACCGGTAATAAGGCTGCTGCCAAGATGTACCATGCTCACTCCGGTTTCCCGGGCGGGATCAAGTCCATCAGCTTCGAAAAGCTGATCGACCGTAAGCCAGAAATGGTTATTGAAGCCGCAGTCAAGGGTATGCTGCCAAAGGGCCCGCTGGGTCGCGCCATGTTCCGTAAGCTGAAGGTTTACGCTGGTGGCGAGCACAACCATGCTGCTCAACAACCTCAAGTTTTGGACATCTAATTCGGGATCTGGCAAATGGCAGAAAATCAATACTACGGTACCGGTCGTCGCAAGAGCTCAACCGCTCGCGTATTCGTAAAGGCTGGTAATGGTAACATCGTCATCAACAAGCGCTCTCTGGAAGAGTACTTCGGTCGTCCGACTGCTCGTATGGTTGTTCGTCAACCGCTTGAGCTGGTTGAACTGAGTGAAAAGCTGGACCTGTTCATCACCGTTTCTGGCGGTGGTATCTCTGGTCAAGCTGGCGCTATCCGTCACGGTATCACTCGTGCTCTGATGGAATATGATGAAAGCCTGCGCCCGGCTCTGCGTAAGGCTGGCTTCGTTACTCGTGACGCTCGTCGCGTTGAACGTAAGAAAGTCGGTCTGCACAAGGCCCGTAAGCGTCCGCAATACTCCAAGCGTTAATCGCTGTTCTCAAACCCCGGCTTTTGGCCGGGGTTTTCTTTTATCTGTGCTCCGCCAATAAGCGCAATTATTGGCAATACAATCCTGCGCACAGAGTTGAAATCTGGTACAATATTGAACCTATTTCCAGACTAAGTCCTGCGGTAACCAGCCCGGAGTGCGCCTGTTGCGCTCACTCATCAGGTATTTATGTCTTTGTTTTATTCTGTTTGGCGATGAGGGGCGGCCTTCATTGCCGTCTCTGTTTTGTAAATGGAGGGGTCGATGGCTTTTGCTGCCAATAAGCGCTCAATTATGACGTTGTTCTCTGCGGCCAATGATTTGTTCAGTCATCAGGTTCGTATCGTTTTGGCCGAAAAGGGTGTTACGGTCGATATTTGTCCAGTGGATTTGCATAATCTGCCGGAGGAGCTGCTGGAGCTCAACCCTTACGGCACTGTGCCGACGCTGGTTGATCGTGATCTGGTGCTCTACACCTCCCGCATCATCATGGAGTACCTGGATGAGCGTTTCCCGCATCCACCGTTGATGCCGGTTTATCCGGTTGCGCGCGGGAATAGCCGCTTGATGATGCATCGTATCGAGTTGGACTGGTATTCATTGGTCGATAAGATCATGAACAACAGCGCCGATGCTGATGCTGCGCGCAAAGAGTTACGCGAAGGTTTGCTGGCGATCGCGCCGATCTTCACTGAGTATCCCTATTTCATGAGTGAAGAGTTCAGCCAGGTGGATTGTTTCATGGCTCCGTTGCTATGGCGCTTGCCACTGCTGGGGATCGAGCTCAGTGGCAAGGGAGCCAAGGAGCTGAAGGGCTATATGACCCGCCTGTTCGAGCGTGAGTCATTCCAGGCATCGTTAACAGACTTTGAGCGCGAAATGCGCCCGGGCCTGTAAGTCATGGCGAGCGAGATGACTCCCAGTCGCCCTTATTTGCTGCGTGCCTTTTACGACTGGCTGCTGGATAACGATCTGACACCGCATCTGTTGGTCAATGCCAATGTCAGGCATGTCAAAGTGCCGATGCAGTTCGTCAAGGACGGGCAAATTGTATTGAACATAGCCCCGCAGGCCGTGATGGCATTTACCATGGATAAAGAAGCGATCAGCTTTAGCGCCCGGTTTGGTGGTGTACCGTTTCAGGTCTATATTCCGATGGCCGCTGTGATCGCGATTCATGCGCGGGAGAATGGCATCGGTACCTTTTTCCCGCCGGAAGAGGCCTATGCGGCATGGGATGACTCCGCGGCCGAGCCGAGCGACAGTGTTGTTGATGCCGGTGAGCCGGAGGATCCTGTGCCACCGAAACCAACCGGTGGCCGTCCTGCGTTACGTGTTGTGAAATAATGCAATAAAAAAACCGGCGTGAGCCGGTTTTTTTATTGCATCAATATTTGATGACCTCTTCTGGTGCGGCGCCGATCTGCACCTCGCCGCCCCCCGAAGATACCGGCTCGCTGCTGATATCAGGGCTGGCCGTCGGTGACGTATTATTTGTCGTGCCGGTCTTGCCGTTACCTTGAATATATTCAAATACCTTGATGACTTTTCTGACGCCAGATATTTTACGCGTCAAATTGACCGCTTTGTCTGCTTCATCACGAGTGACTAATCCCATCAGAAATACTTCGCCATTCTCGGTGACTACCTTGAAGCGGGTGCTGTCGATTCCTTTGGTGGCCAGCATTTGTGATTTAACTTTCGACGTAATCCAGGAGTCGGTTGCTTGCTGGCCTAAATCAATTGGCTTGCGGATCCGCAGTTCATTATAAACATATCGAACCCCGTCAACTCGAGCCACCTGTTTTTCGATGTCACGGCTATATTGCGCGTAGGGCGTTTGCCCCACCAATAATACCTTCCCATTCATGCTGGTTGCACTGATTCGGCTGGCCTTATTGATATCCTGGCGAGCTGCAATGGCATTAGTCGCTTTTATTTCGATATTTTGGTCATCGATAACCGACCCAACACTGCGTCGATCATTTGCGACGGCAGCCGTGGTCGCCGCGCCGGCGACGAATATTCCGGCACAGCCCTGCGACATAGCCAGGCATCCGAGTACCAGCATGAGCGAAAAAGGTTTCATCTGGGTGCTCCATTATTTATTGGGGAAATAAAGTGCGATCAATCAAATCGCTAAGACATTGCAGGCATAATAAATCAACTTCAAGTATTCGAGCCTTATTTGCCGACGGTACCCGAATTTCCACATCACTCGGTCCGAGCAGGCCGGCCATTTCGCCGCCGTCATTTCCGGTCAACGCAATCAGGGTCATGTCTCGACCCAGTGCGGCTTCGGCTGCCTTGAGTAGCGCTTTGTCATTCCCTTCAGCGGAGAGCAATAACAATATATCGCCATGCTGTCCAAGTGCGCGAACTTGTTTGGCATAAATATCGTCATATCCTGTTTCGGCGGCAATGCCGCTTAATAATAAACTGTCAGCGGTCAGCGAAATAGCCGGCAACGAGGGACGTTCGGTATCAAATTTATGAACCAGTTGTGTAACAAATAACTGACCAAGGGCCGCCATAACCCCATTACCGCAGGCCAGAATTTTATTTCCATTCAGCAAACAAATGGTCAACATCTGTGCTGCAGTCTGAATATCTTCAGCCAGGACTTCTGCTGCGGCTATTTTGGTCTGAATACTCTCAGTAAAATGTTCTTTAATTCGATCCAATGATCATTACCTCTGAATGGCATCTTTTATCCACTGACAGTCATCGTGGCCTTCAAATGCGATAACATCTATTCGACAACGCGGTGTAACCGAAAGTTTCTGTAAATAGTGATGAGCCGTCAGCCATATTCTTTCTTGTTTGGCTTTAGTAATTGACTCCAGTGCCCCGCCATGACGCTGATTTTCCCGATATCTAACTTCAACGAAGATCAGTACATCACCTTCTTGCATGACGAGATCTATTTCGCCATATCGGCATCGATAATTGCGGTCAACCAGTAACAAGCCCTGACGTTGAAGAAAGGTCAGGGCTTGTGCTTCATAATATTCACCCTTGGGGTGATTTAACCTCAGGTGCGTTGTCAGCCGCGGGTGCTTTAACGTCAGATGGGTTAGCAGGGGTTGCAGCAGCTTTCGCATCAGCAGGGCTCGCTTCGATCTTGTGCCAGTTCAGTTGTCTGTGCACTGTACCCTGCGCATCCAATGACAAACGACCTGTCAGTCCATCCAGCGTTTGCGCTTGCGCACTGAGGGGTTGCAGGTTGTTCGCGATCATCAGTGCGTCATAGCCCATGGCAAAGAAGCGCATCAGATCGTTGTTCTGTTGAGGCCACAACGCCATCACCTTGTCACGCAACGGTTGTGTTGTATCTGTCATCCATGGCATGTCACCGACCTGCATTCCGGCCACGGATTGTGCAACGCCACTGTTATTGAATCCCGGGTTGCCTTTGGCATTCAGGTAATACGTAGGTGCGGGAACGAACGGGCTCTGCGTTATGTCAATGAAGGAGCGGATGATGCCGGCTTCCAGCGGTGAGGCGTAGACATAGATGGCATCGACGTCCTGGCGGTTAAACGGTTGGCCAAATACTTTCTGGCCAACGCTTTGCTGGATCTCGTTGATGCGCTGTTGACTGGCATCCACGCCCATCGCCTGACGCAGCACCGCCTGTAGACTCTGGCGGTCGCTGTAACGGGCAATCACCGGGCTGGAGCCAGTGAGTTGCTTCCATGATGCGGCAAAACTGTCTGCAATTTTCTGCCCCTGTGCACCTTGCGGTACCAGTACCAGGGGTAAGCGGTGATTTTCTTGCTTGATATGAATCGCCGTTTCGGCGGCATCGGCCGTCGGGGCTAATGAGTAATAGAAAATATCCGGCCGTGCCATCTTGCCATCGGGTTCATTCAGCGCCAGTACCGGCACCTTGGGGTTGAGGGCCAACAGGGCCTCAACCTGATCCTTGAGCAAGGGGCCTATGATCAGTTCGGCCTTATCTTGTTGTAATTGCTGGTACAAGGCCGGGATAGGCGTGGCATTGCTGTCGTAAAAACGCAGGTCACCCTGCATTCCCGCTTCCTTATAGGCGGTCAGCATACCATTGCGCAGTGCTTCACTGTTGGCAGCCAGCGGCCCGGTCAGCGGCAGTAATACGGCGGTCCGGGCTGGCAGACCGGCACTGACGGTCGAGGCGCTGCCAGACTGGTCGGGTTTGGCCGGTTCGGCGACCAGCTTCAGGGATTGCGCCGGATGATCTGGGTAGCGCTGCAGCCACTGTTGATATTGTGCAGCCAGGCCATCACCAGTCGCAGTTTGCATCAGCACGGCCAGTTCCAGCCAGCCGGTGCGGACGTCCGGTGCCGGTTTGCTGATTGCACCGCGCAAGGTGCCCGGTGCAACGGTTAATAACAGATCGCGGATCCGGACATGGTTGTCTGCTTTACCGGCATCATTCAGGTAAGGCTCGAGCAACAGCAGGTTATTGAATGCGCCGATGGCATCCCCCTTGCTGGCGAGTAGCGACGCGCGAACATCATAGGCAGCGGCCGTGGCGTCATTATCCAGTGGTCGCAGGTCAAGGTTACTGGCCAGTTGCAGTGCTTCAGCTGTTTTGCCCAGTTTCTGCTGCAACATCGCTTCGAGCAGTCGCTGCTCCTGCTTCTTGCGTGGCGTGATGGCTTCCTTGCTCAGCTGCTGGTTGATCGCGCTGGCTTGTTGAGTATCACCGGATTGCAGCAGGCTGCGTGCAGCGAGCAACTCCCAGTTAAAGCGGTTGGCGCCATCCGATTTTGCCAACTGCTGTAGATACCACTCCGGCTTTTCGGTCAGCTTGCCGAAGGCGGAGGGCGGTGTGGCACTGCCTTGTTGCTCACTGTCCGGCGTGCTGGCGCAGGCCGCCAGCAGCAGGCTCAGCAGAAACAACGAGATAAAGTGTGCTAGGCTATGACGCTTGTTTTGACAGTACAAAGTGATTCCCCGTCCCCGGTTATTATCCCGCATAGTGTAAACGGGTCATTTTTACGACACAATTGTTCGGCGAGGAGATGCCATGCAATCTGTACCCTCCCTCTATATCGTGCCGACACCCATCGGTAATTTGGCTGACATCACTCGCCGTGCCGTCGAGGTTCTCGAGAGCGTCGATGTCATCGCTGCTGAGGATACCCGTCACTCGGCGATTTTGCTCAATCATCTGCAGATCCGTGCGCAATTACTGGCGTTGCATGACCATAACGAGCAACAGCGTGCCGCAACCTTGATTCAACGGGTACAGCAGGGGCAATCCGTTGCCCTGATTTCTGATGCCGGCACGCCGCTCATCAGCGATCCCGGATACCATCTGGTAACTCGTTGCCGTGAGGCCGGGGTGCCCGTTGTGCCGCTACCGGGGCCTTGCGCGGCGATCACGGCGCTGAGTGCGTCAGGATTGCCGACGGATCGGTTTTCGTTTGAGGGTTTTCTCCCGGCGAAGGAAAAGGCACGCGACGATCGCTTGGCTGAGCTGATCGATGATCCTAGAACGTTGGTGTTTTATGAGTCACCACGCCGTCTGCTCGAGACAGTGCAGGCGATTGCCCGATTATATGGCGAGCGACATGTGGTGGTTGCTCGGGAGCTGACAAAGACGTTCGAGAGTTTTCAGCGCTTACCGGCTCCGGAAATGTGCGTCTGGCTGGCCGCCGATGACAATCGTTGCCGTGGCGAGATTGTGCTGATGATTGCCGGGCATAGACCAGAAGCGGATGCCTTGCCGGCTGAGGCGTTACGCACATTGCAATTGTTGCTTGCTGAGTTGCCACTGAAGCGAGCCGCTGCCTTGACCGCTGAAATTCACGGTGTGAAAAAGAATGCGCTGTATAAATGGGGTCTGGAACACACTTCTGTTTGCTCGTCAGAGGATGAGCCCCTATAATCCGCCGCGGAGTGAGTCAGGCAGTCGCTGCTGCGTCGTTGTGCCCTTGGGCAGACGGACGCGGGAGAGGAAAGTCCGGGCTCCATAGGGCAGGGTGCCAGGTAACGCCTGGGGGGCGCGAGCCCACGACCAGTGCAACAGAGAGCAAACCGCCGATGGCCCTTCGGGGATCAGGTAAGGGTGAAAGGGTGCGGTAAGAGCGCACCGCGCGACTGGTAACAGTTCGTGGCACGGTAAACTCCACCCGGAGCAAGACCAAATAGGCCCCCATAGGCGTGGCCCGCGCTGGGGGCGGGTAGGTTGCTTGAGCCAGTGAGCGATTGCTGGCCTAGAGGAATGGCTGCTACCGCGCAAGCGGCACAGAACCCGGCTTATCGACTCACTCCCCTCATTACCAGGCCTGTTATCGACGCATCGATAACAGGCCTTTTCCTTATATGGCGCCGCGCGTCAGCTCCGGACTGAGCCGCACCTAAAAAAAGAGTGAGGCATCTCGCACTTATCGGTTTTGCCGGATTGCGGTCATTTGACTGATAAATAACTGGCTTTTGCAAAAAGGGGGGGGCCAGGGCAGGGAAAATAGCGCTCGGGCTGCTGCGGGTTCCCTTGCAAACACCTAGTGGCATCCTTACACTCTGCGGTGGGAAAAAGTGGTTAATTGTGGAAAAAAGTAGATCTACAGGACGGTTCGCACATGTTACGAGGCGCGCATGCCATTACGCTCGATGCCAAAGGGCGGTTGGCGATTCCAACTCGCTTTCGTGATTGGCTTCGCGAGGAGTGCGACGGCCAGCTGGTCTGTACCATAGACATTAACCACCCCTGTCTGTTGCTCTTTCCACTCACCGAATGGGAAGAAATTGAGCGTCGGCTGCGCCAGCTCTCCAGCCTTAACCAGCAAGAGCGGCGGTTGCAGCGCCTGTTGCTTGGCTATGCCAGCGAATGCGAATTGGATGGCAATGGCAGACTGCTGGTTCCGGCCCCGTTGCGCGAACATGCTGGTTTGGAAAAAGAAACCATGCTCGTGGGGCAACTGAATAAATTCGAGATCTGGAGCCAGGCCCAATGGCGGCTGCAGATTGAATCTGACTTGGCGGCATTGCCGCAGCTGGACTGGAGTCAGTCCACTAACTTACGGGATTTCTCTCTCTAACCATGCAACCGACCTTTAGTCATGTGACGGTCATGCTGCAAGAAGCAGTCGCGTCCCTCGCCATCCGTCCGGATGGTATCTATGTCGATGGCACTTTTGGCCGGGGCGGACATTCGCGGCTGATTCTTTCCCAGTTGGGGCCTCAGGGCCGTTTGCTGGCGATTGATCGTGATCCGTTGGCGATTGCCGAGGCCGGCACGATTGACGATCCGCGTTTCGAGATTATCCCAGGCCCTTTTTCCGGCTTGCTCGATTATATGCGTGAGCGCGATCTGCTCGGGCAAGTTGATGGTCTGCTGCTGGATTTAGGGGTTTCATCTCCCCAGTTGGATGATGCTGAGCGTGGTTTCAGTTTTCAAAAAGACGGGCCACTGGATATGCGGATGGATCCGACACAGGGTGTCAGCGCCGCTGAGTGGCTGGCCAGCGCGGATGAAGAGGACATTGCCTGGGTACTCAAGGAGTTTGGCGAGGAGCGGTTCGCGCGCAAAATAGCGCGTGCCATCGTGCATGATCGTACAGACACACCGTTTACCCGCACTCGCCAGCTGGCCGAACTGATTGCGCGTTTGGTGCCGAACAAAGAAAAGAACAAACACCCGGCGACGCGGACATTCCAAGGGATCCGCATTTACATCAACTCAGAGTTGGAAGAGGTGGAGCGTGCGCTGCACGGCGCGTTGCAGGTGTTGGCGCCTGCGGGACGGCTGTCGGTGATCAGTTTCCACTCGCTGGAAGACCGGCTCGTCAAGCATTTCATCCGTAAGCAAGAAAAGGGACCTGAAGTTCCCCATGGACTGCCGTTGACCGAGGCCCAGTTAGCTTTTGGTCGCACCATGCGCAGTGTGGGTAAGGCACAGAAGCCCTCTGCCGACGAAATTGACGTTAATCCTCGTTCTCGCAGCGCGGTTCTGCGTGTGGCGGAACGGTTAGCGGAGTAAAGGAGCATGGACGTTCGCATCAACCTGGCGCGGGAAATATTGCGCGATTTGGGGCGGCACAAGTTCCAGGTGCTGCTGGCGTTAGCCATTTTGGCATCGGCCATGACGACGATCGTCGTAACCAATGAAACTCGGTTGTTAACCATCACGCTTAACCAGCTACTGGATGAGCGGGACAAGCTGGATATTGAGTGGCGCCACTTGCTGCTCGAACAGAATGCGTTGTCTGAACACTCTCGCGTCAGTGATATTGCACGCGGCAAATTGGAGATGGCGCGGCCTTCTCCGCTGAAGGAACAGATCATTAATCAGCCATGAAAGTAAAACGCAAGACACAGAAGATTGATCCCCGCATACCACAGTGGCGTTTCCTCACCGTGGTCGGTTTCATTGTGCTTGGTTTCATTGGGCTGATAGCCAGAACGGCCTGGATTCAGGTGATTGATCCCGATCGACTGCGCCAGGAGGGCGATCTGCGTTCGCTGCGGACGACGGCGGATGAAAAAGGGCGCGGCATGATCACCGACCGTAATGGTGAGCAGCTGGCGGTATCGGTGCCGGTACAAGCCGTATGGGCTGATCCTAAAGCAGTGCATGAAAGCGGTAGCCTGGATAATGATCGCGCATGGCGTGCACTGGCAGAAGTGCTGGGCCTGGATGTCAAAGAGCTCACCTCACGCATTGCAGATCCGCGACGCCGCTTCGTTTACTTGCAACGTCAAGTGACGCCGGCCGTTGCGGAATATGTTGGCAAACTGAAACTCGGCGGAGTGTATTTGCGCCGTGAGTCACGTCGTTATTACCCCAGCGGTGAGATCAGTGCCCACATCGTCGGGATGACGAACATTGATGGTTCTGGCATTGAAGGCGTTGAGCGGACCTTTAATGAGTGGTTGAGCAGCGTGCCCGCCGAGCGCCGTGTACGTAAGGATCGACAAGGCCGGGTCATCGAGAACATCGGCATCGTCAAAGAAGGTAAGAAAGCCAATGATCTGGTGCTGAGTATTGATCAGCGGCTGCAATCGCTGGCGTACCGTTCACTTAAGTATGCAACCGAGGTAAACAAGGCAACATCTGGGTCACTGGTCTTGCTGGATGTCACCACGGGTGAGGTGTTGGCCATGGTTAACACCCCCTCCTATAACCCGAATAATCGCGGCCAATATCAAGGTTTCCGTGCTCGTAACCGCACGGTTACTGATACGTATGAACCAGGTTCCACCGTCAAGCCGCTGGTTGCCGTCAGTGCGTTGCAAAATGGTATTACCAACTGGAGCGAAGTGTTCGATACCCGCCCATTCAATATCGGCGGCAAGCGGGTTACCGACTCGCACCGGATGACGCAGGGTACGCTCGGCGATATTCTGAAGTTTTCTTCTAATATCGGCATGGCGCATATCGCCCTGCGTATGCAGCCACAGCAAATCGTCGATACCTTGACTCAATTTGGTCTGGGCAGTGATTCCGGTACCGGTCTGATGGGCGAGAGTTCCGGGATGATACCGGTGCGCCGTCGCTGGTCGGATATCGAACGTGCAACACTCGGATTTGGCTATGGTCTGCGGATCACCCCCCTGCAGCTGGCCTCAGCGTATGCCACCCTGGCTAACAAGGGCATCCGCAAGCCGGTGTCCATCCTCAAGGTCAGTTCTCCACCCCAAGGCGAGCAGGTGGTGTCGCGTAAAGATGCCGAGGCCGTCATGCTGCAGCTTGAGTCTGTGGTCGAGCGGGGTGGTACCGGGACCAAGGCGGAAGTCCCCGGCTATCGTGTCGCAGGTAAAACCGGTACGGCGAAGGTCGCGATTGCTGGCGGATACGGTAAGGATTATGTCGGTACGTTTGCCGGCTTTGCGCCGGTATCCAACCCCCGGTTTGCGATGGTCGTCATTATCAATGAACCCAAGGCTGGCTCCTACTATGGTGGCTCGGTGGCCGGACCTCCTTTTGCCGAGGTGATGGCCGGCGCACTGCAGCTCTATAATGTGCCGCCCGATGCTCCTCAGACGCTGGAGCCGAATAAACCGCAAGTCAATCTGGCTCGCCAGGAGGTTAAAGTTGTCCCTCACACTTGATGCCCTGCTCGCACCGCTGGGCATAGCCGCACCTAGTCTTGCATTGCGCGAGATTCAGCTTGATAGCCGGGCCGTTCAGCCCGGCGACCTGTTTCTGGCGCTGCCCGGTCATGCCGTGGATGGGCGCCAGTTTATTGATGCGGCGTTTGCCAACGGTGCGGTGGCGGTATTGTTCGAACCAGAAGGGGCGCAATGCACTGAGCGAGGTCCGGAGTCGATCTGCATCGCTGTGCCAGGATTGGCGACTCACGTGTCGGCCTTGGCCGGCCGATTCTACGCTGAGCCATCAAGACAACTGCAACTGGTCGGGGTTACCGGCACCAATGGCAAGAGTACCACGACTCAGCTGATAGCCAATTGGCGTAGCCTGCTGGGCGGTCAAGCCGGTGTGATGGGCACGATTGGCAATGGTCTGTTCGGGGATCTTCAGCCAACGGAGAACACGACCGCCAGTCCGCTCGCCATTCAGCAAGAACTGGCGCGTCAGCTCGACCGGGGCGCTGACCTGGTCGCCATGGAGGTGTCATCCCATGGCCTGGTACAACATCGTGTTTCTGCACTCAACTTCTCTGTTGCGGTGTTTACCAATCTCAGTCGTGATCACCTCGATTATCATGGCTCGATGGCGGCCTATGCTGAGGCCAAGCGCCAGCTGTTCACTATGGTTGCACCGGATTCAGTTGTGCTGAATGCAGATGATGCTGTGGGACGCCAGTGGTTACAGCAACTACCACATGCGGTCACCTATACGCTGTTGCCGGAGAATGCGCCACGTGGCGAGCGCTATGTCGAGGCCGTCAATGTCCGCTTTCATGACCGGGGTTTTTCGGCGTCGCTACGCACCTCATGGGGGCTTGGCGTGTTGAATGCGTCGCTGCTTGGCCAGTTCAATGTCTCGAATGTGCTGGCGGCATTATCCACCATGCTGGTGTTGGGTTATGACCTCAAGGCGTTGCTGGCCGTCGCCCCCCGCCTGAGTACCGTGACCGGTCGGATGGAGTGCTTTGGTGGCAACGCGCAACCGTTGCTGGTGGTGGACTATGCCCATACTCCGGATGGTTTGGAAAAAGCATTGGCTGCAGCACGGCTGCATTGCCGTGGGCGCTTGTTCTGTTTAGTGGGGTGTGGTGGCGATCGTGATCGCGGGAAGCGTCCGATGATGGCGGCGGCTGCCGAGCAGCTGGCGGACGTGGTCATCCTGACTGATGACAATCCGCGCACCGAGGACCCGGAGCAAATTATTACCGATATGCGCGCCGGCTTGACGCATTCAGCTGCGGTGCGCGTCGTGCACCAGCGCGAAGAGGCCATGCGTCTGGCGTTAACCGAAGCCAAGGCTGGCGACGTCATTCTGGTTGCCGGCAAGGGGCATGAGGATTACCAGATTATCGGTAAGCAGAAAACGCACTACAGCGATCGCGAAACGGCATGCCGTCTGTTGGGAGAAGCTCAATGATTCCATTGTCATTACAGGATATTGCCAGCACCTTGGGGGCTCGCCTCGAAGGTGCGGATGCCGTAATTCTGGATGTGGTGACTGACACCCGTCATCTGGTGCCTGGTGCCCTGTTCGTGGCCATTCAAGGTGAGAAGTTTGATGGCCATGCGTTTTGCGCCCAGGCGGTTGCCAGTGGTGCCAGCGCCTTGCTGGTCAGTGAGTTACAACCGTTGGCGGTGCCACAAATCCTGGTTGAAGACACGCGCTTTGCCTTGGGGCATCTCGGTGCCATGCTGCGCACGCGCTTACAGCCGAAGGTATTGGCGATTACCGGTAGCTGCGGCAAGACCACTGTCAAAGAGATGAGTGCAGCAATTTTATCGAACATGGGGCAGGTCTTGGCGACCAAGGGCAACCTGAATAATGAGATTGGTGTGCCACTGACGCTGCTACGCCTGACACCGCAAGACCAGTATGCGGTGATGGAGTTGGGGGCTAATCACCCCGGCGAGATAGCCTGGACAACTTCGCTGGTGAAGCCCCATGTCGCCTTGATTAATAATGTCGCAGCGGCCCATCTGGAAGGTTTTGGCTCGCTGCAAGGTGTGGCGTTGGCGAAATCTGAAATTTTCAGTGGACTGGTGGAAAACGGTGTGGCGATTGTGAATGCCGACAGCGAATTCTTCAGCTATTGGCAGTCCGACCTGGAACCTAATATGGTCAGTTTCGGTCTGCACAACCCGAAAGCGGATTTTACCGCACGGGACATCCGCATCGATCCGATCGGCGGCAGTCAGTTTACGTTGGTGACGCCGCTGGGTGAAATTGATGTCGCCTTGCCATTACCGGGTCAGCACAATGTCGCCAACGCGCTGGCTGCGGCGGCGGCCACACAGAGTCTCGGTGCCTCGCTCAGCCAGATCCGCCAGGGGTTGGCACAAATGAGCCCGGTTCAGGGGCGCCTGTGTGTGCAACGCCTGCCCGGCGTCACGCTGATCGATGATACCTATAATGCCAGCGTCGAATCCGTGTTGGCGGCAATCGATACCTTGGCCGCTATGCCCGGTTATCGCGTCTTGGTCTTTGGCGATATGGGCGAATTAGGTGTCGAAGCTGAGGCGCAGCATCGACGCGTCGGTGAACATGCGGCGCGAGCCGGCTTGGATGCCGTATTGACGGTTGGTCACTGGGCGGCGGTGGCAGCTGAGGCGGGCGGCGGACAACATTTTGCGGATAAACCGGGCCTGCTGGCTGCGGTTTCCGAACTGTTGGCGTCACACCAGGATCTGGTGCTGTTAGCCAAGGGGGCGCGAAGTTCGCGTATGGAAGATGTGATTGAACATGTAAGAAACTTCAAGGAGCACACATGCTAGTCTGGCTGGCGGAGTTACTAACGCCCTATTTTTCGCTGTTTCATGTGGTCTCCTACCTGACCGTGCGCGCCATCATGGCTATTTTAACGGCGTTAGCGGTGGCGCTGTGGATGGGCCCGCACCTGATTCGGCGTTTGCAGCTGCTACAGATTGGGCAAGTCGTGCGCAATGACGGTCCCGAGTCGCATTTCAGTAAGCGTGGTACCCCGACCATGGGTGGGATCCTGATCCTCACCTCGATTGTCGTCTCGGTATTGTTGTGGGCGCGTTTAACCAACCCGTATGTCTGGGTGGTGCTGTTTGTGTTGCTCAGTTACGGCGCCATCGGGTTTGTTGATGATTACCGCAAAGTGGTACGTAAAAACACCAAGGGGCTGATCGCGCGCTGGAAATACTTCTGGCAATCCTTGGCGGCCATCGCGGTGGGGATTTATCTCTATTCCAGTTCCTCCGGTGGCGCTGAAACGACATTGGTCGTGCCTTTCTTCAAACAATTCATGCCGGAAATGGGATTGTTGTTTATCCCGTTCTGTTATCTGGTGATTGTCGGCTCATCGAATGCCGTTAACCTGACTGACGGTCTCGATGGGTTGGCCATCATGCCGACTGTTATGGTGGCTTCTGGCTTGGCACTGGTGGCCTGGGCAACGGGTAACGTCAATTTTGCCAGTTATCTGCACATTCCATATGTGGCTCACGCTTCCGAGCTGGTGGTGGTATGCACGGCGATTGCAGGTGCCGGTCTGGGGTTCCTCTGGTTTAACACCTATCCTGCCCAGGTGTTTATGGGCGATGTCGGTTCGTTGGCTCTCGGCGGTGTATTGGGGGTCATTGCGGTATTAATTCGTCAAGAGTTCCTGCTGGTGATTATGGGCGGCGTGTTTGTCATGGAGACCATGTCGGTGATCCTGCAGGTTGGCTCATACAAACTGCGTGGACAGCGTATCTTCCGGATGGCGCCGATTCATCATCACTACGAATTAAAGGGTTGGCCGGAGCCGCGAGTCATCGTGCGTTTCTGGATTATTACGCTGGTATTGGTGTTGCTGGGTCTAGTGACCCTTAAGCTGCGGTAAGACGTTATGAACAAGGTGATCATCCTCGGGCTGGGCAAAACAGGGCTGTCGTGTGTGCACTATTTCCTGCGCAACGGCGTGACGCCGACTGTGGTAGATACCCGGAACAATCCTCCGGGGCAAGAGGCGTTGCCAGAGCAGGTGCCGCTGGTCTGTGGCCCGCTGGATGCGACTTTGCTCTGCCAGGCTGAGATGATCATTGCTAGTCCGGGAATGGCCCTGGCCACTCCGGCGCTTCAGGCCGCGTTGCAGGCTGGAGTGGAAGTGATCGGTGATATAGAGCTGTTTGTGCGTGCAGCTAAAGCGCCGATCGTCGCAATTACCGGTTCAAACGGTAAAAGTACGGTAACCACTCTGGTGGGTGACATGGCGGCCGAAGCGGGTTTGTCTGTCGGGGTTGGCGGCAACATTGGCACGCCTGCTCTCGATCTGCTGCTGCAACCAGCCGAGTTGTATGTATTAGAGCTTTCCAGCTTTCAGTTAGAAACGACCTTCAGTTTGAAGGCTGCGGCGGCTGTTATTTTGAATCTCAGTGAAGACCACCTGGATCGCTACGAGGGGATGGCCGGATATCTGGCGGCCAAGCAGCGTATCCATCAAGGCGCCGAGCATATCATCAGTAACCGAGATGATGCGGCCACGGTTCCAGTGTCACAGCGTGTCTGGCGCTCTTTTGGTTTGGATGAGCAGCAGTATGGTCGAGTGATGCACCATGACCGCCTGTGGCTTGCGGTGGATGGAGAACCTCTGCTGGCTGTTAGCGAGATGAAAATCGTTGGGGCGCATAATCAGATGAATGCTCTGGCAGCCATGGCGTTGTGCGATGCCGTGGGCATCGCTCGGAACGCCCAGCTTGCGGTGTTGCGTCGTTTTCAGGGATTGCCTCATCGTTGCCAGTTTGTGCGTGAACACAACGGCGTGCGCTGGATTAACGACTCGAAAGCGACCAATGTCGGCTCGACACTGGCGGCCGTTTCCGGGGTGGCGGAATCGGTTCAGGGCAAGCTGGTGGTGATTGCCGGCGGGCAGGGAAAAGGTCAGGATTTCTCGCCATTGCAATCGTTACTCGGCAACGGCATCGATCATCTGCTTTGTTTTGGTCAAGATGCTGAGGTGTTGCTGGCGCTCGGCCCACAGGCAGAGCGGGTCGAGGATCTCGACGCTGCCGTGACCCGTGCCGCCGCGTTGACGCAGGCCGGCGATTGGGTGCTGCTGGCTCCTGCCTGTGCCAGCCTGGATATGTTTCGTAACTTCGAGCAGCGTGGTGATCGCTTTCGTGCACTGGTGGAGGCGTTATGAGTCTGATTCGGCGCGCGTCTTCCGTCGTCTGGCATTGGCTGGTGCCCGATCGTGCTTCATTGTATGACCGTCAACTTTTAGTGTTAGCCGTCACCTTGATGTCCGTCGGCCTGGTCATGGTTGCTTCGGCGTCGATTACCGAGGGTGTCTCCCTGCAGAATGACGCATTTTTCTTTGTTAAGCGTCACCTGATCTTCTTGTTGCTGTGTTTGATGGCGGCTGTCGCCACATTGTATGTTCCGGTCCGCTATTGGCAGGAGTGGGGGGGGCAGTTGCTGATTTTCTCCATTCTGATGCTGCTGGTGGTATTGGTGGCCGGTCACAGCGTCAATGGCGCCAAACGCTGGCTACCGCTGGGGCCTTTCAATCTGCAACCGGCTGAAACCGCTAAATTAGTGTTAATCACCTATCTCTCCGGTTATCTGGTGCGACGCTTGGATGAAGTTCGCGGCCAGCTTTCTGGTTTTATCAAGCCACTGGCGCTGGTGTTTTGTATGGCGTTGTTGCTGCTCGCGCAGCCGGATTTGGGCTCGGTGGTCGTGTTGTTTGTGACGACGCTAGGGCTGCTGTTTTTAGCCGGAGCGCGATTGTTTCAATTCATCCTGATGATCATGATGGGGGTCGCAGCCCTGGTCATGTTGATTTTGTTTGAGCCCTACCGGATGCGTCGTGTGACCTCGTTTTTGGATCCCTGGGCCGATCCGTTTGGTAGCGGATATCAGCTAACACAATCTTTGATGGCCTTTGGCCGTGGAGGATTTTGGGGCCAGGGGTTGGGTAATTCGGTGCAAAAGCTGGAGTATCTGCCGGAAGCTCACACTGACTTTGTCTTTGCCATTCTCGGCGAAGAGTTAGGGTACTTCGGTGTACTGGTTGTGTTGGCGTTGCAGTTGGCTTTGGTATTTAAGGCGTTGCAAATAGGGCGCCTAGCCTTGGATAGCGGTAAACAATTTGATGGTTATGTAGGCTGTGGCATCGGTATCTGGTTCGGTTTTCAGACGGTGATTAATGTCGGCGCCGCAGCAGGCATGTTACCGACTAAAGGCCTGACGTTGCCCTTGGTCAGTTATGGCGGGTCTAGTTTGATTGCCATGAGTATGGCGGTGGCATTGCTGATTCGCATCGATTTTGAACTCAGACGCGACCGCGGGCAGGTTCTACAGAAGGGAGAAGTATGAGCAAGCGCTTGTTAGTTATGGCAGGTGGAACCGGCGGACATGTCTTCCCGGGGTTGGCGGTTGCTCATCATTTATCGACCCAGGGCTGGACAATCCACTGGCTCGGCACTTCCGATCGCATGGAGGCTGAGTTAGTGCCTGCACACGGTTACCCTATTGCTTTCATCGATATCAAGGGGGTGCGAGGTAATGGTGTGTTACGCCTGCTGGCTGCACCTTGGCGGATTCTGCGCTCTATTTGGCAGGCGCGACGAGTCATCAAAACGTTCAAACCCGATGTCGTGTTGGGTATGGGCGGCTTTGCTTCCGGCCCGGGCGGCGTTGCGGCCTGGTTGGCTGGGATCCCGCTGGTGCTGCATGAGCAGAATGCGGCTGCAGGGCTGACTAACCGATTACTGGCACATTTAGCTAGCCGGGTCCTGCTGGGTTTTGCTGGTGCCTTTGAGCCGAGTGAGAACGTCGAGATTGTCGGGAATCCGGTGCGCTCAGAGGTCTTGGCACTGGCTGGGCAGCCCCGTCGAGATGCCGAGCCGACTCAGCTGCGCCTGCTGATAATTGGCGGCAGCCTGGGTGCTCGGGTGTTGAACCAGACAGTTCCTGCAGCGGCAGCCTTGTTGGATGGTTTGCAGATTCGTCACCAAACAGGTAAAGGGCACAGGGATGACGTTGAGATGCGCTATCGTGATGCCGGTGTCGAAGCCGAGGTGAGTGAATTTATTACAGATATGGCTGCGGCCTATGCATGGGCTGACGTTATTGTCTGTCGCGCGGGTGCCTTGACGGTGGCTGAAGTTGCGGCTGCAGGGCTGCCGGCCATATTCGTGCCATTACCGCATGCGGTGGATGATCACCAGACGCGCAATGCGGAAAGTTTGACGCGCACAGGCGCGGCGATTCTGTTACCGCAATCCGGATTGACGGCGCAGACATTGGCTGACGCGTTGCGCTCGCTGCAGGATCCGGAGCGGCGGGCTCAGATGTCTGCTGCTGCGGCCAAGAATGCAATATTAAATGCCACCGAGCGAGTTGCTGCGGTGTGCGAAGCCATGACACAACAGAGAGAAAAAGCATGACCAAGGTCGAACTGGCAAAGCTGAGAACCATGATTCCGGAGATGCGTCGTGTCCGACGCATTCATTTTATCGGTATCGGTGGGGCCGGCATGGGTGGTATTGCCGAGGTGTTGGCCAACGAGGGATATCAGATTTCTGGTTCTGATATTGCCGCCAATAGGGTCACACAGCGCTTGGCCGATCTGGGCGCCACTATCTTCATCGGCCATGAGGCCAGTCATGTTGCCGGAGCCAGCGTAGTGGTCGTGTCAACGGCGATTCATGCGGATAATCCAGAGATTATGGCCGCCCGCGAACAGCGGATCCCGGTTGTGCGCCGGGCAGAAATGCTGGCCGAGTTGATGCGTTACCGCCATGGCATCGCTATCGCCGGTACCCACGGTAAGACAACGACGACCAGCCTGGTTTCGACCATTTATGCCGAAGCGGATCGCGATCCGACCTTCGTGATTGGCGGCTTGCTCAACAGTGCCGGCACCAATGCGCGCTTGGGTAGCAGCCGATACCTTATTGCGGAGGCAGATGAGAGCGATGCCTCTTTCCTGCATTTACAACCGATGGTCTCTATCGTGACCAATATTGAAGCGGACCACATGGATACTTATGGTGGTGACTTCAATAAGTTAAAGGCAACGTTCGTTGAATTTTTGCACAACCTTCCCTTCTATGGCCTGGCGGTGGTTTGCATCGATGATCCTGTGATTCGAGGTTTGTTACCCTCAATTGGTCGTGCGACGATCACCTATGGTTACAGCGATGATGCGGATGTCCAGATTCTTGATTTTGTTCAAGAAACGCAACAGAGCCGTTTCAAGGTTAGACGACAGGATGGTTCGTTGCTGGCCGTTACCTTGAATTTGCCTGGGCGACATAATGCGCTCAATGCCGCCGCAGCGATTGCCGTGGCAACCGAGGATGGGATTGATGACAGTGCCATTATTGCGGCATTAGCACGTTTTGAAGGGGTTGGTCGCCGATTCCAGCATTATGGTGAGTTTGAAACAGGGCGTGGCAAGGCAATGCTGGTAGACGATTACGGCCATCATCCCAGCGAAGTGCGTGTCACGATCAATGCCGCGCGTGCCGGTTGGCCGGAACGGCGCCTGGTGATGATCTTCCAACCGCACCGCTATACCCGGACTCGGGATTTATACGAGGATTTTGCCGAGGTGCTGTCCCGAGTCGATGTCCTGATCGTCTTGGAAGTTTATGCTGCTGGTGAGGAGCCGATTCCTGGTGCGGATGGTCGAGCGCTGTGTCGCTCGATTAGGCAGCGCGGTCAACTTGAACCGGTCTTTGTTACCGCTCCGTCTGAGGTGCCTGCTGTTCTGGCCGAGCTGCTACAAGATGGCGATTTGGTGTTGACACAAGGTGCAGGCAACGTCGGGGCCTTGGCCAAAACGTTAGGGGAGCTACGGTTGGATATCGTGCGCATGAAAGGACAGGAGTGAGTCAAGACCGGATTTGTTACCGGGAGTTTTGACCCTGACCTCGCTCCCTATATAATGTGTCACTTGATTTTTACCGGATTTGTGCATGCGAATCGGTAATGGAGCGCAATAACGATGGTATGGCAGGCGCAACGGCATGAGTGAGGCGATGATGCGCACCCGCACCCGGGGAGAGTTCTTGTTTGGGGTGCTGTTTTTTGTCGCTGTGCTGTATGGACTCAGTTCGGCGGCGAATGACATCAAGCGCTGGTTTTTTGAAGAAGACAGAATCCCGGTCGAAGGGCTGGTGGTACAAGGTAAGCTTGATTATGTGACGGTCGAGGATGTTCGAGATGCATTGCGAACTGATCCGGCGATCAGCAATTTCTTCAAGCTGGATGTGAATCATGTCCAACAGCGGATCGCAGCCTTGCCTTGGGTCTATCAGGCATCGGTCCGCAAGCGTTGGCCTGCGTTACTGTATGTTTATGTGATTGAACAGTCTCCGCGTGCACTGTGGGGAGAAGACCGCCTGCTGACCGATAGAGGCGGAATTATCAAAGTGCCGTTGGAGCGGTTAAAGCGTCCCTTGGTGCGTTTGTCTGGCCCTGATGATATGGCCGATCGCATCTGGGAAGAATACAAAAACTATGAGCGCATCCTCGCGCTTAACGGTTATCACATCGAGTCCATGAACTTGACCAAACGCCATTCGTGGGAGGTCAAGATCAAGGATGGTCCGCTGTTAATACTGGGGCGGGCGGATACCGGGGAGCGGCTGCAGCGATTCATTGATGTCTATCCAAAACTGGATCCGCGCGAGCAGATTGCTTACCTGGATTTACGATATGACACCGGCTTTGCTGTAGGATGGAAACCAATTGAAGGGACTGGTAATGACCAAGACCGCAGACAGAAATCTGATAGTCGGACTTGATATTGGCACCACAAAGGTAGCCGTATTGGTAGGAGAGGTCTTGCCGGATGGTGAGATCAATATCATTGGTCTTGGAACACATTCCGCGCGCGGAATGGACAAAGGCGGCGTCAACGATCTGGAGTCGGTTGTCAAATCGTTGCAACGTGCAGTTGATGAAGCAGAGATGATGGCTGATTGCCATATCTCCTCGGTCTTCCTGGGGATCTCAGGGCGGCATATTGAATGTCGCAATGAAAAGGGCATGGTGCCGATCTCTGATGAAGAGGTCACACAGGAAGATGTCGACAACGTGATACATACCGCTAAGTCGGTACGTCTGCCGGATGAGCATCGCGTGTTGCATGTGTTGCCCCAGGAATATTCCATTGATTATCAGGAAGGTATCAAAAATCCGATTGGTCTTTCCGGTGTTCGTATGGGGGCCAAAGTTCATTTGATCACCTGCCACAACGATATGGCGCGCAATATCGAGAAGTGCGTCGAGCGAGTGGGGTTACGTGTTGATCAGATGATCTTCTCCGCCTTGGCATCGAGTTACGCGGTCCTGACTGAAGATGAGAAAGAGCTGGGTGTCTGCGTTGTCGATATCGGGGGGGGCACCATGGACATTGCAATGTTCACCGGTGGCGCATTACGTTACAGCAAAGTCATCCCCTACGCTGGCAATACAGTAACTAGCGACATTGCTTATGCCTTCGGAACCCCGCCTTTAGATGCAGAAGCGATCAAGGTTCGTTATGGCAGTGCGCTAGGGCGCCTTGTCAGCAAGGAAGATACAATAGAAGTTCCGAGCGTCGGCGGCCGACCGGCGCGTAGTTTGCAAAGACAGACATTGGCGGAGGTCATCGAGCCACGTTATTGTGAGCTGCTTGGTCTTGTACAAGATGAAATTGGCAAAATGCAGACTGAACTGCGCGCCCAGGGTGTAAAACATCAATTGGCTGCCGGTGTAGTGTTAACTGGCGGTGCCGCCCAGATCGAGGGTATCGTCGAGTGTGCAGAACAGATATTCCAGTGTCAGGTACGCGTGGGTGAGCCCGATAACGTACGTGGCCTGACGGACTATGTGCAGGCTCCGGTATTTTCTACCGCAGTGGGCCTGTTGCAATACGGCAAGCTTCACCAGTCCAGAGGAAGCAAGGACAGTAACGTCAAGGCCAGCGTCGGTGGTATGTTCCAGCGACTGAGCAATTGGTTACGTGGCGAGTTTTGATTTTTGCTAGCTAGCAAATTGTGCGGAGAGAGAATCATGTTTACGTTTGAACCGGTTGGAAGCCAGGGTGATGATGCCGTCATCAAAGTGATAGGCGTGGGCGGCGGTGGCGGTAATGCCGTTGAACACATGGTCCGCGAAAGCATCGAAGGTGTGCATTTTATTGCCATCAACACGGATGCCCAAGCACTGCGCAATTCCGGCGCTGAAACAACCGTCCAGATCGGCTCAACCATTACCAAGGGGTTGGGCGCGGGTGCCAATCCGGAGATTGGCCGTGAAGCCGCGTTGGAGAACCGAGAAGACATTCGCCAGATGCTTGAAGGTTCTGACATGGTGTTTATCGCTGCCGGTATGGGGGGCGGTACAGGGACAGGTGCGGCGCCGGTTGTGGCTGAGGTTGCCAAGGAGCTGGGTATCCTGACCGTAGCGGTTGTGACCAAGCCATTCAATTTTGAAGGCAAAAAGCGCATGAATTATGCGCTGCAGGGCATCGAAGAGCTCTCCAAGCATGTTGACTCTTTAATCACTATTCCGAATGACAAGCTGCTACGAGTACTGGGCAAGGGTGTCAGCCTGCTGGAGGCATTCAAGGCGGCAAATGATGTCTTGCTGGGAGCCGTTCAGGGGATCGCTGAGTTGATCACGCGTCCTGGCTTGATTAACGTCGACTTCGCCGACGTGCGGACCGTGATGCGAGAAATGGGTACTGCGATGATGGGTACTGGTTATGCTCGTGGTGATGACCGCGCGGAAGAGGCGGCCGAGAAGGCAATATCCAGTCCACTGCTGGAAGATGTCGATTTGGCTGGCGCGCGTGGCATTTTGGTTAATATCACGGCCGGAATGGATGTCACCATGGAAGAGTTCGAGACGGTTGGTAATGCGGTTAAGGCGTTTGCTTCTGAAAATGCCACTGTGGTTGTTGGTGCTGTCATCGATCCGAATATGCAGGATGAGCTGCGTGTTACCGTGGTTGCCACTGGTATTGGTCAAGAGCGCAAGCCGGAAATTACCTTGGTCAAGAACGCACAAAAGGCAGAACGTCCGCTGCGCTCCATGCTGCAGGATGCCCCGATGAGTCAGTTCGAAGAACGTCCCAAGGTGGTCAACGCCGAGCCGGTGCAACAAACCCGTGCTGAGCCTGATTATCTGGACATTCCGGCCTTCTTGCGCAAACAGGCAGACTAACCGACCTCTGCGACAGAAATGTGACACGATTAGCATTTGCGCAACTGGTATGGTACTATGCGCCTTATGGGTTGGTCTGACCAGCCCGCTGATCAAGGTGAGGATATGATTAGACAACGCACTCTCAAGCAAAGCGTACAGGCAACAGGTGTTGGTTTGCACTCTGGTCGCAAGGTCTCTGTTACCTTCCGTCCGGCGCCAGCTAATACCGGTATTGTCTATGTGCGTACTGATTTGCAGCCGGCAGTTGAAATTCCTGCACAGGCAGAGGCAGTGCGTGACACCGTGCTTTGTACCGCTTTGGTCAATGATAATGGTGTTCGTATCTCTACTGTTGAACACCTCTCTGCTGCTTTGGCTGCATTTGGGATTGATAACCTCTATGTTGAGGTGGATGCGCCCGAATTGCCGGTAATGGATGGTAGTTCACACCCGTTCATCTTTCTGCTGCAGTCCGCTGGGATTGAAGAGCTGAATGCGCCTAAGCGTTTTGTCCGCATCAAGAAAACAGTACGTGTAGAAGATGGCGACAAATGGGCAGAGTTGAAGCCCTATCACAAGGGCTTCCGCATGAACCTGCGTATTGACTTCAAGCATCCAGTCATGGACCCGGCTCGTCAGATGCTGAGCCTGGATTTCAGTGGTGCCGTATTTGTGCGCGAGTTGAGCCGTGCTCGGACCTTCTGTTTTATGAAGGACGTCGAGTTCATGCACTCGAAAAATCTGGCGCTGGGTGGCAGCTTAGAGAATGCCGTCGTAATGGATGACTATCGTGTCTTGAACGAGGAAGGTCTCCGCTACGATGACGAGTTCGTCAAGCATAAGATGCTGGATGCCGTCGGTGATCTCTATATGGCGAACCATACCATTTTGGGCGAGTTTAGTGCTTACAAGACCGGACACGCTGTCAACAATCAGTTGTTGCGCACCTTGCTGGCCGATGCAGATGCCTGGGAAATGGTTACCTTTGAGGAACAAAAGCACACGTCCCCAGTTCCCTTTGCCGACGGTCAGCTCGCTTACGCCTGATAGTTCGACATTTGCTCATCAAATAGCCTAAAGGCACCGGCTTCTCTCCCCGGTGCCTTTTTGTTTATTTTTTCCCTGAGCATTTATGCTACCCTCGCCAGACATCACGCGCTGTATGTGTGGTCTGTCTCTTGAATTGTCTGTCGGCTGTCACCATATCTCATGGGAGTGTGACATCTGTTTACTTTCTTGGTTCTGGCACCGGCGCAGATGCGAGTCTGTCATGGTACTGGGGTAAGATAGGCGGCGGTTTGCCAACCCTTGGATAACAAACCGACGGGACGATTTCTTGTTATGGATTAATGCCTGTTTGCATGGCATCGGGTCCCGCGAGATCAGTGTTTTTGAAAGTGGCGCTTCACGGTTGTGGAGCAAAAGACAACCAGAGAGTTGGTTACGATGATTACAAGTTTAATTACCAAGATCGTTGGTAGCAGCAACGAACGCACGCTGAAGAAGCTCCGCAAGATTGTTAAACAAATTAATGAAATGGAGCCGCAATTCGAGGCTCTCTCCGATGCCGATCTGAAGGCTAAAACCGTTGAGTTCCGTCAACGTATAGAGCAAGGCGAAACGCTGGAGCAACTGCTGCCAGAAGCATTTGCTACGGTACGTGAAGCGTCCAAACGGGTGTTTGGCATGCGCCATTTTGATGTCCAGCTGATGGGCGGCATGGTGCTGAACAACAACCAAATCGCAGAAATGAAAACCGGTGAAGGTAAGACGCTGACTGCAACCCTGCCAGCATACCTGAATGGCTTGACCGGACGCGGTGTCCATATCGTCACCGTCAACGATTACCTGGCGCGCCGTGACGCCGAATGGAATCGCCCATTGTTTGAGTTCCTCGGTTTGTCTGTAGGCTGCAACTTGCCAGGGATGAGTCATGAGGAAAAGCATGTCGCGTATGCGGCTGACATCACCTATGGCACCAACAACGAATTTGGCTTTGATTACCTGCGCGATAACATGGCCTATGCTGCCGAGCAGCGCGTACAGCGTCCTCTGTATTATGCCTTGGTCGACGAAGTCGACTCTGTACTGATTGACGAAGCACGGACGCCGCTGATTATCTCGGGTGCGGCCGAAGACAGCTCCGAGCTGTATATCAAGGTCAACAAGCTGATTCCGCTGTTGCAGAAGCAGGATAAGGAAGATAGCGAAGAGTATCGCGGAGACGGTCACTTTACCGTCGACGAAAAGGCGCGCCAGGCGCTGCTGACAGAAAATGGTCAGATCTATGTTGAGGAGTTGCTGAAGCAAAATGGTTTGATGAGCGAGGACGATTCGCTGTTCTCGGCCAGCAACATTACGCTGCTGCACCATGTTAACGCTGCCTTGCGTGCACACACCTTGTTTGAGAAGGATGTGGACTACATCGTCAAAGACGGTGAAGTGGTGATCGTCGATGAGCATACCGGCCGTACCATGCCGGGTCGTCGCTGGTCAGAGGGGTTGCACCAGGCGATGGAAGCCAAAGAAGGGGTGCGCATCCAAAACGAGAACCAGACGCTGGCATCCATCACCTTCCAGAACTATTTCCGCATCTACGAAAAACTGTCCGGTATGACGGGGACAGCCGATACCGAAGCGTATGAATTCCAACAAATTTATGGCTTGAACACCGTAGTGTTGCCGACCAACCGCCCCATGGTGCGCAAGGACATGGGCGATCTGGTCTACCTGACGTCGGAAGAGAAATACGCCGCCATCGTTGAAGACATCAAAAACCGTGTCGCCGAAGGCCGCCCGGTATTGGTGGGTACCATCTCGATTGAAAACTCCGAACTGATCTCCAATGTGCTGAACAAGCAGGGCATCAAGCATCAGGTGCTGAACGCCAAGTTCCATGCCATGGAGGCCGATATCGTGGCACAGGCCGGGCGTCCGGGTGCGGTGACCATTGCGACCAACATGGCCGGTCGCGGTACCGACATCGTGTTGGGTGGCAACTGGCAGGCCGAGCTGGCAAAGCTGGTTGAACCGACGCCCGAGCAGGTCGCTGAGCTGAAGGCCGAATGGCAGGCGCGCCATGATGAGGTGATCGCTGCCGGTGGTCTGCATATTATCGGTACCGAGCGCCATGAGTCTCGCCGTATCGACAACCAGCTGCGTGGCCGTTCCGGTCGTCAGGGCGATCCGGGTTCCTCCCGTTTCTATCTGTCGATGGAAGACAGCCTGATGCGTATTTTCGCCTCGGATCGTGTCACTGGCATGATGAAGAAACTGGGTATGGAGTATGGCGAAGCGATCGAGCATCCTTGGGTTACCAAGGCGATCGAGAATGCGCAACGCAAGGTTGAAGCGCGTAACTTCGATATCCGTAAGAACCTGCTCGAGTTTGATGACGTTGCCAACGACCAGCGCAAGGTGGTCTATGAACAGCGTAACGAACTGCTGGAAGCCAAGGATATCAGCGAGACCATCGAACTGATCCGTGCCGATGTGCTCAACTCTGTCATGAGCGAATACATCACGCCGAACTCGCTGGACGAGACCTGGGATATTGCCGGTCTTGAGGCGCGTCTGCAGGCTGATTTCAGCCTCGACCTGCCGCTGGCACAATGGCTGGCTGAAGATGACAAGCTGTATGAGGAGCTGCTGCGCGATCGTATCGTCGCCGAAGCCACTCGCATCTATAACGCCAAGAAAGAACTGGTCGGCGATGAGGTGATTCACCAGTTCGAGAAGTCCATCATGCTGCAATGCCTGGATAATCTGTGGAAAGAGCATCTGGCGGCAATGGACCACTTGCGTCAAGGGATCCACCTGCGTGGTTATGCGCAGAAGAACCCGAAACAAGAGTACAAGCGTGAGTCATTCGAGCTGTTCACGCAGATGCTGGACACGCTGAAGCAGGAAGTGATCACCATTTTGTCCCGCGTACAGGTACAGGAGCGTGATGTGGATGCGCTTGAAGAGCAGCGCCGTCGCGCCGAGGCTGCTCCGCGTACTTACACCCACGCCGAAGCTGAAGGGTTAGCAGAAGAGGGCGCCGAGGGTGCCGCAGAGCCTGCTGCCAGTCAGGCGCCATACGTGCGTGGTGATAAGGTAGGGCGTAATGATCCTTGTCCTTGTGGCTCGGGCAAGAAGTACAAACACTGTCACGGTCAGATTAACTAAGATCACTGTCGGTAGAGAGGGCGGCTTCGGCCGCCCTTTTTTATCGGCGCAAAAACAGGATGAATGGGATGAACAAAAAGCGAGTGCATGTTGCCGTGGGGGTTATCGAAGATGGTCGCGGTGCCATCTTTATCAGCCGACGTCATGCGGCCCAGCATCAAGCCGGCAAATGGGAGTTTCCCGGTGGCAAGGTCGAGGCCGGAGAAGGCGTTGAACAGGCGCTGGCGCGTGAGTTGTTTGAAGAGTTGGGGATCCAGGTCACGCGTTGCCAGCCGTTGATGGAGATTGAGCACGATTACAGTGATAAGCAGGTCCGGCTGGATGTGTGGCGCGTAACCGGCTTTGTTGGCGAGCCGTGGGGCAAGGAGGGACAAACTGCGCTGTGGGTTCCGGTGTCCGAGCTGGCTGGGTATGAATTCCCCGAGGCCAATACGCCGATCATGCAGCGTATTGTCGAACTGTATAGCAAACCGTTGCTCGAAGAGTGGTGATTATGGCTTGCAGCCTGGCGCACAAGAGATTTGAATGTCTTAATAAACAAATAAACAAATAAACAAATAAACAAATAAACAAATAAACAAATAAAC
>CAMFKP010000047.1 GCA_945957385.1 uncultured Aeromonadaceae bacterium
AAATCTGACGGCTCTGCCTTCGAAGGTTCGAATCCTTCTCCCTCCACCATTCTTCCTGTGTTTACCGCTTTTTACTCAAGCGCGGCGGACATTGAGTCAGCTGGCACCTTTATGTGGCTATTTCCGTTATAGTATCGACATCTCTTCCGGCTCGCAGATTTGAACCCTATCGCTGATGAATGAACTGACCGAACAAGATAGTCGCACCCAGAGTACCGCCCAGCTTTTTCATGAAAAGCGCGTACTCCTGGTTGATGATCAGCGCTCATTTCAGGTGATGATGAAAGCCATGCTGCAGAACCTGGGTTTCAATCGCATCGTCGTCCTGAATAATGCGGAGGAAGCCCGCCGGCGTTGCAGCAAGGAACTGTTCGATATTTATCTCATCGATTACAACCTGGGCAGCGGCGAGAATGGGCGCCAGCTCCTGGAGTTCCTGCGAGAGCAACACCGCTTGCCGGCCGATGCCGTGGTCTTCATCATCAGTGGCGATAACAGTCGCGCCATGGTGCTCAGTGCCATCGAGAGTGAACCCGATGGCTATATGATGAAGCCGTTCTCGCAAGAGCAGTTAAGACTGCGTCTGCAGCGCGCCTTACTACGCAAGCAGGAGCTCAAGCCGATCTTCGAGGCGCTAGATAAGCAGGATTATGCGAACGTCATCAAGGCCTGTGAACCCCTACTGAAACAGCACTCTCGCTATGCCACCTTTTGCCGCTGTCTGATGGCCGAGATGTATATCCATCTGCAGGATCTTGGCTCGGCACGCGCCATCTTGCGTAACGGTCTGGCCGAAGGCGAATCCAGCTGGATCAGGCTGGGGCTGGGCAAAATTTGCTATCTGCTCGGTCAGCACGAAGACGCCATCGCGCATCTGAATACCGCATTGCGCCTGCGTCCCCTGATGGTAGAAGCCTATCGTTGGCTCTCGCTGGCCCAACTGGCCAATGGTGCCCCTCAGGAGGCAATTGACACACTCACCCGCGCTACCGAGATCTCGCCGCACTCTTCCATGCTGCACCGTCAGCTGGCCGAAGTGGCCCTTGCACAAGGCGATTACCTCAAGGCGCGCGACTCGCTCAGTGCCATGCTGGATCTGCATCGCTACGATCACGGCCGCAACGCCCAACTGCTCGGTAGCTATGTGCATAGCTTGATCCTGTACGCATTGTCGACGGGCGACCCCTACCATCTGGGCAACCTGCAAAAACAGGTTAACAATGCGATTTATCGCTGTCGCGAGTCGCTCGCAGATAACGAATTCGATCTGGATGTATTTGAGCAGATTTGTCGCGCACGGATACAAGTCGTCCGTGGCGACGTAGTGCGTGGCAAGAAGTTGCTCTACAAAGCCATTCAGCCCTATCAAGGCAATCCCGCCAGCATGGCCTCAGCATTGATCAGCAATCTGGTACTGGGATTCACCCAGTTAGGTGAATATGAGTACGCTGAACAATTGCAGCAGCAACTGGATCAGCAAGGCGCCATGGATACCCTGTTGCACTCCTGTATTCGCACAATACGCGACGACAAAGGCCAGCAGGAAAAACTACAAAAATACAGTGAGCTTAACGAACAGGGTATCGCTGCTTATACTGCCGGCCGCTACGAAGAGGCAGTCACTTACTTCCGGGATGCGCTGCGCCGGGCACCCGCCAATACCAATGCGGCACTGAACAAGGCCCAAGCGCTGCTACAGCTGTTCAAGCAAAAAGGGTATAACAAGAGCAACAGTGATCTGCTGGATGAGTGCAAGCTGACGCTGGCACTGCTCGACGGTGTCATGCTAAATAGCGCGCAAGCCGAACGGCAAGTCAAACTGCAGGACGAGCTGCAAACCCTCCATTGAGAGGCCTCCCCACCGACCAAAGCGAACGCAATGAAGATAGTCTCTTTTAATATCAATGGCCTGCGTGCCAGATTGCATCAACTTCAGGCTCTGATAGACACACAGCAACCTGACATCATCGGCCTGCAGGAAATTAAGGTTCATGATGAGGCCTTCCCCCTCGATGATGTGGCCGCCATGGGGTATCAGGTTCACTTCCACGGCCAGAAAGCCCACTATGGCGTGGCTCTGCTCAGCAAACAGGCGCCATTGTCGGTGCTTCGCGGTTTCCCCAGCGATGATGCCGAGGCACAACGCCGCATGATCATCGGGCAATTCGCGCAACCTAATGGTCGGATATTGACGGTGTTGAACGGTTATTTTCCGCAAGGAGAAAATCGCGATCACCCAACTAAATTCCCGGCCAAAACGCAGTTTTATGCCGACCTGCAGCAATACCTTGCTGCTCACCACAGCCCGGATGAAGATGTCATCATCATGGGCGATATGAATATTTCACCTACCGACCTGGATATCGGCATCGGCGAAGCTAACCGCAAACGCTGGCTGCGAGAAGGCAAATGCTCCTTCCTGCCGGAGGAGCGAGCCTGGTTGCAGCAACTGCAAGCCTGGGGATTGACCGACACGTTCCGTCACCAGCATCCGGATGTCAGTGATCGTTATAGTTGGTTTGACTATCGCAGCAAAGGATTCGAGGATAATCGCGGGTTGCGTATCGACCTGATACTGGCAACGGCCTCGCTGTTACCGCGTCTCGAAAACACCGGGATTGATTATCCCTTGCGCGGCATCGACAAGCCGTCAGATCATGCGCCGATATGGGCCACGTTTAGCGACTGAGCTGACGTTGGAGAGGTCATAAACAACAAAAGGGCGTAAGCCCTTTTGTTATTTCAGTGGCCAATGACGACCCATTACCCCAGTGGCAAGGTGAAATTGAGGCTCAACTGTTCCCTGGCCCGCCGCACATTCTGCCGATAACGCGCCAGTTCTGCGATAGGGACCGAGTCGACGAGATTTTCGTAACGGTAGACCACCCGTAACAGCTGCGGTCCCAAAGGTTCGACCTGCATCGAAAAACGGAAGACCGCATTGTCATAGTTAACTTGGTAGGGCGCGACCGCAACCGGCTTCGGCATATGCACCAAAAACTCCTGCTGCAGACGCGTCGGCGGAGACAACGCCAGTGGCTGGGTACGGTTGGCATCCAGATCCTTCAGATAGCCATCGAGCAAGTCGGCATAGATATCCAATCCATCACGGGCAACCTGTTGGGTTCCCCCTTCGATCAGGTACTGTTCGGAAAGCTGCCATTCGTTACGCTCGCGATCATCCCTCACTTGCGGCGTACCAACCATTTCCAACTGGCCATAGAGACGACCGTAATATTCGGTATAACGCCGGGTCAGAGTCTGCATCGAGCTGACCTTCCACTGACTGCGTTGCTGTTCAGCCTGATCGCCCTGATACAGGCTCTCAACACGCAGTTGCGTCAGGTTGGGTTGCAGCGTCAACTCCTGACGCACTCTGACCTCGGCCGGGCGGTATTCACTATCCATCGGCGTCAGACTGCTGGCCGCATTATCCACCAGCAGCGCATAGCGAAAATAGGGAACCGCCAGCGTGTCTAAATTACCACCCTGATTAAGGGCGGTGCCATCCAGCCATATACGTTTTCCATCCAGCATCAAGGTCACGATGACGTGATCAAACAGATAGGGTGACGGCTGCTGATTTGGCAGCATATCGCCACGATCCAGGCTCACTAATGCCGCCACCGGTGAAAACTCCATCGCCTTGAGCAGTGCCATCAACAACACTGTCTTGTCCTTGCAATCACCATAGCGGCGATACAAGGTGTCGGCCGCTTTGCGTGGCCGATGGGAACCGATGCCATCCTCCATGCCCAGATAGCGGATCTCCTGTTGTACAAAATGCAGCGCCGCCATCAACTTCTGCTGCGCCGTTTTATCCTTGGCCAGTTGATCGGCTAGCTGCTGCACACTGGGATCGATCGCCGCACCATCGTCGTACAGCGGCTTGGCCCACTTGGCGACATCAGACCAACTGGCAAACTCGCTGACACTCAGCGAACGGTTCGGCATGAACCATGCGGGCGCATCTTCTTGCAACTCCACCGCTGGAACCTTGTCCTGTTGCCAACTGATCTCACGCTCTCCGGAGGACTCACTGACCATGACTTTGACATCGGTATCTTTGGGCGCCTGGAAGAATAATGAACGGCTGGGAGCAACCACGAGACGCAAACTACTGCGCTCGATTGGGACTTCCCATTCCAGCGGAAGAGTCTCACTGAACTTACCATCCATCACAGGGTTGTTCCCCTGCAACGAATAGCTGTACTCAAGAATGTCACCCACGCGGATATCCGGCAAAATCAGATAGGCCGTTCTGGTGCCTGAATAGAGAAAACGTTCTAGATTGGCTTCCCGCTGAAAAACTCGCAACTCTTGGGGTTCGAGTCGATCCAGCACCTTGCCATTACGTCGCACCTGAATACGGTGAATCGTCAGCGTCTCGTAACCGGGGTCAAAATCAAACGCCAGTTGCGAGCTTTTTTCCAACCCTTCAGTACTGGTGATATGAATAACAAAATGCTGAAAGCGCTGGACCGTCTTGGAGTCCAGATAGAATTGCCTGTCAACCAACAGATAACGTTGGCCATCCACAGGAGGTAAAGAAGACGATTCAGGAACCGTTACCGACTGACGCCAGGCTGGCTCAGCCCCAAACAACACCTGCTCTGCCGCCGACAAGGGCAAGGCAACCCACCAACACAACGACAAGAGCAAAAACCACAGACGCAAGAATGGCTCCTTAGCAGGACCCGAAAAACAAAACGACGGCATTGTAACATGCCGCCGTCACTGAATCAGCGAAAACCTAGACGCTTCGAGGTCTAAGGTGTGCATGCCACCGATTCTCCAGGCGACGAAACCCCCAAACGATGAGCATGCTCAGCATCATGTACAACAGACCCGCCGTAATAAATGCCTCAAACGGGCTGTAATAGCGCGAATTGATGATGCGTGCCGCCCCCGTTAAATCGACGATCGTGATGATCCCGGCAATTGCCGACCCATGCAGCATAAAAATGACTTCATTACTGTACGCAGGCAGGGCACGCCGTAATGCACTGGGCAGAATAATGCAGCGCATCGTTTGCCAAGGTGTCATGCCATAGGCCGTGGCCGCTTCAACCTCGCCCTTGGGGATAGTACGAATCGCGCCACGCACAATTTCAGCGGTGTAGGCAGCGGTGTTTAATGTAAATGACAGCAATGCACAGAACCAGGCTTCCTGAAACCAGTTCCAGGCCCATGAATGACGCAATCCATCCCACTGCGCAGCGCCGTAATAGATAATGAACAACTGGACCAGCATGGGCGTCCCACGAAAGAAGTAGATATAAGCCCATGCCGGCAACCGTAATAACGGGTTTGAGCTATTGCGACAAATCCCCAATGGAATAGCAATCGACAGACCCATCACCAAGGAGGCTGCCACAAGCCAAATCGTATTCATGAGGCCCTGCAGATACGTTGGCCACTCCTGAAGAATGATTGAAAAATCAAACATGGCCTTCATTACCTCGTCTGAATCGAATAATGACGCTCAGCCCATTTGAGCAATGTCGTCGATATCGCGGTAAACACCAGAAAAATGAACGCTACAGCCATGTAGAACGTGAAAGGTAGCTGAGTCGTGCCTGCCGCCAGCGCCGCCTTTCGCACCATATCGTCCAGACCAATGACAGAAACAAGCGCCGTGGTTTTGAGTAAAACGAGCCAATTGTTCCCGAAACCCGGTAAGGCATGTCTGACCATTTGCGGAAACAACACGCGTCGAAATACCTGAAATGGCGTCATACCATAGGCGTGAGCCGCCTCAAGCTGACCGCGGTCGACTGCAAGAATCGCTCCGCGGAATGTTTCAGTCATATAAGCGCCAAAGATGAAACCAATCGTCAGGACACCTGCAATAAACGGGCTGACATCGACGTAATCCGGCAGATAAGCATGCCACTCCCAGTTCGGGTTACCTGCCCCCAACCAATCATTCAAATGTTCATTAACGGTTGAACACAAGAAGTTGACAAACACCTGGCCACCGAAGAACAACAGCATCATCAGCACCAAATCTGGGATACCACGAACAAGCGTGGTGTAAAACGTGGCTAGGCGACGAGCAAAACCAATACGAGAAAGCTTGGCCAGCGCACCAATCATACCGAGGCAAACCGCTAACGCCACGGAGATCAACGCCACTTGCAGTGTCATCCAGGCACCCTCTAACAGGGATGACTCGTAACCCTTGAGATCAAACATCACAACATCCTGAAGTAACGGGCCCTCAGGCCCGTTCTATATTCGGGTGAAAATCAATTGTCACCGTAGGCGTCAAAGTCAAAGTACTTGTCGTTTACCGCCTTGTACTTGCCATTGGCTCGAATGTCTTTTATGGCCTTATTGAACATCGCCTTCAGATCCGCATCACCCTTGCGCAATGCAACCCCGGCACCGATGCCAAACCAACGCGGATCAGTCAAACCTGGCCCCACCAGTTCATAGTTGGCACCATCTGCCTTCTTGATCAGCCCATCCAGCAGGGATGCATAATCGGCCAGCACATAGTCAACACGACCGGCTTTCAAATCCAGATATGCCTCTTCAGCAGTGCCATAACGCTTGATATCTGCGCCCGGGAAATTATCCGTGATGTAGGAGTCCATCGACGTTGCGCGTTGTACACCGACTTTTTTCCCCTTCATAAACTCGGCAGTCAACTCCAGCGGCGTACCTTTCTTAGTGGCAAACCGAGCAGGGACATGTTGATATTTATCAGAAAAATCAACACGTTTTAAACGTTCTGGCGTGATATCCATCGTCGAGATAATGGCATCAAACTTACGAGCCAGCAGGCTGGGGATCATGCCATCCCAGTCTTGTTGCACAATGGCGCACTTGACCTTCATCTCGTCGCACAATGCTTTCGCCATGTCGACATCAAATCCGGTCAGATCACCGTTGGCTTCAGTACGCGAGAAAGGAGGATAAGCCCCTTCGATGCCGATACGAACACTCTTCCACTCTTTGGCTTCAACCGCACCGGATACTGCAACAGCCAGTAAGGCTGCAAACCACATCTTTTTCATATCTCACTCCTTGATTGAAATTGATTAGTAAACTGAGGAAATGAATTGCTTGAAACGTTCAGACTTGGGATTTCCAAACACTGATTCCGGCTCTCCCTCCTCCTCAACCACTCCCTGATGCAAGAACATGACCCGATTTGACACATCCCGAGCAAAAGCCATTTCATGAGTCACAACCAGCATGGTGCGTCCCTCTTCGGCCAGGCTACGCATGACCTGTAACACCTCGCCCACCAACTCAGGGTCGAGCGCCGAAGTTGGCTCATCAAACAGCATCACCTCGGGGTCTACCGCCAGAGCTCGGGCTATCGCTGCGCGTTGCTGCTGTCCGCCGGACAAGTGTCCGGGGTAATAGTCGCGCCGCTCATACAAACCGACGCGATGCAGCAACATCTCAGCCTTCTCAATGGCCTCAGCCTTGGGCACCTTGAGTACCTGAACCGGAACTTCAATGACATTCTGCAAAACCGTCATGTGAGACCACAGGTTGAAGCTTTGAAAAACCATCGCAAGACGAGAGCGAATCCGTTCAACTTGACGACGATCAGCAGGTTGACGCTCACCTAACTTATTGGTGCGCATCAAAATTTTTTCGCCATGTACCAACACGTCACCGGATGAAGGCGTTTCCAGTAAATTGATACAGCGAAGGAAGGTGGATTTCCCGGATCCGGAAGAGCCGAGAATCGAGATAACATCCCCTTTATGGGCTGTCAGGTTAATTCCTTTCAAAACCTCTAGCGACCCGAAATATTTGTGTAAATTCCTGACCTCTAGCGTGGGTACATCACTCATGCCTACAACCCTGTCTATTGGTACCTCAGGCACCATCATCCGTTTAATAACTCAGCATCCGTTGGCGACGGGAAAAACCAGTCTCGGGACAAATTACAAGATGATTTACAGATTGAGAAGCATAAACCCGAATTAAAATTCACTAAATCGTAGATTTTTGCACTAATAGCGCAGATATGATGCATATAGGTGCATCACATCATTTTTGGCGCCCCAAAACAGGTTGCAATGGAGAGTTTTGCAGGTTGCTCAAGGCCAATGCATATATTTGTGCTGTCATGATGAGATTTTCACAATTTATATGCTCGTTCACTAAACCTCGCGTATCAGTGAAGCCCGAAAGCAAGGCGCCAAATGGAATACAATTTGGTAGCGCCCTGGCATAAGAAATTTCCGCAGAGAAAATCGGTTCACATTGATTACCTGTAACCTGATAACAACTCTCTGCGAGCATCGCCAGTACCTCATCAGCAACCGTAATATCTAACGGCTCTTTGTGTAACGCTTCAACAAATTGCCATCCCAGTTGGGCCAGACTTTGCCTGATTTGCACAACAAAGGATTCATATGGCAAATATACAGGAATGCGAATATCAATACCGATACGCGATCCGGTTTCATCCATGTGCAGACTGGCGAGATTAAGAGACAAGCTGCCGCTGATATCTTCTATGCGCCCCAGTAATGCTCGAACGCGAGGATCCTCCCCCACAATCAGACTGCAAAAACCCAACGCAGGATGACAATAGCCAATCGCATTCAATGCACGGCACAGTCGCGTGATGGCGTTGATACCTTGATCAGCACATGCACCGGAAGAGGCCGCTTGTCCCAGCACCACAGTACCGTCATGCTCTTCCAGCCATGGATAGCCATAAAGATCGAGCTGCTTGCGCAACATCTTCTGATGCTTACCGGAATAGGATGCCCGATTAGGAACAAGGCCCAATTCACCACCACAATGCAAAGATAATTCTGATGACCCAGGCCCAAGCAGATAAGCCTGTAGAATTCGCTTTTCTCCTCGCACCAACTCCCCATGCCCAGTCGGAGCCAAAGAAAAAAGTGGTATTTCTTCCTGAGCGGCATAACGGACCATACAACGACCAAGTGTTCCTGCATCCGTACCCACTATGATGCGGATCCGGCGCCTTAAAACACTCGTATGGCGAGCTAATGCCGCAACTGCCGTCAGAACCGCAATCAAGGGCCCCTTGCATTGCTGACTCCCTAGTCCATACAGCAAACCGTTGCGCTCGGTAAGCTCCAGCGGTGAGGAAAACCAGGCCGCTTCATCAGGTGCTGGCGAAGCATCAACATGGCACAATAGGCCGATCAACTCCTCACCTTGGCCAATTTCTGCCCAACCATAATATCCATCCACATCCTTATGCGTCCGGAACCCCATTTCTGCCGCCATACGTAGCGTCTCATCGAGACACATCTGAACACCCGCACCAAATGGCGTCGCCACATCGCCGGACTGCAGCCAACTGGGAATCGCCACTAGGCGGCGTAGCGCATCAACCATATCAGGAAGATGCTGCGTTATATCATCCAGCAAAAGCGCCTGCTCATTCCCGACGATACTAAGAGAGGGTGGATTGTTATCGACTACAAGCTGCATAGAGAACGCCCGGATAAGAGTCACTGAGGTCTAGTCTAGCCAATAATCAAAGGCTATAGCTTTCGTTCTTGGCCACCTGTCGAAGATGACAGGGGATATAGCTAGCAAAACGCGAGGGCGTTCAACCCAGACTGAACAATTCGCCAAATTGTGCATAAAGTTATGGCAAAATGTGATCGCGTAAGCACTCTTTACCGGCAAGGAGTGCCGTCACTAGAGACCTCTACCGACATGTTGTTCGATGTGATTCTGATCCTGTTACCTCTGATTTGTGGCTATCTTATCCCTCTTCATTCGACCATCTGGCTTAAACGGTTGCAGTGGCTCTGCAGCCAGATGGTCTATCTGATTTTGTTTCTGATGGGCATCGGCCTCGCCTTCGTTGACCAGCTGGATCAGCACCTGTTGCCATTACTGCGCAGCGCAGGGGTGCTCACTATTTGTATCTGTGGCGCCAACATGTTGGCGCTATGGTGGCTGGATCGACATCAACGGCAACAACATGAAGAAACGGCCCTGGCTCCGCAATCGAAATGGCGAATGGCCTGGGAGTCCATTCGTATGGCGCTGGTAGTTCTTGCCGGGGTGGGTCTCGGTTTATTGCTAGAAAAAAACGCGCTTCCAGTTCATGAATGGAGTAACTGGTCATTGATGCTGCTGCTGTTGCTTATCGGCATCCAAATGCGCAACTCAGGTATGTCACTACGCCAGATGTTGGTAAATGTCTGGGCTTTACAAATTGCAGGCTTGATTGTGCTCAGTAGTTGGCTTGGAGGTTTGATTGCCGGTTTTTTATTGGGCTGGAGCTGGCATCAAAGCCTCGCCATCTCATCAGCATTTGGTTGGTATTCCTTATCCGGAATTCTGGTCAGTGGCGAACTGGGTCCCTTGGTCGGAAGTGCCGCGTTTTTGAATGATCTTTTTCGCGAACTATTAGCGCTGGTGGCTATTCCTGTATTGATGCGACGACACCCGTCAGCAGCGGTTGGACTAGGCGGCGCCACAGCACTGGATTTTACACTCCCGATTATTCAACGTTCTGGTGGCTTGGTGATGGTACCGATCGCCGTGGTTTCAGGTTTTATTCTCAGTTTGCTCGGACCATTATTGATGCTGTTTTTCTTGTCATTAGGATGAAAAAAAAACCGGGTAAATACCCGGTTTTTTTCAAAGAAGCTCAGCCCTTCGCCAACAAAATGCGTAACATGCGACGCAGCGGCTCTGCCGCCCCCCATAACAGTTGATCGCCCACGGAGAATGCGGACAGGAAGTCGTTGCCCATATTCATCTTGCGCAAGCGACCAACAGGGACATTCAAGGTCCCGGTGACCTTGGCCGGAGTCAACTCCTTGACCGTAATCGCTCTATCGTTCTCGATGACCCGCACCCAGTCATTGTGCGCAGCAAGCATCTGATGAATATCTTGCAGCGGAACATCCTTCTTCAATTTGATGGTGAAAGACTGGCTGTGACAGCGCAACGCACCGATCCGGACACAATTGCCGTCGACCGGAATTGCAGCCGCTCCAAGTCCCAGGATCTTGTTGGTCTCGGCCATGCCCTTCCACTCTTCTTTACTCTGGCCATTAGCTAGCGGTACATCGATCCAGGGGATCAAACTGCCGGCGAGCGGAGCACCAAACTGACTGGTCGGGAAGGAGTCATCGCGCATCGCCGCTGTGACTTTACGCTCGATATCCAAAATGGCCGATGCAGGATCAGCCAGCTCGCTAGCTACAGCATTTCGCAATGTCCCCATCTGGGTCAGGAGCTCACGCATGTGGCGCGCACCGGCTCCAGAGGCCGCTTGATAGGTGGATGATGAAATCCACTCCACCAGATTGTTGGCGAACAGACCGCCTAGCCCCATCAGCATCAAGCTGACCGTACAGTTACCACCAACAAAGGTCTTTAACCCACGCTCCAGGGCCGAATCGATCACCTGGCCGTTAACCGGATCCAGAATGATGATCGCGTTCTCTTCCATCCGCAACGCAGAGGCAGCATCAATCCAGTATCCTTGCCAACCGGAGGCCATCAACCGCGGATAGACGTCTTTGGTGTAATCGCCGCCCTGACAGGTGATAATGATGTCCATGGCACGCAGCGCTTCGATATTGAAAGCATCCTGCAGCGCTCCGGCATCCTTACCGTAATTCGGAGCAGCCTGGCCAGCTTGCGACGTGGTGAAGAACACCGGATCGATCAACGCAAAATCGTTCTCTTCCATCATTCGGCTCATCAGAACCGAACCCACCATGCCACGCCAACCAATCAAACCTACTTTTTTCATTTCCTTTCCTGCCCTGGAGACATCTTTTGACTAGTGACCACATTACGGATTGTCACAAAGTCTGCAAGTCGTTTTGCGCAATGCTACATCCCAAACATTGCAATATTTGCACTATTCCCATCACGCTGCGTGCCGTGAAGAAACTGGTGCTCGCGACAGCGAGCCAGTACACTTGCGCCACCATCACGGTTAACAGACCGATAACATTGACTACTGCGGAACTCTCCACGATGCAAACCTTTATTCCAGGCAAAGATGCCGCCCTTGAGGCATCGATTGAACGTTTTCAGACCAAGCTGCAGGCACTGGGTTTCGATATAGAGGAGGCCTCATGGCTTAACCCTGTCCCCCATGTCTGGTCCGTTCATATCCGCGATCGTGACTGCCCTTTGTGTTTCACCAATGGTAAGGGTGCCAGTAAAAAAGCCGCTTTGGCTTCAGCGCTGGGGGAGTATTTTGAGCGTCTGTCGACCAACTATTTCTTTGCCGATTTCTATCTTGGCCAAGCGATTGCCGAATCAGAATTTGTTCACTATCCGAATGAAAAATGGTTCCCGATCCCTGACGATGGTGAACTTCCCGCAGGGTTGCTGGATGACTACACGCTGGACTATTACGATCCGGAAGGAGAACTCTCTGCGGACATGCTGGTTGACCTGCAATCGGGTAACGAAGAACGTGGCATTTGCGCCCTTCCATTCATTCGTTACGACAATCAGCAAACTGTTTATATACCGATGAATATTGTCGGTAACTTGTACGTATCCAATGGCATGAGCGCCGGCAACACCCGAACCGAAGCCCGTACGCAGGGTTTGTCTGAGGTTTTTGAGCGTTACGTTAAGAATCGTATTATTGCCGAAGCGATCTCGTTGCCCGAGATCCCCGCAGCGGTTATCGCCCGCTACCCGGGAATTCAGGAAGCGATAGCTACCCTTGAGCAAGAGGGTTTTCCAATTCTCTGCTACGACGCCTCATTAGGAGGCCAGTTCCCAGTTATCTGCGTAGTTTTGTTCAACCCCGCGAATGGCACCTGTTTTGCGTCATTCGGCGCCCACCCTCGTTTCGAAGTCGCATTTGAGCGCACTGTGACCGAGCTGCTGCAAGGACGTAGCCTGAAAGATTTGGACGTGTTCGCTCCCCCATCGTTTAATAATGATGAAGTGGCGGATCACCACAACCTGGAAACCCACTTTATCGACTCATCAGGACTCATCAGCTGGGATCTGTTTAAAACCGAAAGTGACTTCGAGTTTGTCGACTGGAATTTTGCCGGGACGACAGAAGAGGAATTCAACCACTTGATCGGCATCTTTGGACAACTGGAACAGCCAGTCTACATCGCAGATTATGAACACCTCGGTGTCTACGCCTGCCGTATTTTGGTTCCTGGCATGTCGGATATTTATCCAGCCGAAGATCTGGTCATTGCCAACAACAATATGGGAGCCGGACTGCGTGAAGCAGTTCTCGCCCTGCCTGAAAGCGATGGAACAGCCGAAGAGTATATGGCGTTCTATGACATGCTTGATGAGGAAGGTTTTGACGACCGGACTCGGGTTCGCGAGCTGATTGGCTTAGCCGTTGGCCGTGATAGCGGATGGCATACCCTGCGTGTTGGTGAACTCAAATGCCTGTTGGCACTCGCCGCCGGAGAACTTGCTACTGCGCTGGAGTGGACTGACTGGACGCTGGAGTTCAACGCTACCGTTTTCACCGCTAAGCGCGCTAACTTCTTCCGCTGCCTTAAAGCCAGCTTAGAGCTTCATCTCTCGCCGGAACGAGCTCCCGAGGCCTATCGTCCTGCTTTTGACAAAATGTTTGGAGCCGAGGCAGTCCAGCAGGTCTGGGCACATATCCATGGTGAAGCCCGTTTCTTCGGACTCACCGCCGGCGATCTGAGCCTAGAGCAGTTCCCGCTGCATCAAAAGCTGCTGGCAGCTTATGAGAAACTGCAACGCGCCAAACGACAATTCAACTTCTAAATATCTGTTCACACCAAGCCCTCATTAATGAGGGCTTTTTATTTGCACCATTTATTATCCAGCTTTAGGAGTCTATAGTGAGGCCAGTGGTTATTTTACGAGCACTGGCGACAGCAAAGTCATGTCATCGCCGCTCGGCATTCGGCAGATAGCGGGTCGCATTCACGAGAAATCTGTGATTCATGATGTAGTAAAATTACAAAACTGACTGGTCGAAATTGATCCAAGGCAAATTTGACCACCATCTTTGTTGCTATGATTACGAAAGTAAAATGACAAACAGGGTGCCACTCACGTGAAAGTTGAATCTCCATTCGATTGTCTGAAGCCCGAAGCCATCGCCGCTGTCGCTGAAGACATCACCTATGGCAAAGCCACCAAGCCTGCCGCCAAAACCTTCCTGCTGGCCATCACCGCCGGCGCTTTCATCGCCATCGCCTTCATCTTCTACATCACAGTCGTCTCTCAAGGGGGCAGCAAGTTCGCCGGTGCGGTCTGCTTCTCTCTCGGCCTGATCCTGTGTGTGATTCTGGGCGGTGAATTGTTTACCTCCACCACGCTGACGCTGGTGGCCCGCGCGGCCAATCGCATCACCTGGGGACAAATGCTGAAGAACTGGGTCATCGTCTATTTCGGTAACCTGGTTGGCGGCCTGATTATGGTTGCCCTGATCATGCTGAGTAGCGAGTACACCTCAGGCAATGGTCAATGGGGTTTGACTGCGTTGAACGTGGCACAGCACAAGATTCACCATACTTTTGTAGAAGCGGTAGCGCTGGGTATCCTGTGTAATCTGATGGTCTGCCTGGCCGCCTGGATGGCTTTTGGCGGACGCACCATGACCGACAAGGCGCTGATCATGGTGCTGCCGGTTGCCATGTTCGTGGCCTCCGGCTTTGAGCACAGTATCGCCAACATGTTTATGATTCCGGTCGGCATCGCGATTCAAACCTTCGCCGGTCCGGAATTCTGGCAAGCCATCGCGATGGATCCGGCCAAGTATGCCGATCTGACGCTTGGCCATTTCATCGTCAATAATCTGATTCCTGTCACCATCGGCAACATCATCGGTGGTGGTGGTATGATTGGTTTGACCTACTGGTTTATTTTCCGTCGCCACCACTGATGGCGGGGGAGCTTGGATCATCAATACCGAAGAGGTAATGAAACATGACAGAGCTTAACGACAAGTTTCTGAGCGCGTGGGAAGGCTTCGTACCCGGAGCCTGGCAGTCTGAAGTCAATACCCGTGACTTCATTCAGAAGAACTACACCCCGTACGAAGGTGACGAATCCTTCCTGGCTGGCGCCACTGATGCCACCACCACCCTGTGGAACAAGGTGATGGAAGGTATCAAGGAAGAGAACCGCACTCACGCTCCAGTTGATTTTGACACCGATCTGGCCTCCACCATCACGGCTCACGACGCTGGCTACATCGAGCAGGGTCTGGAAAAGATCGTCGGTCTGCAAACTGACAAGCCGCTGAAGCGCGCCATCATCCCGTTTGGCGGCATCAAGATGGTTGAAGGTTCCTGTCAGGTCTATGGCCGCACGCTGGATCCGAAGCTGAAGCAAATCTTCACCGACTACCGCAAGACCCACAACCAAGGCGTGTTTGATGTCTACACCAAGGACATCCTGAACTGCCGTAAGTCCGGTGTCATCACCGGTCTGCCTGATGCCTATGGCCGTGGCCGTATCATCGGTGATTATCGTCGCGTCGCCCTGTACGGTGTCGACTTCCTGATGGCCGACAAGCTGGCCCAGTTCAAGTCCCTGCAAGCCAAGTTGGAAGCAGGTGAAGATCTGGAAGCCACCATCCGTCTGCGTGAAGAGATCTGTGAACAACACCGTGCTCTGGGTCAGCTGAAAGAAATGGCTGCCAAGTACGGTTGTGATATCTCCGGCCCGGCGACCACAGCGCAAGAAGCCGTACAATGGACCTACTTCGGTTACCTGGGGGCTGTTAAGTCCCAGAACGGTGCTGCAATGTCCTTCGGCCGTACTGCAACCTTCCTCGACGTTTACTTCGAACGCGATCTGAAGAAGGGTCTGATCACCGAGCAACAAGCTCAGGAAATCATTGACCACCTGGTCATGAAGCTGCGTATGGTGCGTTTCCTGCGTACCCCGGAATACGATACCCTGTTCTCAGGCGATCCGATTTGGGCAACCGAATCCATCGGCGGTATGGGCGTAGACGGTCGTACCCTGGTAACCAAGAACGCCTTCCGTTACCTGAACACCATGTACACCATGGGCCCGTCCCCTGAGCCAAACATGACCATCCTGTGGTCTGAAAAGCTGCCGGTCGGCTTCAAGAAGTTCTGTGCCAAGGTCTCTATCGACACGTCTTCCGTTCAGTACGAAAACGACGATCTGATGCGTGCCGACTTCAACAACGATGACTACGCCATCGCCTGCTGCGTCTCCCCGATGATCGTCGGCAAGATGATGCAGTTCTTCGGTGCTCGTGCCAACCTGGCCAAGACCATGCTGTACGCCATCAACGGCGGCGTGGACGAAAAGCTGAAAATCCAAGTTGGTCCGAAGACTGCACCGATTCAGGGCGATGTCCTGAACTACGATGAAGTCATGGATCGTCTGGATCACTTCATGGATTGGCTGGCTACCCAGTATGTCACCGCCCTGAACATCATCCACTACATGCACGACAAGTACAGCTATGAAGCCATTCAGATGGCGCTGCACGATCGCGATGTCATTCGTACCATGGCCTGTGGTATCGCTGGTCTGTCTGTGACCGCCGACTCCCTGTCTGCCATCAAGTACGCCAAGGTCAAGCCGATTCGTGACGAAGATGGCCTGGCTATCGACTTCGAAATTGAAGGCGAATACCCGCAGTTTGGTAACAACGACGAGCGCGTTGACACCATTGCCTGTGATCTGGTTGAGCGCTTCATGAAGAAGATCGCTACCCACAAGACCTATCGCAACGCTATCCCGACCCAGTCTGTTCTGACCATCACCTCTAACGTGGTATATGGTAAGAAGACCGGTAACACTCCGGATGGCCGTCGCGCTGGTGCACCGTTTGGCCCAGGTGCCAACCCGATGCATGGCCGTGACCAGAAGGGTGCGGTTGCCTCTCTGACCTCTGTTGCCAAGCTGCCATTCGCCTACGCGAAAGACGGTATCTCCTATACCTTCTCTATCGTGCCGAACGCACTGGGTAAGGAAGCAGATGCTCAGAAGGCAAACCTGGTGGGTCTGATGGATGGTTACTTCCACCACGAATCCAACATCGAAGGTGGCCAACACCTGAACGTCAACGTTATGAACCGCGAAATGCTGCTCGACGCCATGGAAAACCCGGAGAAGTATCCGCAGTTGACCATCCGCGTATCTGGCTATGCCGTTCGCTTCAACTCGCTGACCAAGGAGCAACAACAGGATGTTATTACCCGGACTTTCACTCAGTCCATGTAATCCCTGCGGTTGCCGACAAAACCCCCGCCTATGCGGGGGTTTTTTATTGCCTGCTCGGCTAGAATGGAACCAGACTGCGTGCGGACTAAAAACCATGCCCTCAGCACGTAAATCCTTTAAAATAGAAGCAAAATGAATGTTTGGAGCCCAGCTATGACTAATGAGGCGCCTATCAAGGGGCGAATCCACTCGATTGAAACCTGCGGTACTGTCGATGGACCCGGCATCCGCTTCATCGTCTTCATGCAAGGCTGCCTGATGCGCTGCCTGTATTGCCACAATCGCGACACCTGGGATACCGACGGTGGTCGTGAAGTCACCGTCGATGAACTGATGAAGGATCTGTTGACCTACCGTCATTTCATGAACGCCTCCGGTGGAGGGGTCACCGCTTCCGGTGGTGAAGCAACGTTACAAAAAGAGTTTGTGACCGAGCTGTTCCAGGCGTGTAAAGAAAAGGGCATCCACACCTGTCTGGACACCAATGGCTTCGTGCGCCATTACGATCAGGCACTCGATGCGCTGCTGGATGTTACCGATCTGGTGTTGCTGGATATCAAACACATGAATGACGAGGTGCATATTCCCCTCACCCACGTCAGTAATAAATATTGTCTCGACTTTGCGCGCTATCTGGCGAAAAAAGGCAAAAAGATGTGGATCCGTTATGTCGTGGTTCCCTCCTGGTCGGACGATGAGGCGGGGGCCGAGGCGCTCGGCCGTTTTATTCACGACGAGTTAAACGGTGCGGTTGAAAAGGTGGAATTACTGCCTTATCACGAGTTGGGCAAGCACAAATGGGAAGCCATGGGCGAAAAATACATGCTCGGCGACATCCATCCTCCGAAAAAAGAGAAGATGGACATCATCAAGGGCATCATCAGTCGTTATCACAGCAACGTCTGCTACTGAGCCGCTTGCGACATGCTCGCAGCCCAAAACCAAACAGCCACCTTGCGGTGGCTGTTTGGTTTATTCAAGCGTCGAACAGCATCAATCCAGCAAAAAAGACTTATCCAGCTGCCGAAAAGCCTGGTTTAGAGTCTCAGCCAACTCCAGGTATCTCGGCTGACGGGCCAACTGCTGCTGTCCCATCTTATGGTTTATCTCGACATACCAATTACTGAGTGATGGCGGCAGACGAGTCTCAGCGCGTTGCCCAAGCCAGTAATAGCCCTGCAGCGGCAGACTCAACATGAAAAATACTGAAGCCATGACGACCGGCCACAGCGTCGCGCTGCCAGCCAAGTATTGCAGCGCCAGACTGCAGACGATCAAGGCGGGTAACCAACGCGTTGCAAATTCAACCGCAGCAATGACGCGATTTTCCGGAAACAGGGCAGCAAGGGTTTTCTCGCGAGGCCATAACTGCATGTAAACATGCCCCAAATGTATCTTTTTATAGAATAAAGTCATATTCACTACCTCCGCCCCAATAACCACAATCTGAAAATGGTTACATGCTATGTAACAATATTTTTTTGTTATTTTTATCCGACATCTGTATTCTTGCCGCGCTTGATTTTTAACCCGGCATTTTCGCCTTGTCGAGCCTCAAAAGCTACATGCTGAGGCTGAGCAGACGTCTTCCAAGCCGGACGGCTGACAGCACCTTTAATGTAAGCATACGTTAACTCTGCTGGAAAACTACCCATTCCACGCAGTAAACCCAAAAAAGATAGATAGGATTTACTACGAATGAGCAGCAAGCTGGTTCTTGTTCTTAACTGTGGCAGTTCGTCCCTGAAGTTTGCCGTGATCGATGCCGTAGATGGCGACGAGAAGCTGTCCGGTCTGGCCGAGTGCCTGCACCTGACCGAAGCCCGTATCAAGTGGAAGCTGGATGGCAACAAGGGCGCCGCCGATCTGGGCGCCGGTGCCGCCCATGAGGAAGCACTGGATTACATAGTGCACACCATTCTGGCCAGCAAGCCGGAACTGGCCGAGAACCTGTTTGCCATCGGCCACCGTGTCGTACACGGCGGCGAAAAGTTCACCCGCTCCGTGGTGATCAGCGATGAAGTGATTCAAGGTATCGCCGACTGCGCGACGCTGGCTCCGCTGCACAATCCGGCCCACCTGGTCGGTATCAAGGCAGCACAACACGCTTTCCCCGGCCTGCCAAACGTCGCGGTATTTGATACCGCGTTCCACCAGACCATGCCGGAACACGCCTACCTGTATGCGTTGCCGTACCAGATGTACAAGCAAAACGGTATCCGCCGTTACGGTATGCACGGTACCAGCCACTACTACATCAGCCTGCAGGCTGCCGAAGCGCTCGGCAAGCCCGTCAGCGAACTGAACATCATCAACTGCCACCTGGGCAACGGCGGTTCCGTCTGCGCGATCAAGAATGGTCAATCCGTCGATACCTCGATGGGCATGACACCGCTGGAAGGTCTGGTGATGGGTACCCGCTGTGGCGATATCGATCCGGCAATCATCTTCCACCTGCACGATGCACTCGGCATGAGCCTGGCCGACATCAACACCATGTTGACCAAGGAGTCGGGTCTGCTGGGGCTGACCGAAGTGACCAGCGATTGCCGTTTTGTCGAAGATAACTACGACAGCGACGCGGCCGCCAAGCGTGCAATGGATCTCTACTGCTACCGTCTGGCCAAATACATCGGCAGTTATGTTGCCGCACTGGATGGCCGTCTGGATGCCGTAGTATTCACCGGCGGTATCGGCGAGAACTCGGCGCCGATCCGTGAAATGACGCTGAACCGTCTGTCACTGCTCGGTTTCAAGGTCGACGCCGAAGCCAACCTGAAAGCCCGTTTCGGCGGTCAGGGCATCATCACCGAAGCCGGCAGCACCATCGCCATGGTGATCCCGACCAACGAGGAGTGGGTAATTGCCCACGACGCGCTGGAATTGGTGGAAGCCTGATTCAGACCAGGTACAATAGCAAGGCTGCCCTAGGCAGCCTTTTTTAATCAGCCAACTGTACTTCAATTTAGGGGATACTCCAGTGGCACGCACTATCATGCTTATCCCGATTGGATCCGGTGTAGGCGTCACCTCTGTCAGCCTCGGCATGGTCCGAGCGATGGAACGACACGGGGTGAACGTCAGTTTCTTCAAACCGGTCTCCCAACCGAAACCCGCACACTCAGGTCCAGAAGCTTCTACCGCCGTCATCCGCGCCGGCTCCAACATCACCCCTCCCGAACCGCTCTCCCTGCACTATGCAGAAAACATGATCTCCACCGGCAACACCGCTGTGCTGCTGGAAGAAATTGTTGCGCTGTATGAAAAGCATGTGAAAGAGAGTGGCGCCGAAGTGGTGGTGGTCGAGGGCCTGGTCCCGGTCGACAAACAACCTTTCGCCAACAAGCTCAATTACGAGATTGCCAGCGCTCTGGACGCCGACATGGTATTCGTGACCCATCCTGGTAACGATTCCAGCCAGAAGCTCAAAGAGCGCATCGAACTGGCCTGCTCCAATTTCGGTGGCGTCAACAACAAGCGTATCGTCGGCTGCATCATCAACAAGGTTGGCGCTCCGGTTGACGAACACGGCATCACCCGTCCGGATCTGACCGAGATGTTCGAAGCTCATCACAGCTCCGGCGACATGGCCAACAATCTGGAAGTGCTGCAATTCTTCGGCAAGAGCCCGCTGCGCATTCTCGGCTGCATTCCGTGGAACACCCAACTCATCGCGCCGCGTGCCAAGGATCTGGCGGCCCACCTCGGTGCCGAGATCCTCAACCGTGGTGAGCTGGAACAACGCCGTCTGCATCAGGTGACATTCTGCGCCCGCTCCATCCACAACATGGTCGAGCACTTCCGTCCTGGCAGCCTGCTGGTCACCTCCGGCGACCGCTCCGACGTCATCGTCTCCGCCTGCCTGGCGGCAATGAACGGCGTCAAGCTCGGTGCCCTGCTGCTGACCGGCAACTACCATCCGGAGCCGCAGGTGATGGCGCTGTGCCAACAAGCCATGCAGACCGGCCTGCCGATCATGATGATCACCACCAACACCTGGCAGACCGCCGTCAGCCTGCAGAACTTCAACCTGGAGATCCCGGCCGACGATATCGAACGCATCGAGCTGGTCCAGGATTATGTCGCTGGCCATATCGACAAGCACTGGCTGGAAACCCTGACCGCTGCCTCCAGCCGCACCCGTCGTCTGAGCCCGCCGGCGTTCCGTTACCAGCTGACCGAGCTGGCCCGCCACGCCAACAAGCGTATCGTGCTGCCGGAAGGTGACGAACCGCGTACCGTCAAGGCGGCCGCCATCTGTGCCGAACGCGGTATCGCCCGTCCAGTGTTGCTGGGTAACCCGGACGAAATCCGCCGCGTCGCCGAACAACAGGGTGTGGTGCTGAATGACCGTGTCGAGATCATCGATCCTGTGGTCGCCCGCGAACGCTATGTGCCGCGTCTGGTCGAGCTGCGCAAGGCCAAAGGCATCACCGAAGTCGTCGCCCGCGAACAGCTGGAAGACAACGTCGTGCTCGGCACCATGATGCTGGAGCGCAACGAAGTCGATGGTCTGGTCTCCGGTGCCGTACACACCACTGCCAACACCATTCGTCCGCCGCTGCAGATCATCAAGACGGCACCAGGTTCTTCCCTGGTCTCTTCCGTGTTCTTCATGCTGCTGCCGGATCAGGTGCTGGTCTACGGTGACTGCGCGATCAACCCGGATCCGAATGCCGAGCAACTGGCCGAAATCGCCATCCAGTCTGCCGACTCCGCCAGCGCATTCGGCATCGAGCCGCGCGTTGCGATGATCTCCTACTCCACCGGTACCTCAGGTACCGGCGCCGATGTCGACAAGGTCCGCGAGGCCACCCGCATCGCCAAGGAGAAGCGTCCGGATCTGGTGATCGACGGCCCGCTGCAATACGACGCCGCCATCATGGCCGATGTTGCCCAGTCCAAGGCTCCGAACTCACCGGTCGCCGGCCAGGCCACCGTGTTCATCTTCCCGGATCTGAACACCGGCAACACCACCTACAAGGCGGTACAACGCTCGGCGGACCTGGTCTCCATCGGCCCAATGCTGCAAGGCATGCGCAAGCCGGTTAACGACCTGTCCCGCGGCGCCCTGGTTGACGATATCGTCTACACCATAGCGCTGACCGCGATTCAGGCCGAACAAGCCGAAGCTCAGCCGCAAGCCTGAGACTGACGCCAGACACAAGGGAAGCTGCGGCTTCCCTTTTTTATCCGTTTTCGCTGGTATGCATAGCGCCGTGACCGCCGTGATTATTTGCCGGTCGGGATTTTAACCATGCCACCATTTAATTATTTAATCACAATATGCGCCTAGCGTTAATTCAACTCAAAATCAACACCACTCCACACTAATAAAAATAATAATAAAAATAACAAAATCAGCATCTTAACCAACAAGGCAATTAAAACTTATCACGGTGACTTAATTAATAAACATATCAAGCATCTATATTTAAATACATAAAACCAGGCATTAGGAATGAGATATTAGATATTAGATATTAGATATTACAATGCGGCACCAGCAGGATATGTCAATGACGTGGTGCAGCCATGTCGATACTGGCATGCGATGAGCGCATCCCCCGAATGGCGGCGACGTGGGGTCGGCGCCCCCGATTCCGTGACCTCCAGCACACCGGGCTCAACAAGCGGCGCGATGGCGGTAGCATCAGGTTGTCAGCAGGAAGTCCCAGCGTCATCTACAAACTTACCCACAGGATCTGGGGATAAGATCATGACCCTGTCATACTCAAGGGGAGCGATGAGCCACGAGCCACAGGAGGTTAGGATGCGGATCCTGATTACGGGCGCCACCGGCTTTATTGGCCGCCATCTGGTGGCCGCACTGCGCGCCCAGCACCAGATCGCGGTGATCAGCCGGCAACGCGACAAGGCAGAACGGTTGTTTGGTGAACAGATCCCGGCGCTGCGCCTGGATGATTTGCCAAATCTGGACGGTTACGACGCCATCATCAACCTGGCCGGTGAACCCATTGCTGACCGGCGCTGGAGTGTGCGGCAAAAACAACGGATTGCGAATAGCCGCTGGCGGCTGACCGAGGCGCTGTTGCAAAAACTCGCCGCCAGCACGCGCCCGCCGCAGATCTGGCTCAATGCCTCGGCCATCGGCTTTTATGGTGCCTCGAACGCCGCGGCACTGGATGAGAATTCGCCGGTCGCCGGTGCCGATTTTGCGCACCAGATTTGCCAGCACTGGGAACAGCTGGCCCTGCAGGCGGCAGACCGCGGCTGCCGCGTCTGCCTGCTGCGCCTGGGGATCGTGCTCAGCCCCGATGGCGGCGTACTGCAACGACTGCTGCCCCTCTACCGCCTCGGGCTCGGTAGCCGGCTTGGCAGTGGCCAGCAATGGATCAGCTGGATCGCCATCGACGATGTGCTCGCCGCCATCGCCTTTTTGTTACAGCAGCCGAGCTGTCAGGGGCCCTACAACCTGACGGCCCCCGGCGCCGTCCAGCAGCAGGTGTTCTCGCAACAATTGGCGCGGGCACTGGAGCGACCGCACTGGCTGCAGACTCCGGCCTGGCTCTTGCGCCTGCTGCTTGGTGAACGCGCCAGCCTGCTGCTCAACGGTCCGGCAGTGCAGCCGCAGCGCCTGCTGGCGGCCGGCTTTACCTTTGCCTACCCGCAGCTGGATCGCACACTGCACCACCTGCTGGGCGGACGCCCGGTCAGCGGCCGCGCCGAGCTCGGTTAAGCGGCCTGGCGGGCGCGCACTATTCTGCGCGCAAGCGCCCGGCCAACACGCTCTGCACCAGACGCAGCATGGGGCCGCGCGCCGCCAGCAGCACCAGCCCCAGCGCCAACAGCGGCAGCCCGAGCCACAACAGCGGCTGCGGTTGCCAGGGCTGTTCACTCCACAGCGGCTGGACCAGTGCGGTGATCAGCTCGCAACTGGCCGCCGCGGCAACACCGGCCAGCACCCCGGCCGTCAGCCACTCCCAGTACAACATGGCCAGCAGTTGTCGCCGGCTCGCTCCCAGCGTGCGCATCAGCACCAGCTCCTGCCAGCGCCGGCCAATGGCCGCCTGCACCTGGGTGAACAACACCAGCACCGCCGCCACGGCCACCAGCGCCATCATCAGCCCCAGCGCCTGACTGACCTGGGTCAACAGCTGCTTGAGGCGCTGCAGCAGGCTCTCGGTGTCGATCAGTGTCAGCGTCGGATAGGCTTTGACCAGCGCCGGCTCCAGCCGTGTGTCGCCTCGCGGCAGCCGCAGGCTGGCCATCCAGCTGGCCGGGTAATCGGCCAGCACATCCGGCGAGAAGATCATGAAGAAATTCGGCTGCAAATCCTCCCAGTTCACCTTGCGCAGTGAACTGACCCGCGCGGTGATCTCGCGTCCCTCGACCGAGAAGCGCAAGCTGTCACCGAGCCGGATCCCCAGCCGTTCGGCCACCCCCTGCTCGACCGAGACCTGACCCCGCTCCCCGGGCTGCCACCAGCGACCGGCCAGCAGCGTGTTGTGGGCCGGAGGCTGCGCCTGCCAGGTCATCGTCAATTCGCGATAGACGCCAGGACGCCCCGGCTCGCCTTCGGCCTGTGCCACCGCCTCGCCGGCGATGCGCAGCAGGCGCCCGCGCACCACCGGATAGAGGGTGGAGTGGGCCACCCCGTGGTCACGCAACCACAGCTGCAACCCGGCGCGATCCGCCTCGGCGATATTGATGACGAAGCGGTTCGGCAGATCACGGTTGAGCGTATGATCAAACTCATTGAGCATGGCGGCCCGGCTGGACCACAACAGCCCCAACAACAACATCGCCAATGCCACGGCGGCCAACTGCGCCAGACTCTGTCGTCCGCCCCGCCGCAGATGGGCCTGCGCCAGCGCCCGACCACTCCCGGCCCGGGCTGCAGGCAACAACCACACCAGTGCATATGCCAGCCCACCGACCACCAGCAGCAGCGCGGCGATGCCGGCCAACAGCGCGGCACTGAGTCCCAGCTCGCCGGTAAACAGCCAGCCTAGCCCCACGATGCCAAGCGCCAGCAGCGGCCAACTCAGCCAGGCGGCGACACGGCCCTGCGCCCCTTGACGCAACACCCGCAACGGCGGGGTACCCAGCAGGCGCGCAAACGGCACCAGCGCCAGCAGTACGCTGAGAAACAGCGTCACACCGAGGGCGTAGAGAAACGGCAGCAGTGACGGCGCCGGCAAATCCGCCGGTAACAGCGAACCCAACAAGGCGATAAAGAGCCGGTGTAACAGATAGCCAAGCGCGGTGCCGGCCAGCAAGGCGACGCCGGAGAGCAGAGCGAGCAACGCCAGCATCCAGCACCAGAGCTGGCGACGCGAGGCACCCAACGTCTTCAGCAACGCCAGTTGATCGGCCTGGCGGGCGGTAAAATGCTGCAGAGCAATCTGCATCGCCAGCGCCGCCAGCAGCACGCCGATCAGCGCCGCCAGGCGAAAGAAGCGCTCGCTGCGCGCCAACACCTTGCCACCGCTGGCGGCAGGCGATTGTGGCGTCAACCAGCTCTGCCCGGGCTGTAACTCTGCCGGCCAGCGAGCATCCAGCAACGCTTGCTGCGCCGCAGGCACCCGCAGTTGATAACGGTACTCCACCCGGCTGCCGGGCAGGATCACGCCCGCCGCCGCCAGATCGTCGAGGTGCATCAGGGCGCGCGGTGCCAGCAAGAATGGCGAGAAGCCCTCATCAGGCAGCTGCTGCAGCTCGCCGGCCACCCGCAACTGCACATTACCTAACTCGATGCGCTGGCCGACCGCCGTCTGCAGCAACGCCAGCAACCGCGGTGACAACCAGATTTCGCCCGGGCGCGGCGCCCGTTGCGGGTTCAGTTGCAGCTGCCCGTACCAGGGATAGCCGCGGCCAACCGCCCGCACACTGGCCAACTGCATCTGTTCGCCGGCAAACAGCATGCTGGAGAAACTGACGGTCTGACTCACCTGCACGTCGCCTGGTAGCGACTGCAATCGTGCCGGCGCTAACGCCGATGCCGAGGTGATCACCCGATCGCCCGCCAGAAACTCGCGGCTATGGCTGCCGATCACCTGCTGCAAGCGATCGGCCACCAGCACCACACACAACAGGCTGGCCACCGCCAACGTCAACGCCAGCACAAAACCGCGCAACACGCCACGGCGGCCATCACGCCACGCCAATCGCCAGGCCAGCGGCCACAGCCCGGTCAACGGCCGGGAAGATGAGTCCGGGACACCGCTCATAGTGGCGCGCCTGCTGTGCTGTTGAGCCGGCCGGCATCCAGATGCAAGCGCAGCTGGCAACGGGCCGCCAGCTGCTCGTCATGGGTGACGATAAACAAGCCGGCGCCGTGTTCGCGGTTGAGGCGGAACAGCAGTTCTATGATGCGCTCACCGGTGTGGCGATCCAGGTTGCCGGTCGGCTCATCGGCCAGCAGCAGGCGGGGCTGCCCCATGAATGCGCGCGCGATGGCCACCCGTTGCTGTTCACCGCCGGAGAGCTGGGCCGGGTAATGGTGCAGCCGGGCTTCGAGCCCGACTTCATGCAGTAACGCCTTCGCCTGCACTCGGGCCTGGGGCAAGCCGCGGATCTCGGCCGGCAACATGACGTTTTCCAGCGCCGTCAGCGACGGCAACAGGTGAAATGATTGAAAAATAAAACCAATCTGCTCGGCACGCAGACGGGCCCGCCCCTCCTCATCCAGACGGTGCAATGGCTGCCCCAGCAAGCGGATCTCACCCTGCGTCGGTTGCTCCAGCCCCGCCAGCAGCCCGAGCAATGTCGACTTGCCGGAGCCCGAGCGGCCAACCAGCGCCACACTCTGCCCTGCCTTGACATCCAGATTGATCCCCTGAAGGATGGTCAGCGTTTCATCACCTACGCTGACGCTGTGCGTCAGATCCGTTACCACTATCATCGAAGGCTCACTCATGCTGCGTATCCTGTGTGTGATGTTGCTGACCGCGGTTCTACCAGTGCATGCTACCACCCTGTTGATTTTCGGTGACAGTCTCAGCGCCGGTTATCAGTTACCCGTCCAGCAATCCTGGCCGGCCCTCTTACAGCAATACTGGCAACAACAGCATCCGGATCTGCAACTGATCAATGCCAGCGTGAGTGGCGAGACGACCCAGGGTGGCGCCCAACGCCTACCCTCGTTGCTAACACAACATAAACCGGACTGGGTGCTGATCGAGCTGGGCGCCAATGATGGCCTGCGCGGCCTGCCGCCGACCTCGACCCGCGCCAACTTGCAGCAGATGATTGCCGCCTGCCAGGCCAGCGGCGCCCGCGTGATCCTGACGCAGATCCGCTTACCGCCGAATTATGGCCGCCGCTACCTGCAGCTGTTCGAGCCGCTGTTTGGCCAACTGGCCAGCGAACATCAGATCCCGCTGTTACCCTTTTTTATGGAAGCGGTGATTCCTCATCCCGAGCTGTTGCTACCCGATGAGCTGCATCCCAATGCCGCGGGACAACAGCGCATCCTCGACCAGGTGCGCGAACCGTTGACCCGCTGGCTCACTCCACAAGCGAAGCCGGAGGCGGCTAACGGGGTGTAAAAATTGGTAAAAACGGCGTCGCCAGCCGCCGCTGGCTTGCCGTCACCTCTGGCCTCCGTATCATGTTGGCCATTTTCCCTGCAATAACGGAGCGAAGAATTCATGGTGCGAGTGCTGTTGGTCGACGACGATCAGGAACTGTGTCAGCTGCAACGTGACTACCTGACGAGTGAGGGCTTCGCCGTCACCTTATGCCACGATGGTGAACAGGGTCTGGCGCAGGCCATGCAGGGCGGGTTCGATATCCTGCTGCTGGACCAGATGCTACCCGGCCTCAGCGGCAGCGAGCTGCTGCGACGCCTGCGTCAGCACAGTAACCTGCCGGTGCTGATGATCACCGCACGCGGTGACGATGTGGATCGGATATTGGGGCTGGAAACCGGCGCCGATGATTATGTGGCCAAACCCTGCTCACCACGCGAGCTGATGGCCCGCATCCGCGCGATATTGCGCCGCTGCGCGCCGGAAAAACTCGGCGGCAATCCCAGTGCCAGCAGCGATCTGGAAGTCGGTGCCCTCAAGGTGTTCGGACGCCGCCGCCAGGCCTATTGGCAGGAGGATCTGCTGGATCTCACCAGCACCGAATTTAACCTGCTCGAAGAGCTATGCCGGCATCCGGGCGAGATCATCAGTAAGTCCCAACTCTCGGAAAATGTATTGGGCCGGCCGCTGACCCGCTACGATCGCAGCCTGGATGTGCATATCAGCAATATTCGCCAGAAGTTGGGGCTGTTACGTGACGGCCGCAGTCCGATCCAGACCATTCGCGGCATTGGTTACCTGCTGCTGGATGAACGTAAATGAGCCTGTTCTGGAAGATCCTGCTCGGGTTCTGGCTGTCTCTGCTGCTGATGGGCGGCGGGGCCGCTGCGCTGGCCAAACTCTATGAAGAGGCTCGCCGCGCCCAGCCGGATCATCTGGCCGAAGGCAAGTGGGTGCTGTTTGTTCTGGAAGAGACCTCGCGGCTGCTGCAAGGACAGGGACCGCTGTGGCTGCAAAACCACTTTCGCGAACTGCAACGTCATCCTGTCGCACCGCCCCCGCTGCCCTCACACGACAGCATAGGCGCACATCCGGCGGGGATCCCGATGCCACCGCCACCACCAGAGGAGCTGAGCGATGAGTCCGGCAGCGATGAACATGCGGCGGACAAGCATCCTCCCGGCCGTCCCGGTTCGCGCGGTCTGACGCTGATTGTCGATGAGCAGGGTCAGGATCTGCTCGGACGCCCGGTCCCGGCCATCGCCTGGATGCGCGCCCAGCAGCTGTTGGTCGAGAATCGTGGCGCCCATGCCTTGCCTGTACGCCAGATGACGCTCAATGATGGCCGTACCGTGCTGTTGTTTGCCACTAACCGCATGATACCGCGACCACCCAATCTGTGGTTTGAACTGTTTGAATCGCCATTGCTGCTGCCAATTTGTGCCTTGCTGGCCAGCTTACTGTTCAGCGCGCTGCTGGCCCGCTATCTGGTCCGACCGATCAAGGTCCTCCGTGATGGCGTCCGCCGGGTGGCACAGGGTGAATTCGACATCCGCGTCAGCGAACAGATGGGGGGGCGCCGCGATGAACTCGGTCAGCTCGGCCGCGATACCGACAGCATGGCACGCAAGCTGTCGCAACTGATGCAATCGCAAAAACGGCTGCTCCACGATATCTCCCATGATCTGCGTTCACCGCTGGCGCGGGTACAGGTGGCCATCGGTCTGGCGCGCCAGCAGCCGGAACGGCAAGAAGAGATGCTGCAACGTCTGGAACACGAGACGGGCCGTCTCAACCAGCTGATTGGCGAGGTGCTGATCCTGGCGCGGCTGGAGTCAGGCGTGCCGTTGCCACAGGAGGATTATCTGGATCTGCACAGCCTGCTGGAAACACTGGTCGAAGATGCCCGTTTCGAGGAGCCCGAGCGCGAGATCCGGCTCGAAGCCTCGCAGGAGCAAGAGTTGTTGTTATCATGCCGAGGTGAATTGCTGCATCGCGCCTTTGACAACCTGCTGCGTAATGCGCTGCAACATACGCCGCTGAGCAGCCCGGTGATCGTCAGTCTGGATACCTTGCCAGGCCAGTACCGGGTGCGCATTCGTGACCACGGCCCCGGGATCCCGGAGCCGATGCTCGACGAGATTTTCGAACCCTTTCACCATGCCGGCAACACCCGCGGCCATGGCTTGGGACTGGCGATAGCGCGACGTGCGATTGAAGCCCATCACGGCTCGCTCTATGCGGCGAACCATGCCGATGGCGGCTTGTTGCTGACGATACTGCTGCCGGATCAGGAGCCCAATACACCCTAAGTGGGTCAACACGCACCTGCGATAGCCGGGATGAGAGCCGGGACGAGAGAAACAAAAAGGCCTGTCGCAAGACAGGCCTTTTTGTTGAATGAGATGGTGGAGCTACGCGGGATCGAACCGCGGACCTCTTGCATGCCATGCAAGC
>CAMFKP010000048.1 GCA_945957385.1 uncultured Aeromonadaceae bacterium
ACTCGCGACCCTAACCTTGGCAAGGTTATGCTCTACCAACTGAGCTATTCCCGCATCACAAGGCGTGTTCAGAGAGATTTGGAGCGGGAAACGAGACTCGAACTCGCGACCCTAACCTTGGCAAGGTTATGCTCTACCAACTGAGCTATTCCCGCAAAGTGCTCTCCGACACGGGAGCCGAATTATAAGCACAGTCCGATCGATTGCAAGGGCTTTTTGCTCGTTCGCTCAAGAACAGAGCAAGCTGCACACAGCTTGCTCAGATTTGCTTCAAATCGTGAAGATCTCACGACGATAGAACTGCAATTCGGCGATCGACTCGCGAATATCATCCAATGCCTGGTGTGTGCCCTGCTTGCTGAACCCCTCCAGGACTTCCGGCTTCCAGCGCCGCACCAGCTCTTTGATGGTGCTGACATCGACATTGCGATAGTGAAAATAGTGTTCCAGCTGCGGCATATGCCGCGCCATGAAACGACGGTCCTGACCGATGCTGTTGCCACACATCGGGCTGCTGCGCTCCGGCACCCACTGCTGCAAAAACGCCAGGCATTCCGTCGCGGCACGCGCTTCGTCGTACTGGCTGGCACGCACCCGGTCCACCAGACCCGAGGCGGTGTGGGTGCGGGTGCACCAGTCATCCATGCCTGCCAGCACCGCATCATCCTGATGGATGGCCAGCACAGGCCCTTCGGCCAGCAGGTTCAGATCTTTGTCGGTCACCAGGATGGCAATTTCCAGCACCTTGTCGTGCTCCGGCTCCAGACCGGTCATCTCCATGTCCACCCAGACCAGATTTTGTGCATCTTGCGTCATCTTCACACCTATTTGCGAGACCAAATATTGACGAGCGTGCGTCATCTTCACACCGACTATGGGACAAGTCAGCGTACTCCCATGTATCATACCCGCTGGATAGCCAAATGACGAAAGCGACAGTTCCGTGACGAAAAAGAGCAAGTTGAGCCATGGCCAACAGCGCCGCGTATCGGCCAACCAGGCTCGCCGCCTGAAAAAAGATGCCCCAGAACTCGACGAAAGCCTGCTAGGCGCTCCGCAAGAGGGGCTGGTCATCAGCCGCTTTGGCCAGCATGCCGACATTGAGGCAGAAGATGGCAGCCTGCATCGTTGTAATCTCCGCCGCACCATTGGTTCGCTGGTGACCGGCGATCGCGTGGTGTGGCGCGAAGGTGATGACAGCCTGCACGGCATCAGCGGTGTTGTGGAGGCGGTACATCCGCGTCACTCCGAGTTGATGCGCCCGGATTTTTACGATGGCCTCAAGCCCGTGGCCGCCAATATCGACCAGATGGTGATCGTCTCGGCCGTGCTGCCCGAGTTCTCGACGAACATCGTCGATCGTTATCTGGTCGCCGCCGAAAACATGGAAGTGCTGCCGCTGCTGGTGTTGAACAAGATTGACATGCTCACCACCGAGCAACGCGCCAGTCTCGAACAGCAACTCGCCCATTATCGCCAGATTGGCTACCGCGTGATCCTGGTCAGCAACCAGACCGGCGAAGGCCTGCCAGAGCTGCAACAGGCGTTGCAGGACCGGATTAATGTGTTTGTCGGTCAATCCGGGGTCGGCAAGTCCACCCTGGTCAACAGCCTGATGCCCGAAGCCGCGGCAATCACCGGCGATATCTCGGAAAACTCCGGTCTCGGCCAGCACACCACCACCACGGCCCGCCTCTATCACTTTCCCAGCGGCGGCATCCTGATCGACTCACCGGGGATCCGCGAATTCGCGCTCTGGCACCTGGAGCCGGAACGCGTGACCTGGTGTTTCATCGAATTCCGCGAATACCTGGGTGGCTGCAAGTTCCGCGACTGCAAGCACGGCGACGATCCCGGTTGCCTGCTGCGTGATGCCGTAACACGCGGCGCCATCAGCCAGCAACGCTTTGAAAACTATCACCGCATCCTGTTATCCATGAACGAGAGCAAGCCGGCGCGCCACCAGCGCAAAGGCTGATTTCGTCAACGTATCGAGGTCTGACAACCATGACTCTGCTCGACTCCCTGAAAATTGCCGGTCAATACTGCCTGCCGCAACACCTGCTGACCCGCCTGGTCGGCAAACTGGCCGCCGCCGAAGCGGGACTGGTGACCACCTGGCTGATCCGCCAATTCATCGCCCGTTTTGGCATCGACATGAGCGAGGCGCGCTTCGAAGATCCAGCACACTACCGCACCTTCAACGACTTCTTCACCCGGGAGCTGAAAGCCGGATTGCGCCCCATCGTCGAGGAGAGCCAGGTACTGGCCCTGCCGGTAGATGGCGCCGTCAGCCAATTGGGCACCATCCATGAAGGACGCATAGTGCAGGCCAAGGGCCATGACTTCAGCGCCCGCGAACTGCTCGGCGGCGACAGTGCGCTGGCCGCCCCCTTCCAGGGCGGCCAGTTCGCGACCATCTATCTGTCGCCGAAGGATTATCACCGCATTCACATGCCGCTGGAGGGGACGCTGGAGACCATGATTCACGTGCCTGGCGATCTGTTTTCTGTCAATCCGCTGACCGCCAGCCACGTGCCGAATCTGTTCGCGCGCAATGAGCGCGTCGTCTGCCTGTTCCGTACCGAGCTGGGGCCGATGGCGTTGGTGCTGGTCGGCGCCACCATCGTCGCCAGTATTGAAACCGCCTGGGCAGGCACCGTGACTCCGCCTGCAGGCAAACAGATCCGCCGCTGGGACTACAGTGCCGAGCAGGCCATCACGCTACAAAAGGGCCAGGAGATGGGGCTGTTCAAACTCGGCAGTACTGTCGTCTGCCTGTTCCCGCCTGACAGCATCACCTTTGCCGACACGCTGCAACCCGGCGCCGAAACGCGCATGGGAGCCCCCTTCGCTACTCGTCGCTAACCGACAATAATATCCCCACTGTCAACGATGACAGTGGGGGTAAAATATCTCTCTTTATTGACCATTCGCACTATTCTTCCCGCTCAACCAAACTTGCCAACCGTTATATTCGCTGCACTTAAAAAAACAGCAATATATTGATATATATCGCCATTTATATATCCCCCGTTCACTTGTTCTATTTTTTTATAACTAAATCACATGTTTAAAACATGGGGGAAATTAAGTGCTGATATTATTTCCCCCGCCCATGTTGCAGTGATAAAAGCAGAGTCATGTGCTCCCATCTGAGACGGGATGGACTATAGTTCAATCAAGTCCGGTTTCTGTCAGACCGCACTCTGGCGCCATCCCCGCGGCGCCAATAACACGTCGACAGTCCAGCCTCGGGATAAAACAACAACAACATGATTCAGGCATCCAGCCTGAAATTTCTGGCTGCCACCAAGGAGTGCAACATGAAACTGACCATCCGCCAGAAGCTGCTGTCAGCCCTGGCCATACTGCTGATCGCCACGGCCGGCTTGCAGCTGCTTTATAGTCGCGCGGCCCTGCAGCAGGCGGCGGACGACAACGTCAGCCGCTTCGAAACCAGTGTCGCCCAAGTCCAGATTGCCGCGCTGAAGAACTGGCTCGATACCAGCGCCGCCATCGTGCATCACGCCGCCACCGGCGTCGCTGGTGCCACCAAGGTGGAATCCGCGCTGCAGCAGGCCGCCCAATCCGGTAAATTTGACATGATCTACATCGGCACCGAGCAAGGGCAGATGCTGGCTTCGACTCCAGATTGGAAGGCACCCGAAGGCTATGATCCCCGCAAACGCCCCTGGTATCAGGATGCGATGGCCGCAGGCCGCATGGCGGTCACCGCCCCATACGCCGACGCCAGCTCGGGCAATCTGGTCATCAGTCTGGCTGAGCCCTTCCAAAGCGGAGATCTCAAAGGGGTCATCGCCGGCGATATCAGCATTCAGAGCCTGATCCAGAACGTCAACAACATCGCCCGTGATGGCGTCTATGCCCTGCTGGTGGACGGACAAGGCAACCTGATCGCCCACAAGAATCCAGAATTGACACTCAAGCCAGCCACAGCACTGGCAACCGACCTAACCGCGCAACGTATTGCGACACTGGCGCAACAAGGCAAACCGATTGACATGACACTCGGCGAGCATGACGCCATCGTCTACTTTGCCCCGATCCCCGGCTATGACTGGTACTTTGGCTTGGTCTATGACAAAGAAACAGCGTTTGCCAGCAGCCAAAGTCTGTTACAAAAAAACCTGCTGGCTACGTTGCTGCAGATCCTGATCGTGGCCGGCGGTGCCGCCCTCATCATCAGTCGAGGCCTGCGCCCCCTGTATGAGATGGGACGCGCAGTCGCCGAGTTATCACGCGGCAATGGCGATCTGACACACCGCCTGCCCATCCGCAACGAGGATGAAGTCGGCCTGGTCGCACGCCAGATCAATCAGTTCATCGATATGCTGCAAGGCATGATCAGTGATCTGGCTCGCTCAGCCCGTGAGTTGGATGGTCAGGCCCAGGAATCCCACTCCATGGCCAGCCAGAACGACGACAGCCTGACGCGCCAGCAATCTGAAATATCGCAAATTGCCACCGCCGTGCACGAGATGTCCGCGACCGCAACCGAAGTGGCCAGCAATGCCGAACAGACTGCCGCCGCTGCCCGCGCCTCGGCTGATAGTTGCGAGGAAGGCAAACGCGTGATTTCACGCAATCAGCAGTCGATCACCCACCTGGCCGGCCAGATTGAACAGGCATCCAACATCATTCAAGAGTTGGAAAAAAACGCACAGGAAATCAATACCATACTATCTACCATTCAAGGCATTGCCGAACAAACCAACCTGTTGGCATTGAATGCGGCGATCGAAGCTGCTCGTGCCGGCGACCAGGGACGTGGCTTTGCGGTGGTGGCCGACGAGGTACGCGTTCTCTCCAAGCGCACGCACAGCTCGACTGAAGAGATCCGCGCCATGATTGAAACCCTGCAGCGCAATACCCAGCAAGCGGTGACCACCATGCAACAAAGCCAGGGGTTGGCCCAGAACAGTGTTGGCGATGCCGAGGATGCCACTCGGGCTCTGGAGCAGATCACACTCGCCATCAACGAGATCTCCGATATGGCAACGCAGATTTCCAGTGCTGCCGAGGAACAACGTGCTGTTACTGATGAAGTGGGCCGCAACATTCAAGCCACCAAGGATGTCAGCGATGAGTTGAGCCATGCCGCGAACAATGCCAACACCTTGGCCAGCGAACTGAAGAAGATTGCCGGGCGCATCAACGAGCAAGTCGGTAATTTCCATGTCTGATCTAGCGAAGAGCCGGCCCTCTGGCCGGCTCTTCGCTGCCAACAACGATATTTTTGTTGATATATAACAATACGTTAGACCGTACAAACCCGCAAAATCCTCATGATTGGCGACGACTCGGCCTGTTTCGGATAAAAGAGAGTTGTTTCGCATTTTTGCCGGCAACATTTGCCTACAATTTTGTAACATTTGTTCCCATCACAGGGCTCAGCCCGCAACCCATGAGTCGGCGACTAGACCGTCTCGGTTACAGCATGAGCGGGGACCGTCCCGTACATGTGCATTCACAAGGAGGCAGAAGTGGACATAATTAAAACCGATGTGGCCATCGTCGGTGCCGGTGGGGGTGGCTTGCGTGCTGCCATCGCCATCGCAGAGAGCCATCCAGAGCTCGAAATTGCGCTGATATCCAAGGTGTATCCGATGCGCAGCCACACTGTCGCCGCCGAAGGGGGGGCCGCCGGTGTTGTGCGTGATGACGACAGTTTGGAAAACCACTTCAATGACACAGTCTCCGGTGGTGATTGGCTGTGTGAGCAAGACGTGGTCGAGTATTTTGTCGCCAATTGCACCAAAGAGCTGGTACAGCTGGAGCATTGGGGTTGCCCCTGGAGCCGCAAACCGGACGGCAAAGTGAATGTCCGTCCATTTGGCGGCATGAAGATACCGCGCACCTGGTTTGCTGCAGATAAGTCCGGTTTCCACATGCTGCATACCCTATTTCAGACCTCGACTAAATATCCATCAATCAAACGTTTCGACGAGCACTTCTGCCTCGACTTGCTGGTTGAAGATGGTCGGGTACAAGGCGTGGTCTGTTTCGACATTCAAAACGGCATTACCCGTATGATTCAGGCCAAGTCGGTGATCATCGCGACCGGTGGCGGAAGTCGGGTCTATCGCTTCAACACCAATGGCGGCATTGTGACAGGTGACGGCATGGCGCTGGCCTATCGTCATGGTGTACCACTGCGCGATATGGAATTCGTTCAGTATCACCCCACAGGCCTGCCCGGCTGCGGCATTCTGATGACAGAAGGCTGCCGGGGCGAAGGTGGCATCATGATCAACAAGGATGGCTACCGCTATCTGCAGGATTATGGCCTGGGCCCAGAGACACCCATTGGTCAACCCAAGAACAAATACATGGAGTTAGGGCCGCGCGATCGCTTGTCCCAAGCGTTCTGGGGAGAGCAACAAAAAGGGCGCACCGTCCCCACTCGCCTCGGCGATGTAGTGTACCTGGATTTGCGTCATCTCGGAGCCAAATACCTGGAAGAACGCCTGCCGTTTATTTGCGAACTGGCCAAAGCGTATGTGGGTGTCGATCCGGCTAAAGAGCCGATTCCAGTACGGGCTACGGTGCATTACACCATGGGCGGCATCGAAACCGATGGCCGCTGCGCAACTCGGATGCCGGGTTTGTACGCCGTCGGTGAATGCGCATCCGTCGGGATCCATGGCGCCAATCGTCTCGGATCCAACTCGCTGGTCGAAATCGTCGTCTTTGGCAAAGTGGCCGGTGAAGAAGCTGCACGTTATGCCGCCAGCCATCCACATGGCAATACAGATAGCCTCTACAAACAGGCTGTCGCCGCGGTAGCCAAATCAATGGCACTGATGGAGGGCGATGGAAGTGAAAACCCGGCAACACTGCGTAACGAAATGGGCGATGCAATGGAAACCGGCGTAGGCATCTATCGTACCGAAGAGTTGATGCAGCAGACGATCGACAAACTCACTGAGCTCAAGCAACGCTACAAGAACGTGCAGATCAAAGATAAGTCTTCGGTCTTCAACACCGACTGGCTATATGCGATTGAACTGGGCTTTCTGCTCGATGTCGCCGAAGCCATGGCGCACTCCGCCATCCAACGAAAAGAGTCACGAGGCTCACACCAGCGTCTGGATGGCTTCGAAGAGCGTGATGACATCAACTTCCTCAAACACTCGCTGGCGTTTTATAACGAGAATGCCACGCCGACGATTGATTACAGCCCGGTCACCATCACCAAATCTCAACCTGCGAAACGGGTTTACGGTGCCGAAGCGGACAAACAGGAGGCCGCTAAACATGACTGAGACGATGGATATTGATGTTCTGCGCTATCGCCCGGAAGAAGATGCAGAACCATGGTGGCAAAGTTTTAAGGTGCCTTACAGCCACGAGATGTCGGTGCTAGAAGCGCTGAACTATATCAAAGACGAATTGGATCAGACGTTAAGTTTCCGTTGGTCCTGCCGCATGGCGATTTGTGGATCCTGCGGCATGATGGTCAACGGTATTCCGAAACTGGGTTGCAAGACGTTCCTGCGCGACTATACCGGTGGCAAGATCCGTCTTGAGCCGCTGGCCAACTTTCCGATCGAACGCGATTTGGTGGTCGATATGACCGACTTCATCGACAAACTCGAAAGTATCAAGCCCTATATCATTCCCAAACAGAGTCGCGATCTGTGCGAGGGTGAATATATACAAACACCTGCAGAACTGGCCAAATTCCGCCAATTTTCAATGTGCATCAATTGTGGGCTCTGCTATGCAGCCTGCCCTCAGTACAAGTTGAACAAGTCATTCACCGGACCGGCCGCGCTGGCATTGTTACATCGTTACAATGCCGACAGCCGAGATGGCGGCAAGGCTGAACGAATGAAGATCCTCAACCAGGATTCAGGCGTATGGAGCTGCACCTTTGTCGGCTACTGTTCAGAAGTTTGCCCTAAAGGCGTCGACCCTGCTGCAGCAATTCAGCTCGGTAAGGTGGAAAGCAGTAAAGACTACGTCATTGCCATGTTCAAGCCGGGAGAGTAATGCCATGGACAATAGTCAAAGCAAACGCAAACCCTATGTCCGCCCAGTAGAAAAAGGTTGGTGGCTGAAAAACGGTTTCTTTATTCAATACATGCTGCGTGAAGGGACCAGTCTATTTGTTTCGATCTACGCCATCATACTGTTGATTGGTCTGCTACGCCTGAGTCAGGGTCCAGAGGCCTGGGACGGATGGCTCACCGCCATGGAGCACCCTCTTGCGATACTGTTTCACCTATTGGTCTTGGCGGCCTGCCTGTTCCATGCCAAGACCTGGTTCGCACTGGCACCGAAAGCCATGCGGATCATGCACGGTGAAGAGCCGATACCTGACAAGCCCATTGTGCTAGCTCAATACATAGCACTCGGCGCGGTATCTTTTGTCGTCCTGCTTGTTACCTTACTGGCCTGAGGAGAAAACAATGCGTCGTTCAGATGAACCCATCTATTGGGGCCTATTTGGCGCTGGCGGTGTCGTCACGGCAATGTTGCTGCCTGTCGTCGTCCTGATCACCGGCATTCTGGCACCGCTTGGCTGGTTACCTGCAGATGCGCTTAGCTATGACAAGGTGCATACCCTCGCAACCAGTTGGTGGGGAGCACCTATCTTGCTAGTCTGCATAGCTCTGCCTATTTTTCACGCTATGCATCGTATCTATCATGGTTTGCATGACATCGGCATCCACACCACGCGCCTGCATCATTATGTCTGTTATGGGCTGGCATTTCTCGTTTCCTCCGCAGCGTTAACATTGCTAATTCAAATGCACTCATAGCTCAATTGATGCTCCAATCGCCTTAATATTTAGAAAGCGCCTGATATAAATTTCAGGCGCTTTTTTATTTAAAACCGCACGAATTTATCTATTTATCTATCAATAAACCAATCAAGCTCGGGTTTGTTGAAGTTGATCCCACTTTTAAGCTTAACGCCGCCTCAAATTTTCCTTGCAGAACGTTTACGATACAGGGACTCAATTTTGCAGTTCACCAAGGAATGGCACCATGACCCGATCCCAAACACTTCTGGCCAGTTTGATCGCCGCAGGCTTGCTCACAGCCTGTGGTGGTGGCGGCGCAAAAGACCTCTCCGGCGGGGGTAGCGATGGCGGTGGTGGTACTACCGATACCAGCACACCAGTACTGACCATATCAACCTTTGCCTGCACCGATGCAGCGAACAGCGTGGGTTGCACCTCGACAGTGCAACTTCCAGCGGAAAAAGCGAGCAAGATTCGAGTGAACCTTGTTGATGGCAAGGGTAAAAACTTGTCTGAGCAGATTGTTGTCCTCACAACAACTCTTGGCTCTGTCTCTTCACCACAAAAGATGACTGACTCTCTGGGGATGGTGGAATTTGAACTCAATGCCCCCGCGCCAAACACAGATCAAGCAGGTACTATAACTGCGAGTTACACCCCATCCGGGTCATCATCGAAACCAGCTACACAAAACAAAAATTTTACATTTGTTCCGGGACAAGCCAGTTCTGACAACTATCAGTTATCACTGAAACTGATGGCATGTACCGACATTGCAGATGTATCGACTTGCACTGAAACACAGCAATTACCGAGTGAACGTCCAAGCCTAGCCGAAGTGCAACTCTTATCACCCAAAGGTGAACCAGTTCCCGGGGTAATTATCAATGCAGCAACTAGCAAAGGCATGATTAATCCCTCATCGAGTTTGCTGACCAAGACTGACGGCAAAATTTCTTTCCTATTGTCTAGTGAAGCCGGTGCATCCCAGACTGCAGGAACGTTTACTGTAACAACCACAGCACCAACGGGCTCATTGCTAACTCAAAGCAAAAGCTTTGAGTTTGGAGCCAGTAATCTGGCGATGACACTGGAAACTGACACTAATTCTCTTCCTGCTGGCAACGTTGCGGTATTAACCGCCAAGCTGACACTGAATGGCAGCCCTTATACCAGTCCCGTTCCTGTCACGTTTTCCTCTACCTGCGTCACCAACCAGCAAGCAACCATTGACTCGCCGGTCACCTCTCAGCAAGGTATAGCATCCGCAACTTACAAGGCGAGCGGGACCAAGGGCGCATGTCGGGATAAAGACACCATCACAGCCACGGCGGCCGGCATGAATCCGGTTCAAGTCGTGATCACCAATCAGTCGGTACCAGTACAATCAATCAGTGCCAACAAACCGACACCTGAATTTATCTACGTTCGTGGTACAGGGAAAAATGAGACCGCTACGATTAGCTTCACACTGAAAGATGCCCAAAATCAGCCAGTAGCCGGTAAGAAACTCAACTTTGCCTTTGCTACCCTGACCCAGAACAATAGTAATTTTGTCGACTATTCATTAGCCCCGGAACAGGCAACTACCGACCAAAATGGGCAAGCGACCGTGACTGTCAACGCCGGTGCCTTCCCGGTTCCAGTGCGGGTGGTTGCTACACTTGACGACAATGCAAATATCCACACTGCATCTCAACAGATAGGTGTCGGTATCGGTTTGCCGGATGACGACAGCTTTTCCTTCTCTGCTGATAAATACAACATCGAAGGCTGGGACTACGATGGCATAGAGGCCAAAATCACTGTGCGTTTGGCAGACCGCTTCAACAACCCCGTTGTCGATGGCACCAAAGTCTATTTCACCACCGAGGGGGGGAGCATCTCAGGAAGCCTGGCGGGAGATGACAGTGATGTGACTGGTACTTGTACCTCTGTCGCCGGTGTCTGTACCGCTACATTGGCCTCACAAGACCCGCGCCCTATTGACGGTCGTGTCACAGTCAGCGCCTATGTGGAAGGTGAAGAAAGCTTCTTGGATTACAACGGTAACGGCATCTTTGATAAAGCCGATCTGACCGGCGTGCCTGATGATAAGTACTCGTGGGAGGTACCGAACTACGTACGTTCGTACACCGATATTGGTGACCCCTTTATGGACGTCAATGTCGATGATACGGCGAAAACACCGCCGACAGCCGACGTAGATGGATACCGCCTGAATATTGATAAGTTGCTAGTCGATGCCAACGGGAACGGGAAACGAGATCTAGGAGATGCTCAGTATACTGGGCTAATGTGCTCAGACGACACCGTCAAGCGTGGATTTTGTAACAAGACACTTGCGTTGTTGTTCAGGAATAAAGAGTTTATTTTCACCGGAACCGGTAATGGCGCCATACTGCCGATTCAAGTGTTGGATGACAAGCGCTACGATGAAACGACAGGTTTCGTTGTTGCGGGCACAAACACCTGGCGTTCTGACATTGCTGTTGATCTGCGAGCAGGTAGCCGGATCATTCGCTTCTTGCCTGCCCATTTACCCAAAGACGGCAGCATGAACCCGATTCCTGAAACCATCGCCGGAAATCTCGGTGATCTGACCTACGATCTACGTGGAGCAAACCCCATTCCTGCCGGAAGTACAACCGCCATCACCACGACAAACGGTGGAGCTATTGAAGCGTATGGAGATCAAACTCTCGGTTGTAACTGGGGCTACAATAGCCCGTATCCTTCAACGACACGGCCTCAGTTTATGTGTGCAGTGATCAGTCCAGAAGATGAACCGAATGGCAAGAGCGAAGGGAATATGAAGATATCAGTTACCAGCCCGAAAGGAGTCTCGCTTACAAGTAGTGTAAAAGTTATCGATGCCGGCTAACTAATCATGCCACCTTAGAATCAGTTAAGGCGCCAACGGCGCCTTAACTATTTTCACGTGCTCAGCACATGTTAAGAAGGTCAAATTGCACCTATCGCTTTTATTATCGCGCCCCCAAATACCGCCCCGGCCTGTGGTTTTGCACCAAGACCAGATTTAGCAGCACCACAGACAGCACCGAGAACACCACCAATCCAGCTCCGACCCAATATAAAGAGGCCAGCACTATGCCGGCATCCAGCACCATCTGAACCTTGCCGGCAGGGATAGTAAAGCGCTGCTGAAACCAGAGCGCCAATATATTGAAACCACCTAAACTGGCCTGATGCCGGAATAGAATCAGTAGCCCAATACCAATCAGCAAGCCACCGAGTAATGCCGAACACAACGGGGTTACCTGCGCAACGTACAACGCCCGATGCAGTAACTGAGAGAGCAGCGCAACCAGCCCAACGGCCATACAACTACGCAGCGTAAAACGCCACCCCATCCGGCGTTGAGCCAGCAGTAAAAACGGCAAATTAATACCCACAAACCAAACAGCAAATGGCAAAGACGTCGCTTGGGTCAGCAGTAATGCCAAACCGACGGTTCCTCCACTGACCATATGTGCCTGATTAAGAAAAAAGACCCCGAGTGCTGCAAGAGTACAACCAGTCAACAGAGCCATGACATCCTCAAGGCGAGAATGAGCAAGAGACATACATCTGTTCCTAAAAAAGCCAAACCGCGCGCATGGTAATCGCCAGAACACCAAGCTGACAGCCTGGAGTCCCTTATCAACTCCCTCCACGCTGTAAAGCCAAGCTGACAGCTGCGCAAAGAACCGGCCCCAGCTCGCATCACACCAAGCCCCTCCTTTCTTGAGTGCAGGCCATGGTTTAGAATGCCGACCACTGACTTCACGACAACAATGAGATTCTTATGGCTCAGTTTATCTACACGATGAATCGGGTTGGCAAGGTCGTTCCCCCGAAACGGCACATTCTCAAGAACATCTCCCTCTCCTTCTTCCCAGGCGCCAAGATCGGTGTACTGGGTCTGAACGGTGCAGGTAAATCCACATTGCTGCGCATCATGGCCGGTATTGATACCGAGATAGAAGGTGAAGCGCGTCCGCAACCTGGCATCAAAATCGGTTATCTGCCTCAAGAGCCGAAGCTTGATCCAGAGCAAACGGTACGCGATGCCGTTGAAGAAGCGATGGGGGAACTCAAGCGTGCGCTGACTCGCCTGGACGAAGTCTACGCCGCATATGCCGATCCCGACGCTGACTTTGACAAGTTGGCCAAGGAGCAAGGTGAACTGGAATCCATCATCCAGTCTCTGGATGGGCACAACATGGAAAACCAGCTGGAACGCGCCGCCGATGCACTGCGTCTACCGGCGTGGGATGCGCAAATCAAGCACCTGTCTGGTGGTGAACGCCGTCGTGTTGCACTCTGCCGCCTGTTACTAGAAAAGCCGGACATGCTGCTGCTGGATGAACCGACCAACCACCTGGATGCCGAATCAGTCGCTTGGCTGGAGCGTTTCCTGCACGATTACGAAGGCACCGTCGTCGCCATCACCCACGACCGCTACTTCCTCGACAACGTCGCCGGCTGGATCCTGGAGCTGGACCGTGGTGAGGGGATCCCGTGGGAAGGCAACTACTCCTCCTGGCTGGAGCAAAAAGATGCCCGCCTGGCACAGGAAGCCAGCACCGAAGCCGCTCGTCGCAAGTCGATCGAGAAAGAGCTGGAGTGGGTTCGCCAAAACCCGAAAGGACGTCAGGCCAAGTCCAAGGCGCGTCTGGCACGTTTTGAAGAGCTCAATAGCGGCGATTACCAGAAGCGTAACGAAACTAACGAACTGTTCATTCCGCCAGGACCCCGTCTGGGTGACAAAGTGCTGGAGGTGCAAGGGTTACGTAAATCCTATGGTGATCGCGTGCTGATCGACGATCTGTCATTTGCGATTCCAAAGGGTGCCATCGTCGGCATCATAGGTCCGAACGGCGCAGGTAAATCGACTCTGTTCAGGCTGATCTCCGGCCAGGAAACCCCGGATGCCGGTGCGATCATCCTCGGCGACACCGTTGCCCTGGCCTCGGTAGATCAGTTCCGCGACAAGATGGACGATAAGAAGACCGTGTTCGAAGAGGTCGCTAATGGTCAGGATATCCTGCGTATCGGCAACTTCGAGATCCCGAGCCGCGCCTATATCGGCCGTTTCAACTTCAAGGGTTCGGACCAGCAAAAACGTGTTGGTGAACTATCAGGAGGCGAACGTGGCCGCCTGCACCTGGCCAAGCTGCTACAGACCGGTGGTAACGTGCTGCTGCTTGACGAACCCACCAACGATCTGGACGTTGAAACCCTACGGGCACTGGAAAACGCCCTGTTGGAATTTCCGGGCTGTGCCATGGTTATTTCGCACGACCGCTGGTTCCTGGACCGGATTGCCACGCACATTCTCGACTATCAGGATGAAGGCAAGATTGAATTCTTCGAAGGTAACTTTACCGAGTACGAAGAGTGGAAGAAAAAGACTTACGGTGCCGAAGCCATACAGCCGCACCGCGCTAAGTACAAACGGATTGCCAAGTAATCCACCAGATAACAAAAAAGCCAGCATCTGCTGGCTTTTTTGCTCTTCACTCCCTGCCGGTAAGCAGAGGTTGAGACCATAGTCGCCGGATAAGCGAGCGGTCAGGGCAAGCAGGCGGGTAGGTCTGTTGCCATCAGACATAGCCGGTTAACCATGCCTGAAGAAGATAACGAAATGGTACGCGCATTCAAACGCAATGTGCTTGCTTTCTTTAGTTAAATATCCAATAGTTGCGCAATATATTTGCGCATTTAGCTTAATATCGGCAATCGGAGCAACATTGAGCCTGAAGTTAGATAGAATTGATCGTCACATCCTGACGTTACTGCAGCAGGATGCACGGATCAGCAACCTGGAACTGGCCGAGCAAGTTGGCCTTTCGCCTGCCCCATGTTCGCGACGCGTCAAGGCACTCGAAGAGATGGGGCTGATCCGTGGTCAAGTCACGCTGTTGTGTCCAGAGCGGTTGAATCTGAAACTCACCGCCTACATTCACGTCACCGTCGACAAACACACGCCGGAGCGTCTGCAGCAGTTCAATCAGGCAATTCTTGAGATGCCTGAAGTCCTGCACTGTGCCCTGATCACCGGCAACGATGCCGACTATCAGCTGATGGTGATGGTCACCGACATGGCGGATTACCAACGGTTTCTGCTGGAAAAACTCACCTGTCTGGAAGGCGTTACCGGTGTGCGCTCCAGCTTCGTCCTGCAACAGGTAAAACAACAGACGGCTCTGCCGCTCGATCATCTGGATTAAACATCATTATGCCGCTGGAACTCTCTCCGCCACGTGTAGGTGTGGGCGTCATCCTACTCAATCCCCAAGGTGAAATCCTGTTGGGTAAGCGTAAAGGGAGCCATGCTCCTTATTGGTCGATCCCTGGGGGACATCTGGAACATGGCGAAAGCTTCGAGGAGTGTGCCATTCGCGAGGTCGCCGAAGAGACCGGCCTGCAGATTGCAACGCCCGTTGTCGTCGGACTTAGCAATGATTTGCAAACCTGCCGCGAAACCGGCCGCCACTATGTCTCCATCGCGCTGCTGGCGAACGTCGAGCAAGGGGAGCCGCGCCTGTGTGAACCCGACAAATGTGAAGGCTGGGATTGGTATGCGCCACAATCACTGCCCGAACCTCACTTTGAGGCAAGTCGTCGGGCTGTCGCCTGCTGGCTATCTGGCAGCCTGTACCTGACATCAACAAAGCGCTGAATCGCACAGACTCAAGCCCTCGGAGTCTGGTATCTTGCTACATAGTCATCTGACACTATTGTGGAGCCCTCATGCGTCAACTGTTACCCCTGCTTGCTATCGCTTTGGCCGCCTGCGCCCAAACCAGTGAGCCTATCGACACCGCCGTGCCGCACGAACCAACAGTGCAGATGACCGTCGTCAGTACCACCTTGAGCAACTGGCCCTATAGTGGCCCGATTACCTTCGCGATACCCGATGACATGATGTACAGCAAAGAGCAGGGCAAACCCTGGTTGCCGCTGCTAAAGCAGGCGATCTCACAACGCATGCAACAGTTGGGATTAACGCCGGCCGCGGCCACTCAGGCCGATGTCATCGTGATGGCCGGCGTACTCGGCGACAAAGAAGATGCCGACCGGTTGGTCTTTGCCAAGCTAGGGCTGGATCCCGGCGCCACTGCCAGCAAGAAAGGGACGCTGGCATTAGTACTCAAAGATCGGCAAAGCAACATCATCTTATGGCGCTCGGCATTACAGGCCTCCAGCGACATGCCGATTCGCGCAGAAGCAGCGCGGATCCGCACAGCACAGAGCATGATCGATCAAATGACATTCCGTCTGCCACCCGCCATTTAGTCTCCGCGGGCAGCGTTGGCCATCGCCAGAGCTGCCCACGGCTGTCTTGCGTTCTGTCGTGTAGTACTGGATGATGCGGGCCTTGCATTGATCTCGCCTATCCGCCTGACACCACAGGATCCCGCATGACCGACTCGCCCCTCGCCTTTTGGCAACAACAGCTGGAATGCTGGCTGGAACAACATCATGCCGCCGATGATGGTGCCCATGATATCGCCCATTTTCGCCGGGTGTGGAAAACCGCGATGGCGCTGAATCGCGAGGAAGGCGAGCAGGCGAATCCCCTGATTCTGTTGGCGGCCGCCTATTTACATGACATCGTCAGCCTGCCCAAGGATCACCCGCAGCGTCATCTCAGCTCACAGCTCGCCGCGAAACAAGCACTGGTTATTCTCGATGAATTAACCTTCCCTGCCGGCCTGATTCCTGCGGTCTGCCACGCTATCGAAGCTCACAGCTTCTCGGCCAACATCCCGGCGCAAACGCTGGAAGCACGATTGATACAAGATGCCGATCGAATGGAGGCACTCGGAGCCATTGGACTGGCTCGGGTATTTTATACCTCTGGTCGCATGCAGCGCGCCATGTTTGACCCACACGATCCCCTAGCCAAACACCGGCCGCTGGATGATCAGGCCTTTGCACTCGACCACTTTTTTATCAAATTGTACCGGGTCGCCGAAGGAATGCAGACCGAGGCTGGACGTCGTATGGCACAGAAACGTAAAGCGTTTTTAGAGCAATACGTCACCACCTTATTGTCAGAACTCTAGGTTCGCTAGAAGAACACGGCTCAATCGCAACCGTATGATCTGACAGGTCAGGATCAGAACCGTAACGCTATGCTTGCGAAGACAGGCTGAAACAGACAGCCGCCCTGCCATGACCGGGGGAGCCTTCAGATGAGCATAACCAGAGCCACGATCTTGCTTTTGCTTTCCGTTCTGAGCCCGCTATCTGCACAGGCAACGCCCGAGCTGGTGCTCTACAACTGGTCCCAGTATCTGGCCACTCCGCTCAAACAACAATTTGAACGTGAAACCGGCTATCAGATCCGCGAATTGAATTACGACAGCGATGAAGCTCGGAATCGGTTGCTGCTATCGGAGCAACCCCCGAACATGGACCTCGTGGTCGTCGATTACTTAACGCTGCGCAATCCCCAAATCCAACAACACTTTTTGTCATTGCAAGGGCTTGATCTGCCACAGTTTAATCCCAGTGCCAGAGCTCGATGTGGAGCATATGCTGTTCCCTACTTCTGGGGCTCAATGGGAATTGCCTACCGCCGCGACAAGGTATCCCGGCCGCTGACCAGCTGGCATGATCTGTTTGCGATGCAGGAGGAGCTGGCCGGTCACCTGATCTTGGTTGATGATGCCGTCTCTCTGGTCTCCATTGCCTTGAAAGAGCTCGGCTACTCCCTCAATACACAGACGCCAGCCGCACTACAACAGGCCTTTCGGGTGTTGCGACAGATTCGTCCGAGCGTACTGGCTTATCAATATTCGCTCGCGGCCCTCGCCGATCCCCATATCCGCGATCAGATCTATGCGACGGTAATCTATGGCGGTGACTTTTACAGCCTGCAACAGCTGTCGCCTCATCATGACTGGGTATATGTATCACCACGCGAAGGATCGTTACTCTGGTTGGATTGTTTGGCTATCCGCAACGATAGCCAGCATCCGGATGCGGCATGGCAATTCCTGAAATTAGTGACGCGCGTCGATATGGCCAACATCAATGGCGAGTTACTCGGCTTTATTCCACCGCTACATGAAAATTTGATTTCGAAAAAAATAACCAGCAATGACGTTATATATCCCAACCGCCAACATCTGGAGCATTCAGAATATTACATCAGTAATGATGTCGGTGACCGAGTCAGAAACACCATCTACTTTTCGGTGCTGAAGTAAATGAAAAAAATAAGAACAAAACTTATCTTGACCCTAATTCCTATCGTGGTAGCACCGCTACTGGCGCTGGGAATAAATTCATGGGGCCTAATTGAAAACATGGCAAAAGAGAAAGTCAACACCCAGAGCATGATGCTGGTTGACAGCGCCAAAGAATTTATAAACTTCGGCGTCAGCGCCAATAAGACACAACTTGAATTTTTACCAAAATCACAAACGCTGTCCCGCTACCTGAGCGCGGAAAATCACACCGACAAAATGCGCTATCTCGCCCCGCAGGTGCAATTACTTTTCCACCAGGTCATGCATAGCAACCCAGGAATATTACAAATCGTATTATTAAATAATAAAGCGGAAGAAGAAATCCAGGTTGGCGACGGAATAGACCCTTTTGTTGCGCTCAGTCCATCAAATCGGAATTTTTGGGAAAATATGTTGCACAGCGGCAGTCAGGAATATAACCAACTAATTTATTCTCATGAAATTGGCGCATTTGTTTTTCAACAAGGCTTGTCATTCAAACCGCAGAACCCCGAATTGTCTAATGCCGGCAATGAGCAAGAGTCCTATGTCCTGCTGATGACATCATCGCTAAAAAAACTATTCGACTTTGTGGAACTACAAGAAAAGCGCACCGGATTTAAACTGGTTATATACGATCAAGCCAAACAAGAAATCATGCAACCAAAATACCAAAACCTGAACATTAATGCCTTGCTTAAAAATGATGGCATCATGCTAAATGGCCTGCATTACAGCACAAAAAAATACACGCTTTCACCCCGTTCATCATTGATCTGTATGATTCCAGATAATCTATTATTTTCAGAATTAAACAAAATAAAAATCGCACTGTTATCCGCCATTAGCCTTGTCATCATAGTGTTATGCTTCCTCGGAAATTGGATTTTAAACAAATTCATTATCCGCCCGATCAATGAATTACGTCATCTCATGCATCAGGTGACGCGCAAAGAATTACACCATATTCCATTAATTCATCCTGATGATGAAATGACGGAATTACATAATCAATTTTCATTGATGCTATCACGCCTCGAGGCCTCACAGCTCGAGTTGGAACATTCAGCATTGCTTGATTCGCTCACCGGATTGAGTAATCGCAGCACCTTGGTGAAATATTTACATAAGTTGGTCAGCCAGGAGTCCGCATCCGATACGGAATTTTTTATTACCCAGATAAAATTACACAACCTCAGCGGTATCAATAACACCTTCGGTTCCCGTACTGGTGATCAGGCACTCCAGGCCATGGCACAACTGCTGACCGATCTGCTGAAAAAATACCGCCAGGCCGCCGCCGAGCCGTGTCTGTTGGCTCGCATCGGCTCGGATGAGTTTTGCTTTGTACTGCCTCCTGCCACGACGCCCGGTCAGCTGTCAGCCCCTCAGCTTTGTGAACAGCTGGCCAGGCGTTTGAAAAAACCCGTATTGGTTGGCGAGTATGAATTGAAGCTCAGATTCAGCGCCGGCATCGTCAGTTATCCCGAGGCGGGCACCCGTGTCGAAGATTTGTTGCAATCGGTTAATCAGGCGCGCCACCAGGCCAGCCGTTATACCGGTAACTACTGGTATCAGTTGGATGGCGCGATCGCAGCACGCTTGCGCGAGGACAAGTGGCTGGAGTCGGAATTAAGCTCCGCCCTCGCATTGCAACAGCTCAAGGTGGTATTCCAGCCACAATATTCGCTGAAAACCCAGCGCATCATCGGCGCTGAGGTCTTATTGCGCTGGCATCATCCGGAGTATGGCCTGGTTCCCCCCGATCGCTTCATCCCCATCGCCGAACACTCCTCGCAGATCCTGGACATCGATTTGTGGGTACTGGAACAGGCTTGCCGCTGCCAGTCCAAATTACAGGCTCTCGGATTTGAACATTTTCACCTGGCGATCAACGCCTCAGCCACCGAACTGTCCAACCCGCACTACCCGCAGCAAGTCTCGCGTTTGCTGGAGTACTATCATCTCGATCCCGCCAGCTTCGGCATTGAGATTACTGAAACCGCGCTGGTCGAGCTGGATGACGTCGCCAGAAACATGGTGCAAACCCTCAAATCGTTGGGGGTGGTCATCGCCCTTGACGACTTTGGTACCGGCTATACCTCATTGAACCACCTTGCGGCCTTGCCGCTGGACATGCTGAAGATCGATCGCAGTTATACGGCACATCTGGAAGATAACCCCCGGCTGGTGCACTCCATTTTGCAACTGGCAGACGCCTTCGAATTGCAAGTGGTGGCCGAGGGGGTCGAAACACGGGAACAGCTGCACCAGCTGATTGCTCGGGGATGCGATATCGCCCAAGGCTACCTGCTATCACGACCAATCAGTGAAGAGGCGCTGATTGCCCTGCTGTGCAGCTCGCCGGATCCGGGACCGTGGGAGGCGGCGCCACAACCAAACGATGTGGATCTATCCCGGAATGCCCACTAGTCATCAGACTTCCGGGACATGGGCCATGGCATCGAGCACCGTTTGCACACCCGCACCGCGTCGGCAGGCCTGCTCGCTGAGGTGACGGCGCCAGGCTCGCGCACCTGGCAATCCTTGAAACAGGCCCAGCATATGCCGTGTCACATGGGCCAACTGGTTACCCTGCACCAGTTGCTGCTCGATGTAGGGCAACATCTGCCGCACGACCTGATGCCGGCTCGGCACCGGAGCGCTATCGCCAAATACCAGTCGATCAACCTCAGCCAACAGATAGGGATTCTGATAGGCTTCACGGCCGACCATGACGCCATCCACCTGTTGCAGGTGTCGCAGTATGTCGTCCATGTGAGTAATACCGCCATTAATGGCGATCGTCAGGTGCGGATACTCCTGCTTTAGACGATAGACACGCGCATAATCCAGTGGCGGTATCTCGCGATTCTCTTTCGGGCTGAGGCCACTGAGCCACGCCTTGCGCGCATGAACAATGAATTGCTGGCACCCCGCCGCGCTGACTTGTTCAATGAACGCCTGTAAAAACTCATAAGAGTCCTGCTCATCAATACCAATCCGCGTTTTGACCGTCACCGGGATGGCGACTTCCGCCTGCATCGCCGCAACACACCGGGCCACCAGCTCAGGAGCGGCCATCAAGCAGGCACCAAAACGCCCGTTTTGCACGCGATCCGAAGGACAACCGACGTTCAGATTTATCTCGTCATAACCGCGTTCGGCCGCAATGCGAGCACAACGGGCCAACTCTTCGGCATCACTCCCCCCCAACTGTAACGCCAGCGGATGCTCGGGCTGCGAGTAGGCCAAATAGTCGCCTTTACCGTGTAAAATCGCCCCTGTAGTCACCATTTCCGTATACAACAGCGCATGCCGGCTGATTTGCCGCAAAAAGAAACGACAATGGCGATCAGTCCAATCCAGCATGGGAGCGACGGAAAAGCGCAGGGCAGGCACAGTCATGAAAACCTCATAGAGCGGATCAATCAAAGAGCGCGGATTCTAGCGTCATCCCCTATTTTCCGGAAGCGTGAAGACGGATCACAGGCTGCAGGCAAAGCCGAGAATGAATATTGTCACGCCTGGCCAAGATACTATATGTTAAGCTTCTTAGAAAAATACGCTGTAGCTATACCGTGTAACCGCCAGAAGCATCCATCTCGTTATCTGTGGCGACAAACGGTTTATTTTCGAGGATAAAAATGCGTGCCGAATTCGTGAATCCGTTCCTTGTTTCCCTTCTGCATGTCATGAGCACCATGGCCCAGCTCGAACTCAAAGCCGGTGCTCCACGCAAGAAGAATGACGAACTGGCACGTGGTGATGTGTCTGGTCTGATTGGCATGGTTGGCCCCCAAACCCGAGGTTCGTTCTCCATCACGTTCGACAAAGGCTTGGCACTGGAAGTCATGCGCCGCATGCTGGGTGAAGCGCCGACGACCATTAATGAAGAAGTGACCGACATGGTCGGCGAGATCACGAACATGGTGACAGGCGGAGCCAAACGCATGCTGGCTGAAAAAGGCTACGAGTTTGATATGGCCACTCCGGTCGTTGTTTCCGGACCGAATCACACCATTTCCCACAAAACAGAGAGCACTAAATTATTAATGCCTTTTGAAAGCGAATATGGTCGCGCCACTATCGAAATCTGTTTCGAATAAGCACTGCTTGAACCACATCACAAGGATGTAATACATCGTGGGCAAACTGTTCCGCTGGGCCATTGTGGCCCTCATTGCCGCTCTGGTCGTTTCTGAAATTCATATCCAGACATCGCTTTATAAGAAAGAAGACAACAGTGTCGAAATCATCTTCCCACAGTGGCAGACCAAGCAGCCCTGGTTTTACCTTTTTTGGACGCCGGGGCAGTTCACGCTCGATCCCCAGTGGCGAGAAAAAGCGGAACGCGCCACGCGTGGTGGTGAAGGGTTATAGCCTGGCTACTCGGCATGCAGGGTCGCCAGAATCTGCCGCCCCGATGCCGCCAGCCGGTGTTCACCCAAATAGATCCCCTGCCAACGTCCCAACGCTAACCGGCCATCCGTTACTGGTAAACTCAGTGATGAACCCAGTAACGAGGCACACACATGGGCAGGCATGTCATCCATGCCTTCATCAATATGCCTGAAACCAGGACCACCATCCGGCACCAGCCTGGACATGAAATGCTGCAAATCCAGCCGCACATCAGGATCACAATTCTCGTTCAACGTCAGCGAAGCTGAAGTGTGTTGCAACAGCAAGTGCAATAACCCGACCTGGACGGTGCGCAGCTCAGGCAACGCACTGACGATCTCCTGGGTTATCAGATGAAAGCCGCGCTTACGCGGCGGCAGATGAACAATGCGCTGCAGCCACATTAGCAAAAAGTCAGACGCACTCGCGGCGTCAATTTAAGCACTAACTCATACGGTATGGTTCCGATATGTTGCGCTACTTTTTCAACTGGCAACCCCTGCCCCCATAACACGACCTCATCGCCAACCTTATCAGTTGCCTCCGGCCCAAGATCCACCGTCATCATATCCATCGACACGCGTCCCGCAGTCGGCACTATCCTGCCGTTGATTAATACGGGAGTACCATTAGGGGCCATCCGCGGATAACCGTCACCATACCCCATCGCTACCACCCCCAAACGGGTATCTCGTTCAGTCGTCCAGTGAGCGCCATAACCAACCCGTTCACCCGCCTTAGCAGTGCGCACCGCGATCAGATTACTCTTCAATGTCATGACCGGCTGCAAACCATGGTCGGCACCCACTAGATCTGGAAACGGCGAGATGCCATACAACATGATGCCAGGACGAATCCAATCAGCATGTGCCTCTTTCCATGCCAGCACACCGGCCGAATTGGCCAGCGCTCGTTCGCCAGGATGCGCATTCGCAAGCTGCTTGAATAGATCGATCTGCTCGCGGGTCAGTGGATTGTCCAACTCGTCAGCGCAACTGAAGTGCGTCATCAAATTAAAGGGTTGCACCACATTCTGACAGGCTGCCAGCCGGCCATAAAATTCAGGAAGTTCTTCTGGTCGAACGCCAAGCCGATGCATGCCGGTATCCAGTTTCATCCAGGCACGAACCGGCTGACTTAGCTCGGCACGCTCCAGCGCTTCTAACTGCTCCCAAGAGTGCACAGCGGTTTGTAAATTATTCGCCGCCAGCACCGGCAAATCATCGGCACTGAAAAAACCCTCAAGCATGATGACCGGTTTAACAATGCCACCGCTACGCAGTGTTAATGCCTCCTCTATGCGCGCAACGGCATAGGCATCGGCATCTTTGAGCGTTCTTGCCACCGTAAGCAAATCATGGCCATAGGCATTCGCCTTCACCACTGCTACGATTTTGGCGTGGGGCGCATGCTGACGCACGATATCGAAATTATGTTGCAAAGCCCGAGTATTGATCTCTGCCGTTACTGCTTGCATGGCATGTCCTTAATAATCATCGTCATATGCCGGGCCGGCGTAATTGTCGAACCGGGAGTATTGTCCCTGAAATGTGAGTCTGACCCGGCCGATCGGGCCATTACGCTGTTTACCGATGATGATCTCGGCGACCCCCTTGTCGGGGCTATCGTCGTGGTAAACCTCATCCCGATAGATAAACATGATGAGATCCGCGTCTTGTTCGATGGAGCCCGATTCCCGCAGGTCAGAGTTAACCGGACGTTTATCTGCACGCTGTTCCAGGCTCCGGTTCAACTGGGACAACGCAATCACGGGCGCATTGAGCTCCTTGGCTAGGGCTTTGAGCGAACGAGATATTTCCGCGATTTCCAAGGTCCGATTGTCACTGAGTGATGGCACGCGCATCAATTGCAAGTAGTCCACCATGACCAGGCTGACGCCACCATGTTCGCGAGCAATACGACGCGTACGAGAGCGGACATCAGTAGGTGTCAGCCCCGAGGCATCATCGATGTACATCTTGCCCTTTTCCAGCAACATGCCCATGGTCGACGATAAGCGACCCCAATCATCATCATCAAGTTGGCCCGTTCTGACGCGCGTTTGCTCAATCCGTCCCAAGGAGGCCAGCATACGCATGATGATCTGTTCCGAGGGCATTTCTAGCGAGAAGATGACCGCAGGTTTATCCTGCGTTAGCGCTGCATGCTCCACCAAATTCATTGCAAAGGTGGTCTTCCCCATAGAGGGACGGGCAGCAACAATAATCAAGTCCGAAGGCTGAAAGCCCGACGTCATCTTGTCGAGATCGCTGTAACCCGATGACACGCCGGTAACGCCGTTGTGCGGTTTACGGAATAACTCTTCGATTTTATCGACGGTTTTTTCCAACACCGCCTTTAATGGTTGCGGGCCATCGCTTGAGCTGCTTCTCGCCTCAGCGATTTTAAATACCTTGCTCTCTGCCTCATCCAGCAGATCCGCCGCATTACGCCCTTGAGGATCAAAACCAGATTCCGCAATCTCATTAGCAACCGAGATCATTTCGCGTACCACGGCACGCTCACGAACTATCTCGGCATAAGCACTGATATTCGCGGCACTGGGCGTATTTTTAGCAACCTCAACCAGATAAGCAAAACCGCCCACCTCTTCCAGCTGCTCGTGGCGCTCCAGCTCTTCCTGCAAGGTAATCAGGTCGATCGGCAAACCTTGTTCAGACAGCCGGCTCATGGCAGCGAAGATGATGCGGTGTGGTCGGCTATAAAAGTCCTGGGCAACAACTCGCTCAGCAACGCGATCCCATGCTTCATTGTCCAGCATCAGACCACCCAGTACAGACTGTTCAGCCTCGAAGGAGTGTGGAGGCATCTTCAGTTGCTCAAGGCGAGTGTCAGTCTTTTTTTGCACAGACGGTTGCACCATGGATTCCAGTACCATCATCAGAAGGGAGCGGTATTATCTGCCTTTTTACCGGTGGGGAAAAGCATTGCGGCGTGGACACCGGACTCGACACATATAGTCGGTAATTATTGACATAATAACCACATAAGAATCGTAAAAACCGAACAGACAACCTAGAGCAAACAGAATTGACGCCGCTCCTCATCCACGTAGGATGGTTGACTATTACCTAACCACCAGGAAGCTGAACATCATGTTACGCAAGTTTTTCGCCGTATTCGGGGTTGCGCTCGTCAGTCTGACACTTGCGCTACACAGCCCTTACGCCGATGCCGCTAAATTCGGAGGTAAGCGTTCATTCGGTAAAAGTTATCGAACAGCCCCCGCGCAACAAGCCCAACCCGTGGGGAACAAACAACCGGCAGCGACGCCAGCCGCATCTGGCGCGAGAAAAGGGATGATGGGAGGCCTGCTTGGTGGTCTGCTGGCTGGCGGATTGCTGGCCTGGATGTTTGGCAGTGGTGCGTTTCAAGGGCTGCAGATCATGGACATGCTAATCATGGCTGGCGTTGCCTTCTTATTGTATCGCCTCTTCCGTGGCATGATGCAGCAAAAGACCTCAGCGATGGGACAACACGCCCCTGTTGGTGCTGCGGGTGGAAACACACAGCCTTATCAAGCCTTTGAGGCTCCCACGGCACATAGCAGCTCACAGGCCGGCTTCAGTACCATCAGCGATGTTCCCTTCAACTTGCCTGCCGGCTTTGAATTGCAGCCTTTCCTGAACGGAGCTCGCGATCACTTTCGTACCCTCCAGGAAGCCTGGAACAAGAATGATCTGAGCAAGATCCAGGAATATGTTTCTCCCGAGCTCTATAACGATTTGGTGGCAGAACGCCGTCAACATCCGGGTGAGCAACATACTGAAGTCATGTTCGTGGATGCAGAGATGGTGCGCGCCGATCAAGATGGCCGTACCGCCCAGATCAGCATTCGCTTCCAAGGCCGTTATCGCGATACAGTCGAAAAAGTGGAAGAACAGATTGATGAGGTATGGCATCTGGAACGTAATCTGACCCAGCCTGACTCACCATGGCATATTGTTGGTATTCAGCAGTAAACGCAGTAATTCGAAAGGAGAGGCCCTCCTCTCCTTTCGGGCGTTTCAACTTATTTTAGCAATGCCAGCAAGACGCCTGCGGCAACGGCCGACCCAAGCACTCCCGCAACATTGGGCCCCATGGCATGCATCAGCAAAAAATTTTGATCATCAACCTCTTGGCCAACCTTGTTAACAACTCGCGCTGACATCGGTACGGCGGAAACACCGGCCGCCCCAATCAGTGGATTGATTGGTTCGTGACATAGCCGATTCATCAGTTTCCCCATTAATACGCCAGCAGCCGTTCCCATTGCAAACGCGATGGCTCCTAACAGTAAAATGCCCAGCGTCTGCAGATTGAGAAACTTATCAGCAGAGAGCTTGGAACCAACCCCGAGGCCCAAGAATATGGTCACAATATTGATCAGCTCATTCTGAGCCGTACGGGATAGCCGCTCGACAACCCCAGATTCTCGCAGCAGATTACCAAAACAGAGCATGCCAATCAGCGGTGAAGCTGTGGGTAAAAAAACGATACACAAAATCAAGACCAGCAATGGAAAGATCATCCGCTCTAGTCGACTCAACACGCGTAATTGATTCATACGAATGGCGCGCTCCTGCGGTGACGTTAATGCTCGCATAATTGGCGGCTGGATGACCGGTACTAATGCCATGTAGGAATACGCCGCTACCGCAATAGCACCTAATAAATCCGGTGCTAAGCGGCTGGTCAGAAATATCGCCGTTGGTCCATCCGCCCCCCCTATAATGGCGATGGATGCCGCCTCTTTGAGGGTAAAATCGAAACCGGGTAAGTAATTTAGTAAGACCGCCCCCAGTAAGGTACCAAAGATCCCAAACTGCGCCGCGGCCCCTAACAACAGGGTTTTGGGATTAGCAATCAACGCACCGAAGTCAGTCAGCGCGCCAACCCCCATAAAAATCAGCAGTGGAAACACACCAGAGACGATCCCGACTTGATAGATGTAATACAGCAAGCCACCAGGTTCATTAAAACCACCGTTCGGGATATTAGACAGCACGGCACCAAATCCAATTGGCAGCAGCAACAGGGGCTCAAATTCTTTAGCCACAGCGAGGTAAATCAACCCTCCGCCGATAACCATCATCAGAGCTTGCAACCAGCTAACGGTCGCTAATCCGGTATCCAGCCACAGTGTCATTACTCCCTGCATCGAATTACTCCTTCTCAGATCCCATGCCACCACAGCAGAGGCTGACCCACAGTCACCATCTCTCCAGGCTTCAGGGTAATCGACTGAACAACACCATCCGCTGGCGCTCTGATTTCAGCTTCCATCTTCATTGCTTCCATCACCAGCAGCACATCGCCTGACTTAAAGTGGCTTCCCGCTGAGACCAGAACACGCAATATTGAGCCAGACAATGGTGCAGTAAGCTCTTTCCTCACAGCATTTTGCGTTAAGAGTGATGAGAGAACCTGCTCAGGCATCCGAGAAATCCCATTGTCCAAGGACGATGCCATTAGAGTGCCTTCCGGACCGACCTCCACGCTGAATAAACGGCCATTGACGCGCACGTCATACCGAACCGGAATGGGCTTAGACATGGGAGGAGCGTTAGGTGTTTGGGATGCCTTTTGTGTATTTGTAACATCAGATTGAACAGGAGGAGTCTCAAAAAACGCGGGGTCATTGCGATGCGCAAGGAACTTTAGTCCCACTTGCGGAAACAGCGCATACGTCAAGCGATCCTCATCGCTAAGAGAGGCGGAATCAATCCCCTGTTCACGGGCTTGTGTTGTTAGCTCCCTAGCCAGGTGTTCCCACTCCGGAGCCAACAAATCGGCAGGCCGGCATGTCGTCGGCGCGGCGCCTGCCAGCACCTTTGACTGTAACTCTGGGTTGACCGGAGACGGTGTCGCACCATATTCACCACGCAAAATTGCCGCAGTTTCACGTGCAATGGTCTGGTAACGTTCACCCGACAACACATTGAGGACAGCCTGGGTCCCGACGATTTGTGATGTTGGCGTGACCAAAGGGATATAACCCAGATCAGCCCGCACGCGCGGAATTTCATCTAATACTTCATCAAGTCGAGATTCTGCAGACTGTTCTTTAAGTTGACTCTCCAGATTAGTTAACATTCCGCCGGGTACCTGGGCCACCAGTATCCGGGAGTCAATCCCTCGCAAGCTGCCCTCAAAGCGGGCATATTTAGTACGTACACTGCGAAAATACTTGGCGATCGCTTCCAGATTGGAGAGGTCCATTCCGGTATCCAGAGGCGACTCTTTTAACATTGCCACAATGGTTTCCGTTGGCGAATGGCCGTATGTCATGCTCATGCTGGAGATCGCCGTATCGAGAATATCGATCCCTGCGTCGATCGCCTTCATCTGCGTAGGCAAACTCAGGCCAGTCGTGGCATGACAATGTAGCGCCAACGGCAATTTCACGTGCTGCTTTAGCTCAGTAATCAAGGTTTCCGCCTCATACGGGCGCAGCAAACCGGCCATATCCTTGATGCACAAGGAGTGACAGCCTAGATCCTGCAGACGGCAAGCAAGATCAATCCAATCCGACGTTGTATGTACTGGGCTAGTGGTATAACACAAGGTTCCTTGGGCATGAGCCCCCGCAGCCAGCGTTGCCTGCACAGCTGTCCGTAAATTACGCACATCATTCATTGCATCGAAGATCCGGAAGACATCTATCCCGTTTGTATGTGCCCGCTCAACAAAACGGCACACCACATCATCGGCATAATGGCGATAACCCAGCAAATTCTGCCCTCGCAACAACATCTGTTGCGGCGTATTTGGCATCACGCGTTTTAACTCGCGCAAACGAACCCATGGATCCTCGCCAAGAAAACGAATACAGGCATCAAACGTCGCGCCCCCCCATGACTCAATCGACCAGTAGCCAATCTGATCCAGCTGTGCCGCAATCGGCAGCATGTCATCCAGACGCATACGGGTTGCCAGTAACGACTGATGTGCATCGCGCAATACAAGCTCTGTGATAGCCAGCGAATGGGTCATTGTCGCCCCTCCTTAGAGCTCTCAGCCCCTGACAACAGTGACTGGCGATAAAGATGCAATGCCACAGCGATCGCTGCCATCTCCGTATCACTCACACTTCCATGGACTGGCGACGGCGAGGATGGGTTTTTTATGCGCTGGACAAGGTGCGACATCAACTTCGTCACTAGGACCATAAGCCCAAGGATTAAATACACTAACCCCATGCCAAGTAGCATTAACCAACTTGCTTGCATGAGTTGATACAGGGTGCCGTGCATTTTTCAGCTCCCGCAGGGATATAGGGATATAGGGATATATAGATAAGAAGCTAGACCAGGTTTTCGAGAGAAAATTGGCAATAACTCACAGAGAGGCGGGAAAGGGTTTTAGATGACAAAAAAAACGGGCTCATTGAGAGCCCATTTATAAGATGGCGCATCCGAGAGGATTCGAACCTCTGACCGCTCGGTTCGTAGCCGAGTACT